>CAVVVH010000003.1:0-472430 GCA_963751755.1 Candidatus Dormiibacterota bacterium | reverse complement strand
TGGCACTGCTCGAGGCCGACGTCAACTTCAAGGTGGCGCGGGCCTTCGTCGAGCGCATCCGCGAGCGGGCGGTGCAGACCGAGGTGCTCGAGTCGCTCACCCCCGGCCAGACGATCGTGTCGATCGTCAACGAGGAGCTGACCGCCCTGCTCGGCGGCGAGCAGCGCAAGCTCAGCTACCAGTCGCAGCCGCCGACGGTGGTGATGCTGCTCGGCCTCCAGGGCAGTGGCAAGACCACGACGGCGGCCAAGCTCGCCCTGGCGGTGCGCAAGGAGGGGCATCGCCCGCTGATGGTCGCCGCCGACACGTACCGCCCCGCGGCCGCGCAGCAGCTGGAGCGTCTCGGCAAGGACAACCAGGTCCCGGTGGCCATGCCCGATGGCAAGGCCAAGCCGCCCGAGCTGTGCAAGCGCGGCGTCGACGAGGCCAAGCGGCTGAACTGCGACGTGGTCATCCTCGACACCGCCGGGCGTCTGCAGATCGACCAGGTGATGCTCGACGAGCTCAAGGAGATCCGCCGCAAGGTGACGGTCCACGACACCCTGCTCGTCGTCGACGCCATGACGGGCCAGGAGGCCGTCAACGTCGCCAAGGCGTTCGAGGAGGCCGTCGGCGTCGACGGGGTGATCCTCACCAAGCTCGACGGCGATGCGCGTGGTGGGGCGGCGCTGTCGATGCGCGAGACGATCGGCAAGCCCATCCTCTACACCGGGATCGGCGAGAAGGTGTCCGAGTTCGAGGCGTTCGCGCCCGACCGCATGGCCTCGCGGATCCTCGGCATGGGCGACATCCTCACCCTCATCGAGCGTGCCCAGGAGCACGTCGACCAGTCGCGCGCCGAGGAGATGCTGGAGCGCTCCTTCGCCGGCAAGCTGACCATGGAGGACTGGCTCGACCAGATGCGCCAGGTGCGCAACATGGGCCCGCTCGAGGGGGTGCTCGGGATGATGCCCGGCGGCAAGAAGCTGCTCGCCCAGGCCCAGCAGGGCGGCGGGGCCATCCCCGGCGAGAAGGACCTCGCCCGGATGGAGGCGATCGTGCTCTCCATGACCAGCAAGGAGCGCCGTCACCCCGAGGTGATCAAGGGCTCGCGCCGCAAGCGCATCGCGGCGGGCAGCGGCACCTCGATCGCCGACGTCAACAAGCTGCTCAAGGGATTCGATCAGATGCAGTCGGTCATGAAGATGCTCGGCGGCGGCAAGAGCACCAAGGGCGTGCGCGGCAAGGCCCGCCTGCTCAAACAGCTGCGCGGCATCGACACAAGTCAGCTTCCGTTGTAGGGACCGGCTCACACCGGCCACAGAAAAAGGAGAGGTTTTGGTCAAGATTCGCCTGAAGAGGATGGGCGCCAAGAAGCGGCCCTTCTACCGGCTCGTCGTCGCCGATTCGCGCAGCCCGCGCGACGGCCGCTTCATCGAGCTGCTCGGCTTCTACGACCCGCTGCCCAACCCCGCCCGCGTCCAGATCGACGCCGACAAGGTGCGCGAGTGGATCGGCAAGGGAGCGCGCCCCAGCGACGCCGCGCGGGCGCTGCTCGTCGAGCAGGGCATCCTCGCCAAGGTGCCGCGCACCTTCAAGCCGGCACCGGAGCCGGTCGTCGCCGCCGGCGCCTCGGAGACCCCGGGGGCCGCGGAGGAGGTCGACGCCGTGCCGGCCGAAGACGCCGGCAGGCCCGTCACCGAGCCGGCCGCGCCCGGCGACGCCACCCCCGCGGAGGCCGCTGACGAGACGGCCGACACCGCGGCGCCGGAGGCGGAGCCCACCGCCGAGGCCGTGTCGCCAGAGGCCGAGCCCGCGTCGTGAGCGACTACGCCGACCTCACGCGATTCATCACCGAGCACATCGTCACCAACAAGCAGGCGATCACCGTGCACTCGGTGCCCCGCGGCCGCACCACCATCATCGAGGTGAGCGTCGCCGAGGAGGACATGGGCAAGGTGATCGGCAAGGGCGGTCGCAACATCGAGGCGATCCGCGCGGTGGTGCGTGCAGCCGGGCTGCGCAAGCACGAGCGCGTGCAGGTGGAGCTCGCCGACGGGGGCCGTCATGCCTGACAGCCCGCCCGCACCCACGCACGCGGCGCCTCCGCTGCTGCGTGTCGCCCATGTGCGCCGTGTGCACGGCGTGCGCGGCGAGGTGCGTGTGCAGATGCTCGGTGGCGACCTGGCGCGCTTCGCGCCGGGAACCGAGCTCCTCGACGAGCGCGACGGGCGGCAGCTCACCGTGGCCGGCTCTCGACCGCTGGACGGCGACGAGATCCTGCTGAGGTTCGACGAGATCCCCGGCCGCGAGGCGGCGGCGACGCTGAGCGGTGCGTACCTCTGCGTGAAGAGCTCGCAGGCGCGCCGGCTGCGTGACGACGAGTGGTTCGTCTGGCAGCTGGTGGGGCTGCGCGCGGTCAGCGACGACGGTGAAGACCTCGGCGTGGTGCGCGACGTCGAGGAACAGCCGTCGAGCGACGTGCTCGTCGTCGACAACAACAGCGGAGAGCGCCGCTACCCGTTGGTGCGCGAGTGGGTGCGTGGCGTCGACCTCACGCGCGGCGTGGTGGTGGTCACACCGTGGCCGGAGGACGACGCGTGATCCGCTTCGACGTCGTCACCATCTTCCCGGCCGTCTTCCCGGGCACGCTCGGTGTCGGGGTGGTCGGCCGCGCCGTCGAGGCAGGTGATGTCCAGCTGCACGTCCACGACCTGCGCGACCACACCACCGACAGGCACCGCCAGGTCGACGACATGCAGTTCGGCGGCATGGGCGGGATGGTGCTCAAGCCCGAGCCGATCATCCGTGCCGTGCGTGCCCTGCGCGCCGAGGTGCCGGGCATCCGCACCATCCTTCTGTCGCCGCAGGGACGGGTGTTCACCCAGGACGTCGCGCGCGAGCTCGCGGGCGAGCCCGCCGTGCTGCTGGTGTGCGGACGCTACCAGGGGGTCGACGAGCGCGCCCGCCAGGAGATCGGCGAGGAGCTCTCCGTGGGCGACTACGTGCTCAGCGGCGGCGAGGTCGGCGCCATGGCGGTCATCGAGGCGACAGCGCGGCTGGTGCCCGGTGTCGTCGGCTCGCCGGAGTCCCTCGACCAGGAGACGTTCAGCGGCACCGTCGACGGCGGCCTCGAGCCGCCCCTGTACACCCGGCCCGCAGAATTCGAGGGCCAGGAGGTGCCGGCGGTGCTGCGCAACGGCGATCACGCGGCGATCACCGCGTGGCGCCGTCAACAGAGTGAGCAATCAACCCGGCGCCTTCGACCGGATCTGGTACGGTTGCGCGCGGTTCCCGGAGGAAACAAGTGAATGTCATCGACCTGCTTCAGCGCGAGCAGGAGAAGCCGGAGGTCCCGGTTCTGCGATCCGGCGACACCGTGCGCGTGCACGTCAAGGTCGTCGAGGGGACGCGCGAACGCATCCAGGTGTTCGAGGGCGTGGTGATCGCAGTCAACGGCACGACCGGCCTGCACACCAGCTTCACGGTTCGCCGCGTGTCGCACGGCGTCGGCGTCGAGCGCACCTTCCTGGTGCACTCCCCACGCCTCGACAGGATCGAGGTGCTGCGCCACGGTGACGTGCGCCGCGCCAAGCTCTACTACCTGCGCGAGAAGGTGGGCAAGCGAGCGCGCATCCGCGAGCGCCGCGAGCCAATCGGCGGCGCCGCGATGGTCAGCCGCCGCGAGGCCGCCGCGTTGGACGATGAGCCGGCCGACGCAGTTGTCGACGACCTCATCGACGAGATCCCGGTGACGGATCCCAGCCTCGACGAGGTCGACGACATCGAGGCTCCGGACGACGAGGCCGTCGCCCCACTGGACGAGCCGGCTCCCCGCGAGACAAAGCCGAAGCCCGTCGAGGTTGCCAGCGCGGCAGACGCGGAGACGGACAACGGCTGAGCGCGTTCGGCGCGCCCCGGAGCAGCTGCCCCCGGCCCGTCCGCTGCGCGAGCGCGTCGGCCACGCGGGCGAGAGCATGGCCCTGCACCACCTCAAGGAGCAGGGCTTCCGCATCCTGGCGCGCGACTGGCGCAGCCGGATCGGACAGATCGACATCGTCGCAGAGGACGGCGAGACCCTGGTGCTCGTCGAGGTGAAGGCCAGGCGCGGCGTCGCGTTCGGCCTGCCCGAGGAGGCAGTCGACGCCCGCAAGCGACAGAAGCTGCGCATGCTGCTCGAGACGTACCGCGCCGCCACCAAGCGTCAGAAGCAACCCTGCCGCATCGACGTCCTCGGGCTGCTGCTCGACGACCACCTCGCGGTGACGCGCTGCGAGCACATCAGGGACGCCGTCCAGGGCGACTGAGGGGGCACGGTCGCGGCGAGCCTCGCTGCGTCGGTGCCACGCGCCGCCGACGGTGTCGGATGGGCGCGCAACGAAGGTCACGCGTCGATGACGACGCGGTGAGCTAGCGCCGACATCGCTGCTCCTGCACCGTTTTGGCCATAGGGTCACGTCGTCGGCTTCCGATAAAAGCAAAGCCCCTGTGAAGGGGTGACGCAAAGCCACGGGTCTCATTCGAGACAGCCGGGTTACCGAAGAAGCGGTGGAGCCGACTCACCAGGAGGTGAGGCATGGCTCCCGACTCTGCTCCACGACGCACCGCCACTCGCAAGTGGGTTTTCGCTGCAATCATGACCGGCACGGTCGCCGCAACACTGGGAGCCGGCCTGTCCGTCTCCCCGTCGGCCGCCCGCACCGCCACGGTGCTGACCGCCGCGTCCAACCCCGTGCAGAACGGGCTCAACGCGTACAGCAGGCCGCACGTCTCGGCGCAGGCACGCCCGGTCTCCACGCCGGCCCCGGTCGCGACACCCGTCCCCGCCCCGGTGGCCACCGCCACCCCGGTGCCCGCGCTCGCCCCGGCCGCCCACCGCGTCTCCCGGCCCGTCGTCCACGTCGCGGCCCCCCCGCGCGCTCCTGCTCCCCCGCGCGCCCCGGCACCACCGGTGTCCTACCACAGCCGCCTGATCAGCGCTGACGGCAGCCTCAACACCTACGTCAGCTACTACAGCGACTGCAGCGGGCGCTCGGCGCTGACGCACTCGTCGGCGGCGATCGACACCTGCGTCGGCGGTCGCACCTACTTCGTCGGGCACAACCCCGGCGTGTTCACGCCGCTGTTCCACATGGGCGTCGGCAGCATCATCACCTGGTACGACGGCAACGGTGGCGTGCATCGCTTGCGGATCATCGGGGTCCGCACCTGGTACCGCTCCGCCGGTGTGCCGGGCCTGCTCGGCGGCGCCGTGGCTGAGTTCCAGGCGTGCATCTCGGCCGACGGCTCGGTCGACCGCATCATGGACGCCGCCCCCGCCTGATCTCGTCAGGGGGTACGGGGCCGGTGGCAGAAGTCCTGCCACCGGCCCTTTTCGCGTCCGGCGGGATCACCAGTGCGCACCGCCGGCGCCCCGCCGGGAGACCTTCTCGACATACACAGAATAGTGTAGGTATCATGGTGCGGTGCTCGCCCGCGCCACCGCCTGCAGTGTCCACGGCCTCGCCGGTGTGCCCGTGCTGGTGGAGGCGGACATCGCCAACGGGCTGCCCAACTTCACCATCGTCGGGCTCACCGACCGGGCCATCCAGGAGGCGCGCGAGCGGGTGCGGGCCTCGATCCGCAACTCCGGGTTCGAGTTCCCGCAGCGTCGCCTGACGGTGAACCTGGCTCCCGCCGAGGTCCCCAAGGAGGGCACCGGCTTCGACCTCGCCATCGCCATGGCGATCCTCCGCCTCAGCAACCTCTCGCTGCGGGTCGACGGTCTGGGCTTCATCGGCGAGCTCGCGCTCGACGGCTCGGTGCGCCCCGTGACCGGGGTGCTGCCCATGGCCCGCTGCCTCCGCGCCGCCGGGGTCCGGCGCCTGGCCGTCGCCGCGGAGAACGCCGAGGAGGCGGCGCTCGTCGAGTTGCTCGAGGTGGTCGGCGTCTCCTCGCTGGCGCGCTGTGTCGCGCACCTCGACGGGAGCGACCCGCTGCCGTTGGCCACGCCGGGGCCGCCGGCCGCGGTCGAGGAGGCCACCGACCTCTCCGAGGTGCGCGGGCAGGAGCAGGCCAAGCGCGCGCTCGAGATTGCTGCCGCCGGTGGTCACAACCTGCTGATGGTAGGACCGCCGGGCAGCGGAAAGACCATGCTGGCACGGGCCTTCTGCTCGCTGCTCCCGGATCTCGACGGCGACGAGTCGATCGAGGTCGCAGCGCTGTATTCGCTGCGTGGGGCGCTGCGCGAGCGCCCGCCGACGGTGACGCGGCCGCCCTTTCGCGCACCCCACCACTCGGTGTCGCGCGCCGGCCTGATCGGCGGCGGCAGCGGGCTGGCTCGGCCGGGCGAGATCAGCCTGGCTCACCGCGGGGTTCTGTTTCTCGACGAGGTCTGCGAGTTCTCGCGCAGTCACCTCGAGGCGCTGCGGCAACCGCTGGAGGAGCGCACGGTCGTCGTGGTGCGGTCGCGTGGCGCTGTGCACTTCCCAGCGGACTTCACGCTCGTCGCCGCCGCCAACCCGTGCCCGTGCGGCCACCTCGGCGACGAGACCGGGTGCAGCTGCACCCCGCGAGCCCTCGGCGAGTACTCCAGCCGGCTGAGCGGTCCCATCCGCGACCGGATCGACCTGGTGATCGACGTTCCCAGGCAACGATTCCGCGAGCTCTTCGACGGTGGCGCCGGCGAGACGTCCGCGTCCGTCCGTGAGCGGGTGCGCTCGGCCCGCGCCCGTCAATCGGCCCGCAACCCGGGCCTGCTGCAGCGCACGCGCAACGCGGCACTGGATGGCGGCGTGCTCAAAGCCACCGCCGAGGCCACCCCGGCCGCCAGCCGCCTGCTCGCGCTCGCCGGGGAGCGGATGCAACTGAGCGCGCGAGGGTTCTTCCGCGTCCTGCGGGTGGCGCGCACCATCGCCGACCTGCGCGGTGCGGTGGAGGTGGGGGAGAGCGACGTCGGTGAGGCGCTCCGGTTCCGTGGTGAGGCCGCTCTGCCGTGACCGGTCCACCGCCGGCCACCCGGCTGGACAGGGGAGCGCCGGGCTGGCCGGAGCGTCTCGAGCACCTCCAGGACCCACCCCTGGCGCTCTGGTTGCTCGGAGCGCCGCCGCCCGCGGACGCGCCCTGCGTTGCCGTCGTCGGGTCCCGCCGTGCCACGCCGGGCGGCCTGCTCACCGCGCGCGAGATCGCGATCGATCTCGCCGCCGCCGGGGTGACCGTGGTGAGCGGCATGGCCCGGGGGATCGACGGCGCCGCTCACCGCGGCGCGCTGCACGGCGAGGGCCGCACGCTGGCCGTGCTCGGCTGTGGCATCGAGCTCTGCTACCCGAGCGAGCACCGCCAGCTCCGCGACCAGATCGCTCTGGGCGGCTGCGTCGTCTCGGAGGACGGCGGCGTCGAGCCGCCGGTCGGCTGGCGCTTCCCCCGCCGCAACCGCCTCATTGCGGCGCTGGCCGAGGCGGTCGTGGTGGTCGAGGCCACGGCTCGGAGTGGCGCGCTCAGCACAGCCCGCTGGGCCGCCGACCTCGGGCGGGAGGTGCTCGCCGTCCCGGGCTCGATCCGCAGCCCGAGCTCGGTCGGCACCAACCTGCTCATCCGCGACGGCGTCCGGCCCTACCTCGGGCTTGATGACCTGTTCGACGCGGCGCCGCGACTGCGTCGCGCGCTGGCCGCCCCGGTCAGCGCGGGGCCGGCCTCGATGCGGGACCGGCCGCTCGCCGTCGAGGGCGATCCCCTGCTCGCCCTGATCCTCGACCAGCTGACCGCGGACCCGGTGCACCCGGACGACCTCGCGGCCGCGCTCGGCGTCGCAGCGCCCGCGCTGGGGAGCGCTCTGACCACCCTCCAGCTGCGTGGAGCGATCACGGATGTTTGCGGAGGCCGGGTTGCGCGTACCTTTTAAGGAGCCGGCCTGCCCCGCGACCCACGGGACGGCGCTTCGACCCGTTGCTATCATCCGGCCGGCCTCGGCCCCTGCCGGCCGCCCCCGCGCCCCGAGGCGCGACACTCCCACCTGAGATGCCCAACCGCCTGATCATCGTCGAGTCCCCTTCCAAAGCGCGCACCCTCGGCAAGTTCCTCGGAGCCGGCTACACGGTGAAGGCGTCGATGGGGCACGTCCGCGACCTGCCCAAGTCGAAGATCGGCGTCGACATCGACGCAGGGTTCGTGCCCGAGTACCAGGTGATCAAGGGCAAGGAGAAGCAGATCAAGGAGCTGCAGGCCGCCTCGCGCAAGGCCGACAGCACCCTGCTCGCCGCCGACCCCGACCGCGAGGGCGAGGCGATCGCCTGGCACATCGCCCAGGCGCTCAAGCTCGACGACCCCGACCGTGTGGTCTTCCATGAGATCACCAAGGGCGCCGTCGAAGCGGCGCTGGCCGAGCCCCGCAAGATCGATCGCGGGCTCGTCTCCGCCCAGGAGGCGCGCCGGGTGATCGACCGACTGGTCGGCTACAAGCTCAGCCCGCTGCTCTGGAAGAAGGTCCGCACCGGGCTGTCCGCCGGGCGCGTGCAGTCGGTGGCGGTCCGGCTCGTGGTCGACCGCGAGGCTGAGATCGACGCGTTCGTCACCAAGGAGTCCTGGACCGTCGACGCCATCCTCGAGAAGGACAAGGCGACGTTCGCGGCCCGGCTGGTCGGCAGGCGGGGCGACACGCCGGCGGCCGACGTCGACAAGCTCGAGCTGGGCACCGAGGCCGAGGCCACGGCGGTGGCGGAGGCGCTCGGCATCGACGCGGAGGGGCGGCCCACCGCGGCGACACCGCGCTTCACCGTCGAGGGCATCGAGAGCCGCGAGACGTCGCGGCAGGCGCCGGTCCCGTACACCACCAGCACCCTCCAGCAGGATGCCAGCACGCGGCTGCGCTTCTCACCGCGGCGCACCATGAGCCTTGCGCAGCAGCTGTACGAGGGCGTCGAGCTGGGCAGCGCCGGGCCGGTGGGCCTGATCACCTACATGCGCACGGACTCGACGCGGATCAGCGACGTCGCCAAGGCGCAGGCCGCGGACCACATCGTGTCCGAGTTCGGCAAGCAGTACCTGCGCAGCGGCGCTGCCAAAACGCGCGCCGCCGCCGCCAACGTGCAGGACGCGCACGAGGCCGTGCGGCCCACCGACGTGACCCGCACCCCGGAGTCGCTGCGCGACCAGCTCGACCCCGCCCAGCACCGCCTCTACGACCTGATCTGGCGCCGCTTCATGGCCAGCCAGATGGCGGCGGCGCGCTTCCTCAACACCCGCGCCTCGCTCGCCGCCGGCGAGTACCTCTTCCGCGCCAGCGGCTCGGTCTTGCAGTTCGACGGCTTCCAGAAGGTGTGGAAGCGCGAGGAGGCGGTGGACAAGGAGCGCGACGAGCACAACCTGCCCGCGCTCGAGTCCGGCGAGCAGCTCCCCTGCGTGGAGTTCCGCCGCGAGCAGCATTTCACCCAGCCGCCGCCCCGCTACACCGAGGCCTCGCTGATCAAGGAGCTCGAGGAGCGCGGCATCGGCCGGCCCTCGACGTATGCGCCGACCATCGAGGTCATCCAGGAGCGCAACTACGTGCGCCAGGAGGAGCGCCGTCTGCACCCCACCGAGCTCGGCAAGACCGTCGACGGCGTGCTCCGCGAGCACTTCCCGGCGATCGTCGACGTCGCGTTCACCGCGGAGATGGAGAAGCGGCTGGACGGCATCGAGGAGGGGACGCGACAGTACGAGCCGACCATCCGGGAGTGGTACGACCCCTTTGCCGACACGCTCAGCAAGGCTGAGGCCAACATGGAGCGGGTCAAGGTGCCCGCCCGCGACACCGGCGAGGTCTGCCCGCAGTGTGGCGAGGGCACCCTGGTGATCCGCGAGGGCAAGTTCGGTGAGTTCACCGGCTGCTCGCGCTACCCGGAATGCGACTACATCAAGGATCGCAAGGCCGCCGCAGAGCCGACCGGCGAGATGTGCCCGCAGTGTGGCAAGCCGCTGGTGCTGCGCCAGGGCAGGCGCGGGCCGTTCGTGGGCTGCTCCGGCTACCCGACGTGCCGCTACATCAAGGGCGACGCGCCCGCGGCAGGCGCCGACGGCACGCCGGCCGCGCCCGAGGAGCTGGGTGCATGCCCGGACTGCGGCAAGCCGCTGGCGCGCCGCAACGGGCGCCGCGGCAGCTTCGTGGGCTGCACAGGGTATCCATCGTGCAAGTACATCCAACCGAACTCCAACCAGGCCGGTTCGACCGCCGCCGCGCCCGCCCAGGCCACCGGTGAGAACTGCCCTGACTGCGGCAAACCGCTGGTGCAGCGCCAGGGCAGGTTCGGTCCTTTCGTCAGCTGCTCGGGGTACCCGGGATGCAAGTACCGGCCGCCGAAGGGCGCCGCAGCGGCCAAGGTCGGGGCCACGTGAGCGCAATCCACGCCACCACCATCGTGGCGGTGAAACGCGACGGCCAGGTGGCTGTCGCGGGCGACGGGCAGGTGACCGTGGGCGACGTGGTGATGAAGCAGCACGCGGTCAAGGTGCGCCGCCTCTTCAACGAGCGCGTGATCGTGGGGTTCGCCGGCACCGTCGCCGACGCCTTCACGCTCTTCGACAAGTTCGAGCAGCACCTCGAGAAGCACCAGGGCAACCTGCTGCGCGCCGCGGTCGGGCTCAGCAAGGAGTGGCGCACCGACAAGTACCTTCGTCACCTCGACGCGATGCTGATCGCCGCCGACCACGAGCGGCTGCTGCTGCTGAGCGGAGACGGCGAGATCATCGAGCCGGACGAGAACATCACCGCGATCGGCAGCGGCGGCCCGTTCGCGCACGCGGCGGCGCGCGCGCTCATGGAGAACACCGATCTCGCGGCCACCGACGTGGCCCGCAAGGCGCTGGAGATCGCCGCCCAGCTGTGCATCTACACCAACGACCACATCGCTGTGGAGACCCTGGCGACAAGCGCGAGCGGCGACGCGTGAGCGAAACCCTCCACGGGGCCGACGTCTCCGCCGGCGAGGCCGTCGCGAGCAACGGCCAGGCGCCCAGTGACGTCGAGGCCACGGCAGGAGACGAGGGATCGCCGCCTGCACCGGCAACGGCAGGCCGCGCCGACGGTGCCGACGCCCCCGAGGAGCTGCGTCCCGTCGAGATCGTGCGCCGTCTCGACGAGTACATCATCGGCCAGCAGGCCGCCAAGCGAGCTGTGGCCATCGCGCTGCGCAACCGCATTCGCCGGCAGCGCCTCAGCGACGAGATGCGTGAGGAGGTCCTGCCCAAGAACATCCTCATGATCGGACCGACCGGTGTCGGCAAGACCGAGATCGCCCGGCGGCTGGCGCGCCTGACCAACTCGCCGTTCCTCAAGGTGGAGGCCACCAAGTTCACCGAGGTGGGCTACGTCGGCCGCGACGTCGAGTCGATCATCCGCGACCTGCTCGAGCAGACCATCACCGAGGTGCACAACGGGCGCATCGCAGATGTCGAGGACCGCGCCCGCGCTGCCGCGACCAGCCGCATCGTCGACGCGCTGACGGAGGCCGAGGAGCAGGCGCAGAAGCCGGCGAAGACCCCGGCCGGGGGCGACGCCGAGTCCTCGGCCGTCGAAGACGATGGCGCGGGCCAGCGCCGCCGCCGCCTGGTGCGCAAGCGCCTCGAGCGCCGGCTGGCCGACAACAAGCTCGAGGACAAGCTCATCGACATCGAGGTCGAGGAGCCGTTCCAACCCGCTCTTGAAGGTTTCGCGGGGACGGGACTGGAGGAGGTGGGCACGTCGCTGTCCGACTTCTTCTCGCAGATGGCGCCGCCGCGGAGGCGCAGCAAGCGCATGAGCGTCGCCGACGCGCGCACCGCGCTCGTCGAGGAGGAGACCGACCGCCTCGTCGACATGGACCGCGTGTACGACGAGGCGATTCGCGTGTCGAGGACGACGGGATCGTGTTCATCGACGAGGTCGACAAGATCTGCGGCCAGCGCAGCGAGCACGGCCCGGATGTCAGTGGCGAGGGCGTGCAGCGCGACCTCCTGCCACTGCTCGAAGGGTCGACCGTCAACACCCGCTACGGCCCTGTGCACACCGACCACATCCTCTTCGTCGCCGCCGGCGCCTTCACGATGTCGCGCCCCAGCGACCTCATCCCGGAGATGCAGGGCCGCTTCCCGATCCGTGTCGAGCTCAGCAGCCTCTCCAAGGCCGACCTCGAGCGCATCCTGGTGGAGCCGTCGAACGCCCTCACCAAGCAGTACACGGCTCTGCTCGGCACCGAGGGCGTCGACCTGCGCTTCGGTGCCGACGGCATCGCCGAGATCGCCCGCCAGGCGCACGCCGTCAACGAGCAGGACGAGAACATCGGCGCCCGCCGGCTGTTCACCATCCTCGAGAAGGTGCTCGAGGAGATCTCCTTCCGCGCCGAGGACTACACCGCCGCGCCCGTCGAGGTGGACAGGGAGTACGTCAACTCGCGGCTGGCCGACCTGGTGCGCAACGACGACGTGCGCAAGTACGTGCTCTGAGGCCGGCGTCACCGCGAAGGGCTGGTAGACTGAGAGGCATCACACACGCCCTGGCCACGCCCTCACGGGTGCCCCGTTCTGCGGGGTCGTGAGGACGGTTCACCCGGGGCGGAGGAACACACCAACCCGAGGAGGCACGCCATGCCGGCGGTAACCCTCCGCCAGCTGCTCGAGGCCGGAGTTCACTTCGGCCACCAGACCAGCCGGTGGAACCCACAGATGCGCCCGTACATCTTCACGGCACGCAACGGCATCCACATCATCGACCTGAAGCAGACGCAGGCGCAGCTCGACGAGGCCTGCTCGTTCCTGCGCCAGCTGGTCGCCGACGGTGACAAGGTGCTCTTCGTCGGCACCAAGAAGCAGGCCCAGGACGCCATCCAGGAGGCCTGCGAGCGCAGCGGCCAGTACTACGTCACCCACCGCTGGATGGGCGGCATGCTGACCAACTTCCCCGTCATCCAGCGCCGCCTGCGCCGCCTGCTCGACCTCCGCGCCATGCAGGAGAAGGGCGACTTCGAGCGCATGGGCACCAAGGAGGCCAACGTCCACCGCGACGACCTCGACCGGCTCGAGGCCAACTTCGCGGGCATGGTCAACATGAAGCGGGTCCCGGGGGCGCTCTTCGTGATCGACTGCAAGAAGGAGCGGCTGGCGGTGAGCGAGGCCAACAAGCTCGGCATCCCGATCGTGGCCATCGTCGACACCAATTGCGATCCCAACGAGATCCAGCACGTCATCCCGGGCAACGACGACGCCATCCGGGCGTGCAAGCTGATCGTGAACACCCTCACCGAGGCGATCATCGAGGGCCAGCAGCTGCTCGGTGAGCGCGAGCTGCGCGAGCAGGAGGAGCTGGCCGCGCGCGAGCGCCAGGAGCGCGAGGCCGCCGAGCGTGCCGCGGCCGCGGCTCCCGCGGCCGACGACGAGAAGGGCACGGCGGACGTCGCCGTCGAGGAGTTCGCCGGCGTGAGCGCGGGCACGACCCCGGAGGGCTCCTGATGGCGGAGGTCAGCGCGGCCCAGGTCAAACAGCTTCGTGACCTGACCGGCGCCGGGATGATGGACTGCAAGCGCGCCCTGGTGGAGTGCGAGGGCGACGTGGAGAAGGCCAAGGACTGGCTGCGTGCCAAGGGGATGGCGCGCGCCGCCGACAAGGCCGGCCGCGCCACCAGCGAGGGCGTCGTCGAGGCCTACGTGCACGGCGGCGGCGTGTCCGGGCAGAAGCTCGGTGTGCTCGTCGAGGTCAACTGCGAGTTGGACTTCGTCGCCAAGACGGACGACTTCCGGCAGCTCGCCAAGGAGCTGGCCCTCCAGGTGGCGGGACGCGCACCGCTGTACGTGCGCCGCGAGGATGTGCCACCGGTTGTCATCGAGCGTGAGCGCGCGGTCTTCCTCGCCCAGGTCGTTGACAAGCCCGCCAACATCCAGGACAAGATCGTCGAGGGCAAGCTGAACGCGTACTTCGCGGAGATCTGCCTCCTCGAGCAGCCCTACGTGCGCGACGAGAAGAACAAGAAGAAGGTGAGCGAGCTGATCAGTGACGCGGTGGCCAAGCTCAAGGAGAACATCACCGTGTCGCGGTTCGCGCGCTTCCAGGTGGGGGAGAGCGCCACGGTGACGGGCGACCGCTCCGAACCGCAGGAGGACGGCGACGCCGCGCCGTCGGACGGCTGAGCGGCCCGGTCGAGGTCGCGGGCGTCATGGTCAGCGCGCCCAGCACAGCGGGCGCTGACGCAGCCCCGGTGTACTCGCGCGTCATCCTCAAGCTGAGCGGGGAGGCCCTGCTCGGCGGGCAGGCGACCTTCGGCATCCACCACGGCACCGTGCGCCGCATCGCCGAGGAGATCGGCAAGGTGCACGCGCGCGGCGTCGAGGTCGCCGTCGTCATCGGCGGGGGCAACTTCGTGCGCGGCGTCGAGGCCAGCAGCCACGGGCTCGACCGCGTCGCCGGTGACTACATGGGGATGCTGGCGACGGTCATCAACGCGCTGGCCCTTCGCGACGCGCTGGAGCAGCTCGACATCCAGACGCGCGTTCAGTCCGCCATCGCCATGCAGCAGGTGGCGGAGCCGTTCATCCCGCGGCGCGCCATCCGCCACCTCGAGAAGGGCCGCGTGGTCATCCTCGCCGCCGGCACCGGCAACCCCTTCTTCACCACCGACACCACCGCCGCCCTCCGCGCCGCGGAGATCGGTGCCGACGTGCTGCTCAAGGCCACCAAGGTTGACGGCATCTACACCGCCGACCCGCTCAAGAACCCGTCGGCGACACGCCTGCATCACCTGTCCTACATGGAGGTGCTCAACCGCGGGCTCGAGGTGATGGACAACACGGCGCTGACGCTGTGCATGGACAACGGCACGCCGATCGTGGTCTTCGACCTGCTGGCCGAGGGGAGCATCGAACGTGTCGTCCTCGGCGAGGACATCGGCACGCGTGTCGACGCGGAGGGCGAGCCCTCGTGAGCGATCGCACCCGCTCCGAGGACTCCCAGGCGCAGATCAAGGAGCGGCTGGATGACGCCTCGGTGCGCATGGAGAAGAGCCTGGAGTTGCTGCACAAGGAGCTCGGCGGCATCCGCACGGGACGGGCCACGCCCTCGCTGGTCGACAGGATCCAGGTCGACTACTACGGGACACCCACCCCTCTGCAGAGCATCGCCGGGATCACCGCGCCCGAGGCCCGGCTGCTGCTGATCCAGCCCTACGACCGCAACTCGATCGCCGCCATCGAGAAGGCCCTGCAGAAGAGCGAGCTCGGGCTCAACCCGAGCAACGACGGCCAGGTGATCCGCATCGCCATCCCGCAGCTCACCGAGGAGCGCCGTCGGGAGTTCGCCAAGATCGTCAAGCAGAAGGCAGAGGAGGCTCGGATCGCGGTTCGCAACATCCGCCGCGACGAGGTCGACCACCTGCGCAAGCTCGAGAAGGAGGGTCACGTCTCCAAGGACGAGATCGAGCGCAACATCGCGGCCGTGCAACACATCACCGACGGCTTCATCGGCAAGGTTGACGACCTCGCACAGAAGAAGGAGGCTGAGATCCTCGAGGTGTGACCTCGGGGGCCATCTCGCCCCGAAACCGCGCTCTCCAGCGAGGCGTTCACCACACAGCATGCAACGACCGCCGGCGCCAGCCGCAATCCCGCAGCCGTCCAGCCCCGAGCTGCCCCGGCACATCGGGATCATCATGGACGGCAACGGCCGCTGGGCTCGACGCCGCCACCTTCCCCGCGCCGCCGGCCACCGCGCCGGGGTGGCCACGATCCGCCCCGTGATGGAGGCCTGTCACGCGGCCGGCATCCACATCCTCACCCTGTACGCGTTCAGCACCGAGAACTGGTCGAGGCCGCGTCATGAGGTGGCGGCGCTGATGCAGCTCTTCGGCGACACCATCGATTCCGAGGTGGGCGAGATGCATGCAGAGGGCATCCAGATCCGCGCCATCGGTGACCGCAGCAAGCTGAGCTCGCGGCTCCAGGAGAAGGTGCGCGCCGCCGAGATGCTCACCAGCGGCAACACCCGCGCGGTGCTGAACGTGGCCATCAACTACGGCGGTCGCCACGAGATCGTCGCCGCGGTCCGCGACCTCGCCGCCCGGGGCGTCGACCTCGCCCAGCTCGACTCGGAGACCCTGGCCGGCGCTCTGTACACGGCGGGGCTGCCCGACCCGGACCTGATCGTCCGCACCGCCGGAGAGATGCGCATCAGCAACTTCATGCTCTGGCAGGCGGCCTACGCCGAGATCTACGTCACGCAGACGCTGTGGCCGGACTTCGACGCTGCGGCGATCGAGCACGCCCTGGCCGCGTACGCAGCCCGGGATCGACGCTTCGGGGCCGTTCGCGACCCCGCGCCGGTGCGTGTGGAGGAGGCGATCGTGGCGCCGGCCTCGCTCTGAGCGACGCCTCGATCCCTGAGGCCGCCGCCGCCGGCACCCGGGTGGCGGCTCCCACGGCGCGGCGCCCACGCTCGAGCGTGGCGGTGCGCTGGCTGTCGGGCATGCTCCTGGTCGTGGTGGTGGCCGCGGCGGTCGGCGCCGGCGGCTCCGTCTTCGTCGCCGTGGTCGCCGCCGCCGCCGCCGTCGGCGCCTGGGAGTTCGCGGGCCTCGCGGGTCGCCTCGACGCCCGCCCGGCGCTGTGGCTGCTGGTGCCCCTCACGGTCTGGCTCGCCATCCGCTACGCGGTCCCCGGGGCTCCCCCGGCTCTCGACATCGCCCTCGGCGCCGGCCTCGTCGCCGGGCTGGCCGGCGTGGTTCTGCTCGGCTCGTCGTGGCGCGGCTGGATGGCCGCGGTGGCGGGCGCGGTCTTCGTCGGCTACTCGCTCGGCTTCTACGTGGCGCTGCTCAACTGGCGGCCCGGCGACCACGGCTTCGGCGTCGAGGTGCTGGCGCTGCCGGTCGCCGCCGTCATCGTGTGCGACACCGGCGCGTACCTGGTCGGCAGCGCCATTGGCCGGCACAGCTTCTTCCCGCAACTCTCGCCCCGCAAATCCCTCGAGGGGTCGGTGGGCGGGCTGGTCGGCGCCGTGGTGGTCGCCGCCATCCTGGGCCGGGTCATGCTCGGGCTGAACCCGTGGCTCGGAGCCGCCGCGGGCCTGCTGGTGGGGGTCGCCGCCCAGGCCGGCGACCTCGCCGAGTCGGCCCTGAAGCGGCAGGGGGGCGCCAAGGACTCGAGCAACCTCATCCCCGGCCACGGCGGCCTGCTCGACCGCCTCGACAGCCTGGTGCTGGTGGCGCCGGCCATCTACTGCTTCTACCGCCTCATCGCGCTCGGGTGAGGGCTCCTGTCGCCGAGGCTTCGCGGAGAATGAGGTGGTGACCGCTCTCCCCTCCGTGACCGACGGCGCGCCGCGCCGGGTGGTCCTGCTCGGCGCCACCGGGTCGATCGGCCGGCAGTGCTGCGACGTCATCGAGCGCTTCCCGGAGCGCTTCCGGCTGGTCGGCGCTGTGGCGGGGAGCGACGCCGGCGGGCTGACGGCGGTGGTCGAGCGGCTCGGCGTCGAGCGGGCCGCGCTGACGTCCCCCCGCTCCGGGCAGCGCCTGCCGGCCGGCATGGACGCCGGCGACGACGCTGTCGCCGCGATCGCCGCCATGGAGTGCGATGTGGTGTGCGTGGCCATCCCCGGCGCGGCCGCGCTGGCCCCGACGCTGGCGGCGCTCGACGCGGGCCGGACCATCGCCACGGCCACCAAGGAGGTCCTGGTGATGGCGGGGGAGCTGGTCAAGGCGCGAGCGGCGGCGAGCGGAGCGCGCATCCTGCCCGTCGACAGTGAGCACAGCGCGCTCTGGCAGTGCCTGCGCGGCGAGCATGCCGGCAGCGTGCGCCGGCTGGTGCTCACCGCCAGCGGCGGCCCCTTCCGCGAGCGTGACGCCGCCAGCTTCGGCAGCATCACCGTGGAGGAGGCGCTGCGTCACCCCACCTGGAACATGGGCCCGAAGGTGACCATCGACTCGGCCACGATGATGAACAAGGGGCTGGAGATCATCGAGGCGCACTTCCTGTTCGACGTTCCCTACGCCGGCATCGACGTCGTCATCCACCCGCGCAGCATCGTGCACTCGTTCGTCGAGTTCGTCGATGGCGCGGTGATGGCGCAGCTGGGCGTCCCGGACATGCGCGTGCCCATCGCGCTGGCCATCGCCGACGGCCTGCGCCTGCCCGGGATCGCTCCCGCGGTGCAGCTGACGTCGGTGTCGCCGCTGGAGTTCTTCGAGGTCGACGCGAGGCGGTTCCCCGCCGTGGGCCTGGCCCGTTCGGCCGGCGAGACCGGCGGGGTGGCGCCGGCTGCGCTCAACGCCGCCAACGAGGTGGCGGTGGCGGCGTTCCTCGCCGGACGCATCGGCTATGACGGGATCGTGCCGATCGTGGCCGAAACCGTGGGCGCGACGCCGGCGGTCGGGTCGCCGTCGCTCGACGACGTGCTGGAGACCGACACCTGGGCGCGCGCGTTCGCCACCGCCCGGCTCGGCTCGGTGACCAGCCCGGCATGATCCTCGACGTCCTCGCCGTGGTGGGCGCGATCGTCCTCGTGCTGCTCAGCGTGGTGCTCGTGCACGAGGGTGGCCACTTCATCGTCGGCAAGCTGTGCGGCATCCGCGTCGACGAGTTCTCGGTCGGTTTCGGGCCCCGGCTCGCCGCCAAGACCGCCGGGGAGACCACCTACTCGCTGCGACTCCTCCCCGCCGGGGGCTACGTGCGCATGGCCGGTATGCTCGGCCTCGAGGGTGAGGCGGACGCCGGCGCGCGCAACTTCTACCGGGCCACGATCCCCAAGCGGCTGGCCACCATCCTCGCCGGGATCGTCGCCAACATGATCTTCGCCGGCCTGCTCTTCACCGGCATCAACATGTGGCCGAACGCCTCCAACATCCTGCCCGGCGCCGGTGCCCAGCGCGCCGGCCTCCAGAGCGGCGACGTCATCCTCAGCGTCGACGGTCAGCCCATCCGGCACACCCAGGCGGACGTCCTCAACGACCTCTACGCGGCCACGCAGGCGCCACAGGGCAGGCCGCTGCGGGTCGTGTACTCACGGGGCGGATCCTCGTACGTCGCGGTGGTCAGCCCATCGCTGGCGGTGATCAACGGCGTTCAGCCGCCCGCCACCGCTGCCTCGACGGCAACGCCGGCGGTGCACACGCTTGCCGAGCTGCCCGTCGGCGCCGAGTTCTTCGTGACCGCGCTCCACGGCCAACCCGTGGGCACCGGCGACCCGGCCACGTTGCTTGCCAGCGCGGGAACCACCATCTCGGGGTTCGTCTTCAACGCCGACGGCAGCCATGGCACTGCGTACACCAACCTCAGCGCAGCCGGCGCCAGCGACGGGATGGGCAAGGACGGCGCGGTCCAGGCGGCGTGGCGGATCGGTGTCCAGCCGAACTACGACGGCGAGCCCGTGATCCAAGCGGCCGCCGACGGCTTCGGCCAGATCCCGACGTTCATCACCGGCACCTTCTCCGGCCTCGCCAACCTGATCACCAACCCCAAGAGCGGTGGCATCACCGGGCCGCAGGGCCTGTCGGGACCTGTCGGCATCGTCCGCCAGACCGTCACCGCGACCCACCAGGGCGGCCGGTCGCTGGCCTTCTGGATCGCGTTCATCAGCATGAACCTCGGGCTCGTCAACGTCCTGCCCATCCCGTTCCTCGACGGCGGCAAGGCGGCCCTGATCCTCCTGGAGGCGGTGCGCCGCCGCCGTCTCGACCCCCGTCGTGAGGCGCTCATCTACGCAGTCGGGCTCGCGCTGGTGGTCGTCTTCGTGATCTATGTCACCATCGGAGACGTGAGCAGGCCAGGATGAGCAGCGCCATCACGCGCCGCGCGACAGTGCCCGTCAACGTCGGCGGAGTGGTGATCGGCGGCGCCGCGCCGATCCCGGTGCAGACGATGACCAAGACCCAGACGGAGGACGTCGGCGCGACGCTGGCCCAGATCGAGCGGGCCGCCAAGGCCGGCGCCGACATCATCCGGGTGACCTGCGACACGCCGGAGGCGGGCGTGGCCATGCGCGAGATCGTCAAAGGGTCGCCGATCCCGGTGATCGCCGACGTGCACTACGACGCGCCGCTGGCGCTGCGCGCGCTCGAAGCGGGCATCGCCTGCCTGCGGCTCAACCCGGGCAACATCACCGACCCCACCAAGGTCCGCGACATCGCGCGCGAGGCGGCGGCCCGCGACGTGCCGATCAGGATCGGCGTCAACAGCGGCAGCATCCCGCAGCGCAAGGACCTCGCCCGCGGCCGCGGCCTGACCATCGACGAGACCGCTGAGCACATGGTCGACGCGGCGCTCGGTCACATCCGCATCCTCGAGGACCTCGACTTCCGCAACATCAAGGTCTCGCTGAAGGCCAGCGACGTGCTCACCAACATCGCCGTCAACCGCAGGTTCGCCGCGCTCGGCAACCGCTACCCGCTCCACCTCGGACTCACCGAGGCGGGCCCCGTCGAGTCCGGCAGCGTCAAGAGCGCCATGGGCATCGGCATCCTGCTCGCCGAGGGGATCGGCGACACCATCCGCGTCTCCCTGGTCGGGGAGCCGGAGGACGAGGTCCGGGTGGGCAGGCAGATCCTCCAGAACCTCAGCGAGAAGGGCAGTGGGCCCAACCTCATCGCCTGCCCCACCTGCGGGCGGCTCGAGATCGACATGTTCCCGATGGTGGCGCGCGTCGAGGAGGCGCTGCGCGAGGTGCGCCGCACCATCAACGTGTCGGTGATGGGCTGCGTCGTCAACGGGCCCGGCGAGGGGATGCACGCCGACATCGGCATCGCCGGCGGCCGCCAGAAGGGGATCCTCTACCGCGGCGGCAAGGTGATCGCCTCGCTTCCCCAGGAGCAGCTCATCGAGTCGCTGATCACCGAGCTGAAGGCGATCGCCGCCGAGGACGCGCGGCTGATCGCCGCCGGTGAGCCGCTGCCCACCGGGCTGGGCGACAGCGAGCCCGTCCTGAAACCACTGACCATGGCGACCCCCTAGGACGAACCGTCGGCGCAGGCGGGTTCATCCCGCCGGAGCCGACACCGCCGAGCTGGGGGGTGCCCGAGGGGGAACGCAGTCCCCCCTCGCCCTGTTGGGGGATAGGCAACCGGCGATCGCATCCTCTATAAGATGGGTTCAGCGGGGACAGGCGGGTTCCCGCGGGCTCAGGACTTGCCGCCGCAGCGAGACGACTCTTCAATGAGCACCCTGCGGTACATCCTGGACAATTGGGACACGCTCGGACCGCAGGTGGTCGTCCATCTCGAGACGGTCGGGCTGTGCGCGCTGATCGCCGCCGTCCTCGGCGTGCTGCTCGGCATCGCCGCCGCGCGGTCGGATCGCTTCGCGACGGTCATCCTCGCGATCACCAGCACGATCCTCACGGTGCCGAGCTTCGCGCTCTTCGGGCTGCTGGCGATCTGGTTCGGGTTCGGCAATCCGCCGGTCTTCATCGGCCTCGTCCTGTACGCCCTGCTGCCGATCGTGCGCAACACGAGGGTGGGCATCGGCGCGGTGGACCCGGCGGTCATCGAGGCGGCCCGCGGGATGGGCATGAGCCAGAGCCAGGTACTCACTCGCATCCAGCTTCCGCTGGCGATCCCGGTCATCCTGGGAGGTCTGCGCCAGGCAACAGTGATGATCGTGGCCATCGCCACCGTCGGCGCGGCGGTCGGCGCCAACAACCTCGGCCGCGCGATCTTCTCGGCGCTCAGTCGGGACACCACCACCATCGAGCAGGTGCTCGCCGGGGTCATCCCGGTTGCTGTGATCGGGATCCTGGCCGACCTCGTCCTGGCTGCTGTGCAGCGCGGTCTCGGCAAGGGCCGGGTCACGGTGGCGGCGACGTGATCACCTTCGATCGCGTCACCAAGCGGTACGGCAGCGCGGATGCGGTGCACGAGCTGACGCTGGAGATACCGTCGGGCGAGACGGTGATCTTCGTGGGGCCGTCGGGCTGCGGCAAGACCACGTCGCTG
This sequence comes from Candidatus Dormiibacterota bacterium, assembly GCA_963751755.1. Classification (GTDB taxonomy): domain Bacteria; phylum Chloroflexota; class Dormibacteria; order Aeolococcales; family Aeolococcaceae; genus Aeolococcus. Next base: position 450,565 of record CAVVVH010000003.1, on the reverse strand, counting down.
AAGATGATCAACCGGCTCATCGAGCCGACGACCGGTGTGATCAGCATCGACGGCAAGGACACCGCCACTGTTGACGTGAACGAGCTGCGCCGCTCGATCGGGTACGTCATCCAGCAGATCGGTTTGTTCCCGCACTACACGGTTGCGGAGAACGTGTCCACGGTGCCGCGATTGCAGGGGTGGGACAAGAAGCGCACCACAGCGCGCGTGGAGGAGTTGCTCGACCTCGTCGGCCTGCCCGCGGCCGACTACGCGAAGCGGCTGCCCGCGGAGCTGAGCGGTGGCGAACGGCAGCGCGTCGGCGTCGCCCGTGCGCTGGCGGTCGACCCCAACATCCTGCTCATGGACGAGCCCTTCGGGGCCATCGACCCGATCGCGCGCGAACGCCTGCAGAACGAGCTGCTGCGTCTCCAGCAGGTGGTGCGCAAGACGATCGTGTTCGTCACTCACGACATCGACGAGGCGATCCGCCTCGGCGACCGGGTCGCGCTCTTCTCCAAGGGTGGCCATCTCGAGCAGTACGCGACGCCCGCAGAGCTGCTGGCCCACCCGGCGTCGGACTTCGTCGCCGGCTTCCTCGGTGAGGCCCGCATGGTGCGACGCCTCTCCCTCATCAGCGTCGGCGACATCCGGCTCGCCACCCTCAACGGCGCACCGCCGCCCGAGGTGACCGTCGATGCGCGCGCCACGCTCCGCGACGCGCTCGACGCCGTCCTCCGCGCTCCCGATGGACGCGTGCTGGTGCTCGGCGCCGACGGCGCCGTCGGCGTGGTCGACGCCGACGTCATCAGGCGCGCCTCGCAATGAGCGCGACCGCCGTGCAACGCCACCACCGCGGCCTCGACCTGTCCCGCGTGCGCCTCTTCAGCATCCCCATCGCGGTGCTCATCGGGCTCGGCATCGCCTCCGCGCTGTACCACACCATCAGCGGATCGCCCGCCGACGCCCAGGTCATCAACTACGACTTCCTCTCGACCAAGCTCATCGAGCACCTTGTGCTCTCCGGGGTGTCGTTCGGCATCGTGGCCGCCCTCGTGGTGCCCATCGGCGTGCTGATCTCCGGTGCCGGCAGGGCGATGCGAATCCCGGTGTTCCTGCTGGCCAACGTCGGCCAGGCGGTGCCGGGCATCGGCATCCTCGCGTTGCTGTCCGTGTTCATGGGGCTCGGCCAGGAACCGACGATCATCGCGCTGGTCGCCTACGGCGCTCTCCCGGTGCTGCGCAACACCGTCGCGGGGATCCAGGGCATCGACCCGGCCGCGGTGGAGGCCGCCAGGGGCATGGGCATGACCAGGTGGCAAAGCATGTACCGCGTGCAGCTGCCACTCGCCTCGCCGCTGATTTTCGCCGGGCTGCGCACCTCGCTCGTGCTGATCATCGGCACGGCTACACTCGGCAACTTCATCGGAGGAGGCGGGCTCGGTGACGTGATCGCCTCGGGCATCAACATCTCCAACCGCATCATCTTCGTGGGGGCGGTCATGGTCTCCACGCTCGCACTGCTCGCCGACTGGGCGCTTTCACTGGTGGAGCGCATAACCGTGCCACGTGTCGTCACAACCTGATGGAGAGGAGACCCCGATGAACCGGAAAGCCATAGCAGCGATGGTGCTCGTCGTGTCTGGGACTGTCGCGTCCTGCGGAAGCAGCACCAACAACACAACGAGCAGCAGCGGGGGAGGGGGAGGCCCCAGCGCTTCGGCCGTGAAGGTCTGCATCCTCTCGGAGTTCCGGACGCGTCCGGACGGCCTGCTCGGGCTGGAGTCGAAGTACAACGCCGCGTTCAGCAAGGCGACGTACACCGACATCGGCAACACCGCCGAGAAGGCGATCGCCGCCGGTCAGTGCACAGCCGGTGAGGTGTTCACCACCGACTCGGCGATCCAGGCGAAGAACCTGTACGTCCTGCAGGACGACAAGAACCTCTTCCCGCCGGACAATGCCGGCCTGGTGGTCAAGGCCAGCGTGCTGCAAGCGCACCCGGCCATCGCCAACCTGATGGCGCCCGTCGCCGCCAAGCTCGACATCGCCACGATCACCTCGCTGAACGGGATGGTCGAGATCCAGAACATGAAGGTGGCTGACGTGGCCAAGACCTGGCTCACCCAGAACAACTTCCTCTCGTCGAGCTACACCGGCGGAGGCGGGACCAACGGCAGCGGCACCGGCTGTGCCGCGGCGTCCGGCTCAGACGGCGGGGGCGCCCACGTCAGCGTCGGCGTCAAGGGCTTCGCCGAGGAGCAGTTGCTCGGCGCCATGACCAAGCTGGTGCTCGAGGCCCACAACTTCGTCGTCGACGACACCTTCGAGGCCAAGGACAAGGCGCTCGGCCAGGCACTGACCGGGGGCTCCGTCGACATGATCTGGCAGTACACCGGGACCGAGCTGACCGACTACCTCGGCCTGGCCACCGGGTCCTTCCCGACGGCGCTCGACGCGGCGTTCAACTTCGTCGCCCAGAAGGACGCCCCGAGCGGGCTGTGCTGGACGTCGGAGACAAAGTTCACCGACACCAACGGCGTCGCCATCAAGGCGTCCGACCGCGGCACCTTCGGCGACACCCTCACAGCGTTCGGCGCCTACCTGGCGTCGCACTAGCCCGCCCGGCGCAGCAACCGGCTCCTCGGTCGCGGTGACCTCGGAGGAGCCGGTTGCGAGGCCGACCCTATACTCGGCCGCCATGGCCACCGAGCGCAGCCCCAAGCAGATCGCGTCCAAGAGCGAGGACTTCGACCGTTGGTACGTCGACGTGGTGCGGCGCGCTGAGCTCGCCGACTACACGCCGGTGCGCGGCTGCATGGTCATCCGTCCCTACGGCTACGCGCTGTGGGAGCGGACGCGGGACGCACTCGACGCCATGTTCAAGCGGACCGGCGCCGAGAACATGTACTTCCCCCTGCTCATCCCGGAGAGCGTGCTCGCCAAGGAGGCTGAGCACGTCGAGGGGTTCGCCCCCGAGGTGTTCTGGGTCACCCACGGCGGGAGCCGCGAGCTCGAGGAGCGGCTGGCGATCCGGCCGACGAGCGAGGCGATCATCTGCACCCTGTACGCGGACTGGATCCACTCGTGGCGCGACCTCCCCGTGATGGTCAACCAGTGGTGCAACGTGGCGCGGTGGGAGAAGCGCACCCGGCTCTTCCTCCGCACCGCCGAGTTCCTCTGGCAGGAGGGCCACACCTTCCACGCCACCGACGACGAGGCGGCTGCGGAGGTCGAGACCATGCTCGAGTGCTACCGCGAGCTCGCCGAGGACTGGCTCGCCATCCCGGTCATCAAGGGACGCAAGACGGAGTCCGAGAAGTTCGCCGGCTCCCGCTACACGCTGAGCATCGAGGCCATGATGTCGGACGGCTGGGCACTCCAGTCGGGCACGTCGCACAACCTCGGACAGAACTTCACCACCGCGTACGGGATCACCTACAGCGACCGGGACAACACCCTGCAGAACCCCTACCAGACCTCGTGGGGCCTGTCGACGCGGATCATCGGCGGCCTGATCATGGCCCACGGCGACGAGGCCGGCCTGGTCATCCCCCCGAAGGTGGCACCCGTGCAGGTGGTCGTGGTGCCGATCACGCGCAGCAACGACGAGGAGTCCGCGCGCATGGTGGAGGAGGCGTGTGCGCGTCTCGAGCGTGAGGCGGGCGCCGAGGTCCGGCTTCGCGTCGACCGCCGCGAGGGCATGCGCCCCGGCGAGAAGTTCGCGCACTGGGAGCTCCGGGGCGTGCCGTTGCGCATCACCGTCGGCGCCAAGGACCTCGCCGACGGGAACGTCACCGTCGTGCGCCGCGTCGACGGCGAGCAGGCGCAGCTCCCACTGGCCGGCCTCGGGGCCCGGCTCCAGGGCATGCTCGACGACGCCCAGGTGGCCATCCGGGCGCGGGCGGAGCGCCTGCGCGACGAGCGCAGCGTCGACGTCACGTCGCTCGCCGAGCTGGTCGCGGCCTTCGCCGAGCGACCTGTCTTCGCCAGCGGTCCGTTCTGCAACCGGGTGGAGTGCGAGAACGCGGTCAAGGGCGCAGTGCACGCCCTGACCGTGCGGATCCTCCGCGCCGACCGCAGCGCTGACGGCGCCCCCTGCGTCGGCGTGCGGAGAGCCGGCCGACCACGTCGCGCTGATGGCGCGCGCGTACTGAGCCCGGTCAGCGAGCTCGACCGGCCGTCTCCGTCACCCCTGGCGGGGACCTGGCGCGAAGTTCGAATTCAGCTGATCGGGGGTAGCATGGTCAGGGAGATGGCCATCGACGAGCTCCTCTCCAAGGCCTCGTACCTCCGCGAGGAGGAGCGGGATGTGCTCCGTCGCGCCTACACGCTCGCCGAGACCGCGCACCAGGGACAATCGCGGCTCAGCGGTGAGCCCTACGTCACCCACCCGGTGGCGGTGGCCGGCATCCTCGCCGACCTCGGGCTGGACTCCGACACGCTGGTCGCCGCGCTCCTCCACGACACCGTCGAGGACACCGAGGTCACCCGCGAGCAGCTGAGCGAGCAGTTCGGCGACCACGTCGCCAAGCTGGTCGACGGGGTCACCAAGCTCGGCAAGATCCACGTCCACACCCGCGAGCAGGCCCAGGCCGAGAACATCCGCAAGATGCTCGTCGCCATGGCCGAGGACATCCGGGTGGTGCTCATCAAGCTCGGCGACCGTCTCCACAACATGCGCACGGTCGGCTGCCCACAACGAGGAGCGCCGCCTGCGCATCTCCCGCGAGACGCTCGACATCTACGCGCCGCTCGCCCACCGCCTCGGCATCTGGCAGATCAAGGGAGAGCTCGAGGACCTCGCCTTCGCGCAGCTCGACCCCGACAACTACCACGCCGTCGCCGCCAAGGTGAGCAAGGCCGCCGAGGAGCGCGCCAGCTTCATCAAGGACGTCACCGAGATCCTGCAGAAGGAGTTCGAGCGGCTCGGCATCGCCGCCGAGATCTCGGGGCGCCCCAAGCACATCTACAGCATCCACGACAAGATGGAGCGCACCCACAAGGACTTCGACGAGATCTACGACCTCATCGCGCTGCGCATCATGGTCGACACCATCAAGGACTGCTACGGGGCGCTGGGCACGGTGCACTCACTGTGGAAGCCGATCCCGGGGCGCTTCAAGGACTACATCGCCATGCCCAAGGGCAACGGCTACCAGTCGCTGCACACCACGGTGGTGTCGCACACCGGCGAGCCCATGGAGGTGCAGATCCGCACCCAGGAGATGCACAGCACCGCCGAGTACGGCGTCGCCTCGCACTGGCACTACAAGGAGGGCGCCCAGCAGACGCGCTTCGACGAGCGCTACAGCTGGCTGCGCCTGCTCATGGACTGGCAGAAGGAGGTGCTCGACGCGGAGGCGTTCGTCGACACCGTCAAGGTCGACATCTTCCAGGACGAGGTCTTCGTCTTCACCCCCAAGGGCGACGTGCGCTCGCTGCCGATGGGCAGCACCCCGGTCGACTTCGCGTACCGCGTGCACACCGACGTCGGCCACCACTGCATCGGCGCCAAGGTGAACAGCCGCATGGTGCCGCTCGACTACAAGCTGGAGAACGGCGACATCGTCGAGGTGCTGACCACCAAGGGCGCGCACGCGCCGAGCCGCGACTGGCTCAACTTCGTGAAGACCAGCAGCGCGCGCGAGAAGATCCGCAGCTGGTTCAAGAAGGAGCGCCGCGAGGAGAACGTCCAGAAGGGACGCGAGCTGCTCGACAAGGAGTTCCGCCGCCTCCGCCAGCAGTCGCTGACCTCGCTCAAGGAGGAGCGGCTGCTCGAGCTCGCCGAGGACTTCAAGTTCAACACCGTCGACGACTTCCTCGCGGCCGTCGGCTACGGCGACGTCAGCGCGCGCGGCGTGGTGCTCCGCTACAGCGACCGCGAGTCGCCGGTCGAGGCCAGCGAGACCACCGTCCTGGGCATCCCGCTCACCAGCGCCTCCCCGGCCAGCGGCGACGGCAACGTGCGCGTCCACGGCATGACCGACATGCTCACCACCCTCGGCCAGTGCTGCAAACCGCTCGCCGGCGACGCCGTGCGCGGCTACATCACCCGCGGCAAGGGCGTCACCGTGCACCGCGCCGACTGCGTCAACGTCCGCAACGCCCCCGACGGCGACCGCATCGTCGAGGTGGAGTGGGAGCGCGGCAACAACCAGGTGTACCCGGTCAACATCAAGATCGAGGCCTGGGACCGCACCGGCCTGCTCCGCGACATCGCCGCGGTCATCGCCGAGTCGAAGATCAACCTCTCAGGGGCCGACGTCCAGGTCTACGACGACCGCACCGCGGTGATCTCCACCATCGTCGAGATCGCCAACCTCACCCAGCTCAGCCGCCTCCTCGAGCGCCTCGAAGGCGTCCGCGACGTGCACACGGTGGCGCGGGAGTCCGTCTGAGCAGCTGGGCTTCGCGCGCAGTCGGCGGACTTAGCCGGGCCGCAAAACGTGAAAGAAGCGGGGGTGGGCGGCATCGCTCCGGTCGCAGGAGCTCGCGGTCGCATCCGAGCCCCTCGGCTTCGCCGAGTGGGTCTCGTCGTCTGCTCGCAACGGCTCTCTCCGCGATGCCGCCCACCCCCGCTCAGTGGTTGCTGACCGAGAGCGAACAGTCTCTCCGCGATGCCGACGACGACGGTTGACGGCTGCCACTGCTCACGCTGACTCCCCCAAGAACGAGGGGACCGGCGGCCGCGCTGCCTTGGGCGAGACGTCCTCGGACCAGCGAAGGACGGGGAGGAGGGACATCACGGAGGTCGTGTTGCGAGCAGACGAAGAGACCGACCCGGCGAAGCTCGGGGGGCTCTGATGCGCCCGCGAGCTCCACGACCGGAGTGATGTCCCTCCTCCCCGTCCCTCCTCTTTGATCGAACAGCCACCCGCTCGCCTGAATCCGAGCCGCCGGTACACTCGGGCGGCCATGAATCCTATTGCGCTGCCCCGTGGAACCCGGGATCTGCTGCCTGATGAGGCGCCCGCCTGGCGGTGGTTCCATGAGACGCACGCCGCGGTTGCCGGCCGGCACGGGTACCAGCTCATCGACACGCCGGTGTTCGAGGCCACCGAGCTGTTCGCGCGCGGGGTGGGCTCCGGGACCGACGTCGTCGACAAGGAGATGTACACCTTCACCGATCGTGGGGGACGGTCGTTGACGCTGCGCCCCGAGGGGACCGCGCCTGTTCTCCGCGCGGTGCTCGCGGCACACCTCGAGCAGGAGCGCCGGCCGGTGCGGGTGCACTACGCGATGTCGATGTTCCGCTACGACCGGCCCCAGGCGGGGCGGTACCGGCAGTTCAACCAGGTGGGAGTCGAGGTGATCGGCGAGCGCGACCCGTGCTACGACGCCGAGGTCGTCGAGCTCGGCTGGCGGTTCATGGCCGAGCTGCGCATCGACGGTGTCGACCTGCAGATCAACACGCTCGGCGATCGTGACGACAGGCTCGGCTACCGCGAGGCGCTGCTGGCGTACTACACGCCACTGCGCGACCAGCTGTGTGGCGACTGCCAGCGCCGGCTCGACGTCAACCCGCTGCGGCTCCTCGACTGCAAGCGGGACGCGCGGTTCGTCGACGCTGCGCCGTTGCTCAGCGACCACCTCAGCGACAGCAGTCGCGAGTACTTCGACGCGGTGTGCGCGCACCTCGACGACGCCGGCGTTCCCTACACGCGCAACCAGCGGCTGGTGCGCGGGCTCGACTACTACGCGCACACCGCCTTCGAGTTCTGGCACCGCTCCCTGGCGGGTGCGCAGAACGCGCTCGGCGGCGGCGGGCGCTACGACGGCCTGGCCCAGGAGCTGGGATTCGCCGCCACCCCAGGCGTCGGCTACGCGCTCGGCGTCGAGCGACTCCTCAAGGTGGCAGCCGAGCAGGGCGTGGCGCCCGGACCGCAGCCGCCGGCACAGCTGATGATTCTCACCGCCACGAGCGCGCCGGCGGAGGCGCGCCGGCTGGCGGAGCAGCTGCGCAACCGCACCTCGGTGATCCTCGACGTCAGCGACCGCCGCCTCGACAAGAAGCTGCGCGACGCCGGCCGGCTCAAGGCGCTGCTGGCGTTGCTGGTCGGCCTCGACGAGGGCCTCGTGCTCCGCAACCTGCGCACCGGCGACCAGCAGCGGGTGACCGAGGACGGCGTGCTGGACGCCGTGTCCGCCGAGCTCCTCGAGGCGGCCAGGGAGCCGTCCGCGTGAGCACCGAACGCACCGGGTGCGGGACGCCCCGGGCAGCCGACGCCGGCCGCGAGATGACCGTGTACGGCTGGGTCGATCGTCGCCGCGACCACGGTGGGCTCATCTTCCTCGACCTGCGCGATCACAGCGGCATCCTCCAGGTGGTGATCAACCCCCAGACAGCGCCACAGGCGCACGCCAACGCGCACGGGGTGCGCCTCGAGTACGTGATGCGCGTGCACGGCACCCTGCGCCCGCGCGAGGCGCACAACGTCAACCCGCGCCGCGACACCGGCGAGGTCGAGCTCCACGCCGACGCCTGCGAGGTGCTCTCGGTGGCGAGGACGCCGCCGTTCCCGGTCAACGAGGAGACCGAGGTGGAGGAGGGGTTGCGCCTGCGCCACCGCTACCTCGACCTGCGCCGCAGCCGCCTGCAGCGCAACCTGCGCAGCCGTGCTCGATTCATCGCCGCGTTGCGCACCGAGATGAACGGCATGGGCTTCACCGAGATCGAGACCCCGATGATGATCCGTGCCACCCCCGAGGGGGCGCGCGACTACCTGGTGCCCAGCCGGCTCCAGCACGGCAGCTTCTACGCGCTGCCGCAGTCACCGCAGCTGTACAAGCAGCTGTGCATGGTGGCCGGGCTCGACCGCTACTTCCAGATCGCCAGGTGCATGCGCGACGAGGACCTTCGTGCCGACCGCCAGCCGGAGTTCACCCAGCTTGACATCGAGATGTCATTCGTCGACGAGGAGGACATCTTCGCCGTGCTGGAGCGCGCCATCTCGGCGGCGTGGGCAGCGAGCGACTTTCGCGGCCGCATCACCACACCGTTCCCGCGCATCACCTGGCACGAGTCGATGGAGCGCTTCGGCGTCGACAAGCCCGACATGCGCTTCGGCATGGAGCTGCGCGACCTGACCGACGCGGTACGTGGCTGCGGCTTTCGCGTGTTCGCTGACGCCATTTCGGCCGGCGGGGTGGTCAAGGGCATCGCCGTGCCGGGCGGCGCCGACCTGACCCGCGGCGACATCGAGGGTCGGCTGCTCGACGTGGTGCGCACTTTCAAGGCCCGCGGACTCGCCTACCTCTGGCGCCGTGACGAGGGCTGGCAGGGCGGCATCGCCAAGTTCTTCAGCGCCGACGGAGCTCGAGGCGATCGGCGCGGCGACGGGAGCGTCGGTGGGCGACGCGGTGCTCATGGTCGCCGACCGCGCCGAGGTGGTCGCCGCCTCGCTTGGGAGCGCTGCGCAACCACCTCGGCCGCGAGCGGTCGCTCGCCGACCCCGACGAGCTGCGGATGATCTGGGTCACCGAGTTCCCGATGTTCGAGCGCGACCCGGACACCGGGGCGACGACCCCGCTCCATCACCCCTTCACGATGGTCCACGCCGACGACGTCGACCTCCTCGAGACCGACCCCCTGCGCATCCGCTCGCGCGCATACGACATCGTGCTCAACGGCCGCGAGCTGGGCAGCGGCAGCATCCGCATCACCGACCCCGCCATCCAGCAGCGGGTGTTCGCGGCCATGGGGATCGACGCGGACGACCGCGGAGCGCAAGTTCGGCTTCCTGCTCGAGGCCTTCCAGTACGGCGTGCCGCCGCACGGCGGCTTCGCGGCCGGCATCGAGCGGCTGGTCATGGAGGGGCTCGGCGAGGAGAACATCCGCGACGTCATCGCCTTCCCCAAGAACCAGCAGGCCCAGGAGCCGATGACCGGCGCGCCCGCGGCCGTCGAGGAGGCCCAGCTCGCCGAGCTCGGCCTGCGCCTGCGCGGCGCTCCGCCTCCGCGCGGAGCCGAACCGTCACACAGTGGTGAGGGTTGATCCGCGAGACCGTGCGGTAGGATCGTCTCCGGCACCCGGCTGGTCGCAGCCTTCCACATGCGGCTGGACCAACATCAAACGCATCGGGAACCTCATATCGATCGCCGGACCCCGAGCCTCCGCATCGTGCGCGTGGAGGGGGGAAGGCGACGTGCGGGATCCCACCTGGTTACTCGGGCTCAGTCCCGGGACGGCGCGGCCGCCGGGTGCTAGTCGTCGCGCGGGCGGCGCGTCGCTAGGCTGCGCGCGGTGAGCCCGGGCATCCTCCTCGCCGCGCTGATCGCGGCCATCGGGGCTCAGCTCACCCGCCTGCTCGTCCCCAACCGCGGCAACTACCTCGTCGCCGCGGTGTGCGCCGCTGGCGGGCCTGCTCGCCGCCGAGCTGGTGGCGCTGGGCGGGCACGGCGGCCCCTCGCTCGGCTCCGTGCACCCCGTCGCCGACGTCGTCGGGATCGCCGTCGCCGAGGCCGCCGGGCTGGTGCTCGCCGCCCCGCGCCGGCTGGGTCGCCGATAATCCGCAGACCGTCCACCACAAGGAGCTCCGTCCTGCGTCTGCCTCTTCGCGCCTCGGGCCTGCTCGCCGCTGCCGCGCTGGCCGGCGCCGTGGTGTACTGGCGGGCCGCCGACCGGCGCCGCTCCCAGCAGTTCGCCGCCGACATCGAGGCCGGCATCGAGCAGGGGCAGAAGGTTGCCGAGAACCTCGTCAAGGGCTCCGACAAGGAAGACCAGACCGTTTGACCAGCGCTGACAAGGGGTATTTCAACAGCAGGATGACACGGACCACGTCTGAGCTTCGTCTGCCTGCCGACCCGGCGTACATCGTCGTCGCCAAGCGCGCCGCCTCGGCCTTTGCCGCGGTCGCGGGATTTGACGTCGAGGCGGTGCACGACCTGACCATCGCCGTCGCCCAGGCCTGCGAGAACGCCATCGCATGCACCGAGCGCGCCGGTGGCCCCGGGATCGGGCAGATCCGCCTCACGTTCGCCGTCGAGGGCGCGCGCCTCGAGGTGCAGGTGCAGAGCAGCTGCACCCGCCAGGCGCTCGCCGCGGCAGCCGCCCGGGAGCGGATGGTCGCGAAGGCGGCCGAGCTGGAGCGCCAGGAGGTGGCCGCCGCCACCGACCTCGCGCTGCGGCTCATGGGCCTCTTCGTCGACGACCACAGCTATCGGGTCGACGAGCGCACCGGTGGTCTACGCGTCCGGCTGACGAAGTACAGAGGCTTCGTGACCGCAACTGCCCCGTGAGGACGGGGCGGCGGGCGAGCGAGCGAACCCGGACCATCCCCAAGCCGGCCCCGAGCGAGCGCCGCGACCTGGTGCGCCGCCTCCTGCAGGAGTACCGCGACGGGCGCGACCCTGCGGTTCGCGACCAGCTGGTCGAGCTCAACTCCGACCTGGTGCACTTCATCGCCCGCCGCTTCGCCAACCGCGGCGAGCCGCTCGAGGACATCGAGCAGGTGGGCTTCCTCGGGCTCATCCACGCCATCGAGCGCTTCGACCCCTCGCTGGGCAACGAGTTCAGCACCTTCGCGACCCCCACGATCATGGGCGAGATCCGCCGCTACTTCCGCGACCGCTCGTGGGCGGTGCGCGTGCCGCGCCGGCTCCAGGAGAACCTGCTGCGGGTCAACGCGGCCACCGCGCAGCTGACCGGGGAGCTCGGACGCTCGCCCAGCATCAACGAGATCGGCGAGCGCGTCGGCCTCGAGCCGGAGGACGTCCTTGCCGCCCTCGAGGTCTCGCCCGCGCAGCACACCGTGTCCCTCGAGGCCGCCCCGGCGGGGCGCGCCGACGAGGCCGCTCACCCTGGGGGAGCGGCTCGGGCGTCGACGACAGCAACCTCGACCGGGTGGAGATGCGCTCGCTGCTCGAGCAGGCCATGGCCCACCTCAACCCTCGCGAGCGGGAGATCATGGCCCTGCGTTTCGTCGAGGAGCTTCCTCAGACCGAGGTCGCCAAACGCCTCGGCATCTCGCAGATGCACGTGTCGCGGCTGCAGCGCGCCGCCGTCGACCACCTGCGCCGCGAGATGGGCGAGAACGCGCTGGCCTGAAGCGGCAGGCGGGCGCTGGCGCGGCGAGCGGCTACAATTGCCGCGATTTCCCGCCGTCATCGGCTCGCGCCCCGCGGGCCCCACATCTGGACCTGCGTTTGCGCACCAACGAGATCCGGGAACGTTTTCTCACCTACTTCGAACACCACGGACACCATCGTCTGGCAGCGCATCGCTGATCACCCATGACGATCCGTCCCTGCTGTTCACCGTGGCCGGGATGGTGCCGCTCAAGCCGTTCATCACCGGCCAGGCGACGCCGCCGTCGCCGCTGCTGGTGTCCTGCCAGAAGTGCTTCCGCGGCCAGGGTCTGACCACCGACGACATCGCCTCGGTCGGCGACGACACCCACCACACCTTCTTCGAGATGCTCGGCAACTGGTCGATCGGCGACTACTTCAAGGAGGGGGCGATCACCCTGGCGTGGGAGCTGCTGACCGAGGAGTTCGGCCTCGACCGCGAGCGGCTGTGGCCGAGCATCTACCCCGATGACGTCGAGTCCGAGCGGCTCTGGCGCCAGGTCGGGCGTCCCGGCGGAGCGCATCGCACGCTTCACCGACAACTGGTGGCAGGCCGGCCCCACCGGCCCGTGCGGCTACGACAGCGAGATCTACTGGGACTGGGGCGGCCCCTGCTCGTGCGGGCGCGCCGACTGCCGGCCCGACGACGAGTGCGGCGGCAACCGCTGGGTGGAGATCTGGAACCTGGTGCTCATGGAGTTCGACCAGGACGAGAGCGGGAACGCGCACCCCGCTGCCCAAGACGACAGTCGACACCGGCATGGGCCTCGAGCGGATGGCGACCGTCCTCCAGGACGTCCGCAGCGACTACGAGATCGACATCTTCGCGGCATCGTCGCCTCCTTTGCCGAGCGGGCCGCCGACGCGCCGCCGTCCGCGGACCGCACCACCAGCCTCCACGTCCTCGCCGACCATGTCCGCGCCGCCACCTTCCTGATCGCCGACGGCGTGCTCCCCGGCACCGAGGCGCGCGGCTACGTGCTGCGCCGGGTCATCCGCCGGGCGGCGATCCACGGCCGCCGCGTCGGGCTGCAGGGCGGCCTGGCGCCGAGCGTCGCGGCGGTCGTCGAGGCCATGGGCGAGGCCTACCCGGAGATCGTCGAGCAACCGCGAGCTGGTGGAGACCACGCTGCGCACCGAGGAGGAGGCCTTCGCGCGCACGCTCGACGCCGGCGCCGACCGGCTCGCCGCCCTGCTGGACGCCGGCTCCGGAACCATCGCCGGCGAGGAGGCGTTCCGGCTGCATGACACGTTCGGCCTGCCCATCGAGCTGACCGTCGAGATGGCCGCCGAGCGCGGGGTCGCCGTCGACCGCGCCGGCTTCGACGCCGCCATGGCGGAGCAGCGGGCGCGCAGCAAGTCGGCGCGCGTCCGCGTCGGCTTCGAGGGCGGCCCGCAGCTGCCCGACACGCGTGTTCGTCGGGTACGACGTCCTCGAGACGCCCGCCACCGTGCTGCGCATCGGCGGCGAGGAGGCTCGCGAGCTCCTGCCCGGCGGGCGCCGAGGACGGCGTCATCCTCGACCGCAGCCCCTTCTACGCCGAGGCCGGCGGCCAGGTCGGCGACACCGGTGACCTCGTGTTCGACGGCGGCCGGGCCCGCGTGCTCGACACCACCTACGCGGGCACCGGCGCGCGTCCACACCGTGAGGGTGGAGGAGGGGACGCTCGCCACCGGGGCCGACCGTGCGCGCGGTCGTCGACGCGCGACGCCGCGCCCAGGTCGCCCGCCACCACAGCGCCACCCACTTCCTGAACCAGGCGCTGCGCGAGGTGCTCGGCAGCGGCGTCGTGCAGCGCGGCTCGTTCGTGGGCCCCGACCACACCACCTTCGACTTCTCGTTCAGCCGCGCGCTCACCGCCGACGAGCTGCACGACGTCGAGGCGCGCGTCAACCACCACGTCCGCGCCGACCTGCAGCGCAGCGTCGACGTCATGTCGCTGCCCGAGGCGCGGGCCAGCGGCGCCATCGCCCTGCTCGACGAGAAGTACACCGAGAAGGTGCGCGTCGTCGACTTCGGCGGCTGGTCGCGCGAGCTCTGCGGCGGCACCCACGTGCACCACACCGGCGAGGTGGGCGCGGCGATCATCGTCGCGGAGAGCAGCATCGGCCAGGGCGTGCGCCGGATCGAGATGGTCGTCGGCGAGGCTGCCGAGCGCCGCTGGCGCGAGACCGCCGAGTCGCTGCCTGGCCACCGCGCGCGCGCTGCGCGCCCGCCCCAGCGAGGTCCCCGAGCGCGTCGCCGGCGCTCCAGGAGCAGCTCAAGGCGACACGCCGCGAGCTCGAGGAGGCGCGCAGGCGCGGAGCGCGGGCGGCGCCGGCGACCAGCGGCGCGACTGTCGAGGACATCGGCGGCCTCCGCTACGCCGTCGCTGCTCCTCGACGCCGATATCGACGCCGACCGGGATCGTCGACGTCACCGACCGCCTCTTCGCCGAGCAGCTGGCCGGCGACGGCGTGGCCGTCGTGGTCGGGACGCGGCACCTTCGCGGTCAAGGTCGGCCGCACCGGCGCAACGGGCCGGGCTGCGCGCCGGCGACCTGGTCGCGCGCGGCCGCGGAGGTGATGGGCGGCCGCGGCGGCGGCCGGCCCGACTTCGCCCAGGGCGCGTGAAGGACCCGGCACAACGCGAGCAGGCGCTGGAGCCGTCCGCGACGCGGTCAGCAGCCAGGCACCGGGGCGCGCGGCATGAGCAAGCGCAAGTTCTCGCTGCTGCGCCGCCGCGCCGAGTTCAACACCCACTACACCGTGCTCGACATCGGCACCGAGTTCGTCAAGGCGCTGGTGGTCAAGCGCGAGGACGACAAGGGCATCGTCATCGGCGCCTCGCGCATCCGCCAGCAGCTCACCGACATGCAGGGCGGCGCGGTCGCCGACATCCAGTCGGTGATCAACAACTGCGACCGCGCCCTCACCGAGGCCGAGGACATGTGCGAGGTGGTGCCCGGCCAGGCGGTGATGGGCATCGCCGGCGAGCAGGTGCGCGGCTTCAGCACCACCATGACCATGCCCCGTCCCGCAGCCGCAGGCGCGCATCACCCAGGCCGACCTCGCCAGCGCGCTGCAGGCCGTGCAGCGGCGCGCGCTCAAGGAGGCGGTGCGCCAGATGTCGCACGAGCTCGGCGTCGCCGAGGTCAACGTCAAGCTGGTGCACAGCACGATCACCTCAGTGCGCATCGACGGCTACGCGGTGAACAACCCCGTCGACTTCCAGGGCAACGTTGTGGACATCACCGTCTTCAACACGTTCGCCCCGCTGCACCACATCGGCGCGCTGCAGACCATCGCCCAGGAGCTCGACCTCGAGGTGGTGGCCACCGTCGCCGAGCCGTACGCGCTGGCGCGCGGCTGCAACACCGAGGACATCGAGGCGCGCGGGGCCATCTTCATCGACGTCGGCGGCGGCACCACCGACGTGGCGCTGGTGCGCAACGGCGGCATCGAGGCGACCCGGATGTTCGCGCTGGGCGGCCGGTCGTTCACCAAGCGGCTGGCCGGCGAGCTGCAGATCTCGATGGGTGAGGCCGAGCGATACAAGCTGTCGCACGGCGACGGCAGGCTCGCGCCCGAACAGCGTGCGCTGGCGCGCCAGGCGCTGACGCCCACCGCCGAGGTGCTCGCCCAGGGCGTGGCGCTGACGCTCGAGGAGCTCGCCGGCGGCGAGTCCCTGCCGGCGACCATCTACCTCGCCGGCGGTGGCGCAGCGCTGCCCGAGGTGGCCGAGCAGCTCGGCCACGTCGACTGGGCCGACAGCCTGCCCATGCCCCACGCCCCGTCGGTCCGCGTGCTCGGCCCCGAGGACGTGGCGCGGGTGTTCGACAGCACCGGCCTGCTGGTCGGCAGCCAGGACGTCACCCCGATGGGGCTGGCGCACCACGCGATCTCGCTCGAGGACGAGGCCGACCAGCCGCTCGGCGGCCTGATGCGCCGCGTCCTGAAGACGATGAAGGTGTAGCCGTGCCCCAGGTCATCTACACCGAGCCCAGCGACGAGATCGTCGACCTCGTCGACAAGGTTCGCAACGCTCCCGACGCCGACGTCGCCCTGGTGCTCAACCCGGGCACGACCGGCATGCAGACGCCGCTGAACGTCCGCCTGCTGCGCCAGCTCGGCACGCGCGCCGGCAAGACGTGTCGGTGATCAGCGGCGACCCCTACATCCAGGAGCTGTCGCGGGTCGGCGGCCTGCCCACGTACGCATCGGTGCCCGCGTTCGAGCGCGGCATCCAGACCGTGCGCCCGCACGGCGACGAAGGCCCCACCGGCGTGGCCACCGCGGCGGTGGCTCCCCCCGGCGTGGTGCCGACCAGGGCCGCCGCCTCCGCCTGCGCGCGGCCGTCGCCGGCGCTCGCAGCTTCTCGCGCCGGCGGCGCCGCCGGGCGCCGCCGCCCGCTGTACTTCGTGGCCGCCGGCGCTGGTGCTGCTCGGCCTCCTCCTGCTGCTGGTGGTGGCGCCCTCGGCGAAGGTCACCATCACGCTGACCGGCACGCCGCTGAGCGCCAACCCGACCATCCAGGGCAGCCCCGACCCCACCAACGCCGCCCAGCCGGACCACCTGGTGACGTCCGTGGTCACCAGCGACCAGTCCTCGCAGTTCACCGCAACGCCGACGGGCAAGCAGCAGGTGCCGGCGGCGGCGGCGACAGCGACGCATCGTGTTCTCCACCGACCTGCCGACCGGGCGCGCAGTTCACTGTGCCCAAGGGGACGGAGTTCGACACCCAGGACAACCCGCCGATCCGCTTCTACGCCACCCAGGACACCGCGGTGTGCGTCGGCCCCGGCGGCACCACCCCGCCGAACTGCCCGGCCGGCGCGACCCCGAACACTCCGTCCCCGTGCAGGACGGCACAGCCGGAGGCCAAGGGCAACGTCGGCCGCCAACACCATCACCAAGTGGCCACAGAACCCCTGTCCGCGCCGCCGCAGCCGCCGTTCCCCGGCTGCAAGGCCAGCGACCTCACCGAGACCAACCCCAACCCCGCCACCGGCGGCGCCGACGCCAAGACCAACACCATCGCCAGCGCGAGCGACGTCAGCGGCTGGACGGCGCAGGTCACCTCGGCCCAGCAGACGCTGACCGCGCAGGTGAACCAGGACCTCCAGAGCAAGGCAGCGGGCAAGACGCTCGCCAAGGACCCGGGCGGCAACGGCGTCAGCGTGGCGTGCGCACCCAGCCCGGCCCTGCCTGCGGCCAACGCGGTGTACGCGACGACCCAGATCACCGTGGCATGCCACGGCAAGGCCGCCACCTACAACCCGAGCGACGTCTCCAACATCGTCAAGGCGGACCTGCAGCAGAAGGTGGCCCAGGGGGACACCCTCGCCACCGACGCCATCAACTGCACCAAGACGGCGGTCACCCAGGCTGCGGACGACGGCACCGTGGTGCTGAGCGTCCAGTGCACCAGCTTCTCGCGGCCGGCCATCGACCTCAACGCGCTGAAGGGGCAGATCACCGGCCACAGCCCCGGTGACGCGCGCAACATCATCGAGCACCGCCTCAACCACGTGAAGAGCGTGGTCGTCTCGCAGTCGCCGATCCCTCTGTTCTGGCTGCCGTTCTTCTCGAGCCGCATCGAGATCGACGAGGCGACGAGCACGTGAGCACGCCGGCCCTGGCCGTCGACGTCGGCACGGTGCGCGTCGGCCTCGCCGGCAGCGACGAGACCGGCGTCCTGGCCACGCCGCTGCGAACCGTGCCGCGCCAGCCCGCGGCGCGCCTGTGGCGCGAGGTGAGGGAGGTGGTGGACGAGCGGCTGCCCGCATGCATCGTCGTCGGCCTGCCCCGCCGCCTCGACGGCACCGAGGGCAACTCGGCCGCCGACGCGCGCGCCGTCGCCGACCAGCTGCACAAGCGCACCGGCCTGCCCGTGGAGATGTGGGACGAGCGCTTCACCACGGTCGCCGCCGAGCGCAGCCTCATCGCCGCCGGGCAGCGCCGCGCGCAGCGCCGCCGCTCCGTCGACGCCGTGGCCGCCGCGCTGCTCCTGCAGAGCTGGCTGGACTCGCGCGCCCACGCTCGCTCCCGCGGCGGTGAGACGCGGCCAGCAGGGACGGACCGGCGTCGTCTTCGCGATCGTCGGCGTCCTCGTGCTGCTCGTCGTGCTCGCCGGCGGGACGCTCCTGTACGGTCGCGCCCAGCTCGACCCGCCCGCGAGCAACGCCTCGGCGCTCCGTGACCATCACCGTCCACCCGGGCGAGCAGCTCGATCCCCTGGTCAAGGATCTCGCCGACCACGGCCTGATCCGCAGCTCCTTCTGGTTCGGCTGGTTCGCACGCCTCCAGGGCCTGGGATCGCGGCTCGTCGCCGGCAACTTCGTGCTCAACGACGCCATGAGCGCGAGCTACATCGTCCAGCGGCTCGAGGGCACGCCCCGGCGGTGGCCACCCGCACGCCTGCTGCTCACCGAGGGGCTCACCGCGGGGCAGATGGCCGGCACAGGTCGGCGGCGCCGGGCTCGGCATCACCGCCGACCAGTACCTTGCGGAGGTGCGCACCGGCACCTTCAACGAGCCGTTCCTCGCCGGGCGGCCGGCCGGCGCGTCGCTCGAGGGTTTCCTGTTCCCCGACACGTACGACGTCCCCGCAGAACGCCACCGCGCACGACATCGTGCAGATGCAGCTCGCCGACTTCGCCAACAAGGCGATGCCGCTGCTCGCCGGGCTCTCCCCGCAGCAGCTCTACGCGACCCTCACGGTGGCGTCGATCGCCGAGCGCGAGGCGAAGTTCGACGCCGACCGCCCGCTCGTCGCCGGCGTCGTCGACAACCGGCTCGCCAACGGCCAGCTCCTCCAGCTCAACTCCACGGTGACGTACGGCCTCGGCCTGAGCGGCGGTGGCCTCACCGCCGCGCAGCTGGCCACGGACACGCCGTACAACACGTACATCCACCCCGGCCTGCCGCCCACGCCGATCTCCAACCCGGGCGTCAGCAGCATCACCGCAGCGGCGCACCCCGCGAGCACGCCGTACCTGTTCTTCATCTCCGACTGCAGCGGCCACAACCACTACAGCGTCACCGAGCAGGAGCACGAGCAGCAGATCAACCAGTACCTCGGCAAGCCGTGCTGACGTGGAGCCGTTCCCTCTCTGCCTGATCGGCGACGCCATCGCGTCGTCGCCCAGCCGCGCGATGCAGGAGGCGGCGCTGCGCGCCACCGGTCGCGACGGTGACGTACGAGCTCGTCAGCGTCGGCCCCGCGCCAGCTTCCCGGCGTGCTGCCCGACCTGCGCGGCGGGCGCTGGCGTGGCGCCAACGTCACCGCTCCGTACAAGCTCGCGCTGGCCGCAGCGTGCGACGAGCTGCGCGGTGACGCCGTCGCTCACCGGCGCGGTCAACACCATCACCGTGACCGCCGACGGCCGCCTGCTCGGTGACAACACCGACGCCGCCGGTTTCGAGCTGGCGCTGAGCGGGCAGAGGCCTGTGGCCGGTGCCGGGCAGCGACGCGCTGGTGGTCGGCGCCGGCGGCGTCGCCGGGGCCGTCGTGCTCGCGCTGAGCCGCGTCCCGGTGCAGCGCACCACCGTGGTGGCGCGGCGCATCAACACCGTCCGTGCGCTGATCGACAGGCTCGCAGCCGGCGACGTCGGGGAGGTCGCCGTCGGGTTGTGGGACGAGGACTACCTCGAGCGCGTCATCGCCACTGCCGACATCGTGGTGAACGCCACCTCGGCGGGTTTGGCGAGCATGCCGTTCACTCCCGCACGCCTGCGGACCTCGTGTACGGTCGTCGACGTGCGCTACCGCCCCCGGCCAGTCGATGTGGTGGTGGCGGCGGAGGCGGCGGGGCTGCGCAGCTGCGACGGCGTCGACATGCTGCTCCACCAGGGCATGCTGAGCTTTCGCTGCTGGACCGGCGACGATGACCCACCGTACGAGGCGGCGCGGCGCGCGCTGAGCGCGGAGCTCGGCGCATGAGCGCGACCGCTGCGGCCGTCGCCGCTCCCATCGGCGCCGTGGTCGGGCTTGGCGCCGGGTGGTTGTCGGTGTACCTCGAGCGCGTCGAGAAGTTGGAGGCAGAGGAGCGCGAGGATCGCGAGGAGTTCGAGCGCGATGTCGCGGCGGCGCGCATCGCCGCCGCGGACAGCGGTGAGCCGCCTCCCACGGAGCAGCCGTGGCGGCCGGAGCGATATGGATGGACGTGGCTCGAGCGCGTGCTCTGCCCCATCCTCGGGGCGGCCGGCTTCGCGGCCTTCGCCGCGCACGAGCCGTTCGGCAAGGACCTGGTCATCCACCTCGTGTGGGTGACGATCTTCGTGCAGATCGTGGGCTTCGACCTCAAGCACCGGTTGATCCTCAACCGCGTGACGTACCCGGCGATGGTGCTGGCCCTGGCGCTCGCCCAGGTGTCGCCCGGGCTCGACATCTGGCGGTCGCTCGGCGGGCTGGTCGCCGTCGGCCTCTTCTTCGTCGTCCAGAACGTCGTGTCGCAGGGGTGGCATCGGGCTTGGCGACGCCAAGCTCGGCGCGCTGGTCGGCGCGGTCTGCGGGCTGGGGCTGGACCTCGACCACCTCGGCGCGGTGTACGCGGTGATCTACGCGATCTTCCTCGGTGGCGCCACAGCGCTGCTGCTGCTGGTGCTGCGCATTCGCAGCCTGAAGGACCCGATCCCCTATGGCCCGTTCCTGTGCATCGGGGCCAGCCTCATGCTCTTCCGAGGGCTGTGACTTCGGCTGACAGGGACGGCGCTCGCGCCGTGCGCTCCTAGAATCGCCGAATGTTGAGGTTCCTCACCGCCGGCGAATCCCACGGCCCGCAGCTCACCGTGATCGTCGACGGCGTGCCGGCGGGCCTGGAGCTCGACGCCGAGCGTGACCTGGCCCCGGACCTGCGCCGGCGCCAGGGTGGCCACGGCCGCGGCAAGCGGCAGCAGATCGAGGCCGACTCCGCGGTGATCACCGCCGGGGTTCGCGGCGGGCTCACGCTGGGTTCGCCCATCTCCCTGACCGTCGCCAACCGCGACTGGGAGAACTGGAGCGGACCGATGCAGGTGGAGGCGGAGGGCTTCACCAAGAAGCCGGTGACCCGCGTGCGCCCGGGCCACGCCGACCTGGCGGGGATGCTCAAGTACGACTTCGACGACGCCCGCGACGTCCTCGAGCGAGCCTCGGCGCGCGAGACGGCGGCGCGCGTCGCAGTCGGAGCGGTCGCCCGCGCGCTGCTGCGTGTCGCTCGGAACCACGGTGACGCTCGCGCGTCGTGCGCATCGGCGACGTGGTGGCGCCCGACGGCGCGGTCGCACCAGGACGCCGTCGAGGCCTCGCCGGTGCGCTGCGCCGACGCGCAGACGCAGCACGCGCATGGTCGAGGCCATCGACGCCGCCCGCGCCGCCGGCGACACCCTGGGCGGCACGCGCCGTGGTCACCGCGCACCATGTTGTGGCCGGGCTTGGCAGTTACGCGCAGTGGGACCGCAAGCTCGACGGCCGCATCGCCCAGGCGATGTGCAGCATCCCGTCGGTGAAGGGCGTCGAGCTCGGCGACGCGCTGCAGGCGGCGGCCAGCCGCGGGTCCGCCGTGCACGACCGCCCGGCGTGGTCGGACGAGCGCGGCTTCCATCACCTCAGCAACCGCCAGGGCGGGCTGGCCGGCGGGGTCAGCAACGGCGAGGACGTGTGGGCGCGCGTGCACTTCAAGCCGATCTCCACGCTGCTGACCCCGCTGCGCAGCGTCGACGTGCGCACCGGCGAGGAGGTCAACGCGCACTACGAGCGCAGCGACATCTGCGTGGTCCCGGCCGGCGCGGTCGTCGCCGAGGCGATGCTCGCGCTGGTCCTCGCCGACGCCGCTGCTCGAGAAGTTCGGCGGCAACTCGGTCGACGAGCTGCTGCGCAACCTCGACGGCTACCGCGCCACGCTGGGCGCGGCTGCGGTGAGCGGCGTCGGGCCACGTGGTGCTCGTCGGCCTGCCCGGGACGCGGCAAGACGACGGTGGCGCCTCTGCTGGCGCAGCGCCTCGGTCGCGACTGCGTCGACGTCGACGCCGAGGTCGAGCGGCGGCTGGGCATGGACGTCGCGCGCGCCTTCGCTGAGCTCGGCGAGGCCCGCTTCCGCGCGGAGGAGCGACTCGCCGTGGAGGCCGCGCTGGCCTCCGCGGAGCCACTGGTGATCGCCGCCGGCGGCGGCCTCATCGCGCAGCACGGCGCCGTCGAGCTCCTGCAGCGCCACGCCACGGTTGTGTGCCTGGACGCCGGCGAGCCCGAGCTGGCCCGTCGCGCCGGCGCGGACGGCGGCGCGCGCCCCCTGCTCGGCGCCGCAGCCCCGAGCCGGCGCTGCGCCACCTCCGGGCGGTGCGCGCGCCGCCCACGGCGACCGCGCAGCTGCACGTCGCCACCGGCGGCCGGACGCCCGAGCAGGTGGCGGACGCCATCGCCACCGCGCTGTCCGGCGCGGTCCGCGTCGGGACCGCCCACCCCTACCTGGTGCGGGTCGGCGCCGGCACGCTCGACAGCGTCGCCGGCCACGTCCCGTCGACGGCACGGCGCGTGGCGCTCATCGCCGACGAGGCGGTGACCGCCGTCGCCGAGCCGCGGCCGCGTGCGCTTGCGACGCCAGGGTCTGGCGGCGACGGTGTTCCCCGTCGCCGGTGGTGAGCAGGCCAAGCAGTGGAGCGTGGTCGGGCGGCTGCTCGAGCACTGCAGCGACGCCGGGCTGGAGCGCGACGACTGCATCGTTGCCGTCGGCGGTGGCAGCGTCGGCGACGTCGCCGGGCTGGTGGCCGCCACGTACATGCGCGGGATTGCCTGGGTGGTGGTGCCGACCACGCTGCTCGCCATGGTCGACAGCGCCGTCGGCGGCAAGACTGCGGTCAACCTGCGCCGCGGCAAGAACCTCGCCGGTGTCTTCTGGCAACCGCGCGCGGTGCTGTGCGACTCCGACACGCTCGGCACACTCGGCGAGCGCAGCTTCCGCTCCGCGTTCGCGGAGATCGTGAAATGCTCTATGGTCGGCGGCGGCGCGCTGGCCGAGATCGTCGACCGGCGTCTCCCCGCCGCGCTGCAGCGCGATCGCGATGCGCTCGATGACCTCATCCGCGCGTGCTGCGCGCTGAAGGCGGACGTCGTCGCCGGTGACGAGCGTGAGTCCGGCAGGCGTGCCATCCTCAACTATGGACACACGGTGGGACATGCATTGGAAGCTCTGACCGGACTGGGCGCCGGCCTCGACCACGGCGAGGCGGTGGCCTTCGGCATGCGCGTCGCCGGCGTGCTCAGCGTCGTCCAGGCCGACTGCCCGGGCGCGGACGTGGCCCACCAGGACGAGCTGCTCGACGCCTGCGGACTGGCCCAGCGACCGCGCCTGTCGGCGACCGAGATCGCCGAGTCCTTGGGAACGGACAAGAAGTCACGCGGCGGGGTGGCCCGCTGGGTCCTGCTGCGCCGGCGGGGCGAGCCGGTCACCGGCATCGTCGCCGACCCCGCTGCCGTCCACGCGGCCGTGTCGGGGGCACTGGCGACATGAGGATCCTCGTGCTCAACGGCCCCAACCTCGGCAGCGTCGGGCGGCGCCAGCCGGAGATCTACGGGCGCGTCAGCCTCGCGGAGATCCACGACCGCCTCCGCCGCGAGGCCGAGGCCCTGGGTGTCGACCTGCGCTGGGAGCAGAGCAACCACGAGGGCGCGCTCATCGACATCATCGAGGAGGAGAGCGACCGCGCCGACGCGATCGTCATCAACCCCGGCGGCCTGGCGCACACCAGCGTCGTCCTCGCCGATGCTCTGCGCGGTTTCGGCCGGCCGGTGGTGGAGGTCCACCTCAGCAACATCCTGAGTCGCGAGGAGTACCGTCGCATCTCACACGTCGCCGCGGCGGCGGTCGCGGTGATCACCGGCGCCGGGGCCGACGGGTACGTGATGGCGCTGCAGACGGCGGCACGGCTCGCCACAGAGGCAACCACGGAGACAGAGCGATGATCAGCGCGGGAGAGCTGCGACCGGGAAACACCGTGGAGCGCCAGGGCGAGCTGCTCCAGGTGCTTGAGTTCGCGCACAACAAGCAGGGACGCGGCACCGCGATCGTGCGCGCCAAGTTCAAGAACCTGCAGACGGGCGCGGTCACCGAGGAGACCTTCCGCCCCGAGGAGAAGTTCGGCCGGGCCCGCATCGAGCGCAGCGAGGCGCAGTACCTGTACCAGGACGGCGACGACTACGTGGTGATGGACACCACCACGTACGACCAGTTCCCGCTGACGCCCGCGCAGCTGGGTGACGCGCGCCGCTACCTCAAGGAGAACGACAACCTCTTCCTGCTCACCTACGACGGGCAGGTGCTGGGGATCGACCTTCCAACGTCCGTCGAGCTGACCGTGACTCAGACCGACCCCGGCTTCAAGGGTGACACGGCCAACGCGGCCTTCAAACCCGCCACCGTCGAGACCGGCCTGGTGGTCGACGTTCCACTGTTCGTCAACGAGGGCGACCGCATCCGCGTCGACACGCGGACGGCCAAGTACGTCGAGAGGGTGTGATGAGCGAGATGGCCCAGACCATGGAGATCGACGACGGCGGCCAGGGTCGCGAGGTCCTCGGTGTCACCCGCGTCGCCAACGACGTCGTGGCGTGGATCGCCGCGCTCACCGCGTTGCAGGTGGACGGCGTCCACGCCATGTACCGGCCGAGCGGGCAGTCGATCGACCGCATCCTGCGCCGCCGTGTCGCCCACCGCGGCGCCCGCGTCGAGCTGCGCAACGACGGCCTGCGCATCGACCTCTGGATCGTCATGGAGTCCGGCGCCAACGTGGCCGCGGTCGGAGCCGAGGTGCAGGGCGCCGTCGGTGACGCGATCCGGCGCATGCTCGGCCTGCCGCTGGCGGCGGTCAACGTCTTCGTCAGCGAGGTGGTGTTCACGTGACCACCCCGGCGGGAGGTGGTCGCCGGCGGCGCGGCCGGGAGCTGGCGCTGCGGGTGCTGTTCGAGCTGGAGGGGACGGACAAGGATGCCGGCACGGCGCTGGCGTACCAGGGCGAGGAGGTCGGCGCCACCGCCGACGTGCGCGGCTTCGCGGAGCACCTGGTGATCGGCTGCCTGGAGAACCGTGAGCGCATCGACTCCGCGCTCAGCGCGGCGAGCCGCTGGTCGCTCGGCGACGTCGGCAAGGTGGAGCGTGCTGTGCTGCGGCTGGGCACCTACGAGCTGCTGGAGAGTGACGGCACGCCGGTCGCGGTGGTCGTCGACGAGTCTCTCGAGCTCACGCGCGCCTACGCCGGCGACGACGCTGTCCAGTACGTCAACGGGGTGCTCGGCCAGATCGCGCGAGAGCGGGTGTGAGCAACGCGGCCGCGTTCACCGTCACCCAGCTGACCACCCTGGTCGGCGACGCGCTGGCGGCGCGGCCGGAGCTGGAGGACGTGCTCGTCGAGGGCGAGATCAGCAACCTCACCAGGCCGTCGTCCGGGCACATCTACATGACGCTGAAGGACCGCACGTGCGCGCTCAGCTGCGTGTGCTTCCGCACCAACGCGCTGCGCGTGCCCTTCGCGCCCGAGAACGGCATGACGGTTGTCGCGCACGGCCAGGTCACCGTGTACTCGCAGCAGGGCCGCTACCAGCTGGTGGTCGATCGCCTCGAGCCGAGCGGGGTCGGCGCGCTCGCGCTCGCTGTGGAGCAGCGCAAACGCGCGCTGTCCGCCGAGGGCGTGTTCGACCAGCGACACAAGCGCGCGCTCCCGCTCCTGCCCGCGCGCGTCGCGGTGGTGACGTCGCGCACCGGCGCGGCGCTGCACGACGTCGTCACCGTCCTCGCTCGCCGCGCTCCCTGCGTCGACGTCGTCTTCTCCTCGGCGACCGTGCAGGGGGAGGGCGCTGCGGAGACCATCGTCGCCGCGCTGCGCCGCGCCGGTCGCGCGCGCGGCGTGGAGGTGGTGCTGCTGGTGCGCGGCGGTGGGTCGCTCGAGGACCTGATGGCCTTCAACGACGAGGCCGTGGCGCGGGCGATCCGCGCCTGCCCCGTGCCGGTGGTGTCGGGCGTCGGCCACGAGACCGACGTGACCATCGCCGACCTCGCCGCCGACCACCGTGCCGCCACGCCGTCGGCGGCGGCGGAGACGGTGGCGCCGAGCTGCGGGCAGCTCCGCGGCGAGCTCGATGCTCGCGAACGGCGCCTCGGCGAGTCGCTGCGCCGTGAGGTCGCCCACAAGCGCGAGCGCGCCCAGCGCCGCTTCACCCGGCTCGAACTCGCTCTCACCGGCTCTGCGCGTGTCGCGGATGCGCCAGGACCTGCACGCCCGCGACGTGCGGCTGCGGGGCGCGCTGGTGACCGACGTGGGCCGTCGTCAGCGTGCGCTCGAACGGGTCCGCGGCGCGCTCGCCCTCCACTCGCCGGCGCGGTCCCTGCCCTTGCACCGCGAGCGCCTGGCGGCGCGCAGCGACCGGCTCACCGGCGACATCAGGGCCGCGCTGATGGGCCGCCGCCGCCAGCTCGAGGCCGCCGGGGGACGCCTCGAGGCGCTCTCGCCGCTGCGCGTCATCGACCGCGGCTACTCGATCACCGTCGACGACGCCACGGGCGCGGTGGTGACCTCGGCAGCGGAGGTGGGGCCGGGCTCGCTGCTGCGCACCCGCCTCGCGCACGGGAGCGTGCTGAGCGAGGTGGTGGCCGACGGGGTCGCCCCCGACCGCGAACGAATGTACGATGTGGGGCCGGGACAGAGCGGCACCAGCGAGGACGACGACCATGGCTGACGACCTCTCCGCACTCAGCTACGAGGCAGCGCTGGCTGAGCTCGACGAGATCATCACCCGCCTGGAGCGCGGCGACGTCGAGCTCGAGGCGGCGATCAGCGCCTACGAGCGTGGCGCCGCGCTCACCCGCCACTGCGCCCAGCTGCTCGACCGCACCGAGCAGAAGATCAGCCAGCTCGTGGTCGGTCCGGCGGGGGAGGTGGAGAGGCCGTTCCAGCCGCCCGCCGCGCGTGCCGAGAAGGCGCCGGCGCCCGCCCGGGCCGCCGGCGCGGCCGAGCAGCGGCTCTTCGGCGAGCCCGCCACCCCGGTGGCAGCGCCTCGCGGGGTGCCCGTCGACCCCGACGACATCCCCTTTTGAACGCAGATACGCTGTTCTGTGTAGGATGCGACGATGACAACGCTGCCCCGCGGCCGGCTCGATGACCTTCTCGTCGAGCGCGGCCTCGCCGACAGCCGCACCCGGGCGCAGGCGTTGATAGCCGCCGGGCTGGTCGAGGTCGACGGCATCCGCGCCGGCAGCGCGGCGCTGGCCGTTGCCGCCGGCGCCGGGGTTCGTCTCACCGACCGGCAGCAGCCGTGGGTCGGTCGTGGAGGCCTTAAGCTCGACGCCGCGCTCGACCAGTTCGGCGTGGTCTGCTCTGGCCGCGTGTGCCTCGACGCCGGGGCCAGCACCGGCGGCTTCACCGAGGTTCTGCTGCACCGTGGTGCCGAGCTCGTGTATGCCGTCGACGTCGGCCACGGCCAGCTGCACCCCCGCCTGGCCTCCGACCCTCGGGTGCGCGTGCTCGACCGCACCAACGTGCGCACCCTGGCGGCGCTCGACGGGCCCGCGCCGTCACTGGTCACGCTCGACCTCTCCTTCATCTCGCTGCGGGCGGTGCTGCCCAACCTCGCCGCGCTGGCCCCGGCCGCCGAGGTGGTGGCGCTCTTCAAGCCCCAGTTCGAGGTGGCGCGGAGCGTGGTGGAGCGTGGCGGCGTCGTCCGCGACGCCGCGGCGACGCAGGCGGCGCTCGAGGAGTTCGGGCGGTGGGCCGCACAGACCGGTGCGGCGGCGGTGGTCGACGCCCCGGTGGCGGCCGGGGTGCGCGGCGCCAAGGGAAACCAGGAATGGCTCGTTCACCTGCGGCTCCGTGGAGAGCCCGGGTGACGCGCGAGATCGGCTTTCTCCTCCACCCCGGCGAGCAGCACACCGTGCAGGCCGGCGCGGCCCGGGCGCGCGAGCTGGGCTACGAGGTCTGGATCGAGGTGCGCGAGCCCGAGGTCACGCTCACCCGCCACGCCGCCACCACCGACCTGCTGGTCACCATCGGAGGAGACGGCACCTTCCTGTACGGCGCCCGCCTCGCCGCCCCCCACGGCATCCCGGTCATGGGCGTCAACCGCGGCCGTCTCGGCTTCCTCACCGATGTCGAGGTCGCCGACCTGCCCGCCGCGCTGGAGGCGTTTGCCGCGGGGCGGTGTCACACCCAGCGCCGCTCGATGCTGGAGGCGTCCGTCCCGGGCGAGGGCGACCACGTGCCGTGGCAGGCGCTCGCGCTCAACGAGGTGGCCGTCAAGTCCAGCGGCGTCGCCGTCGCCCGCATCCGGGTGGAGCAGGACGGCGAGCTCCTCGGTGACTTCGACGCCGACGGCGTGGTGATCGCCACCGCCACCGGCTCCACCGCCTACGCGCTCAGCGCGGGCGGCCCCCCGATCGACCCGCGCGTCCGCGCCATCGTGGTGGTGCCCCTGGCGCCCCACGCGGTGATCTCGCGGGCCATCGTGCTGCCCGAGGTCGTCACCCTGCGGGTGACCGTCGAGCGCGGCCGGGTCAACGTCGCCGCCGACGGGCTCGCCGAGATCCGCCTCCGCGACGGCGCCGAGATGATCATCCGGCCCGGCCCCGAGCTGGACTTCGTGCGCTTCGACGATTCCCCGTCCTTCCTGCGCCGGCTGCGCGAGAAGGTCCGGTTCGGGCTCCCGCTGAAGGAGCTCGAGCGGCCGGCGGTGGTGCGGACGAACCAGGAGGAGGACGGCCACCCGGCCGCCGGCGCGCACCGGTGAGCCTCGTCGAGGTCCGCATCCAGGGCCTCGCCGTCTTCGATGAGGCGGTGGTGCCGGTCGGGCCCGGGTTCACCGCTCTGACCGGCGAGACCGGGGCGGGCAAGTCCGTGTGCATCACCGCGCTGCGCCTGGCGCTCGGGGACCGCGTCGACGGCGACCCGGTGCGGCGCGGCGCCGGCGCCGCCCGCGTCAGCGCGGTCTTCGACGATGCCCCGGGCGCGGTGCGCGAGCGGCTGGCGGGCATCGGCGTCCCCGCGGACGACCTGACCACCCTGTCGCGCGAGGTCAGCCGGGCCGGCCGAGGCTCGTGCCGCATCAACGGCGGCCTGGTGTCGCAGGCAGTGCTGCGCGAGGTGGGGGAGATGCTCGCCGAGGTCACGCTCCAGGGCGCCAGCCAGCGGCTGCTGCAGCAGAGCCGCCAGCGAGACCTGCTCGACCTCGCCGCGGGCGCCGCGGTGGCCCGCGAGGCGGTGCGCCAGGCGGTGGCCGAGTGGCGCGCGGCCCAGGCCGCGCTGGCGGAGACGCGCCGCCGCCAGGCCGCGGGCCACGCCGAGGTGGACGCCGCGCGCCAGCTGGTGGCCGACCTCGATGGACTGGCGCTCCTCCCCGGCGAGGACGACGTCCTCGCGGCCGAGAGGCTCCGCCTGCGCAACGCCTCGGCGCTCACCGAGGCCGCGGCCGCGCTCCGCCGCGCCGCCGCCGGCGACGAGGACAGCGCGGGCGCCGCCGACCTGCTGGCGGCGGCCGTCGACCACGCCATGGCGATCGGCGGTGTCGACGCCACCCTCGACCGGCCTCGCTGGCGAGGCTGCCGAGCTCGTCGAGAGGCTGCGCGAGGTCGGCGCCGCAGCCCGCAGCCACGCCAACTCGATCGCCCTGGACGAGGGCAGGCTCGCCGAGGTGGAGGATCGCCTCGACACCCTGGCCAGGGTGCGCCGCCGCCACGGATCGATTGAGGAGGCCATCGAGGCGCTCGACGCGGCTCGCGAGCTGCTGGTCGCGGGCGAGGACGGCGGTGCCCGGCTCGCCGGCGCGGAGGCGGCGGCGAACGCGGCCCGCGAGCGCGCCGGCGATCTCGCCGTACGCCTGTCCGAGCGGCGCCGCCAGGCGGCACGGCGCCTCGAGCGGGAGGTCGACTCCGCCCTCCACCTGCTCGAGCTGCCCCACGCGCGCCTGGTGGTGGCACTCGATCGACGCGCCGACCCCGACGGCGTTGACGTGGGTGGCGCGCGCGTCCGCTGCGGGCCGGCCGGCATCGACGAGGTGGGGTTCCGGCTGGCCACCAACCGCGGCGCCGCTCCCGCGCCTCTCGACGCCGGACCGTCCGGCGGCGAGCTGTCCCGCCTTGTGCTCGCGCTGGCCGCGTGCGTCACCGAGACCGGTTCGCCGCTGCTCGTGCTCGACGAGGTGGACACGGGCATCGGCGGGGAGACGGCGGCCCGTGTCGGCGACCTGCTGGCCACCACCGGCGCTCACCGCCAGGTGATCGCCGTCACCCACCGCGCCGAGATCGCGTCGCGCGCCTCGGGCCACCTCGTGGTGCGCAAGCAGGACACGCGCATCGGCCCTGTGGCGCGCGTCGAGCTCGCCGACGGCGACGCCCGGCTCGCCGAGATCGCCCGGCTGATGTCCGGACGGGTCACCGACGCCGCCCTCGCCCGGGCCATGGAGCTGCGCGGCGAGGCGGTCGAGACGATCGCGTCGGCCCCAGCCGCGAGGCCGCGCCGCGCGCGTGCCGCCAGGCCCTGATGGATGGCGTGACCGCCGATCCGTACCATGCTGAGGACATGTCCGAGAACCGCACGCAGCCGGTTGCGCGCGCCGGCCGCCGACCCCTCCCCGCGCTTCCCTGTGGACGTCCCCGGCTTCAGCGGCTCGCTCGAACAACTGGTGGTTCGCGCTCAGCGTGGGGAGGTCGACCTCGACGGCATCGCGGTGGCCGAGATCACGGCCGCGTACCGGGCGCAGGTCGAGGCGGCCGGCGCCGACGTCGACCTCCGCGAGATGGCCGACTTCCTCTCCCTGGCGGCGCGGCTCATCGCCCTGAAGGCGTCGGGGCTCAACCCCGCCGACAGCGCCCCGGATGACCTCGAGGAGGAGCCGGGCGATGACGCGGGCCGGCGGCTCACCGAGTACCGGCTCTTCAAGGCCGCCGCCGAGGCGCTGCTCGCCGAGGCCGCCGAGGAGGGGGCGCGGAGCTTCCTCGGCCTCGTCGCTCCCGAGGTGATCCCGGTGGAGCGGCTGCGCATCCCGCCCGAGCGCCTCGCCGCCGCGTTCCGGGATGTGCTGACCCGTCTGAGCGAGGCCGAGCCACTGCCGATCGGCGCCATGACCTTCTCGGTCGACGAGAAGATGGACGAGCTGCGCGCCCGGCTCCGCGACGGCGTGCTCGTCTTCGACGACCTGTTCGCCTCGGTCACCACCCGGCTGGAGGCGGTGGCGTCGTTCCTCGCGCTGCTCGAGCTGCTCCGTCTCGGCGAGGCCATCGTCGACCAGGAGGGGGCGTTCGGTCCCATCACGGTGCGCGCCGGTGGATGAGATCGAGCGCGAGGCCAACGTCGAGGACGAGGAGACGTTCGAGCTGGCGCTCGACGTGTTCGGGCGGGCGGTCGTCCCCGAGGCGGTCGCGGGCGCCGAGCCGGAGGACCTGGCGGTGGCGCTCGAGGCGGTCTGCTTCTCGCTCAACCGCCCCGTGACCCTGGCCGAGGTGGCCTCGATCGTGGGCCGGACGCCGGCGGCGGTGGCGGGCGCCGCGGAGGCCCTCGCCGAGCAGCTGCGCGGCCGGGGCCTGATGCTGCAGCGCCACGGCGCCGAGCTCCAGCTGGTCACCCGGCCCGAGACCGCCTGGGCGGTGCAACGCGCCCTGCAGCCCGAGCGGCCGACGCGGCTGAGCCGCCCCGCGCTGGAGACGCTCGCCATCGTGGCCTACCGTCAGCCGCTGACCCGGGCCGGCATCGAGGCCATCCGCGGGGTCAACTGTGAGGCGGTGCTCGAGAGCCTCGAGCGCCGCGGCCTCATCGTCGAGGTCGACCGCCAGGACACACCCGGGCGTCCACGCCTCTTCGGGACCACGCTGCGCTTCCTGCAGATCGTCGGGCTCGAGCGCGTCGACGACCTGCCCCCGCTCGGCGACGAGTCGCTGGGCCAGCCACTCACCGAGGCGGTGGGTGCGCCCGACGGTGCGGCGTCGCCGTGAGCCCGGTGGCCGCCGGCACCGGCGAGCGCCTCAACCGTTTCCTGGCCCGGCGTGGCGTGGCCTCCCGTCGCGCGGCCGACGAGCTCATCGCCGCGGGCCGGGTGCGCGTCAACGGCACCGTCGCGGGCATTGGTGCCAGGATCGACATCAACAGCGACACCGTCGACGTCGACGGGAGGGCCGTCGCCGCCGAGCTCCCCGCCGCGGTCACGCTGGCGCTGAACAAGCCGGCGGGCGTGCTCACCACCATGCGCGACCCGCAGCGCCGTCCCACGGTGCGCGACCTGGTGCCCGACATCGCCGGGCTCGTGCCCATCGGCCGGCTCAACTCCGACAGCCGCGGGCTGCTCCTGCTCACCAGTGACGGCGAGCTCGCGCACCGCGTCGCCCACCCGCGCCACGGTGTGCACAAGACGTACCGCGTCACCTGCACCGCGCCGGTGGCGGACACGCAGCTCGACGCTCTGATCGCGGGCGTGACGCTGGACGACGGGCCGGCGCGCGCCCTGCACGTCCGCCGCGCCGGCCCGGCCGTCGTCGACGTCGTCATGGGCGAGGGCCGCAAACGCCTGGTGCGGCGGCTCTTCGCCGCCGTCGGGGCGGGCGTCGCCGACCTGTGCCGCACCAGCGTGGGACCGATCTCGCTCGGTGGGCTGCGCGAGGGGTCGGCACGGCAGCTCGAGCGCAGCGAGGTGGATGCGCTGCGGCTCACGGCCGGTGCCACCCGGGACGGCCGCGATTGAGCAGCTCGCGCGTCGTCACCGTCGACGGCCCGGCCGGCAGTGGCAAGTCGACGCTGGGACGGGCGCTCGCGCTGGGGCTCGGCCTTCCGCTCATCGACACCGGTCTCTTCTACCGGGGGATCATGGTGGCGGCGGTGCGCGCCGGCGTCGACACCCGCGATCACCAGGCGCTGGCGGCGCTGGCCGCGCGCACCAGGGTCGAGCTCGACACCGATCCCCGCACCGCCGCTGACAGCGTGCTCGTCGACGGCGTGCCCAGCGGCGCGCTGCTGCGCGACCCACGCTACGCGGCGCTGCTGGCCTCGATCTCCAGCGCCCCGGAGGTGCGCGCGGCGGTGCTGCACCCGCAGCGCGCGCTGGCGGCGCACGGGGCGGTCGCGGTCGGGCGCGACTGCGGCACCGTCGTGTTCCCCGACGCGGTGGTGAAGTTCTACCTCAGCGCGCCACAGTCGGTGCGCGAGGAACGGCGCCTGGCGCAGCTGCGCGCCCGCGGGGCGCACACCGACGACACCGCGATGCGCGCCGAGGTGGGCGAGCGTGACCGCGCCGACACCGACCGCGCCAGCTCCCCGCTGCGTCCGGCCGCCGACGCGCACGTCATCGACACGCAGGCCATGGACGTGCCGACGATGATCGCCCACGCGCTCGAGCTGTGCGCCGAGGCCGGGCTCGACACCGTCGGGGCGCGCTGATGTACCGCTTGCTGCGCGGCGTGATGCGCGTGCTCGTCGCGGTGATCCTGCACGGGCGCGTGCATGTCGAAGGCCTGCACAACGTTCCCACGGCAGGCGGTGCGCTGCTGGTGGGCAACCACGTCGGCACCATCGACCCCCCGCTCACCGGCTCGCTGATCGGGCGGCTGGACGTGCACTACATGGCCAAGAGCGAGGCGTTCGCGGACCCCAGGGTGCGCTGGATCTTCCGCGGCTTCAACGCCTTCCCGGTGGTGCGCGGCAGCGCCGACCGCCTGGCGCTGCGCTACACCCTCAGCCTGCTGCGTGACGGCCACATCGTGCTCGTCTACCCGGAGGGGTCGCGCTCGCCCGACGCGCACCTGCGCGAGCCCCAGGCGGGTGTCGGTTTCCTGGCCCGCCACGGTGGGGTGCCGGTCATCCCTGTGGCTGTCTGGGGCACGGAGAAGGTGCTGGCGACAGGCACCAGGCGCATCCATCGCGCCGACGTCCATGTCCGCTACGGCGCGCCGGTGGACCTGCCTGCGGCCGGGTCCGCCGCGCACGCCGACAACCGTGCGGTGGCGGCGGCCATCATGGACGCGGTCGCGGCGATGCTTCCGCCCGAGTACAGGGCGGTCCAGCCGCAGGAGGCGCCGGAGTCGACGCCGGCCGCCTGACGGTCCGAGTGCCCGCCACCGCCGATTTCGTCGCCTTCGACCTGGAGACCACCGGCCTGTCGCCCAAGGCCGACCGGGTGCTGGAGATCGGCGCGGTCAGGTTCGACGCGTCGATGCGTCGCATCGGCGAGCTCGAGCTGCTGGTCGACCCGGGCGTGCCCATTCCGCTCGCGGTGCAGAGGCTGTGCGGGCTGACCGAGGCGGACGTCGAGGGCGCGCCCGCACCCGTCGAGGGCGTCGCCCAGCTCGCCGACTTCTGCGAGGGCGCGGAGCTCGTCGCCCACGGCGCGAGCTTCGACGTCACCTTCTGTGCCGGCCTCGCTCCCGACGCGTTCGGTGGCCGCCGCGTCCTCGACACGCTCGAGCTGGCGCGCATCCTGATGCCGACGGCGCCGTCGCACAGCCTGCCGCTGCTGAGCGACGCGATCGGCATCGAGCACCTCCGGCCCCATCGGGCGCTGAGCGACGCCTCGGCGACGCACCTGCTCTTCGCCCGTCTGCGCCGGGCGGCGGAGACGCTGCCCGCGGCGGTGCTGACCCAGATGCGTTCCGTCGCCGCCCGGGCCGGCGGCGAGCTCGCCCTGTTCTTCAGCGGGCTCGTCGCGGGCGACGGCGACCCGCTGCGCCGGGCGTGGGCCGGGTCGCCGCGGCAGGCGCCGCCCGCTCCGCCGGCGACGGGACCGTCGCCACCTGACCTCGTCGGCGCCGCCACGCACCTTCTCGGCCCCGGAGGCCCGCTCGACGCCGCCGGCGACGGCTACGAGCTGCGCGACGCCCAGCTCCAGATGACCCGCGCGGTCGCGCAGGCCCTGGACCGCCACCGCCGGCTCCTCGTCGAGGCGGGCACCGGGGTGGGGAAGTCGCTGGCGTACCTGCTCCCGCTGGCCCTGTACAGCCGCGGCGGCCGGCGCTCGGTGGTGGCAACCCGGACGGTCACCCTCCAGGAGCAGTTGATGGAGCGCGACCTCCCCATGGTCGAGGCGGTGCTCGGGGCACGCGTTCCCGCGGTGCTGCTCAAGGGCCGCAACCACCAGCTGAGCCTGCGCCGCTGGCAGCGCTTCCTGGCCAGCCCCGACGCCGGCCCCCACGGACCGGACCTCGACCGAGTCCGGTTCAAGCTGAAGCTGCTGGCGTGGCTGGCCGAGACCGAGCGCGGCGACCGCAGCGAGCTCCACCTCAACGGCCACGAGGACATGCTCTGGCGCCACGTCGAGTCCGACGGCGGCGACTGCCTCGGCGCCGCCTGCGCCAACTGGCAGGACGATCGCTGCTTCATGGTGGCCGCCCGCCGCACCGCGGAGGCCGCCTCGATCGTCATCACCAACCACGCCCTGCTGCTCGCCGACGCCGCCGCCGGCGGGCAGGCGCTGGGAACGCACGACGCCCTGGTCATCGACGAGGCCCACCACCTCGAGAGCGCGGCGACCGAGCAGCTCGGGGTCAGCCTGCGCGCCTTCGACGTCATGGTGGTGCTCGACCGGCTCGGCACGGTCGAGGGGGAGCTCGGCGACACCCTGGCGGCGGCGCGGGAGGCCACCACGCGACTCTTCGGCGACGTCAAGGGGCGCATCGGCGAGGTGCTCGGTGCCGACCACAGCGGCAACGCCTCCGTCGGCCTCTCGGACGAGGTGCGCGCGGGCCACGGCCATGCCGTGCTGATCCGGTCCGCCGAGCTCGCGGCGGAACGATGGCGGGCGGCTGCCCTGCGACTTCGCGACCCCGAGGTGGCGGGCTCGTTCCAGGCACAGCTGCTGCCCCAGCCGGAGCGCGCGGACGACGAGCGCCTCCTCGCCGCCGCCGCCCTCGATGAGCTCGCGGCCGCCGTCGAGCGCGTCCTCCTGCGACCGAGTCCTGGGCACGTCGCCTGGCTGGCGCTGCGCGCCGAGCAGGGCGAGCTCCACGAGGCGCCCGTCAGTGTCTCGGAGAGCCTGCGCGAGTCGGTGTTCGACCGCGTCGACACCGTCGTCGCCACCTCGGCGACGCTCGCGGTCGGCGGCGACTTCGGCTTCACCCGCCACCGGCTCGGCCTCGACGGCGCCGACGAGCTGTTGCTCGACTCGCCGTACGACTATCTCGCCCAGGCGCTCTGCATCCTGCCGTCGGATGTGCCCCCGTACGACGACCCCGACCACGAGCGCGCGGTCGCGGCCCTCATCGGCGACACCGCCGAGCGGCTCGGCGGCAGCACCCTGGCGCTCTTCACCGGGTACAGCCCGCTGCGCCGGGTGCACGCGCTGCTGAGCCAGCGGATGGAGTCGAGCGGCATCGCGCTGCTCGGCCAGGGGCTCGACGGCACCCGCCGCCAGATCCTGGCCAGCTTCCTCGCCAACCGGCGCACCGTCCTGCTCGGCACCACCAGCTTCTGGGAGGGCGTCGACGTCCCCGGCGACGCGCTGCGCTGCGTGGTCATCGCCAAGCTGCCCTTCGCGGTGCCCACCGACCCGCTGGTGCGGGCCCGGACCGAGTCGCTCGCCGACCCCTTCGGGCAGTACGTCCTGCCCCAGGCGGTGCTCCGCCTCCGCCAGGGGTTCGGCCGGCTGATCCGCCGCGGCACCGACCGCGGCGCGGTGGTGCTGTGCGACGAGCGACTGCGCAGCCGCGAGTACGGTACTCGCTTCCTGCAGGCGCTCCCGCCCACCGCCGTGGCCACCATGCCCGGCGCCGAGGTGGGGGAGGCGGTGGCCGGTTTCGTGATCCACCATCGTGTCCCGGACGTGACACGGATGAGCGCCGCGGCCCGACAATCGGAGCAGGATCACCCCATGGACGAGGACCCGGCATGACCCTGGCCGAGGCGCCGCCGGCCGCGGACCCGGTCGACGTGCACAACCCGCAGCCGCAGCCCACCACCGTGCGAGAGCAGGGCGACCGCACCGACGTGGTGGTCGCGCTGGCGCAGCTCGCCCCGCGGCTTGGCGACGTGGCAGCCAACCTCGATCGCCACCTCGCGCTCGTCGAGGAGGCGGCCGGCGGCGGCGCCGCGCTCGTCGTCTTCCCCGAGCTGTCGCTGACCGGGTACTTCCTCAAGGACCTGGTGCCGGAGGTCGCGCTGCGCGAGGAGTTGGAGACTGTCGACCGCCTGGCGGCGGCGTCGCGAACGGTCGACGTTGTGGCCGGCTGTGTCCTGGAGACCGACGACGCCCGCTTCTACAACGCGTCGCTGTACTTCGCCGGTGGGCGTCTCCACCACGTCCACCGCAAGGTGTACCTGCCCACCTACGGGCTCTTCGACGAGGCCAGGTACCTCAGCCAGGGCGACCGCTTCCGCACCTTCGCCGCGCCGCTGCTGGCTGCCGGGTCGTCGCGGCCGTGGCAGGCGGGGACATTGATCTGCGAGGACATGTGGCACCCCACCGCGGCCGGCCTGCTCGCCCGCCAGGGGGTGGAGCTGTTCATCTGCCCGTCCGCGTCGCCGGGCCGCGGCGTGGTGCACGGCCACGCCCTGGGCACCGCGCGCAGCTACGACGCCATGACGCGGACCTACGCGCAGCTGTTCACCGCCTACCTGCTCTACTGCAACCGCGTCGGGTTCGAGGACGGCATCGGCTTCTGGGGAGGGTCGCGCGCCGTCGGTCCCGACGGGCGTCTCCTCGAGGAGCCCGCCGGCAGCGACGAGTGCCTCGTCCTGCACCGCATCGACCTGGCGGCCGTGCGCCGGGCGCGCATCGCCAACCCCCTGCTTCGGGATGAACGACATGACATCAACGACTCCGAGACAGACCGTCTCCGCCAGCGACGCGCTCTCGATTGACCGCGGCGTCGTCCGCGACATCCTCGTCGGGTTCATTCGCAACGAGGTGCGCAAGGTCGGCTTCGAACGCGTCGTCGTCGGGCTGTCGGGCGGCGTCGACTCCGCGCTGAGCGCGGCCCTGGCGTGCCTGGCGCTGGGCGCCGAGAACGTGCTGCCGATCCTCATGCCGTACCGCACCTCGTCAGCGGCATCCGAGGCGGACGCCCGGCTGGTCTGCGAGCGGCTGGGCATGACGCCGACGCTCGTCGACATCTCGCCGCAGGTGGACGCGTACTTCGAGCGCTTCCCGGACGCGGATCGCGGCCGGCGCGGCAACAAGATGGCGCGCGAGCGCATGACCATCCTGTACGACATGTCCTGGGCACACCACGCGCTGGTCATCGGCACCAGCAACAAGACGGAGCTCCTGCTCGGCTACGGCACCCTGTTCGGCGACATGGCCAGCGCGCTCAATCCCCTCGGTGACCTGTACAAGACGCAGGTGTTCAGCCTGGCTCGCAGCGTCGACCTCCCCGAACAGGTGATCACCAAGGCGCCGAGCGCCGACCTCTGGGAGGGCCAGTCGGACGAGGAGGAGCTCGGCTTCGCATACGACCGCGTCGACTTGCTGCTCTACCACCTCGTCGACGAGCGGCGCACGCGCGCCGAGCTCCGCGCCCTGGGCTTCGAGGACGGCTTCGTCGCACAGGTGGCGCAGCGTGTGATGGGCAGCCAGTACAAGCGGCGCCCACCGATCATCGCCAAGCTGTCGGCCCGGACCATCGACCGCGACTTTCGGTATCCCAGGGACTGGGGTACTTGAGCGGCGCCCGCAGCGGCCTCCTCCAAGTCGTCGCGACGCCGATCGGCAACCTCCAGGACATCACACTGCGCGCGCTGCGTGTGCTCCGCGAGTGCGACGCGGTGGTGGCCGAGGACACGCGGCGCACCCGCCAGCTGCTCACCGCCCACGGCATCGCGCGCCCGCTGCTGTCCCTGCCCGCCCACGACGAGTCCCGCCGCGTGCCCGCGCTGGTGGCGCGGCTGGTCGGCGGCGAGTCGCTGGCGCTCTGCACCGACGCGGGCACCCCGGTGGTGAGCGACCCGGGGGCGGCGCTGGTGCACGCCGCGCGCGAGGCCGGGGTCAGCGTGGTCCCAGTCCCCGGCGCGTCGGCGCTCACCGCGGCGCTGGCCGGCAGCGGTCTGCGCGGCGACCGCGTGTTCTTCCTCGGGTTCCTGCCGCGGAGCCCGGGAAAGCTGCGCCGCACCGTGGAGACGGGTCTGCTCGCCGACGCCACGGTGGCCTTCTACGAGTCACCGCTGCGCCTGGCGCGCACGTTGGCGCTGATCGCGCCCAGCTGCGGGGATCGACCGGTGGTCGTCGCGCGCGAATTGACTAAAGTCCACGAGACCTTCCACACCGGCACCGCGGCAGCGCTGGCCGAGGCGTTCGCCGCCAAGCCGCCGCGGGGCGAGTGCACGGTCCTCATCGGAGCCTCTTGACGTGACCCGCCCACCACACACCTTCTACGTCACCGCGGCGATCGACTACGTCAACGGTGACCCGCACCTCGGTCACGCGTACGAGAAGATCGGCTGCGACGTGCTGGCACGGCACCGGCGCCTGCGCGGTGACGACGTGCGCTTCACGGTGGGCAGTGACGAGCACAGTCAGTCCGTCGAACGTGCCGCGCGCGCGGCAGGCATGGAGCCTGCCGACTTCTGCACCCGGCAGGTCAACGCATTCAAGGCGATGATGGCCGCCTTCGACATCGAGCCGACGAGCTTCGTGCGCACCAGCGGTGACGCCAACCGCCGCACCTCCGAGACGCTGTGGCGCGCGCTGAGCGACGCCGGGCACATCTACAAGGACTGGTACCGCGCCTGGTTCTGCCCGTTCTGCGAGCAGTTCTACACCGAGAAGGAGATCGTCGCCGGCATGTGCCCGGTGCACGAGACCCCGGTGGAGTGGGTCGAGGAGCAGAACTGGTTCTTCCGTCTGAGCGGCTTTGCGGACGCCCTGCTCGACCTCTATGAGCGCGAGCCGGGGTTCCTCGTGCCCTCCCCGCGGCGCAACGAGATGCTCAGCGTGATCCGTGGTGGCCTCACAGACATCAGCATCTCGCGGGGCTTCTCGTCGTGGGGCATTCCCGTTCCCGGCGACGAGTTCCAGGTGATCTGGGTGTGGCTCGACGCACTGCCGGCCTACCTGACCGGCGTCGGCTATCCCGACGGCGCGGAGTTC
The DNA here is from genome assembly GCA_963751755.1 of Candidatus Dormiibacterota bacterium. Taxonomy (GTDB): domain Bacteria; phylum Chloroflexota; class Dormibacteria; order Aeolococcales; family Aeolococcaceae; genus Aeolococcus. The sequence goes on along the minus strand of CAVVVH010000003.1, from coordinate 410,522 downwards.
CCCCGCTTCTGGCCGGCGGACGTGCACGTTGTCGGCAAGGACATCACCCGGTTCCACGCCGTCATCTGGCCGGCGATCCTGATGGCCGCCGGGCTGCCGCTGCCGCGGCGCGTCCACGCCCACGGGTTCATCACGCTCGCCGGCGAGAAGATGAGCAAGAGCCGCGGCGTCTTCGTCGAGCCGATGCAGCTCGTCGACCAGTTCGGCAGCGACGCGGTGCGCTGGGTGCTGCTCAGCGAGGTGCCCTTCGACCGCGACGGCGATTTCTCCGTCGCCAAGTTCGTCGACAGGTACAACGCCGACCTCGCCAACGACTACGGCAACCTGGTGTCGCGAACCACCAAGATGGTGCAGCGCTACTTCGGCGGCCGCGTCCCGGCGATGGCCACCCGCGCGGACATCGACGACGAGCTGCGCACCACCGCTGCGCGCGTCCTGCCCGTGTACGACAGCGCCATGGACGACCTGCAGTTCAGTGAGGCGATGGCGGCAGCGCGCCAGCTGGTGGGCCGTGCCAACAAGTACATCGAGGAGACCGCGCCCTGGGCGCTCAACAAGGCGTCTGACCCGCGGCTCCAGACGGTGTGCGCCGAGCTCCTCGAGGCGGTGCGTGTCTGCACGATGCTGCTCCACCCCGTCATCCCCCGGGCCACCGCGCGCGTCGCCGCCGAGATGGGCATCCGGCTGCACGGCGACCTCACCGACGAGCTGCGCCGGTGGCCGGCGCTCGGGGAGGGCGCACCGATCCAGGTCGGCGAGATCCTCTTTCCCCGCCTGGATCGCGAGGTGGCGCTCGCCGGCGGATGACCGACACCGCATCCCGGCGACCCCTGGTCGACACGCACTGCCACCTCGTCATCCTCGATGAGCGAGGGGTGCTCAGCGCCGCCTTCGAGAGCGCCGAAGAGGCCGGTGTCACGCAGATCGTCAGCGTCGGGCTCGACCTGGAGGACAGTGACCGCAACCGGCTCCTCGCCGAGACGCACGACAACGTCTGGTTCACGGTCGGCTGGCATCCCCACCAGCGCCATGCGCCGGACGCCGTCGAGGTCGGTGCGCTGGAAGAGCTGCTGCGCCACCCGCGGGCCGTCGCAGTCGGTGAGATCGGTCTCGATCTGTACTTCCGGCCCGGCTACCACGAGACGCCGCTCGACGAGCAGCAGCGGGCCATGCACACCATGCTCGAGCTGGCACAGGCCCAGGGGAAACCGGCGGTCGTGCACGACCGTGACGCGCACGAGCAGGTGCTGGACGTCATCGCCGCGCACCCCGGCGTGCGCGGCGTGATGCACTGCTTCAGCGGTGACGCCGCGTTCGCGCGCCGCTGCGTGGCGGCGGGTTGGGTCATCTCCTTCTCGGGGATCGTCACGTTCCCACGGAGCGAGCCTCAGCAGGACGCGGCGGCGGCGGTGGGGGACGCCGACTACGTGGTGGAGACCGACTCCCCCTTCCTGGCGCCGGTGCCCCACCGCGGCCGCACCAACCTCCCGGGCTACGTGTCCGCGACCGCCGCGCGCGTGGCGGCGCTGCGTGGCGTGGACGAGTCGGTGGTGCGCGACCAGACCACCGCCACCGCGTGCCGCTTGTTCGGCCTTCCCACGGCGCCCCGGTGAGCCGGCAGGACGCCGCCCCGGGTCTCGACCTCTGCGACCCGGCGACGCTGCACGCGGTGGCGCGGCGTGTCGGCCTGGTGGCCCGGCACCGCCTCGGTCAGAACTTCCTCATCGATCGCGCGGTGCTCGGCGACATCGTCGAGGCCCTCGCCGTCGGCGCCGACGACGACGTGTTCGAGGTCGGCCCGGGGATGGGCACCCTGACCGGCGAGCTGGCGGCGCGAGCCCGCGCGGTGGTGGCGGTCGACCTCGACGAGCGCTGCGTGGCGGCGACACGAATCACCCAGCGGGCACGCGCCAACGTCGAGGTGCTGCAGGGCGACGCGCTCCGCGTCGACATGGCGGCGCTGGGCCTTCGCGAAGGATGGCTCGCCGCCGGCAACATCCCGTACAGCATCACCACCCCGCTGCTCACCAGGCTGTTCGAGCTGCCCGCACCGCCGCGACGCGGCGTGTTCCTCGTGCAACGTGAGGTGGCGGCCCGGCTGGCCGCGCCGGCGGGCAGCTGGAGCCTGGCCACCGTCGCGGTGCGCAGCGTCGCCACCGTCGAGCGCTTGCGTGACGTCCCGCCGGAGAGCTTCGAGCCGGCCCCGGCGGTGCACTCGAGCGTGGTCAGGCTGGAGCCGTCGTCGCGGCTCGACGCCGCGGTGCGTCAGGAGATCCTCGACATCGCCCGGGCGGCCTTCCAGATGCGCCGCAAGACGCTCCGGCACGGCATCACGCATGCAGCCGGTGGCGACGAGGCGCGCGGGATGTCCTGGCTGCAGACGGCGTCGATCGACCCCGGCCGGCGGCCCGGCACTCTCGACCTCGACGAATGGCACCGCATCGCCCTCGCCGCCCGTACGCTTGCCGCACTGCCGTGACCGAACCGAGCACAGCGTTCCCGCCCGCCGACGAGATCGCCCCACCGGCCTCCCGGCGCCACCTCCACGCCGCACGGCCGGCCGTGCCACCGCTCCCCGAGGACCGCCAGGGCTTCCGGGCGGTGCTCCGTCGCGCCGACTTCCGCCTGCTCTGGCTGGCCCAGGCTGCCAGCCAGCTGGCCGACAAGTTCCTCATGTTCACGCTGCTCATCGTGGTGTTCGACGTCAGCCACAAGGCGTCGATCCAGTCGGTCCTGATGATCGCCTACACGCTGCCGTCGGTCTTCCTCAGCGCCCCCGCCGGCGTGTACGCCGACCGACACGACAAGCGCACCCTGATGATCGCCACCAACGCCATCCGCGGCCTGCTGATCCTGCTCATCCCGCTCATCATGGTGCTGCCGGTGGTGGGCAACCAGGCCTGGCCGCTCATCGTCATCACCTTCCTGTTCAGCTCGGTGGGACAGCTCTTCGCCCCGGCGGAGGCTGCGAGCATCCCCTCGCTGGTGCGGCGCGACCAGATCATGGGAGCCACCTCGCTGTTCATGACCACGGTCATCCTCACCCTGGTGCTCGGCGTGCCCGCCGCCACCCTGGCGATCCGCCTGGTCGGGGAGAGGGCCCCGTTCTACATCGCCACCGCCCTGTTCGCCATGGCGGCCCTGTCGATCTGGCGGATCCGCACGCCGCTTCGTGCCGCCCGGACGGTCCCGGAGCGCACCGCCAGCCTGCGCCGCGAGCTCCGCGAGGGCATCAGCCTCATCGCGGGCAACCCGGCGATCAGGCTCGGCCTGTACCAGCTGGCCGTGGCTCTGATCGTGGTGTTCACCGTCTTCGCGCTCGGTCCCGTGTTCATGGTCCGCGAGCTGCACCGCTCGGACCAGGACACCTACCTGGTGCTCATCCCGGCGACGCTCGGCCTGGTCGGCATGGCCGCGTTGCTCGCCCAGCGTGCCGGAAGCCTCCTGTCCAAGGCGCAGACGCTGGTGGTGGCGCTCGCCGTCGCCGGCGCGTCGCTGGCGGCCGTGGGCGTCGCCCCGCCGCTCCTGCGCAGCGTCGGTGCCGAGGGCGCCGTCGTGCCCCTGGTCCTGGTCCTCAGCGCCGTCTTCGGCGGCGCGCTCGGCGCCCTGCTGATCCCCGCCTTCACCATCCTCCAGGAACGCACCGACGAGGAATCGCGCGGGCGCATCTTCGGGGGCATCTTCGCGGTCATCAACGCCGCGGTGGCCGTGCCCCTGCTCGTCGCCGGGATCATCGCCGACGCAGTCGGCGTCGCCAGCGTTGTGGCCGGACTTGGCGTCATCATCCTGGCCGGGGCGGTCCTGGTGCGGCTGGTCTTCTGGCGGCAGCTGGACGTGCTCGATGCCGCGGTGGTCACCCTGGACTGAGCCGCGTCGCGGCTGTGCAACGACGCCGTCGCGAAACCATCATCTTCGCCTGCTTGCGCAGCACCGGTGAAATGCTCGCCGGCACCCCCGGTGGGATTGCTGTGAGTTGGAGACGAGATGCGGGCCATTGTCACGTGCGAGTGCTGCGGCCACCGTCAGGCGGTGGCACGACCGATCGGACGGCCCGAGTCGTTTCACGTCGTCTGTCACGAGTGCGAGGGAATCCTGCGCGTCGAGGTGACCGCGGACGACCTGACCACGGCGCAGAAGAGCCTGGGACGCGCGCGCAAGACACGCGTCTAGGTCGTGACCGCCGCCCCGGCGCGGCGAGGCTGGGCTGGTATCATCGGCGGCTGGGACCCGCGGGAACGTGCTGCGCGGGCGCATAGCTCAGTTGGTACGAGCGCTGCGTTGACATCGCAGAGGTCATAGGTTCGATCCCTATTGCGCCCACCACCGCGTCAGGAGCGCCACTCGAGCGCATCGCGGAGCCGCCCTCGGGAGGTCTGGCCGAAAATCTTAGAAGTTGGACCCGCATCCCTCGTGCAGCTGTTGCACACAGGATGCGCACAGATGTCCACAGGGTGTCGATGCAGTTGTCCACACTTTGCACAGGCATGCGTGCGCCCGTGTGTACGCCCGGCCACATAGCGGAATGCACGCGGCATTGCAACTCGCGTTGACAGCGTGTCTTCACGTCGCCGTACACTGCGGCACGTGGCAGCCGAGCGCGAATCCAGCCAACTCGACACCCCCCGAACGGCTCGCCGCATCTGCGCACGTCGCGGTTGCGCAGATCCGGTCAAGAAGGCCACGGCGAAGTACTGCAGTGTGCGGTGCTGCTCACTGGACCCCGAGCGACATGCGCGTCTGCGCCAGTCTGCTCGCCGCTCCAACCGCCGCGTGCTGCCGATGACCCGTCAGCTGAACCTTGGCCTCAACTCCAGCAACAACCCCGAGGCCGTGATCTCGCGCATCTCCGACGCACGCGAGGACGTGCCCAGGGGCATGTCCCGGCTCTGCAGCTGAGGCGGACTGCGGCGGGGCGCTGGCAATTCGCCGGCCCACCTACAATTCGCGGCCATGCCTGACGAGATCGTCGACGACGCCGCGGAGGCAGGGCCGCCACTGGAGGCGCCGGCCGAGCTCACGCTCGACATCCTTCGCCACAGCGCCGCGCACCTCATGGCCGCCGCCGTCGTCGAGCTGTTCCCGGGCGCGCAGTACGACGTCGGCCCGGCCACCGACCGAGGGGTTCTTCTACAACTTCCGCCTCGCCGACGGCGCCCACTTCGCCGAAGAGGACCTGGCGCGCATCGAGACGCGGATGAAGGAGCTCGCCAAGCGGCGCATCCCATTCGAGCGTGAGGTCATGACACGTGACGAGGCGCGGCAGCTGTTCGGCGACCTGGGCCAGGGATTCAAGGTCGACATCATCAACCGCATGGAGGACGGCGTCGAGAGCGTCGGCGTGTACCGCACCGGCGACTTCATCGACCTCTGCCGCGGTCCGCACGTGCCGCACACCGGCCACCTTCGCGCCGTCCGGCTGCTGCGCGTCGCGGGCGTCTACTGGAGAGGCGACGAGCGCAACGAGCAGCTCCAGCGTGTCTACGGCACCGCCTTCTTCGACCGCGAGCAGCTGGACGCGTTCATCGCCCAGCGCGAGGAGGCGCGCCGCCGCGACCACAGGCGGCTGGGCGCCGAGCTCGACCTCTTCCACGTCTCCGAGCACTCCCCGGGCTCGCCCTTCTGGCATCCCAACGGGATGATCATCTGGAACACGCTCGAGGACCTGCGCCGCGCCGAGAACGCCGAGCGTGGCTACGTCGAGGTCAAGACGCCGCTTCTCTTCGACGTGGACACGTACAAGACATCCGGCCACTACGAGAACTACGCCGAGAACATCTTCTTCGTGTCCTCGCGGGACGAGGACCGGCAGCTCGCGCTCAAGCCGATGAACTGTCCAGGCCACATGCTCCTGTTCGGCAACGGCCTGCGCAGCTACCGCGAGCTGCCCATCCGCTACGCGGAGTTCGTCCACCCTGCACCGCGATGAGCGCAGCGGCACGCTGCACGGGCTGCTTCGGGTGCGCCACATCACCCAGGACGACGCGCACATCTTCTGCACCGACGACCAGATCCAGGACGAGATCCACCGCATCGTCGACTACGCGAACCACCTCTACGCGATGCTGGGTGTGGAGCCCCGCGCCGAGCTCTCGACGCGACCGGAGAAGCGCCTGGGCAGCGAGGCCCAGTGGGACCGCGCCGAAGCCGCGCTCGAGGAGGCGCTGAAGCGGCACGGGATGCAGTACGTGATCTCGGCCGGCGAGGGAACCTTCTACGGCCCCAAGATCGACCTGCACATGACCGACTCGATCGGCCGCTCCTGGCAGATGGGGACGATCCAGCTCGACTACCAGATGCCGGCACGGTTCGGGCTGACCTACGTCGGGGCTGACGGGGAGGACCACACGCCGGTGGTCATCCACCGCGCGCTGCTCGGCTCGCTGGAGAGGTTCATCGGCATCCTGACAGAGCACTACGCGGGCCACTTTCCGCTGTGGCTGGCGCCGGTGCAGTGCGAGATCGTGCCCGTCCAGGACGACGCACCGGAGGTCATCGAGCACGTCACCGGGCTGCGCGACACCATGCGTGGCGCCGGGCTGCGCGCCGAGGTGAACGACAAGCCCGGCGAGCGCATGCAGTCGCGCATCAGGGACGCCGAGCTGCGCAAGGTTCCCTACATCGTCGTGGTCGGGCGTCGCGACGTCGAACGCGGCGACGGCGTCGTCAACGTGCGCTCGACACGGACCGGCACGCAGGAGAGCGTCGGCGGAGCCGACCTCGTGGCCCGGCTGGTCACCGAGGCGGCGAGCCGCGCCAACGGCTGAGTGGACCGCGAGGGCCGCACCCTGGCGCGCGCGGTGGCCGAGATCTTTCCCGCCGAGGACGCGCAGCGGCTGATCGCCGCCGGCGAGGTGCTGGTCGACGGCATCCCGGTGACCAACCCGCGCAGGCGGCTGCGCGCCCAGGCCCGCGTCAGCAGGCGCCCAGCCACCGCGCTGCGGGGCTCGGCCAAGCTCCGCGCCGCCCTCGACGCCTTTGGTATCGACGTCAGCGGACGGGTGGCGCTCGACGTCGGTGCGGCGGCGGGCGGCTTCACCACCGTGCTCCTGGAGGCGGGCGCGCGCCTGGTGTACGCGGTCGACGCCGGACACGGCCAGCTGCTCGGCTCGCTCCGCCAGGACGATCGCGTGGTCAACCTCGAATCGGTCAACGTCTCCGAGCTCGACACCGAACGCGTGCCCGAGGTCGTCGAGGTGGTGACCGTCGACGTGTCGTACCTCAGCGTCGCGGCGGCGGCGGCCCAGCTCGGCGGCGTCTCGCTGGCGGCGGGGGCGGTCATGGTCGCGCTGGTCAAGCCGATGTTCGAGCTGCGCGCGGCGTCGGCCCCGTCGGACCGCGGCAGCCTCGATGCGGCCCTGGCGGCGGCCAGCGCAGGGGTCGCCGCCGCCGGGTGGGAGGTGCTGGGCTCCATGGACTCCCCGGTGACCGGCAGACATGGGGCTCGCGAGATGCTGCTGCACGGCCGCCGACGTCGTGAGGGAACAGCGCCGTGAGCGTGGTATGCTCGATCGACGGACGCCGATTTGGCGCCGCCAAGAGGGCCCGTGTGCTGCGGACCCCACCTTCCGGGTTCGCCTTGGAGGTCCAGATCAGACCCAGGCCTGGATAGCGGATCGCTGTCCAGGTTTTTTGTTTGGAGGTTTCCACCCATCGCATTTCGAGAGTTGAGGATCAACGAGCAGATCCGCATTCCGCAGGTGCGTCTCTTCGACGACACCACCGATGAAGCGCTCGGCATCGTCCCCATCGAGACGGCCCGGCAGCTCGCCGTGGACCGTGGCCTCGACCTCGTCGAGGTGGCACCGCTGGCCCAGCCACCGGTGTGCAGGTTGATGGACTACGGGCGTTTCAAGTTCGAGGCTCTGAAGCGGGAGAAGGACAGCCGCAGGGACCACAACGTCGTCCAGCTCAAGGAGCAGAAGCTGCGCCCGAAGATCTCGGACCACGACTTCCGCACCAAGCTGGCCAAGGTGAAGCAGTTCCTCGGTGAAGGCGACAAGGTCAAGCTCACGATCATGTTCCGAGGCAGGGAGATGGTCCACCAGGAGTTCGGCCGCAAGCTGCTCGACCGCATGACCGAGGAGCTCAGCGACCTCGCGATCATCGAGCGATCCCCACTCGTCGAGGGTAGGAACATGATCATGATCCTCAGCCCCACGACCAAGAAGCAGTCGCGTGGCGACCGTCCGCACGAGGACCGTCACGGCGAGGGACGCGCCTCCGGCAACGGCGCGGCGACCGCGGTGGCCGAGCCCGCCACGTCCGCGCCGCCCGCAGCCGAGCCGGCAGCGCCTGCTCCGGCCGCTGCGGTCACCAGCGCTGACGAGGCGCCGGCGCCCAAGCCGGCGGCAGCCAAGGCCGCCGCGCCCGCCAAGGCCGCGGCCCGCAAGCCGCGCGCCACGGCCACCACCACGACAACCGAGAGCAAGACCACGCGGAGGGGAGCGAATGCCAAAGATCCGGACTCATAAGGCGACGCAGAAGCGCTTTCGCATCACCAGCACGGGCAAGGTGATGCGCCGCAAGGCCTTCAAGTCGCACATGCTCGAGCACAAGAGCAGCAAGCGCAAGCGCGTCATGAACATGCAGCACCCGGTGTCGGCCGCCGACGTGAAGAGCGTCCGCCGCCTGGCACCGTACCTGTAGGCGGAGGACTGAGATGGCGAGAGTCAAGAGGGGCGTCACCGCGCGTGCGCGCCACAAGAAGATCCTCGAGCTGGCCGAGGGCATGCAGGGTGAGAGGCGCCTGCTGTTCAAGGCCGCCAACGAGGCGGTCATGCACTCGCTGTCGTACCAGTACCGCGACCGCAAGCTGCGCAAGGGCGACATGCGCGCACTGTGGATCACGCGAATCAATGCGGCGGCGAGGCAGAACGGGCTGGCCTACAACCAGTTCATGCACGGGTTGAAGAATGCGGGCGTCGACATCAACCGCAAGATGCTCGCCGACCTCGCCGTCGAGGATTCGGCGTCATTCACCCAACTCGTCGAGGTGGCCCGGGGCGCTCTGACGACGGCGTGAGCCAGAGGGGGAACCCGCCGGTCCCTGCCGGTGACGGCGGCGCTGCCGACGTGCACGCCGTCGGCGCACGCGCTCTGGACGAGATCGCGGCAGCCACCGACGCGCGCGCTCTCGACGAGATCCGGGCGCGCTATCTCGGCCGTGGCGACGGTCTCCTGACCGTCGTGCGCAAGAGCATCGGCTCGATCGGGGACGCGGATGCGCGCCGTGCCCTGGGGCAGACCGTCAACGCCGTCGTCGAGCGTGTCAGCGAGGCCGTCGAGGAGCGCCGCGCGGCCCTGAACGCCACTCGCGCCGGCGCGACTGCGGCCATCGACCTCACGTGGCCGCCGCCGCCGCTGCGCCGCGGCCACCTGCACCCGGTGAGCCGCGTGTTCAGGGACGTGCGCCGCATCTTCGCGCAGCTGGGCTACGTCCCCGTGTCGGGCCCCGAGGTGGAGTACGACCGCTACAACTTCACGCTCGTCAACATGCCCCCCGGGCACCACTCGCGCGACACCCAGGACACGTTCTTCGTCGACGACGACCGCGTGCTGCGCACCCACACCTCGCCGGTGCAGATCCGCAGCATGCTGATCCGCGGTGCCCCGCAGCGCGTCATCGTCCCCGGCAAGGCGTACCGCCGCGACTACGACGCCACCCACTTCCCGATGTTCTTCCAGGTCGAGGGCATGTGCATCGACGAGGGCATCGCGCTCAGCGACCTCAAGGGGACGCTGGAGTTCTTCGCGCGCTCGACGTTCGGCGTGGACCGGGCGATTCGTCTTCGTCCTCACCACTTCGAGTTCACCGAGCCGTCGGTCGAGGTCGACGTGTCGTGCGCCGTGTGCGGCGGCGAGGGCTGCCGGCTCTGCAAGGGCAGCGGCTGGCTCGAGGTGCTCGGCGCCGGGATGATCCATCCCAGCGTGCTCCGCAACGGTGGTGTCGACCCGGCGCGCTACAGCGGCTTCGCGTTCGGCATAGGTGTGGAGCGCATCGCGATGCTCAGCTATGGCATCGAGGACGGGCGCCTCCTGTACGAGAACGACGTGCGCTTCGTGGGCCAGGGATGAAGGTCTCGCTGGACTGGCTGCGCGAGTACGCGGTCCTCGACGCCCCGCTGGACACCCTCGTGCAGGGGCTGATCGACACCGGCACGGAGGTGGACAAGGTGCTCCGCGGCCCGGCCGGGGTGGTGGTGGCGCGCGTGGTGCTCCTCGAGCCCGTCCCCGAGTCGACCAAGGGCGTGCTCTTCGCCGACATCGACCTGGGCGCGGACGAGCCGACCCGCGTGCTCACAGGCGCGCCCAACCTGAGCGTCGGCGACCTGGTGCCGTACGCCCCACCCGGCACGCTGCTGCCCGGCTGGAGCGAGCCGCTCGGGGTTCGTGCCATGTTCGGCGGCAAGTACCAGTCGCCTGGAATGCTGTGCTCGGCGGCCGAGCTGGGGCTTGGCGAGGACGCCGCCGGCATCCACCACCTCGACCACGGGCTGCCCGGCCAGCCGCTGCACGAGGTGCTGGCGCTCGACACGGTTCTCGAGGTGGAGGTCACCACCAACCGCCCCGACTGCCAGTGTCACGTGGGCATCGCCCGCGAGATGGCCGCCGCGGTGGGGGAGACGGTGCGCGAACCCGACCCGTCCATCCCGGACGGGGTGCTCAGCGCCGCCAGCATGGCGCTGCGCGCCGAGGTGGCCGTCGAGGAGCCGCAGGGCTGTCCGCGCTTCTCGGTGCGCATCATCGAGAACGTCGCCGTGGCCCCCTCGCCGGCCTGGATGCAGCGCCGCCTGCGCGCGGTCGGCCTGCGTCCCATCAACAACGTCGTCGACGTGACCAACTACGTGGCCCGCGAGATCGGCCAGCCGCTGCACGGCTTCGACCTCGACCGCTTCCTCGCGGCGCAGGGGGATGAGGGCCGCGCGGCGCGGGTCGTGGTGCGGCGAGGGCGGGGCGAGCAGGTGCTCTGCCTCGACGGTGTCGAGAGGACCGCCGGCCCCGAGGACATGGCCGTGTGCGCGGGCGACACGGCGGTGAGCCTGGGCGGGGTCATCGGCGGCCAGTCGACCGCCGTCGACGATGCCACGCACAACGTCCTCCTCGAGGCGGCCACCTGGGACGGCCCCACCATCCGAGGGACATCGAAGCGGCTCGGGGTGCGCACCGATGCGTCCGCCCTCAACGAGAAGGACCTGAGCGACACCCTGCCGCCACTGGCGCTGGACCGCGCGGCGGCGCTCATCGCCGACCTCGGCGGCGGGCACGTGCTCAAGGACAGCGTCGACGTGCGTGCGCGCGTGCTCGACCCGGTACCTCCCATCCAGGTCAGCGGCGCCACCCTGTCGGCGTTGCTCGGCTACCACGTGGACGCCACCGAGGCGGCCACCGTCCTGGCGCGGCTCGGGTTCGGCGTCGAGCAGCACGGGGACGACCTCACGGTCACGGTGCCGCACTTCCGGCGCGACGTCACCATCCTCGTGGACGTCGCCGAGGAGGTGGGCCGATCGCTCGGCTACGACCGGGTGCCGAGCACGCTCCCCGGGCGGCGCACCGCGGTGACCGGGGTCGCAGCCGAGACGCCGCTGGAGGACCGCGTCAAGGACGTGCTCATCGGCGCCGGCTTCGACGAGGCGATCACCTGGTCGTTCCTCTCGCGGAAGCTGGTCACGGCGCTGCCCGGTTTGGGCGGGGGACGCCAGCCGATCCCGCTGCGCAACCCGCTGAGCGAGGAGTGGAGCGTGCTGCGCACGAGCCTGCTGCCCGGTGTCGTCCAGGCGGTGGCGGTCAACCTGAGACGCGGCGTCGAGGACGTGCGCCTCTTCGAGCTGGGCCGGGCCTTCTGGGAGGGGGAGCGGCGCGGCCCGGTGCCGGGATCGACGAGCGATGGCGCCGACGCTCGGCTGACGCCCCTGCCCGCCGAGCCCCTGCTCCTCTGTGCCGCGAGCGCTGTGGCCGGCGCGGAGGCCGCGGCGGCGGAGATCCGCCACCTGCAGGCGGTGGTCGTGCGGCTGGCCGCCGAGCTGGGCGCGAGCCCCGTGGAGACACAGCCCGCGGATGTGCCCGGCCTGCGCCGGGGCCGCTCGGGACGGCTGCTCTGCAACGGCCAGCAGGTCGGTGTGGTCGGCGAGCTCGACGACGACACCACGGCCCGCTTCGAGCTGCGCGGCCACGTCGCGGTCGCGGAGGTGCAGCTCGACGCGATCGTCCCCGCCACGACGGCCCCGCGCCGGTACCTGGCGCCGCCGCGCCACCCCGCCGTGGTGCACGACCTGTCGGTCACCGTGCCCGAGGACGCGCCGGCAGGCGACGCGCTGCGCGCCGTGCATGACGCCGGCGGTGCCCTCCTGGAGAGCGCCGTCCTCTACAACGAGTACCGCGACCCCTCGCTGGGCGAGGGCCGCAAGAGCTGGACCTTCCGCCTCGTCTTCCGCGCGCCAGGGCGGACGCTCACCTCAGAGGAGGCGACCACCCTCCAGGACGCCATCGCCGTGGGACTGCGCGCCCGCTGCGGCGCCGAGGTGCGTCGATAACCCGGCGACTCACGCGAGCATTCCTGGCGCGCGCCGCCGCCACGGTGGCCCGCGAACTGGTCGGCGCATCCATCGTGGTCGACGCGGGCTCGCCGCAGGAGGTGCGTGCCCGCCTCGTCGAGGTCGAGGCGTACATGGGCCAGGACGACCCCGCATCGCACGCGTTTCGCGGGCCCACCCCGCGCGCGTCGATCATGTTCGGGCCCGCCGGCCACCTCTACGTGTACCTCAGCTATGGCATGCACCACTGCGCCAACGTGGTCTGCGGGCCCGATGGCACCGCCGCGGCGGTCCTGCTCCGCGCCGCGACGGTCACCGCCGGCGAGGCGTTGGTGCGCTCACGGCGCGGACCGGCGCCCCGGCCGGTCCGGCTGCTGAGCGGGCCGGGCAACCTCTGCCGAGGGCTCGCGATCGGCGGGGCCGACAACGGCGCCGATCTCTGCGGTCCCGGGCGCGTTCACCTCGAGAAGGCGCTGGAGCCGGTGGCCGTCTCGACGGGGCCGCGAGTGGGCATCAGCCGCGCTGCCGACCTGCCGCTGCGGTTCTGGTGGACGGGCCACCCCGCGGTCTCGGGCGGAGCCGGCCACAACAAAGGGACCGGCCACAAGGCCGGTCCCCGCATTTCTGCCGATCTGAGTCGGCCGCCCGGCGGATAGGCCGGGCTTTGAGTTTGGGCACCTCTCGGTGCCGGCTGGCCAGCCCGAACCGCGTCGCCTCGACCGTCGCCCTGCGCTCTTCCAACCAGTCACCGGAACCGGCCGGCGCGGCGCCGTGGTTCGACGGTGGCGCAGCCGGGCGGCGTGCGCCGTGCGACCCGAGGTTCGGGCCCTAAGTCTCGGCTCGCGTGTGCCGAAGGAGCTGGAACACCGTACGCATCGTGAAGTTGACCTCCGTATGCAGTCGGTTCCTTGTCCTCAGGATAGCCGTCGCGCGACCGTAGTCAAGGGGCGCAGGGGTTCTGTCACCCGCCGGGCGGCGCACCCCATCGCAACTCATAGACTGGGGCCCGGAGCCGGAATACAATGGCAAACGCCTGTTCGACAACGGAGGACCCATGTCCGGTCACAGCAAGTGGGCGGGGATCAAGCACAAGAAGGCGATCGTCGACGCCAAGCGCGGCCAGGCGTTCACCAAGGTCGCCCGCGAGCTGTCGGTGGCAGCCCGCGAGGGCGGACCGGACCCGGCGGCGAACTTCCGCCTGCGCCTGGCCATGCAGAAGGCCCGCGAGGTCAACATGCCCGCCGACAACATCGAGCGCGCCGTCCAGCGCGGGGCGGGCGGCAAGGAGGGCGCGCAGCTCGAGGAGATTCGCTACGAGGGGTACGGGCCCCATGGCGTGGCGGTGATGGTCGACGTGCTCTCCGACAACCGCAACCGCACCGTGGCGGCGATCCGCAACCTGTTCACCCGCTCCGGTGGCTCGCTGGGGGAGACCAACAGCGTCGGCTGGATGTTCACCCAGCAGGGGGTGCTCCGCGTCGCCGCCGGCGCCGGCGACCCCGATGAGCTCGCCCTGCGCCTGCTCGAGGTCGTCGACGTCGGCGCCGACGGCGACATCAGCGTCGACGAGGATGGCGTGGTGGTGACCGTCGACCCGGCGATCTTCGAGGCTGCCCGCGCCGCCATCGAGGAAGCGGGGCTGACCGTCGAGTCCGGCGAGGTGACCATGAACCCCAGCACCTCCGTGACGCTGGACGCCAAGCAGGCAGCCGCGGTGCTGCGCCTGCTCGATGCCCTCGAGGAGGACGACGACGTGCAGCAGGTGTACGCCAACGCCGAGATACCCGACGACGTCCTCGAGTTCGGTCGGCTGACGAGTGCGCGTCCTGGGCGTCGATCCGGGACTGGCCCGCACCGGCGTCGCCGTCGTCGACGGCGGCCCGGGCTCGCTCACGCTGGTGCACAGCAGCTGCCTCACCACCACCGCGGATGCCGACGACGCGCAGCGGCTCTTCGCGCTCTCGGGCTTGATGAGCGCGATCGTGGCCGAGTACCGCCCCGCCTTCGCCGCCGTCGAACGGCTCTTCTTCTCGACCAACCGGACCACCGCGATGCGCGTCAGCGAGGCGCGTGGCGTGCTCCTCAGCGCTCTGGCGGGGGCGGGCGTCGCCGTCGCGGAGTACACGCCCAACGAGGTCAAGGAGGCGGTCGCCGGCTACGGGGCGGCTCGCAAGCCGCAGGTGCTGCGCATGACCAGGCAGCTCCTGTCGGTGGAGCGCATCGACGGGCCCGACGACGTGGCCGACGCCTGCGCCATCGCCATCTGCCATCACCACCGCGCCGCCCTGACGTTGCGGGTGCGCGCCACCGCCACCCGGGCCGCGGTCACGCCGCTCGACCACGCCGTCGCCGCGGCGCGAGCGCGCCTCACAGCGGCGTCGCGATGATCGCGCTCCTCCGCGGTCGTGTCGCCGGTGTCGAGGGTGATGTGGTCACAGTTGACGTCAACGGCGTCGGCTACGCGGTGCAGTGCCACCTGCGCACCGCCGTCGCTGTGCACGACAGCGCCGGGGAGGTCACCTTCCACGTGCACACCTCGGTCAGCGCGGACGCCATCCGGCTGTACGGCTTCACCAGCGTCGAGGAGCTGCGCCTGTTCCGGCTGCTCATCGCGGTCGAGCGCATCGGTCCCAAGGCGGCCCTGGGCATCCTCGGCCGGGCGGACCTCGCCACCATGGTTCGCGCGCTGCGCAGCGGCGACGCCGCCATGGTCGCCACGGTGCCCGGCATCGGAGCCAAGACGGCCGAGCGAGTGGTGCTCGAGCTGCGCGACAAGCTCGACGGCCTGGCTCTGCCAGGTGACCGCGCCACTCCCGTCGAGGCGGCGGCCGAGCAGGCGATCCGCGCCGCCGTTGACGGCCTCGCCACCATGGGCTTCCGCGAGAGCGCGGCCCGCGACGCCGTGAAGGCCGCGGTGAGCGACGGCACCGAGCCGCTCGACGTCGCGGCAATGGTCGCAGCTGCCCTGCGCCGGCTCGACATGGTGGCGGCGGGCTGATGGACGACACGCGCGTCACTACCCCGCTGGAGGTGGAGGAGGAGCACGCCGCCGAGGTGGCGCTGCGCCCCGAACGCCTCGACGACTTCGTCGGCCAGGCCGGCATCCACGAGCAGGTTCGCGTGCTGGTCGAGGCGGCGCGCGGTCGCGGCGAGGCGCTCGACCACATCCTGCTGTACGGGCCGCCCGGCCTGGGCAAGACCACGCTGGCGCAGATCATCGCCACGGAGATGGGTGTGCAGGCACGGCTCACCTCCGGACCCGCCCTCGAGCACCAGGGCATGCTGGCGTCGATCCTCACCTCGCTCAGCGATCGCGACGTCTTCTTCATCGACGAGGTCCACCGGCTCAACCACGCCGTCGAGGAGGCGCTGTACCCCGCCATGGAGGACCTCGCCTTCGACTTCGTCGCCGGCCGTGGCGCCGGCGCGCAGACCCTGCGACTGAGCCTCAACCGCTTCACCGTCATCGCCGCGACCACCCGGGCGGGCGCGCTGGGCGGACCGTTGCGCGACCGCTTCGGGGTGACCTTCCGGCTCGACTACTACGATGTCGGCGAGCTCACCGACATCATCCGGCGCAGCGCGCGCCTGCTCAAGATCGCCATCGACGACGATGGCGCGGCGCTGCTCGCGTCACGCGCGCGGGGCACCCCGCGCGTCGCCAACCGCCTGCTACGCCGCGCCCGCGACTACGCCCAGGTGCGCGCGGACGGCCACATCGACGTGGCGGCCGCCACCGCCGCGCTCGACATGCTCGGCATCGACGCCGCCGGCCTCGACGAGATGGACCGCCGCGTGATCGCCGCGCTGTGCGGGCCGTTGCGCGGCCACCCCGTGGGAGCGCAGACCATCGCGGTCAGCGTGCAGGAGGAGCCGGAGACCATCGAGGACGTCGTCGAGCCCTACCTGATCCGCCTCGGCATGCTGGCGCGCACCCCGCGCGGACGCGTCCCCACCGCCCGAGCCTACCAGCATCTCGGGCTGACGCCACCGGCGGGAACCGTCGGCGCGGACGAGACCCAGCGCTCGCT
The DNA here is from genome assembly GCA_963751755.1 of Candidatus Dormiibacterota bacterium. Lineage (GTDB taxonomy): Bacteria > Chloroflexota > Dormibacteria > Aeolococcales > Aeolococcaceae > Aeolococcus. The sequence continues at coordinate 393,961 of CAVVVH010000003.1, read as the reverse complement.
CTTCTCGTAGGCGCGATGGCTGTGGTGGGTGACCCGACGCTCAACAGCGCGCACGCCCTGCCCGCCGAGCTGTTCGACTACGCGCTTCCGACGGCGCAGATCGCGCAAACGCCGCTGGAGCCGCGGGACGCGTCGCGCCTGCTGCACGCCGAGCCCGGCGGCGGCCTGCGCGACCACGTCTTCACCGACCTGCCCGGCCTGCTGCGTCCGGGGGACCTGCTGGTGGCCAACGACACGCGGGTTCGCGCCGCGCGTCTGCACGGCACCCGCGAGGGCGGCGGACCCGCCGAGGTGCTGCTCCTCGACCGCGTCGGGCCCACGCGCTTCACCGCGCTGGTGCGTCCCGGCCGCCGGATTCGCGACGGAGACCACGTCCGCGTCGGCGACCGCCTGCTCGTGACCGTCGCCGGCCCGGCTCCCGGGCACCCGGGCGCGAGGCTGGTGTCGCTCGCGGCCGACGGGGACGTCGACGCCGTCATCGCCGAGATCGGTGAGACGCCCCTGCCGCCGTACATCCACACCCCGCTCGCCGACCCCGGGCGCTACCAGACCCTGCACGCGCAGGGGTCGCCGGTGTCGGCGGCGGCTCCCACGGCGGGCCTGCACTTCACGCCGCGCGTGCGCGACGCGCTCGCGCAGCGCGGAGTCGGGTGGGCCACGGTCCAGCTCGACGTCGGGCTCGGCACCTTCGCGCCGATCACCGCTGACGACGTTCGCCGACACCGCATGCACGCCGAGCGCTGCACGCTGCCCGCGACGACGGCGGCGCAGATCGAGGCGGCGCGGGTGCGTGGCGGGCGCGTCATCGCCGTGGGCACGACCGTGGTGCGCACGCTCGAGTCGCACGTCGACGGCAGCGGCGCGCTGTTCCCCGGCACGGGCACGACGGACCTCTTCATCACACCGGGACATCGCTTTGGCGTCGTCGACGGCCTGCTCACCAACTTCCACCAGCCGCGATCGTCACTGCTCGTGCTCCTCGCCGCGCTCGCCGGTGCGCAGACGTGGCGCCGGGCGTACCAGCACGCGATCAACTCGGGCTACCGCTTCCTCAGCTTCGGCGACTGCATGCTCTGCTGGCGCGACGGCTCTGCGACGTGACTGCTCTGGCGGTCGAGGCACGCGACGGCCCGGCGCGCGCCGGGCGGCTGCGCACCGCCCACGGCGAGGTGCGCACCCCGGCCTTCATGCCGGTCGGGACGCACGCCACCGTGAAGTCGCTCGACCCCGGCGAGGTGCGGGCCTGCGGCGCCGACATCCTGCTCTGCAACGCCTACCACCTGGCCCTGCGTCCCGGCGTGGACCTCATCGAGCGCGCCGGCGGCCTGCACACCTTCATGGGGTGGGACGGGCCCATCCTCACCGACAGCGGCGGCTTCCAGCTGGTCAGCCTCCGCGCGGTCACCGCCGTGGACGACGACGGCGCCACCTTTGTCTCGCCGTACGACGGCACCCGGCTGCGCGTCACGCCCGAGGAGGCCGTGAGCCTCCAGGCCCGGCTGGACTCCGACATCGTCATGTGCCTCGACCAGCCGGTGGCCTGGGGCGGTGCGCGCCGCTGAGATCCTGCTGGCCACCGAGCGCACCCACCGGTGGGCGGCTCGCTGCCGGGCTGTCCACCCGGGGGCGGGGCGGCTGCTCTTCGGCATCTGCCAGGGCGGGTTCGACGCGCAGGTGCGGGCCCAGTCGGCACAAGAGGTCGCAGCGCTCGACTTCGACGGCGTCGCCGTCGGCGGGCTCTCGGTGGGGGAGCCGCTGGAGGTGATGGAGTCGATGACCGCAGCGTCCGTCGCCGAGCTGCCGCAGGACCGGCCACGCTACTTCATGGGGCTGGGCACGGACCGCGAGCTGCTCGCCATGGTCGCGCTGGGCATCGACATGTTCGACTGCGTCGCGCCCACCCGCCTGGCGCGCACCGGGGCCGCCATGACCCCGGGCGGCCGCCTGGCCCTGCGCCGCGCCGCCTATCGCGACGACCTGCGTCCCCTGGTGGACGGATGTCCGTGCCCCGCATGTGGCCGCTTCTCGCGCGCCTACCTCCGCCACCTCATCGGCGCCGGCGAGATCCTCGGCCACCGCCTGCTCAGCATCCACAACATCACCCACGTGACCCGGCTGATGGCCGCAGCCCGTGACGCCATCACAGCCGGCTGTTTCGACAGCTTCCGTGCGCAGACGGAGGCGCGACTGCGCGGCGGTGACGACGTCGATGACACCGCGACGACCTCGCCGGGCACGCCCCCACGCAATGGGCGCAGGGCCGGGGCGGCCAGGATCCCGGGTACACTCGGCCGTCGTGGCTGACTTCTTTCTTCGCGTCACCCGTGTGCGCATCGTCATCGTCGTCCTCATCGTGCTCGCGGCGCTGTTCATCGACGGGTACAGCCTCTTCTACCGGTACGTGGTGGTTCACCAGCCCCTGTCGCAGAAGCTGACGACCATCCCCAACATTGGCGGTCACCCCATCACCTTCGTGAAGGGACTCGACCTCGTCGGCGGCACCGAGCTCGTCGTCGAGGTGTGCCACGGGTTCGACGACCCCCCCGGCGTCGGCTGCCGCAACGCCCCCAAGGGACAGACGGTCGCCGACGCCCGCGACAAGACGATCCCGCTGCTGACCGCGCGCGTCAACGGCCTCGGCGTCACCGAGGGCAAGGTGTCCGCGCAGGGCACCGACCAGATCCTCATCCAGCTCCCCGGTGTCGGCATCGACCAGGCCAAGTCGACGGTGGGGACCACGTCGAAGCTGCACTTCGCCACGGCGGTCGCGGGTGCGCCCAACCCCGGTGACTCGAAGTTCCTCGCCGACCAGGAGAACTTGTACAACGTCGCCCAGTTCGGCCTCCCGCAGTACTACCCCACGGGCTACCACTGGAAGATCGACGACGCGCTGGACGCCAGCGACGTCACCTCGGCCGACGTCGGTGTCGACCAGCAGGGCGCCATCGCCGTCAACATCCAGTTCAACGACGCCGGGGCGACCGAGTGGAACAAGATCACCACCGCCGCGTACGCGTTCACGCAGCAGAACCCGTCGGCTCCGCCGCCACAGGCCCAGGTGGCGATCTTCCTCGACAAGACCATCATCACCGCGCCGGTGGTGCGGCAGCCGTCGAGCAACCAGACGCAGATCACCGGCGGCTTCACCAGCGCGCAGGCGCAGACCCTGGCCAGCGACATCTCGGCGGGCGCGCTGCCCGCGGAGATCGCCACCGTGCAGGCCAACGTCGTCAGCGCGACGCTCGGTCAGCAGACGGTGCAGCGCAGCCTCATCGCCGGTGCGGTCGGGCTGCTGATCATCGTCCTGTTCATGATCGCCTACTACCGCTTCCCCGGCCTGCTGGCGTGCATCGCCCTGGTGGCGTACGGGGCAATCGTGCTGGCGCTCTTCAAGGTGATCGGGGTGACCATCTCGCTGGCGGCGCTGGCTGGCTTCGTGCTCAGCGTCGGCATGGCGGTCGACGCCAACGTGCTCATCTTCGAACGAACACGCGACGAGTTACGCCACGGTCGCAGCGTGGGCCCGGCGGTCGACACGGGCTTCCGGCGTGCCTTTCCCGCCATCCGCGACAGCAACGTCTCGACGATCATCGCCTGCCTCGTCCTCGCCATCCTCGGCACGGAGGTCGTCCGTGGTTTCGCGATCACGCTGGGCATCGGAGTCGCGGTCAGCTTCTTCAGCGCGGTCACCGTCACCCGCGCGCTGCTCGCCGCCGCTCTCCGGCTGCGTCTCGGTCGCAACCCCACGCTCTACACCCAGATCCACGAGGAGTACGAGGAGAAGCCACCCAAGGGACGGTTCGACATCGTGCGCTCGCGCAACTGGTACTTCGCCGGTTCGCTGGCGATCATCATCCCGGGGATCCTGGCGATCATCTTCTGGGGTTTCCGCCTGGGCCTCGACTTCCGCGGCGGCTACAAGATCGATGTCGCCCTGGTGCACCCGACCACGCAGGCGCAGGTGGCCAACACGGTCACGTCGGCCATCGGCAACCTCGAGCCGCTGGTCCAGCAGCAGGCCAGCAACCGGTACGAGATCACCTTCCTGCCGGGCAGCGCCAACGGCGGCAAGGACCCCGTCGACGCAGTGCAGAGCGCGCTCAACGGCGCCTACGGGATCCCCACCGACCCGAGGACGCACAACCCCGACATCCAGGAGCAGTTCATCGGGCCGAGCGTTGCCGCCGACCTGGTGCGCAGCGCGATCGTCCTCATCCTGGTCGCGTCCGCTCTGATCGCGATCTACCTGGCCCTCGCGTTCCGGCGCCAGCGCGCCATCTCGGCGTGGCGTTTCTCGGCGTGCGCGTTCTTCAAGCTGCTGCACGACGTGTTCGTGCTCGCCGGGATCTGGGCCATCCTCGGTCACTTCAGCAACCTCGGCCAGGTGGACACCCTGTTCGTCACCGCCATCCTCACGTCGGTCGCCTTCTCGATCCACGACACGATCGTGGTGTTCGACCGCGTCCGCGAGAACCTCAGGTTCGGCCCACGGCTGACCTTCGACCAGGTCATCAACCTCTCGACCGTGCAGACCATGACGCGCTCGCTCAACACCTCCCTGACGGTCGTGTTCGTGCTGCTGGCGCTCGTCCTGTTCGGCGGCTCGACCATCACCGGCTTCGTCCTCGCGCTGCTCATCGGGATCGTCACCGGCACGTACAGCTCGATCTTCAACGCCAGCACGCTGCTGGTGGCGTGGCAGAAGGCCTCGGCGATGCGCGCGGGGGGAGCTGTGCCCCCGGGCACGCCGCGTCGGGTGGCGCGCGCCACCTGACACACTTCGCGGTGAACACATGAATATGGTCTCCACAGAGCAGCTGACCGAGCTCGTCCAGCCGTCGCTGCGGCACCTCGGGCTCGACCTCGTCGACCTGCAGTGGCGGCCGGGGCGAAGCAGCGTGCTGCGCCTGGTCATCGACTCCGCGCGAGGTGTCAGCCTCGATGACTGCGAGCGCGTCTCGCACGCGGTCGGGGCGGTGCTCGACGCCTACGACCCCATCGCCGGCCGCTACGCGCTGGAGGTGTCGTCCCCCGGCGCCGAGCGGCCGCTGCGCAGCGAGCTCGAATGGCAGTCCGCGGTGGGGCGACGCGTCAACGTGCGCCTGCGCAGCGGCGACGCCGAGCTGATCGTCGAGGGGCGCCTGCTCCACGTCGACGACAGCAGCATGGAGATCGAGGCCCGCGACCGCAACCGGCGCCGGCTGACCACCCTCGCGCGCGCCGACGTCATCGCGGCCCGCATCGTCGTCGACATCTGAGCCGTGAGCGACACGGAGCCGACGTTGCTGGACGGGGCCATCGCCACCCTGCGCGAGACCACCGCGCTGAGCGACGACCGCCTCGCCGCGCTCTTCGAGTCCGCCTTCGTGGAGACGTACCGGCGCCTGGTCGACGACGACAGCTCAGTCCACGCCCGTGTCGACCTCCTCTCCGGCAGCTGCACGCTGTACCGGATTGGCCCGGACGGGGAGGAGATGCCCATTGACGTCGACATCGCCGACTTCCCGCGCCAGGCGGCCCAGGCGGCGCGCGGCGCGGTGGCCGCGGCGCTCCGCGAGGCGGGCAAGGACCGGGTGCTCCGTGAGGCCTCGCTGCGCCGCGGCGAGCTCATCGACACCATCGTCGACACGCATTCCGGCCCGGTCTGGTACCTCCGCGCCGGTGAGATGCGCGTCCTCCTTCCCCCCGAGGAGCAGGTGACCGGCGAGCAGCTGGTCCCCGGCCGGCACCTCAAGGTGATGGTGCTCGAAGGCCGCCGCCGGAGCCAGGACGCCGTGGTGGTGGTGTCGCGATCGCACCCCCAACTCCTGCGCCTGCTCCTCGAGCAGGAGGTGCCCGAGGTGGCCAACGGCCAGGTGCTGGTGCGCGGCATCGTCCGCGAGGCCGGCCGCCGCAGCAAGGTGGCGGTGGAGGCGGCCGACCCGGCGGTGGACGCGCGCGGCGCCTGCATCGGGCCCCGTGGCGTCCGCCACCAGGCGATCACCTCGGTCCTCGGTGGGGAGCAGGTCCAGATCGTCGTCTGGTCGGACGACCCGGCGACGTACATCGCCAATGCCCTGGCCCCGGCGACCGTGCGCCAGGTGGCCCTCGACGAGACCACGCGCACGGCCACCGTGACCGCCGACCCTGACCAGCTCTCCCTGGCCATCGGCAGGGGAGGGGACAACGCCCGGCTCGTCGCCAGGCTGTGCGGCTGGCGGATCGACGTGGTCTCCTCGGAGCCGGGGTGAGAGCGGAGCCGCCCCAGCGCAGCTGCGTCGGCTGCCGCAGGGTGCGAGGCAAGCCCGAACTCGTCCGGCTCGCCCTTGGAAGCCGCGGACAGGTTACCCTTGATACTCGCAAACAGCTTCCCGGCCGGGGAGCCTACCTCTGCGCGGACGGCATCGACTGCCTGACGCAGGCACGGCGCCGGCGGGGACTGACGCGTTCCCTGCGGGTGGGGGAAGATGTCATCAACTACGCGGAACTGAGCGCAGCGCTGGCGGCGCTCAGACAGGAGGTCCAGCCATCGCCACGGTGAAGAAGCTCACCCTGCCGGCCACGGTGCCGGTCAAGGAGCTTGCCGAACGTCTCTCGGTCTCCGGCTCTGAGCTCATCAAGTACCTGATGGGCAATGGCGTCATGGCCACCCTCAACCAGTCGGTGGACTTCGACACGGCCGCGCTGGCCGCCGACCACTTCGGCTTCGAGGCGGAGAGCGAGGAGGCTGCCGCGGCGGCCGCCCCCGCGCCGGCCCGGCGCCGGCACCCGCTGCTCGACCAGGGCGACGCCGACCCGGCCACGCTGCTCCCGCGCCCCCCGGTCGTCACCGTCCTGGGCCACGTCGACCACGGCAAGACCTCGCTGCTTGACGCAATCCGCGAGACGGCCGTGGCGTCGGGAGAGGCCGGCGGCATCACCCAGAAGATCGGCGCCTACCAGGTCGAGAAGAACGGTCGCAAGATCACCTTCATCGACACCCCGGGCCATGAGGCCTTCACCGCGATGCGGGCGCGCGGTGCCGACGTCACCGACATCGCGGTGCTGGTGGTGGCCGCCGACGACGGCGTGATGCCGCAGACCGAGGAGGCGATCCAGCACGTCCGCAGCGCGCAGGTGCCGATCATCGTCGCGCTGAACAAGATCGACAAGGACGGCGCCAACCCCGACCGCATCCTCCAGCAGCTCGCCGACCGCGGCCTGGTGAGCAGCGACTACGGCGGCGACGTGACCGTGGTCCGCACCAGCGCCAAGACCGGCGAGGGCGTCACCGACCTGCTCGACATGATCCTGCTGACCGCCGATGCCGAGGTGGAGCCGAAGGCCAACCCCAAGGCGAGCGCGGTGGGGACTGTCATCGAATTCGCACCGCGACCCCGGCCGGGGCCCCGTCGCCACGGTCCTCGTGCAGAACGGCACGCTCCGGGTGGGTGACTACATCGTCGCCGGCCAGGTGTACGGGCGCGTCCGCGCGCTGCTCGACGAGCGCGGCGGCCGCCTCCAGCTGGCCGGCCCGAGCTCGCCGGCGGTGGTGACCGGCCTGTCCGGCGTCGCCGAGGCCGGCGACGTGTTCCAGGTGATGGCCAACGAGCGCACCGCCCGGTCGCTCGCCGAGGAGCGTGGCTTCGCCGCCAAGCAGCAGCAGGTGCAGCCGGTGCGCCGCATCACCCTGGCCGACCTCGCCTCGCAGGTGGCCGAGGGGTCGGTGAAGGCGCTCAACGTGGTCGTCAAGGCGGAGGCCAACGGCTCGCTCGAGGCGCTGCGCGGGCAGATCGAGAAGATCGAGGACCCCAACGTCAAGGTGGTCATCGTCGCCTCGGGCGTGGGCCCTGTCGGCGAGGCCGACGTCAACCTCGCCGCGGTGACCGACTCCATCGTCATCGGCTTCAACGTCCGCCCCGACGACCGCGCCAAGGTGGCGGCCGACACGCAGGGGGTGGACGTCCGCTACTACGACGTCATCTACCAGGTTGCCGACGACATCCAGAAGGCCATCAAGGGCCTGTACGAGCCAACCTTCGTCGACGTCTTCCAGGGCCGCGCCGAGGTGCGCCAGGTGTTCACCGTCGACGGCCGACCCGCCATCGCCGGGTCGCACGTGGTCGACGGGCGCATCCCCCGCAACTCGATCTGCACCGTCCTGCGCGACGGCAAGCAGGTGACGCGGAGCCGCATCGCGGTCCTGCGCCGGTTCAAGGACGACGTCCGCGAGGTGGCGCGCGGCTACGACTGCGGCATCACGCTGGAGGACTTCAGCGACTTCGCCGTCGGCGACATCCTCGAGGCGTACACGGTCGAGCAGCAGAACCTGTGAGTGCCGCATCGGCTCGCCGACGCGGCGGAGCCCCGACATGACGACGAGCTTCCACAGCCACGCCCAGCACGGGGCCCGGCCGCCGCGCAACGAACGTGTTGCCGAGCTGCTCCGCCAGGAGATCTCGCAGATGATGCTGATCGAGATGAAGGACCCGCGCGTTCGTATGGCGTCGGTGAGCGAGGTGAAGCTGGCGCGCGACATGAAGAGCGCGCGCGTCATGGTCAGTGCGATCGGCGACGAGCGCGAGCGCCGCGCCGTGGTGACCGCGCTGCGCCATGCCGAGGGGTACCTGCGTGGCCAGCTCGGTGTGCGGCTCGAGAACCTCAAGGCGCCGCCCAAGTTGCGCTTCGAGCTCGACGAGTCGATCGCCTACAGCATCCACATCGCCAGCGTCCTCCGCGAGCTCGACCCGCCCGCCGACAACGCCGAACCCGTCGCCGAGGTAGCCGAATGACCACCGTGACCCAGACGTGGCCGCAGCTGGAGGAGGTGGTCGGAGACATCCGCCAGGTCCTGGACCAGGCGCGCGTCATCGTCTGCCTGCCTCACAAGGACGCTGACGCCGACAGCCTGGGCTCCGCGCTGGGCTTCGCGCTGTCGATGCGCGCGATGGGCCGCGACGTGCGGGTGGTCGTGCCCTCGCCGCTGCCGCGCATGCTCGAGTACCTGCCCGGCTTCGACACCATCTCCGAGGAGGCGGGTGACATCGACGCGCTCTTCACCTTCGACTGCGCGACCGTGGCCCGCTTCGGTGACAAGCAGGAGCTGATCCGGCAGACCGACACCGTGGTCAACGTCGACCACCACGTCAGCAACGAGGGCTTCGGCACCATCAACCTCATCGAGGCGACGGCCAGTGCCACCGGGCAGGTGGTGCATCGCCTGCTGACGACAATCGGTGCGCCGATCACCGCGGACGTGGCCACCAACCTGTACGCGGCGCTGTTCACCGACACCGGCGGGTTCCGCCACGAGAACACCAGCGAGGCGGCGCTGCGCCTGGGCGCCGACTTGGTCGCCGCCGGGGCCAACCCGGGCTGGGTGGCACTGAAGAGCTACAAGTCGCGCTCCGTTCCGCAGATCAAGCTCGAGGGTCTCGCGGTGGCGCGCCTGCACACGGAGTTCGACGGCCGGCTGGTGTGGTCACAGATCACCCAGGACATGCTGGCGGAGGCCGGCGCCGACATGATGGAGTCCGAGGGCGTCATCGACCAGCTGCAGAGCATCGACACCATGGAGATCGCGCTGCTTTTCAAGGAGAACTCGCCCGGGGTCACCAAGGTCAGCGTGCGCACCCGCGACCCCTACGACGCCACCGCGGTCTGCAAGCCGTTTGGCGGGGGTGGCCACCATCGGGCTGCCGGGGCGGAGCTGCGCGAACCCCTCGCGGTGTTCGAGCCGCGCGTGCTGGACGTCGCTCGGGAGCTGCTGCGGTCGTCGAAGTGACGCCGGCGCTGGCGGGGCCGAGCGCGACCGCGACGACCCGCAGCGGCATCCTCGCCATCGACAAGCCGGCCGGCATGACCTCCTTCGACGCCGTGCGGGCGGTGCGCCGCATCTTCAACGAGCGCCGGGTCGGCCATGCCGGCACCCTCGACCCCACCGCGACGGGTCTGCTGCCGGTCTGCATCGGCCAGGCGACTCGGCTGGTCGACTACTTCCACCAGCAGAGCAAGACGTACCGCTGCGTGGTGCGCTTCGGCGAGACGAGCGACACCCTCGACACCGAGGGCACGATCGCCGCTGGTGGCGACGCCTCAGCGCTCACCGAGAGTGATGTGCGGGCCGCGGCGGCGCTGTTCGTCGGCGACATCGAGCAGGTTCCGCCGATGCACTCGGCGGTGCGTCACGAGGGCAAGCACCTCTACGAGCTGGCCCGCGACGGCCGGGAGGTGGAGCGCAAGGCGCGGATGGCGCACATCGAGAGCATCGACGTGACCGCGTTCCGGCCCGGCACGCGCGCCGAGGCGGACCTCACGGTGGTCAGCGGCAAGGGCGCCTACATGCGCGTGCTCGCGGCCGACATCGGCGAGCGGCTCGGCACCGGTGCGCTGCTCGCCTGGCTGTCACGGACGGCGTACGGTCCGTTGTCGATCGAGGACGCAGTGACTCCCGATGCGCTGGCCGCCCTTCCCGATCCCTCGGTGGCGCTGCTGCCACTCGACAGCGCGGTGGCCTTCCTGCCGCGCGTGGACCTGGCGCCGCAGCAGGCGACGATGGTGGGACGCGGCCAATCAGTGTGGCTGCCGCGCGCTCCGCAGCTCACGGCCGGCAACCAGTGCCGGGTGCACAGCTCGGACGGGCGCCTCATCGCGATCGGAGAGATCGCCGGCAACCTGATGCGGCCGACCAAAGTTCTCAACACCTGAGCCGATGCGCGTCGACACCGGACTCGGCTCGCGGCAGGACGGCGACTTGCCGGTCGCGCTGACCATCGGCAACTTCGACGGCGTCCACCTCGGTCATGCGGCCCTCCTGGCGGAGACGAGGGCGCGGGCGACCGGGTTCGGTGGCGAGAGTGCGCTGCTGACGTTCGACCCGCACCCTCGCTGCGTGCTCGATCCGGCTCGCTGCCCGCAGTCGCTGACTACTGTGGGGGAGAAGGAGAGCGTGCTCGCAGCTGCCGGCCTCCACCGCCTGGTGGTGCTGCCGTTCACCCGCGCTGTGAGCGCGTGGGGGGCCGAGCAGTTCTGCGACATGTTGCTTGAGGCCTTCGACCTGCGCGCGCTGGTGGTGGGACACGATTTCGCGCTCGGCCACAAGCGCCAGGGTGACATCAGCTTCCTGCGCGACTATGGCGAGCGCCACGGGTTCCCGGTGGTGGTGGTGGACGCGGTGCGTGCGGACGGCAGCGTCGTGTCGTCCTCGCGAATCCGCTCGCTCGTCGTGGACGGCGACGTCAGCGGCGCGGTGAGGCTGCTCGGGCGTCCGCACTTCATGGACGCGGTGGTGGAGCACGGCGAGGAGGTGGGGCGGCACCTCGGGTTTCCCACCGCCAACCTGTCGATCGCGGCGGCGAAGTGCCTGCCGGCACCCGGCGTGTACGCGATGTGGGTCCGGGTGGACGGTGTGTGGCACGCCGCGGCGACCAACGTGGGCTACCGTCCCACCTTCGGTGGTGATCGCCTGACAGTTGAGGCGTTCCTGCTCGACTTCTCCGGCGACCTCTATGAGTGCGAGGTGCGGGCCGCGTTCGTTGAGCGGCTGCGCGAGGAGCGTGCCTACGCTGCCGTCGACGAGCTGGTGGCGCAGATCGCGCGCGATGTCGACGACGTGCGCGCGTTCCTGGCTGCGGAGGGTCCGCCGACCGCGTTGTGACTTCGGTTTGGGCGTCCGATGTCCGTGTTTTCGCTGGCAATGCGAACGTCTGTTTGGTAGCGTGGTTGCCGTGGATGAGCGTGGGCTCGAGGAGCGGATCGGCGGCGCTGCCGCGACCCTGCACGCCGCCACCGCGCAGCTCGTCGACCTCGCCACCACGTTCGATGAGCGCGCCGGGTGGTCCGGCATCGGCATGCGGAGCTGCGCGCACTGGCTGACCATCGCGACGGGCATCGACCTCTGGAATTCACGCGAGATGCTCCGGGCGGGACACGCGCTGCGCACCCTGCCGCTGATCCACGAGGCCTTCTGCAGCGGCCGGCTCTCGTTCGACAAGGTGCGCGCTCTGACGCGCGTTGCAACCGCTGACGACGAGTCGTTCTGGCTGGAGCTCGCACTGTCGGCGTCGGGGGCCCAGCTGGGGCGAATCTGCCGGGCGTACCGCTACGCGATCGCTGTCGACGACCCCAACCGCGCGCAACTGCAGCGCGCGCGACGGCGGGTGGTGTCGTGGTGGCTCGACGAGGACGGCATGCTCGCCTTGTACGCCACGCTGCCGCCGGAGGAGGGCACCCTCGTCCTCCGCGCCATCGAGTTGGCGGTGTCAGCGGGCCCTCGGCGCATGGCTCGGGCGTCCAGGACGACCCATGCGCTGACGGTGAGGCCGACCATCCCTTCGGCGCCCGCCGCGCGGACGCGCTGGTGCGGATCTGTGAGGGGTGGTTGCACGATGCCGCGAGGGCCGATGCGTCCGCCGCGCCGGTGGGAACCCTCGTCGTGCACGTCGATGCAGACGTGCTGGGCGGCGGGGACGGCGGCGGTCGTTGCCACATCGAGGACGGTCCCGCCATCCCGCTCACCCACGCCAGGCGAGTCGCCTGCGACGCGAATGTGGTCACTGTCATCGAGCGCGGCGGCGTGGCGGCGGACGCCGGGCGCAGCCGGCGCGTGGTGTCCGGTCGGCTGCGACGCCTGCTCCAAACGCGCGACCAAGGCTGCCGCTACCCGGGCTGCTCAGTCCCGGCGGTCGCGACGGAGGGCCATCACATCGTGCACTGGGCCGACGGTGGCCGCACGGATCTTGCAAACCTGGTGTCACTCTGCCGGTTCCACCACCACCGCCATCACGAGGGCGCGTTCCGTGTCGCCGCGGAAGATGGTGACCTCCGGTTCGAAGCAGCTGACGGCCGTCCGATCGAGGTGTGGCGGACGTCAGTTCCGAGCGACGCCGCCTCGCACGTCTCGGAGCCTGGACGCGTCGCGTCCGACCCAGGTGCTGCCGCCGAGGGTATGGGTCAGCGATTTGACCTGGATCACACCGTCACGGTGGTGGCGGGGAACATCGCCAACGCTCGGTCACGGAGGCTCGGGCAGCCGTCAGGGCCGTGATCAGGACGGAGTGGGGCCGGGGGCGTACGGGACCGCTTCGATCTGGTAGACCGGGTACGGTCCGGCTGACCACACAACAGGCGAGTCCGCTGGCTCGTAGCTGTACGCGAAGGTGACCGGCGACGCCGCACCGGTGCTGTAGACGCCCGAGACCTCGATATGGAAGTGCTCGCTCGCGGTGATGGGCACTCCCGGGGCGGCCGCGAGACCGCGGTACTGGTGGTATACGGTGCACTTGAAATCCGCATCCGGCCACGTGCCGGTGGCGGCGTCGTACCGCGGCGTGCCTGTCGGTGCGCGGGGGTCGGTCGAGTCCTGACCGTGAACGGTGGAATCACCGGACGGGTCGTGGAAATCCCAGTGCACGCCGTCGGCGACGATCGCCACTGCCACGCGGCCTGAGACGGTCACCGGTAGAGCCCCTGCGACACCGCGGAGAGCGAGCGGGAGGGTGAGCGTGAAGGGGTTGGGGGTGCGGGAACCGGTCGGCAGGCCGGTATCGAGCCCAGCGCACGTCGGGATGCCCACATAGGTCGGCGAGCCGTTCGCGGGAAGGCTCACGATGCCGCCGCGGCGAAAGCTGTGCCACAGAGCGTCGGCGATCTGGTTGACCTGTGCGGTGAACGACGGGACGGCAGTGGCGACCTGGGTGTCGAGGCGCAGCGGGTCGGCGCCAGCCACCTTGAGCTCGCTGCAGTACTCCGGACCGTAGATCGGGACTCCCAACGGTCCAACCCTGAGCTTGTCATGCACGATGCGCCCAACCTCGACGTACACCGTCTCACGCATCGTCCACGTCGTCGCGTCCTCGGAGGTGGCCTCAACTCCCGCCACCGGCGGCGAGACCGGCTCGTAGAAGTTGGCTGCGGTGTACTGCGGCGTCTTCAGCAGCGCCGCGATTGCCGCTGACGGGTTCTGGAACGCGGCATCCGACGCGGCCGCGATCTGCTGCTGTTGGTACGCGTTGAGTTGATCGGCGATGCCCTGCGCGGAGGCGTAGTAGTCGGCGTTCTGCTGAGCGGCGGTCTTCACCGGTTCGGCTGGGACGGCGACACTGGTTGGACCCCTCGGTGAGCCGATCGGAACCGGCGACTGGATCGTTGCTGTGGCACTGAGCCCCGTCGCCGGGTTGCCGGTGACCGACGGAATGACCGTGATGTAGTCGCGGTTTGGGGTTCCGCTGGACGGGTCGATCACCCCCACCGGCAGGCGCTTGGTCGGGATGCAGCTCGAGCCGAGCGGGGGACCGCCCGAGCTGGACAGCACGCCGTTGCCGCTGTCCTGTGGCTGTGGCGCCGCAGGTGGTGGGAGCCCACAGGCCAGAGCAGCGCCGATGCCGGCGGTGTCGCCTCCGCCGGCGCCCCCGCAGCCGTCGTCTGACGGTCAGCCGAACTGATCGCACCAAGGCCGGCGACGTCAGCGCCAGCGATCAGCAACGAGGATCGACCAGTCAGAACTCCCGTGCGCGTCTCACGGTTGCACACCACCGTTGAGCGCCCTGCCGGGTGCTCCGCAATCCATCGCGGCCTCCGAGTAACCAGACATCGCCCAGCAATGGGTCATGCCGAACTGACCCGCGGATACCTGTCACCCGCAGCGGCGTACGGAGAAAAGCACGTCGACGTGTCCGTCGGGAATACTTGGCGGTTATCTGGCAAGGACCTGGATAGTCTCGGACAGCACGAAATGACCGGCGGTCGTGCTGCCCAAGCGAGGCGAAGAAGCGTTGGCCATCCGCACCGATCGGAAGAACACGTACGCGATGTGCCAAACGACGAGCAGTCTGGTTCATCGACTCTCCGCGCCCTGTGAGCGCGCAACTCGCGCATTGGCGGAACGAGGCTTTCAGTCGCGCAGGTGCTTAACATTGAGTGGCTGATCATTTGCTCCGCCCACCGATACCAGACGGCACGCTCTATTCGCCGCCATCGCCCAAGCGCGCGCGTCGGCATCCGACACCGCCCCATTCGTCGCGTTCACAACCGCCGGCGGGGCAGGCGTGGCGTCGGTGAGGTTGGCCGGCGGCACCTTGGTCACCCCATACGGCGCCCACAACGCGGCGCAAGCCGGGGGGACCTGGTCGATCGCGGTGGTGGTCCGCACCGACGCGCACGGACCGGCCGCAGCGCTGGGCCGCGGCAGCGAAGTCGGCGTCGGTCGCGCCGTGGCCGTCACCGGCGGCGCCGGGCTGCCGCACGACGACAGCGCCATGACCGCAATGGCCAGTCCCAGCCAAGCCCGGATGCACCTGACCGACATGCTCGCGCGCCCTTCCTCCGCAGCAGGGGCGACGGTTGACCACCGTCCGCCGACCCGGCCTCAACCCACTCCTCTAAGTGTCGCGGGCGGGCCGCCCACTTTCAATCACGGCCACGCAACGCCCGCCCGTCGGCTGCGAGCGCCCGTTACTCCGCCGTGATCCGCGTGGAATTCCACAACGCCGCAAACCGCTCACGACACGTCGCGAGAAGGTCACAGCCGACCCCCGGCAACCAACCCGGCCACCGGTACCATGCCGCCGATGAGCGGGGGAGGTGAGGCGCAGCCGCGCACGCTGGTGATCGTCAACCCCGCCAGCGCCGGCGGTCGCACCGGCAAGCGCTGGGCGGGCCTGCGCCGCGCCCTCGATGACGCCAACCTCGAGTACGACATCCACCACACCGACGCCCCGCGCGACGCAACCACCGCCACCCGCCAGGCGCTGACCGCGGGCTACACGCGCGTCGTGTCCTGCGGCGGTGATGGCACCCTCAACGAGGTCGTCAACGGCTTCTTCACCCCGGACGGCACACCGCTGAACAGCGACGCCGTGCTCGGCCTGCTCCCCAGTGGCACGGGCGGCGACTTCCGCCGCACCATCGGGCTCCCCACCGACCCCACCGCGCTCGCCGCCGTCCTGAAGGCCAACCACACCCGCCGCATCGACGCCGGCCGCATCACCTACGACAGCCCGGCCACCCCACCCACCCAGTTCATCAACATTGCCGACTGCGGCGTCGGGGGCGAGGTGGTGGCCCGCGTCAACCGGAGCAGAGGCAAGTCAGGTGGTGTCCGGGGAACGGCGGTCTTCCTCGGCATCTCCCTGAACGTCCTCACCACGTTCGCCGGGCGGCCGATACGGCTCATCCTCGATGGCGAGGCGACGGAGATGGACATCGACAACGTGGTGATCGCCAACGGTCGGTATTTCGGCGGCGGCATGCGGATCGCCCCCGGGGCGGAGCTCGACGACGGCTGGTTCGACGTGGTTGTCCTGCCGGTCCTGGGGCGGGTGCGGGCGCTCGTGGCGATGCCCTCCGTGTACCGCGGCGCGCACATCAAGAAGCCCGGTGTGGTGGTCACGCGGGCGCAAGACGGTTCGTGTCGAACCGCTCGACAATCGCGCTCTTCTCTTCGACATCGAGGGTGAGCAGATCGGCATCGCGCCGGCGACCCTGACCTGTCTTCCCGGCGCGATCGCCTTCTGTGTACCAGCCACAACGGCGGGCTGAGCTGAATTGCTGGTAAACTCAGGGTGACCTTCGGGGGGCCCCGCTCGGTTCTGGCGCATCGGGAAATGCGCCACGCGGCTCCGCTCTTCGACCGGCGACAGGCCACCTGGCCCCACGGAGAAACACTTGCCCGCAGTTCGACCAAAGTCGGAGATCATCGCCGAACACCGCCGCCACGACACCGACACGGGGTCGGCCGAGGTGCAGATCGCCGTCCTCAGTGACCGCGTCGCGGCCCTGACCGAGCACCTGCGCGATCATCCCAAGGACCACGCGTCGCGGCGCGGGCTGCTCAAGCTCGTCGGCAAGCGGCGCCGGCTCCTCGACTACCTGACCCGCACCGACGTCGAGCGCTACCGCGCCATCATCGCCCAGCTCGGGCTTCGCCGGTAACCGATGCGCTCACGTTCGATGGTCCACTCCACGGAGGGCTGCACACAGCCCGCCTGACCGGTGGGCCCGACAAATCACACACCACCCAACCGTTCCGATCCGGGAGCGACGACCTAACGCAGCCAAAGCGCAGCGGTGAGAGGTTGGCGCCTGGACCTCGGCACTCAGCGGCACCGCAGCCATCGGCGCGACCGCCAGCCGACCTCCAGTCTCCAATCTCACCACCATCCGCGCGGTGTGCAGCCGGTGCAGTCGCCACCCGGGTCATCCACTCAACAGGAGACCCAATGGCCTACCAGAAATTCGAATCAGACTATGCCGGGCAGACGCTCACCGTCGAGACCGGGCACATCGCCGAGCAGGCGAACGGCGCGCTGCTCATCCGCTGCCGCGACGTCGTGGTGCTCGTCACCGCCACCGCCAACAAGGCGCCGCGTGAGGGCATCGACTTCTTCCCGCTGACGTGCGACTACGAGGAGAAGCTGTACTCCGTCGGTCGCATCCCGGGCAGCTTCCCCCGACGTGAGGGCCGCCCCAGCGAGGCCGGCGTGCTCGCCAGCCGCATGATCGACCGCCCGCTGCGGCCGCTCTTCCCCAAGGACTTCCGCAACGACGTCCAGATCATCGCCACAGTTCTCTCCGCTGACCAGGAGCAGGACCCGACGACCCTCGCGGTCACCGGTGCATCGCTCGCCCTGGCGATCAGCGACATCCCGCACGCCGGCCCCGTCGGTTGCGTGCGCGTCGGCATGCTCGACGGCCAGTTGATGCTCAACCCAACGCTCCAGCAGATCGCTGAGTCCGAGCTCGACCTCGTGGTCGCCGGCACCGCCGACTCGATCAGCATGGTCGAGGCGGGCGCGCGCCAGGTCGCCGAGGACGTGATGCTGCAGGCGATGCGCATGGCGCACGACGAGATCAAGCGCCTCGTGCAGTTCCAGCTCGACATCCGAACGCGCTCGGCGCCAAGCCGGACATGAACTACCCGCCGGTGGGCACCGATCCCGAGGTCGCCTCCGAGGTGCACGCGCTGGTCGCCGATCGCATCGGCCAGGCGGCGCGCAACGTCGACAAGGCAGCGCGCGAGCGCCAGCTCGACGACCTCAAGGCCGACGTCGTCGCCCAGCTCTCCGAGCGCTTCCCCGAGAAGCGCGCCGACATCAGCAAGGCGTTCGAGTCGGAGACCAAGAAGGCGGTGCGCAACGCCATCCTCCACGAGGGCGTGCGCCCCGACGGCCGCCGCACCGACGAGATCCGGCCCATCTGGGCGCAGGTCGGCGTGCTGCCGCGCACCCACGGCAGCGCCATCTTCACCCGCGGCCAGACGCAGGCGCTGTCGATCGTCACCCTCGGCTCCGGCCAGGACCAGCAGAAGATCGACGGCCTTGGACTCGAGGAGTTCAAGCGCTTCATGCACCACTACAACTTCCCGCCGTACTCCGTCGGCGAGGCGCGCTTCCAGCGTGCCCCCGGCCGTCGCGAGATCGGCCACGGCGCGCTCGCCGAGCGCGCGGTGCACAACGTCATGCCCGACGACGCCGACTTCCCGTACGTGGTCCGCATCGTCACCGAGATCCTCTCGAGCAACGGCTCGACGTCGATGGCGTCGGTGTGCGGCTCGTGCCTCGCTCTGATGGACGCGGGCGTGCCGCTGGTCGCACCGGTCGCGGGCATCGCCATGGGCCTGATCACCGACGAGGGCGACGACCGCGCCGCCATCCTCAGCGACATCCAGGGGATGGAGGACGCGCTCGGTGACATGGACTTCAAGGTCGCCGGCACCCAGCAGGGCATCACCGCGCTGCAGATGGACATGAAGATCAAGGGCCTGCGCTGGGAGCTGGTCGAGCAGGCGCTCGAGCAGGCGCGCGTCGGCCGCATCCACATCCTCGGCAAGATGGCCGAGGCGCTCGCGCAGCCGCGCACCGAGATGAGCCCGTGGGCGCCGCGCATCGAGACCATCCACATCAACCCCGACAAGATCCGCGACGTCATCGGCCCGGGCGGCAAGATGATCCGCAAGATCGTCGAGGAGACCGGCTGCCAGATCGACATCGAGGACGACGGCACCGTCAGCATCGCGTCGGCCAACGCGGCCGCCCGCGAGCAGGCGCTCGCCATGATCCGCGACCTCACCGAGGACGTGGAGATCGGCAAGATCTACAAGGGTCGCGTCGCCCGCCTCATGGGCTTCGGCGCCTTCGTGGAGATCGCCCCCAAGAAGGAGGGCCTGGTGCGCATCGGCCAGCTCGCCGAGCACCGCGTCGAGAAGGTCGAGGACGTCGTCAACATCGGCGACGAGATCATGGTCAAGGTCATCGAGGTCGACGACCGCGGCCGGATCAACCTCTCGCGCAAGGAGGCCATCCGGGACCTCGCCAAGCAGCAGTCCGAGGCTGCCGGCGCGGGCAGCGGCGGGCCGGCGTAGCTCTCACCGTGCAGAACCCGCCCGTCGTCGCCGTGGTGGGGGCGACGGGCGCTGCCGGGGGCACGCTGCTGCGCGTCCTCGAGGACCGCGTGTTCCCGATCGGTGACTTCCGCGCCCTCGCGAGCGCGCGCAGCGCGGGTGCGCTGGTGCGCTTCCGCGACCACGACGTGCCTGTGGCGGAGGTCGACGAGGCGGCGCTCGCCGGTGCCGACATCGTCTTCTTCGCCGCCGGCGCGGACACGTCGCGGCGCTTCGCGCCCGTCGTGGCAGCCGGCGGGGGAGTGGCGGTCGACAAGTCGAGCGCGTACCGCATGGATCCCGCCGTGCCCCTGGTGGTGCCCGAGGTCAACGCCGACACGCTCGCGGGCCACCACGGCATCGTCGCCAACCCCAACTGCGTGACCATCCCGCTCACCGTCGTCCTCGCTCCACTCCACGCGCAGTTCGGCCTGCGCCACCTCACGGTCGCGACGTACCAGGCGGCCAGCGGTGGCGGCAGGGCGCTGGCGGCGGAGCTCGGCCAGCAGGAGCGGGACGACGCGTACGGCCGTCCACCTCGCAAGGTGGTCTATCCGCACGTGCTCCATGGCAACGTCGTCCCGGGCGGCTGGCCGATGGTCGGCGACGACACCGAGGAGGAGACCAAGGTGATCGCCGAAGTGCGCCGGGTGCTGGACCTCCCGGCCCTGCCGATCGCTGTCACCACTGTTCGTGTGCCGGTGGCGGTCGGCCACTCCGCGGCGGTGTGGATCGAGTTCGAACGGCCGGTGACGGCTGACGAAGCGCGCCGCCTGCTGTCGGAGGCGTCGGGCGTCCTTGTGGTCGACGACCCCGCCAGTCAGCAGTACCCAACCCCGAGAGCGGTTGCGGGCTCGGACGAGGTCCACGTGGGCCGCATCCGCGCCGACGGTTCGCGTGAGAACGGCCTGGCGCTGTTCATCGCGGCTGACAACCTGCGCAAGGGCGCGGCAACCAATGCGGTGCAGGTGGCGGAGCTACTGCTGGACCGCTGACTCCCCGATCACTCCTTGAGCCGGCTGATCAGGGCGGTGACCGTCTCGTGCAACCTCACGGCCAACCGGTGAGCTCGCTCCACCGTGGGATCGACGGGACGATGGCGGCGCATGACGTCGATGGTTGCCGCCAGGGCTGTGAGGTCGGTTGCCGTCCGCCCCAGGAGTGACAGGTCCTCGGCGTCCCAGCTAGGCAGTTGAGAGCTCCCAGACGAGGCCCAGGATCTCCTCGGGCAGCGCGGGAAGCTGCACGAAGTAGCCGTGCGGCAAGGGGTTCGCGGCGAAGTCGCCCGCCAGCGGGGAGGCGCTCAGCACCAGGCACGGCACCCGCCGGTAGGCCGAGCGCAGCCTCGCCAGGCTCCAGCCCGAGGGCCATGAGTTGCACGCGACCACCACCACGGCCGGGCGGCTCGAATCCTCCGGTTGAGCTCCGCACAGCACCGTGAGCCCGTCGGTGACCAGCAGGTGCGCCAGCGACTCCCTGAGGGCGTGGTGCCCACACAGCACCAGGACCGGGGGCCGCCCCGCCTTCGCAATCATCACGGGCCACCGTACGACCCCAGGCGCCATCCCACCGGCTGGGGATGCACAGGGTTTGACAAGATCCTGGACATGCCAGCGACGCGCGCGACAACCTCCACCCGCACTCGCAGGCCGCGGTCGCCAGTCGCACCATTCACGACAGCCCTCGTCGCCGGCGACGCGGTCACGGCGGGAAAGCTCGCCTCGGCCTTCCTCACCGCCACCGGCTCCCGGCTGACGGTCATCAGCGACCTGATCCACCCGGCGCAGTACGAGATCGGAGACCTGTGGTACCGGGGCAAGCTGGGGGTCGCAGAGGAACACCGGGCGACGGCGATCGTGACCGGGGTGGCGACGGCCATGCCTCCGACCCCGGTGGCGCGCCCGGTGCGCACCGGAGCTCGCTGCATCCTCGCCGGGCTGGTCGGAGAGCGCCACGTCATCGGTCTTCAGCTCCTGGCGCTGGCGCTCGAGGACGACGGCTGGCTGGTCCAGCAGCTGCCGCCCCCAACACCCCGCGCCGAGCTAGTCCGGGCGCTCAAGGAGTGGCGCCCCGACGTCGTCGGGGTGTCAGTGGCGTATGCCTCTTCCCGGGAGATCACGGCGACGGTCGCAGCCGTGCGCGCGCTGGGCATCCCTGTGATGGTCGGAGGCCCGCTGTTCAACCGCGCTCCCAGCCTCTGGCGCCAGGTTGGAGCCAGCGCCCACGGCAGCGACGCGCGCGTGTCGACAGTGCTGTTCCGTAAGTACCTCCGGTAGCTCGAAGGTGGCAGCCGACGACCTCGCTCTCACCATCGGCGAACTCGCGGCGATGGTCGGGGTCTCGACGGACACCATCAGGGCGTGGGAGCGTCGCCACGCGGTGCTCTCCCCAGGCAGGACGGCAGCCCGGCATCGCCGGTACACAATGGACGATGTCCAGACGCTGCGCCGAGTTCGCAGCAACGTCTCGGTTCGCGGGCTGTCACTCAAGCTGGCCGTCGCCGAGGCTCGCGGCGTTCCTCTCGACGACCCCGATGAGCCGGTTGAGAGGGGCGCGGCGCCGGGACCGTCGGCTCCCTCGAACGACGCCGCTCCGTGGAGAGCCATCGCCGACCTCCTCTCCAGCCTCGTCTGCATTCTCGACGAGGGCGGCACCATCGTGGACGCCAACATGGCCTTCGCGCGGGTGGCTGGGGTGCTCCGCCCGCGGCTGCGCGGTATGCGTTTTCTCGACCTCGTCGAGCCCGGTGATCGTGCCAAGGCGGCCCGCGTGTACCGCCCGCGACCACAGCGGCGGCGAGGATGGGAGCTCAACTTGCGCACGCCGATGCTGTCGGGACTCTTCACCTTCGACACCTATGTGCTTCCCACGATGAGCAGCGCCTTCCTGGTGCTGATCGGCAGTGACCTATCCGCCTCCGGCATGGCGTTGTGGCCGCAACGGGCAGCAGCCGCGGAGGATCCGCCGTCCGAGTGACGCCGCCGGGGGCCGGGGCTGTCCAAGTTCCTGTCTAGGTGCAGACCTCCGGCGCCTAGCCATGCACGCGGCGCGGGGCGACACTGCCGCCATGTTGCACAGCGCCGCGGTCGACCCGATGGCTGCAGCCGTGGCGCCGGCCGGGCCGGCCACAGAGAGAGGCGACAACTGTGCCGACGAAATCGCCGACCTGTACGACCAGCACGGCGCGCTCGCCTTCTCGCTCGCGTATCGCATCGTGCGCGATCGCGGCGTGGCCGAAGACGTGGTGCAGGAGGCGTTCCTGGCTCTCTGGAGGAACGCCGACCGGTATGACCCGAGTCGCGCGTCGATGCGCAGCTGGCTGTGCAGGATCGTGCGCAACAGGGCCATCGACCGGTTGCGTGGAAGATCCGGTCGGCAGCGCATACGACCAGTCGCTGGACGCGCTCACCTCGATGTGCAGCTCGAGCGACGTCGTGTCCGACGTGATTCAGCGGGACGAGGCCCGGTCCGTCGTGGCGGCGCTCGCCGCGCTGCCGGCGGCGCAGAGGGAGGCCATCGAGCTCGCTTACTACGGCGGGTATTCGCAGACTGAAATAGCGGCCATGACAGCGCGACCATTGGGAACCGTCAAGGGGCGCACTCGCCTCGCAATGAGATCGCTGGCGGCAGCCCTGGAGCCGATGCGCGTGTGACGGCCGGCTCACTCCACGGGCGGCGCCGACGGTCGTTCACCTCCATCTGTGCGTCGCAATGACCAGGCAGCGGCACCGAACATGGTCAGCGCGACGCCAATGAGGAGGACCGGCAGCAACCAGGTCGCCTGCGTGAACACATCGAGCCGGCCGGCGACCAGCAGACAGCCCGCGACAAAGAGCAGCGCGCCTGCCACGAAGGAGATCGGGTCGTACGGATGCCGCTGCATCACTGCGCCGGCACCGGGTTGCTGGCAGAGTCGACGACTTCGATCTGACCGAAGCCGACGCTCAGCGCGAGGTGCAACGTCCCTCCGCCAGGGCTCGGCGCTTGGGTCAGCGGCGAATCGATGTTGACGCCGTCATCGGTGGCACCGAACAGGTCGAGGTGGCCGGCGCCGGCATGGGCGGCGATGACGACGTTGGACTGCGACGGCACGATCACCGTGAGCTTCCCGAACGCAACAGTGACGCTCACCACGGCGCTCGAGCTGAGAGGGATCTGCGACAGGTCAAGCGTCAGCTGTCCGGCGGCGAGGTGGTACTGACCTCGGAGATCCACCAGGCCCTGCGGCGCGACGATGACGTTGCCCGTCCCACCGGTCAGCGGCTCGTCGACCAGAGTGCTCGCGATGGTCAGGGGGATGAGAAGGGCGCCGAGCACGATCAGGAACCGTGAGCGGCCGAACCAGGCCCCCGCGACCAGACCCGCACCCACCACCATCAGCACGATCGCGAGGCACGTGGCGACGCTGACGGTCACCACCCCCGCGGTGTCGAGGAGGGCCACCACACCGACGGTGAGCAGTGCGGCAGCGACGGTGACCAGCCCCAGGACCGAGCGCTGTCGCGGTGCGCCCTGGGGTTGCCACACCGCCCCCGGCGCCACAGCCGCAGGTGTCGAAAACGTTCCAGCCGCGTACGCCGCCGGCGCGCTCGCCTCGGCACCGCTCGGCGCGGCGGCGATCGAGTGCTGCCGCTCGTACACCAGCAGGAAGATCCCAACCGCGAGCAGCGCCAGGCCGGCGAGCACACCCTCGTGGGCCACGTGCAGGCTGCTGCCGAACAGGATCAGTGCCGCCAGGGCGAGGAGGACGTAGAGGAGGACCCGCGTGCTGCGCGGGTCCATGCCTGTCGGCCCGCCCCAGCCGCCATGCCTGCCCGGGCCGGCACCGGTGCCGGCTCGCGGCAGAAGCACCCACGCCGCCAGGTAGAGGATGAAACCCAGCCCACCTGCGAAAGTCAGCGCCACGAAACCGATGCGGAAGAGCACCGGCGCGATCCCGAAGTGAGCGCCGAGACCACCGCACACCCCGGCGATGTACCGGTCGGTGCCGCTGCGGGCCAGAGGCGGTGAGTGGGACGGTGGCGGCGGTGGTGGCGGAGCCGGGGTCGCCGGCGCCGTGCCACCGGGGATGCTGTCGGTCACGTGTCGCTCCTCTCGGTGACCTGCCTGTGGATGGCACAACGGTGACCGCGCAGGGCCGAGAACACCATCGGGGATGACCCTTGTCTGACCCTCAGACGGCTCGCCAGTTCCAGGGGTCGCCACCCGATAGCGAGGCGCGCTGCTTCGTGCGACGCTTGTCGCATGACCAAGGAGCACCGCGGCCTGTTCGCGCGCAGCCGGCAACACCGCGTCGTCCTGGGCGTGGCAGGTGGGTTGGCCGAGACGCTCGGCGTCGACCCGGTTCTCGTTCGGTTGGGGCTGGCTGCTCTGACGGTGGCCAGCGGCGTCGGCATCCTCGTGTACGTGGTCGCGTGGTCGCTGAGCTACGAACCCCAGTTCCTCGGTCCACCGCTGCAACGACCTGTGAACACGTGGGGCTGGCGATCGACGCTGGCGATCGCCTGCATCGTGGTTGGCAGCCTCCTGGTGCTCCGCGACGTCGGCCTGTGGTCGGGCGACAGACTGGTGTGGCCGCTGCTGATCGCCGGCACCGGGTCCGCGATCATCTGGTTCCGCAGGACTCCGCCGAGCGCGCCCGGTGGAGCGCCGCCGGTGGTCGCCTTGTCGGCAACCCCCGCGCCGCCGTCGACGGCTGGGTCTCCCGGGTGCGCCTGCTCCTCGGTGGCGCGATCGTGCTCTCAGGCATGACGGTCTTCCTGTTCGCGCACCAGGCCGATGGGGCCGCGCAGACCGCGGTGCTCGCCGTGGTCGTGACAGCTGCCGGGCTCGGTCTGATCCTGACTCCGTGGATTCTCGGCCTGGTTCGCGAGGCCGCCGCGGAGCGCCGCGAGAGGATCCGCTCCGAGGAGCGGGCCGAGATCGCCGCCCACCTCCACGACTCCGTCCTGCACACGCTGGCGCTCATCCAGCGCGGCGACGTGCCCGCCGAGGTGGCCAGCGTCGCGCGGCGGCAGGAACGCGAGTTGCGCGCATGGTTGAACGGCCGCCCCGCCGTCGCGGAGACCGACCTGCGCGGCGCCATCGACGCGGTGGCGACGCGGGTCGAGGAGCTGCACCACGTGCCCGTCGACACCGTGACCGTCGGAGAGGGCGCGCTCGACGACGCCGGGCGCGCCGTCGCCCTCGCCTGCCAGGAGGCCGCCATCAATGCCGCCAGGCATTCCGGCGCCCAGCGCATCTCCATCTACGTGGAGGCCGACGCGCATGAGATCACCGCCTATGTGCGCGACAAGGGCCGTGGCTTCGATCGCGACAGCGTCCCGCCGGACCGGCGCGGCATCAGCGAGTTCATCGTGGGGCGCATGCGGCGGCTCGGCGGGACGGCCACCTTCACCACCGCACCCGGTGAGGGCACCGAGGTGCAGATGCGTGTCCCGAGGGTCGCCGGGTGACTGTGCCCGCAGACCGCATCCGCGTGTTCCTGGTCGACGACCACCAGCTCTTCCGCAGTGGCCTGCGCGCCGAGCTCGGCGACGAGTTCGAGATCGTCGGCGAGGCAGAGGATGCCGATACCGCGATCGCGGAGATCGCACGCACCCAACCCGCCGTTGTCGTCCTCGACGTCCACCTCCCCGGTGGCGGCGGTCGATGCCGTGCTCGACGCCTGCGCTGCGCCGGAATCCGGAGATCCGGTTCCTGGCGCTGTCGGTGTCCGACGCGCCCGCCGACGTCATCCAGGTCATCCGCGCCGGTGCGCGCGGGCTATGTGACCAAGTCGGTCGACCCGGTGGAGCTGGCCGCGGCGATCCGTGCCGTGCACAGGGCGACGCGGTGTTCTCACCGCGCCTGGCCGGGTTCGTGCTCGACGCCTTCCGCGGCGGACCACCCGAGGTGAGCGATCCGGAACTCGATCAGTTGACGGTGCGCGAACGCGAGGTGCTGCGCCACATCGCGCGAGGGTTCACCTACAAGGAGGTGGCCGTGCGGTTGCACCTGTCGGTCAAGACGGTCGAGACACACGTGTCGTCGGTGCTGCGCAAGCTGCAGCTGTCGAACCGTCACGAGCTGACGCGCTGGGCGGTGGATCGGCGCATGGTCTGAGACCTGGCGGGCACTCCCTACAATCGGTCGCCAATGCAGGTGGCGCCGACCACTGAGGAGCTGCTCGAGATCCACGGCCGGATCCGGGCGTGCGTCGCCTGCCGCCTCCACGTCACGCGCACCCAGGCTGTGCCCGGCTACGGGCCCGTCGAGGCTCGGATCATGGCGGTGGGGGAGGCGCCGGGCGAGAAGGAGGACCAGCAGGGCCGCCCCTTCGTCGGTGCCGCCGGCAAGCTGCTCACCGAGCTCGTCGAGTTGATCGGGCTCACCCGACGCGACATCTACATCACCAACACCGTGCGCTGCCGGCCTCCCGGCAACCGCGACCCCGAGCCCGACGAGGTGCAGGCGTGCAGCCACTTCCTCGACGAGCAGATCGCGCTGATGCGGCCGGACGTCATCCTCATCCTCGGCCGCCACGCGCTGATGCGCCTGCTGCCCGGAGTCGGCGGGCATCTCGCGGCTGCACGGCCAGCGCATCGTCCGCGACGACCGCGTCTACGTCCCGCTGTACCACCCTGCCGCCGCCCTGTACAACGGCTCGCTCCGCGAGACGCTCTTCGCCGACATGCAGCGCGTGCGCACATACCTCGACGAGGCGGACGCCATGCGCGCACAGCGCGAGCAGGTCACGCCTGAGCACCCCGTCAGCGAGCACGAAGAGATCGACCAGCTGAGCCTCTTCGCCCTGTGATCTCGCTGGTGCCGCTGGGCGGCCTCGGGGAGATCGGCCGCAACCTCATGGCGATCGAGTGCGGCGAGGACATCGTCGTGGTCGACTGCGGGCTGATGTTCCCCGAGCAGGAGATGCTCGGCATCGACCTGGTGATCCCCGACATCACCTGGCTGATGGAGCGAGTGCAGCGGGTGCGCGGCATCGTCCTCACGCACGCCCACGAGGACCACATCGGCGCGCTGCCGTACGTCCTCCCACGGCTGCCGGTGCCTGTGTACGGCACGGGCCTGACGCTCGGCTTCCTGCGCAACAAGCTGAAGGAGCACAAGCTGCTCGACTCCACAGAGCTGCACACCGTCCGCGCCGGCGACACCGTGCAGCTCGGGGGAATCGCCGTCGAGTGGATCCACATCACCCACTCCGTCCCCGACGCGTGCTCGCTGGCGCTGCACACGCCCGAGGGCGTGATCATCCACACCGGCGACTTCAAGATCGACCAGACGCCCGTGCAGGGGTCGCCACCGGACATGGCGCGGCTGGCCCGGCTCGGCGACGAGGGCGTGCTCCTCCTGCTCAGCGACTCGACCAACGCGGAGCACGAGGGCACCACCCAGAGCGAGCGCCACGTCGGCGAGGGGCTCGCACCGCTGTTCGCGGCGGCGCCGGGCCGCATCCTCATGGCCACGTTCGCATCGAACATCTCGCGCCTCCAGCAGGCCATCGACGCCTCGGTGGCGTGCGGGCGCAAGTGCTTCATCGTCGGCCGCTCGATGCTCAACAACGTCAAGGTGGGCCAGGAGCTGGGATTCCTGCGCGCCCCCGACGTCTTCGTGTCACCCAAGCAGCACGCGTCGGTCCCCGACGACCAGCTCGCCGTGCTCTGCACCGGCGCGCAGGGGGAGCCGATGTCGGCGCTGTCGCGCATCGCCGCCGGCGAGCACCCCATGGTGCAGCTCCACGAGGGCGACACCGTGATCATCAGCGCCAACCCCATCCCCGGCAACGAGGAGGCGGTGCACCGCACCATCAACAACCTGTACCGGCGCGGCGCGCGCGTCTTCAACTCGTCGAAGCACCACGTCCACGCCTCCGGCCACGCCAGCCGCGAGGAGCTGAAGCTGATGCTCACGCTGACGCGGCCGAGGTACTTCGTGCCCGTGCACGGCGAGTACCGCCACCTCGCCATCCACGCCGACATCGCCGCCTCCGTGGGGATCGCGCGCGACCACATCCTGCCCGTCGACAACGGCACGGTCATCGAGATCGACGGCGAGATGATCAGGCGCCGCGATCAGCGCGTCCCCTCCGGGTACGTCTACGTCGACGGGCTGAGCATCGACGAGGCCGGCGACGTCGTGCTCCGCGACCGGCGGCTGCTGGCCCAGGACGGCGTGGTCATCGTCGCGCTCACGGTGGAGCGCAGCACCGGCGCCGTCATCGCCGGGCCTGACCTCATCTCACGAGGGTTCATCGAGGACAGCGCCACCGACAACCTCTTCGAGGAGGCGCGGGCTCACACCCTCACGCTGGTCGAGAAGCTGACACCGGACGCCGAGTGGAGCGTCTGGCAGTCGGCCATCCACGAGGGCCTCTCGCGCTTCCTCTACTCGCGCACGCGGCG
Organism: Candidatus Dormiibacterota bacterium; assembly: GCA_963751755.1. Lineage (GTDB taxonomy): Bacteria > Chloroflexota > Dormibacteria > Aeolococcales > Aeolococcaceae > Aeolococcus. Next base: position 365,227 of record CAVVVH010000003.1, on the reverse strand, counting down.
GCGGCCGATGATCCTGCCGGTGGTCACCGAGGTCTGAGCCGATGCCAGGGGGCTGGGAATCGAACGACGCATTCGCTACGATACGCGCTTCAGTTTGATCGCGTGAGGGGGAGTGGCGTGGATATTCAGCGACGCCGTCTGTCGTGGGGACGCATCAGGGTTGCCGTGATGCTCGGCGCGGGTAGCCTGCTCGGGTTTGCGGCGCTGGTCCCGGGCCTCGGTTCGACATCCGCTCGAGCGGAGACCGCTCCGACGAGCGTGACCTACACCACCACCGGCGAGCACGCCTTCGTCGTTCCCACCGGGATCACTTCGATCCATGTCGTTGCGGTCGGCGCGAACGGGCAGGCCGGCAGCGGCCCCGGGGCGGCGCCGGCGGTGTCGGCGCCTCCGTCTCGGCTGACCTCGTGGTGACGCCTGGGGCAACCTGGTACGCGGAGGTCGACCTGGGCGGCGGCATCGGCGGTCATGGCATCGACAGCAACTTCACCCCGACACCAACCGGCGGGACTGGAGGCGGCGAGTCGGACCTGCGGACCTGCTCCAAGAACACATGCGAGCCTTCGGTGGCCAAAGATCCCCGTGTCCTGGTCGCCGGAGGCGGGGGCGGCGGAGCGCCCAGCGTCCCCAGGTCTGCGCTCGTGAAACCGCACCCGGCGAACGTCGCCGTGTCAGCGGGTGGCGACGGCGGGCACGGTTCCACCGCCTGCGTGCCCGGTGACGCCGGCACCAAGGGCGGGGACAGCACCATCCTCGACCAGGGCGGGGGCGGCACGTGCTCACAGGGCGGCGCGGGTGGAACGAGTTTCAGTGGCCTCAACAGCGCCGGCTCGCCGGGTGACCTTCCCTCCGGGGGCCAGGGTGGAAGCAACTCCAACTTCGGCGGCGGCGGCGGCGGCGGCGGGTTCTTCGGCGGCGGCGGCGGCGCAGCGGACAGCGACGACGGGTCGACGGTGGCATCCGGCGCCGGTGGAGGTGGCTCCAGCTGCGCGCCCTGCGTCCACACGGTGTTGCGCACCCAGGCGGTGGCCCACGCGGTCGCCCACAGCTCGATCACGCTCGGCGGCGGCTCGCCCTCGGTGACGATCTCGTGGACCGCGCCGGCGACACCGACACCGACGCCCACCGCGTCGCCGACCGGTACCGTCAGTGCGGTGAAGACGACCCTCCCCTCGACGGGAGCCGGCCCGATCTCAGGGGCGTGGGAGCCGCTGGTCGCGGGCGGCCTCTTGCTCCTTGGACTGGGAGCGTTCGCGGGACGTCGCCGCGCTGGGGACGCGGAGGCCCCGTAGCCCCGTCGCGCAACTGAGCAGCTGAGGTCGGCGGGCCCGAACGCAGGTTCGGCACGTCCGCCGACCTGCTGATACGATCGACGCGCCTCCGGGCGAACCGGAGCGCAGCCGCGACATCCACGCGTCCAGGCCCAGGCTGCACCCCCAAGATGGCACCACGCGCACCCACGAGATCCCGCCCGGCCACGCGCCGCCGCGCGCCCGCGCGCACCAGCCGCGCCCCGCGCCGTGCCGCCGGTCCGGCGCCAGCCGATGCTGACCCCCGACCAGCGCCGCGAGCTGAGCGGGGTCGCGCTGCTCGGCCTCGGAGCGATCCTCGCCGTGATCCTCCTCATCCCCGGAGGCGGCTCGGTCGCCAGCCCGGTCCATGACGGCTTCTTCACCGTGCTCGGTGTCGGTGCCTGGCTGGCGGTCGCCGGCGTGGGAGTGACCGGGGCTCGCCTGCTCCAGGGCCACGAGTGGCGGGGCGGCCTCATGGCCGGCCTGGGGTCGCTGGTGACCGTGCTGGCGGTGCTCGGCTTTCTCGGGCTTGCCGCCGCCGGCAGTGCCGGCTGGATCGGCAACCGGCTCGGCCCCGGCGTCGCTGACCGGCTGGGAGGACCGGCATCGGCCGTGCTGATGATCGTCGCGGCCTCACTCGGCCTGGTCCTCGCTGTCGACCTGCGCGTGGCGCCACTGACCGCGTGGGTGCGCGACCACCTCGCCGGCGATGACCCGTACCCAACGCCCAAGGCCGACCGGCGCCAGCGCAAGAACGACGACGCCGACGTCAACCTCAGGGGCGTTCCCGCCCCGCCCGTGTTCGTACCCCCGCCGGCGGCGCCCGTTGAGCTGCCCGAGGCCTTCGCGACCATCGCCGACCCCGAGCTCGACAACGTCGAGCCGCTCAACGACGAGGGGTTCGTGCGCGAGTTCGAGGGCACGGCCGAGCCGGCGCTCGGACCCATCCCCGAGGTCGTGCTCCCGCATGCCGCGGAGATCGACGAGGGCGAGAAGGTGTGGGTGCTGCCCACCCCCGACATCCTCGACACCGTCGCCGGCAAGCGCGAGCGGCTCAACGCCGAGGTGGAGCGCAACAAGCACACCATCGTCTCGACGCTGCGCAGCTTCGGCATCGAGACGCGGATCATCGGCGAGTTGGTCGGCCCGACCGTGACCCAGTACGAGCTGCAGCCGGCCGCGGGCGTGCCGGTGCGCAAGATCGTCGGCTACCAGACCGACCTCTCGCTCGCCCTGGCCGCGCCGATCCGCATCCAGCCATTCATCCCCGGCAAGTCGGCGATCGGCATCGAGGTTCCCAACAAGGCGGCCCAGCTGGTCGCGCTCAAGGAGATCGTCCAGTCGACGGCGTTCACCGACAGCCGCGCCCGCCTCGCCGTCGCGCTGGGCGCGGACGTCAGCGGCCACCCCGTCGCCGGCGACCTCACGCGCATGCCCCACCTGCTCATCGCCGGCGCCACCGGCAGCGGCAAGTCGGTGTGCATCAACGCCGTCCTCGGCGGCTTCCTGCTCCAGGCGACTCCCGCCGAGCTGAAGCTCATCCTCATCGACCCAAAGCGCGTCGAGCTCAGCAACTTCGCCGACCTGCCCCACCTGCTGGTGCCGGTGGTCGTCGAGCCGGAGGCCGCCGTGGCGTCGCTGCGCTGGGCGGTCAAGGAGATGGAGGAGCGCTACAAGCTGTTCGCCTCGCACGGCGCCCGCAACATCGCCGCCTTCAACGAGCGCGCGCCCGGGCTGGGCCTGTCCCCGCTGCCGTACACCGTCATCGTCATCGACGAGCTCGCCGACCTCATGATGGTCGCGGCGGGAGAGATCGAGGACCTCATCTGCCGCATCGCCCAGCTGGCGCGCGCGGTGGGCATTCACCTGGTGGTGGCGACACAGCGGCCGTCCGCCGACATCATCACCGGCCTCATCAAGGCCAACATCCCGTCGCGCGTGGCCTTCGCGGTGTCGAGCGGTACCGACTCGCGGGTCATCCTCGACGAGATGGGCGCGGAGAAGCTGCTCGGCCGCGGAGACATGCTGTACCTGCCCATCGACCAGGGCAAGGCGCAGCGCCTGCAGGGGGCGTTCGTCAGCGACCGCGAGCTCGACGCGCTCATCGCCCACTGGAAGGCGCAGGGCACGCCCGACTACCAGGACGAGATCTTCCAGGTGGAGGCGTCGGTGTCATGGGCGCGCGAGGCGACCAAGCGCGACCCGCTCTTCGCCAAGGCCGCGCACATCGTTGCCGCCGAAGGACGCGCGGCGGCGTCGCTGTTGCAGCGCAAGATGAACGTCGGCTACACGCGTGCGGCCCGGCTCGTCGACCAGCTCGCCGAGCACCGCATCGTGGGGCCGTATGAGGGCAGCAAGTCGCGCGAGGTGCTGATGGACGTCATCCAGGTCGACGAGTACCTCGCCGAGCTCGGCGAGGAGTGACCCGCGTCGCCGTCCTCGGCGACACCCACCTGCCGCGGCGCGCTCGCGACCTGCCGCCCTCCGCGTGGCGGCTGATCCACGGTGCGGAACACGTCATCCACACTGGCGATGTGACCCATCGCGAGCTCCTCACCCGGATCAGCGAGCGCCGGCCGCTGCACACGGTGCGCGGCAACAACGACGTCGACCTCGCGGATCTCCCGGCCGAGGTGTTGCTGGAGATCGACGGCGTGCGCATCGGCGTGATCCACGACTCCGGCGCATCGGCAGGACGGCGCGCACGTCTGCGGTCGCGCTGGCCCGACGTCCGCGTCGCGGTGTTCGGCCACAGCCACATCCCCGTGTGCGACGACGACGGCGACCTCCTGCTCCTCAACCCCGGCTCGCCCACGGACCGCCGCAGCATGCCGAGCTTCACCATGGCGGTGATCACGATCCACGACGGCGAGGTCGGTGCCGAGATCGTCGACCTCGGGCTCGAGCGCGCCTGAGATGAGCTTTCTCCAGGGACTGCACGGCGTCGTCGCCGTCGTGCTGCTGTGCGGGCTGCTCTTCGCGGAGGAGTCGGGCGTGCCACTGCCCTTCGCACCCGGCGAGATCGTGCTGCTGGCCGCCGGCCTGCTCATCGCCGCGGGAGGCCTCAACCCGTTCGTGTTCGTCCCGCTGGCGATGCTGGCGTGCATCCTCGGCTCCTTCGTGGGGTACGGGTGGGCGCGGCTGGTGGGCGAGCGCGGCCTGGTCTCGCTCGCGCAGCGGCTGCACCAGCAGCGCAACCTCGAGCGGGTGTCGCGGCGAGTCCGGTCCGCGGGCTGGCTGGGTGTGGCGCTGAGCCGCCTGATCCCCGGCCTGCGCATCTACACGACGCTGGTTGCCGGCGCCGTGCGGGTGCCGGCGCGCACCTTCGTCGTGGCCATGATCCCGTCGACCATCGTGTGGGTCGCCGCGTTCGTCGCGCTGGGGACAGTCGTCGGCATCCCGGTCGAGCACTTCTTCAACCAGGTGGAGCGGCTCGCCGTGCAGGGTGTGATCCTGGTGGTGATGGGCCTCGGGGTCTTCCTCGCGATCAGGCGGACGCCGCCGACCACGGGTGCCGGCCTGGTGCGGGTGCCGCGGGTGTTCCGTGCCCTGATCGCGGCGGCGATCGATGTCGGCGTGATCGCCAGCATCGTCACCGGTCTGCTCGCCTTGGGCCGCCGCCTCTTCAACATCGGCATCGGCGCCGGCTGGCTGGACGTGGTGGTCCCGATGGTGGTGGTGGGGATCATCTACATCGTGGCCGCGCGCCGCAGCGCCGGGGCGACTGTCGGCGAGGCGCTCCTGCAGACCAGCTACGTGAGCGGTCGCCAGCTGCCGCACCGTCCGATGGAGGCATGGCAGGCGGCTCGCGCCCTGTTGGCCGGGTCGGCCGACGAGCTCCAGCCCACCGCCGACCTGCTGCGCGCGCTCGCCGACCCCGACCGCCTGCGCCTGGTGCGCCACCTCCTCGACCAGCCGCGCACCGACGCGGAGCTGGCTGCGCTGACCCGCACCGAGCCGTTCGAGGTGCGCCATCAGCTGGACCGCCTCCTCAACGCCGGCGTGCTCGTGGTCCAGGCCGAGGGGGAGGAGGCGCGCTCGCAGATCCGACCGGACCTCGTCGCCCCGCTGCTCGAGTTCCTCTCCGCAGCGCGGCGCCCGGCGGCGCCCCCTGCAGCCGAGGAGGCCGCCCTGATCGCCGGCGGGCCGGCCGGCAGCACAGTCGGTGAGTGAGAGCCGGTCGCCGGCTCCGGTCCCGCGGTCCCGCGACCTCGACGCGCTTCGCGACGCGGCCGCCGGCTGCGCGGCGTGTGACCTGGTGGCGACCGGGACGCAGACGGTGTTCGGCGAGGGAGCCCCGGACGCCGCGATCATGCTGGTCGGCGAGCAGCCCGGCGACAGCGAGGACCGCGAGGGTCGCCCCTTCGTCGGCCCCGCGGGCCGCGTGCTCGACGAGGGCCTCGAGGCCGCGGGCATCGACCGCGGGCGCGTGTACATCACCAACGCCGTGAAGCACTTCAAGTGGACGCCGCGCGGCAAGCGGCGGATCCACGCCAAGCCCAACGGCCTGGAGATCGCCGCATGCCGGCCCTGGCTGGACGCCGAGATCGCCGCGGTCCGCCCCGGCCTGGTCGTCTGCCTCGGGGCCACCGCCGCGCAGGCGCTCCTCGGTCGCGACTTCCGGGTGACCAGGCATCGCGGTGAGGTGCTGAGCCTGCCGGACGGCACGCGGGTCACCGCCACCGTCCACCCCTCGTCGATCCTGCGCATGCCCGACGAGGCCGCCCGCCACACCGCGATGGAGGAGTTCGTCCACGACCTGCGCGTCGCCGCCGCCCACCTGGGCCGCGCACGCCGCACTGAAGCGGCGGCATCAGGATCGGTATCCTGCTGGCACATGCCCCAGGAGTTCTCGTTCGACGTGGTCAGCGACTTCGACCACCAGGAGCTGCTCAACGCCGTCGACCAGGCGCGCCGCGAGATCGGCACCCGGTACGACTTCAAGAACCTCACGGCGGAGATCGAGCTCGAGAAGGAGCAGATCACCCTCACCACCGAGGGCGACATGCAGCTGCGCGCCATGACCGACGTGCTCAAGAGCAAGTTCCACAAGCGCAACCTCGACCTCAAGATCCTCGACGCGCAGAAGCCGGAGAACGCGGCCAAGGGCAACGTGCGCCAGGTCATCAAGCTGCGCCGCGGCATCAACGACGAGCTCGCCAAGAAGCTGCAGAAGCAGATCCGCGGCGACCACCCCAAGGTGCAGGTGCGCATCCAGGGCGACCAGCTGCGCGTCACCGGGAAGGACAAGGACACCCTGCAGGCGGTCATCGCCAAGCTGCGCGAGGCGGACCTCGACGTGCCGCTGCAGTTCACCAACTACCGGTAGCGACCGGCCAGCGTTCAGGGGCAGACGAAGCTGCCGGCTGCGTGGACGGCGGGCGTTCCCGCCGGGCCGGCCGTCGCCTTCAGGGTGATGTCGACCGACCCGGAGCGCAGGTCGCGGGCCAGGACGACCGTTCCATCGCTGTACGAGCCGATGAACATGGGGTCGCCGCTCAGCTTCACGCCCTCTGGGTCGAGGTGCACCTGGTCGGAGTTGCCCCCGGCGTTGGAGAGCGGACCGCCGGCGGGAGGCGTGGCCTCGCCGAGGTTCTGCCCGGCGCGCTGGAACCCTTCCGCCAGAGTCAGGAGGTAGCGCTCCCCGCGAACCAGGAAGACGAGGAACACCTCGTACTGGTCGATGTCGGCGCCGCTGGTCGAGTGAAAGCACTGTGTGCCCGCTGCCGAACCCGACAGCGTGACGCCCCCGGCGCCGGCCGTCGGGGCAGGGAGGTTGGGGACAGCCCCGGCGGGTGTGGCGAACGCCAGCGGCTGCACCGGGCCCACGTTGGACGCCGCCAACCAGCCGCTGAACGTGAACGAACCGTGTGCGTTCGCCGGCGCCGTCTCTGCGCTCGCCGAGGCCGAGGGCGACGCCGAGCGCACCGGCGAGGGCGATGCGGTGGTGGGGCTCGGCGCCGGGGCGCAGGCGGGCGCGGCGAGCACCGCTCCCAACGCCAGGAGCACCGCTGGACGAGACGCACGAGACGACACGCCGAGGGAATGTACGACCGCGGGACGTCGGCGGTCGCCGCCAATGCGGTCGCCGGACCGGCCGCCGGTCAAGTTGGGATGATGTGCGCGTAAGTCCTGCCCGCCGGTGACGCGTCACCTCACCCTGCCCAACCAGCTCACCATCTTCCGGTTGCTGCTCGTGCCGGTCATCGGGTACTCGCTCAGCGCCGACTTCGCGTACCACGCCCAGGTCAGTGCGGCGGTGTACGCCACCGCGGCGGCCACCGACACGCTCGACGGCCAGATCGCTCGCCGGCGCAACTCGGTCACCGAGCTCGGCAAGTTCCTCGACCCGCTCGTCGACAAGATCCTGGTGATCACCGTGCTGGTGATCCTCGTCGGCCAGAACATCATCCCGGCGTGGGTGGTGGTGGTCGTCTTCGCGCGCGAGTTCCTCATCACCGGGGTCCGGTTCGTCGCCGCCAACCAGGGCGTGGTGGTGGCGTCGACGCCGTGGGGCAAGTCGAAGACGCTGACCCAGAACATGATGATCGGGCTGCTCATCCTCGCGCAGCCCTTCCCGGTGCTGCACATCACCGCGCTCGTCATGGTCGGGCTGGCCGTGACGGCCACCGTGTTGAGCGGCCTCGACTACCTCTGGCGCTACCGGCGCTTCCTGATCTGATGGGCGCCGACGAGGCCGCGCCGCGCCTGGCCGAGCTGTTCGCGGACAGCGCATCCGCCGGCGAGGCGCTGCGGTCGCGCGACTGGCGGGTGGGCGTCGCCGAGTCGTGCACAGGCGGGCTGCTCGGGGCAGCGCTGACCGCGGTACCGGGGTCGTCGGACTACGTGCTCGGCGGGGTCATCGCGTACGCCGACGCCGTCAAGTGCGACCTGCTGGGCGTCGACCCTGACCTGCTCACCCGCCACGGCGCGGTGAGCGCGGAGGTGGCCGCGGCGATGGCGGATGGGGTCCGCGGCCGCCTGCACGCCGACGTCGGCGTCGGCATCACCGGGGTCGCCGGGCCGAGCGCCGAGGAGGGCAAGCCGGCGGGGCTGATCTTCGTCGCCGTCTGCTCACCTGACAGCGAGCGGGTGGTGCGCCTCGAAGGGGACCGGGGCCGCGACGGCAACCGCGCCCACGCCGTGCGCACCGCGCTCCGCCTCCTGGCGGACGGATCGTGAGGGCGCCGTGGGGCGCGACAGGCAGCTGTCGCCGGGCGCTCGCATGATGCCGTTGTCATCCCGCCCGCCAGCCGTTACAGTGGGGCGTACATCTGTTCGATGCCAGCACCTCTCGCCGTCCTGTCCAGCCATCGCAGCACCGATCCCGGCCATTCCACCTCTCATGGAGTTTCTGCTTTGACAACAACACCAGAAAGTCGTACCATCGAGCCCATCGTCGAGGTCAACGGGCGGCGCGCAGCCGCCGTCAGCGGGAGTGAGGCGGTGACCACAGAGCGGGATCGGGCACTCAGCACGGCGCTCGGACAGATCGAGCGCTCCCACGGCAAGGGGGCGATCATGCGCCTCGGTGAGGCGCGCACCCAGCGCGTGGACGCGATCCCCACCGGGGCGCTCACCCTCGACATCGCACTCGGGGTCGGCGGCGTCCCGCGCGGCCGCGTCATCGAGATCTACGGGCCCGAGTTCCTCCGGCAAGACCACGCTGACGCTCCACATCATCGCCGAGGCGCAGAAGCTGGGTGGCGTGGCGGCGTTCATCGACGCCGAGCACGCGCTCGACCCGCAGTACGCAGGGCGCATCGGCGTCAAGACGGACGAGCTGCTCATCTCCCAGCCCGACACCGGCGAGCAGGCGCTCGAGATCGTCGAGGTGCTGGTGCGCAGCGGCGCGGTGGACGTGGTGGTGATCGACTCGGTCGCCGCGCTGGTCCCCAAGGCGGAGATCGACGGTGAGATGGGCGACAGCCACGTCGGCCTGCAGGCGCGGCTCATGTCCCAGGCGATGCGCAAGCTGACCGCGGCCATCTCGCGGTCCAACACCTGCGTCATCTTCATCAACCAGCTGCGCGAGAAGATCGGGGTGATGTTCGGCAACCCCGAGACCACCACCGGTGGCCGGGCGCTGAAGTTCTACGCGTCGGTGCGCATGGACATCCGCAAGATCGACTCCCTCAAGCAGGGCCTCGACGTGGTCGGCAACCGGGTCAAGGTCAAGGTTGTCAAGAACAAGGTGGCCGCGCCGTTCCGGGTCGCCGAGTTCGACATCATGTACAACGAGGGCATCTCCTACGCGGGCAGCGTGCTCGACATCGCCATCGAGACCAAGGTCATCGACAAGAGCGGCGCCTGGTTCTCGTACGGCGAGATGCGGCTCGGGCAGGGCCGCGAGAACGTGCGCGACTTCCTCCGACAGAACCCCGACCTGCTCGAGGAGATCGCCGGCAAGGTGAAGGTGCAGTCCTTGCCCGAGGTCACCCCGGTGATCGAGGCCGACATGAACGGGACGGCGCCGCCGATCGCCGTCGGCTGACGGTGGACCGCTCGGGGGGCGCCGGCGACCGCGCGGCTGCCGGCACCCCCTGTCGACCCGGACTCGGTGAGCGCCGCGGAAGACGCGGCGCTGCGCATCCTTCGCGGGGCGGCGCAGTCGGCGCACGGGCTGCGCCAACGGCTGCAGCGGCGCGGTTTCTCCGAGCACGCCGCCGAGCAGGCCACGGTCGCGATGGCGACAGCTCGGCTACGTCGACGATGCGGCGCTGGCCACCTCGCTCGCGGCGCGCAGCCAGCGCACCGGGCACGGTCGCATCCAGGTCGCCGCGCGGCTGCGCGCGCGCGGCATCGACGACGCGGACATCACGGCCACTCTCGCCGAGTGTCGACACCGAGGACGAGCGCGCCGCGGCACTGGCGCTTGGCGGCCGGCTCGCGGGGCGTTCAGCCGGCGGCCGCAGCGCCGCCGAGCAGCGCCAGCGCGTCTTCGCGCAGCTGCAGCGCCGCGGGTTCGACACCGAGACCGTGCACTGGGTGCTGCGCCGCCTGGAGGCGGACCAGGCGACCGACGCCTCAGACTGAAGCCATGGACTACACGCACCTGGGCCGCTCCGGCCTCTCCGTCAGCCGCCTCTGCCTGGGAACCATGAACTTCGGTCCGCAGGCCACCGAGGAGGTGTCGCACGCCATCATGGATCGCGCCCTCGACGCGGGCGTGAACTTCTTCGACACCGCCAACGTGTACGGCTGGAAGAAAGGGGAGGGGTGGACCGAGCAGATCGTGGGCCGCTGGTTCGCGCAGGGCGGCGGGCGGCGCGAGAAGGTTGTGATCGCCACCAAGCTGTACGGGTCGATGAGCGACTGGCCCAACGACACGTTCCTGTCGGCGCGCAACATCATCAGCGCGTGCGAGGGCTCGCTGCGACGGCTGCAGACCGACCACCTCGACCTCTACCAGATGCACCACGTCGACCTCGAGACACCCTGGGACGAGATCTGGCAGGCGATGGAGACGCTGGTGCGCCAGGGCAAGGTCATCTACGTCGGGTCTTCCAACTTCGCCGGCTGGAACATCGCCCAGGCGCAGGAGACCGCGCGGGCCCGTCACTTCCAGGGCCTGGTCAGCGAGCAGTCGCTGTACAACCTCATGGAACGACGCATCGAGATGGAGGTGCTGCCCGCGGCGCGCGAGTACGGGCTGGGCATCATCCCCTGGAGCCCGCTGATGCGCGGCGCGCTCGGCGGCATCCTGCGCAAGCAGAAGGAGGGGCGCTCGGCGTCGGAGCAGACGCAGAAGCTCGTCGCCGAGCACCGCGGCCAGATCGAGCGCTACGAGGCGCTGTGCGACGAGATCGGCAGCCATCCCGCCGACGTCGGGCTGGCCTGGCTGTTGAGGCAGCCCGGTGTGACCGCGCCGATCATCGGCCCGCGCACGCTCGAGCAGCTGGAGAGCAACCTCGGTGCGCTCGACGTCACCCTCGACGACGCGGCCCTCCAGCGCCTCGACGAGATCTTCCCGCCCGTGGGGCCGGCGCCGCAGGCGTACGCGTGGTGACCTTGGCGCGTTCTTGACACCACCGGTACAGGTGAGCGAGTTTCCCCCGTATGGAGGGGCCGCGGACCACCAATCGGCGCGGCAGCTGGGCGCGCATCCTGCTCATCGTCCCGTTCGTCGCGCTGCTGTTTCCCACCCTTTTCGCACACGCTGAGCCGCGGCTCGCGGGGATCCCCTTCTTCATCTGGTACCAGTTCCTGTGGGTGATCCTGGGGGTGGGTATCACCGGCCTCGTGTACGCGCTCAACCGCGACGAGGATGGCTCGTGACCCACTGGGACGAGCTGATCATCGTCATCGCCATCGGCGTCCTGGTGACGGTCATCGGCTTCGGCGCCTCGCGGTGGCGCCGCGCCGACCTCAACCACATCGAGGAGTGGGGACTGGCGGGCCGGAGCTTCGGCACGATCGTCACCTGGTTCCTGCTCGGGGGCGACCTGTACACCGCCTACACCTTCGTGGCGGTGCCTGGTGTTGTCTTCGCTCTCGGCGCGTACGGGCTCTTCGCGCTTCCGTACACGATCCTCATCTATCCGCTGGTGTTCCTCACCATGCCCCGTCTCTGGCAGGTCTCACGCAACAAGGGCTACGTCACCGGCCCCGACTATGTCAAGGACCGCTTCGACAGCCGCTTCTTTGCGCTGCTGATCGCGCTCACCGGTCTCGTCGCCACCATGCCCTACATCGCGCTGCAGATCTTCGGCATCAAGGTCGTGCTCGCCAACATCGGGATCAGCCCTGAGGCCGCGCTGATCATCGCCTTCGTGGTCCTGGCGCTCTTCACGTACGTCAGCGGGCTGCGCGCCCCAGCGCTCATCGCCGTGGTCAAGGACGGGCTGATCTGGCTGGTGGTGATCGTCGCTGTCATCTACATCCCGTACAAGCTGGGCGGCTTCGGCAACATCTTCCACAAGGTCGAGCAGGTCGCCGCTGCGGCGCCCAAGACCAAGGCCAAGCCGGACGTGCTCCAGCCCTCCCTCTTCAACGCGTACAGCAGCATCGCGCTCGGCTCTGCGCTGGCGTTGTTCCTGTACCCGCACTCCCTGACAGGTGTCTTCAGCGCCAGCGGCCAGCGGGTCATCCGGCGCAACGCCTCCTTCCTTCCCGCGTACTCGTTCCTGCTCGGCCTGATCGGGCTGTTCGGGTTCATGGCGATCGCCGCCGGCATCAAGCCCAGCAAGGCATTCGGCAACAACAGCGCCATCGCCGACCTCTTCCAGAACATGTTCCCCAGCTGGTTCACCGGCGTGGCGTTCGCCGCCATCGCCGTCGGCGCGCTGGTGCCCGCGGCGGTGATGTCGATCGCGGCCGCCAACCTGTTCAGCCGCAACATCTGGCGCGAGTACGTGCACCCGGCGATGAGCCGGCGCGAGGAGGCCACGGTCAGCAAGGTGGTGTCCCTGCTCGTCAAGGTCGGCGCGCTGGTGTTCGTGCTGGTCCTGCCGACCACCGACATCATCAACTACCAGACGGCGGGCGGCGTGTGGATGATCAACGCCCTGCCCGCGCTGGTGGTGGCGCTGTACGTCAAGCGGCTGCACCTGTGGGCGATGGTGCTCGGCTGGGCCGGCGGGATGGCGCTGGGCACGTACGCGCTCTTCCAGGAGAAGTTCGCCACCAGCCTGCACGACTTCGGGTTCGGCGGCAAGATCTACATCGGCTTCGCGGCCATCGCGGTCAACCTGGTCATCGTGGCGCTCGGCTCGCTCGTCGCGGCGCTGGTCGGGTCTCCCACCAGCGAACAACCTCGCACGACGCCGACTACCGCGCCGCTGCCCGGCGACGCGCAGCGCACGCGTCCGTGCCACCGCTCACCCCGCCGCTGCCGCAGGGCTCCGCCTGACCGTCCGCCTCAGACCGGCAGGGGAGCGGCCCCGCCCTGCTCGACGGCGCGCAGCAGCGCGCGCTCGTACCGGATCACCGGGGTCAGCGCGAAGAAGGCGATGACCGAGAGCGCGAAGCCGAACACCACCAGGCCGTCGAGGTAGCCGGCCCGCACCGCGAAGCCGCCGACGATCGAGCCCAGCGCGCCGCCGCCGGCCAGCGCCACCGTGTAGAAGGCCATCAGGGCGGCGCGGTCGGCGATGAAGCTCTCCGAGCACTCGGCGAGGTAGGTCACCGCCGCGGGGCCGAAGCCGGCGAGCACGAGCACCCCGAGGCGCCAGCACGCGGGCAGGAACAGCGGCGTCCAGGCGATGGCGATGTGGTTCATCGCCAGGAGCGCACCCGCGATCAGCCAGGCGCCGGGCGTGGCCAGGCGCATGATGCGCACCGCGCCGATCCGCGGGGATCCGCGGCGTCCACAGGAGGATGCCGACGAGCAGCAGCGCGATCCAGCTGACCAGCATCGCGGAGACCAGCCGCTCGTCGAAGTGGTGCATCAGGTTCTGGCCGGGCACCGGGCGCGCGGCGCAGCAGGGCGGGAAGATGCGCGGCGTACGCGCCGAGAAGCGCGAAGCAGGCGATCCACGCGGGCAGGAAGCTGCGCAGCGGGCCCTCGCCCGAAGACGGCGCCGAACACCCGGCGCATCGGGCTCACCGGCAGGGGGGGCACGTAGGGGACGAGGGCGGCGCAGACCACCGCGGCGACCAGGTAGAGGCCGGCGAGCACCAGGAATGCGCCGTGGTGCAGCCAGTGGTAGGCGAACGGCCCGACCACGAACCCGCCCGCGTAGCCGGCCAGGTTGGCGGCCTCGAACGCACCGCTGGCGTTGGCCCGGATGCGCCGGCTGTGGGTGGTGGCGGCGGCGATGGTGCCGAGCGCGGTGGGGATGAAGCAGGCGGCGCCGAGCCCCTCGACGAGCCGGGCGAGCACGATCGTCGAGGGGTGGGTGGCAAGGCTCAGCATGACCGCCCCGACGACGCTGAACAGGGGCCCGCCGACCAGGAACAGGCGCCGCCCCAGCCGGTCGGCGAGCCGGGCGAGGATCGGCGCGAACACCATCTCGGGCACCGCCTGGCTGGCGCCGATGAAGCCCACCACGAGGCCGCTCGGACGTCCTCCGAACATGTCGACGAGGTCGAACCCGACGGCCACCCCCGCGCCGGACGTGCCGATGCGCAGCAGCGTGGTGCCGGCCAGCAGCGCCCCGAGCGCGCCGGGGCGGCTCTCGATCGCTCCTGTTCGAGCGCCGCCGCCTCCGCCTGCTCCTCGGCAGGCGGCGGTGGGGATCTCCGAGCGAATCGAGTGCGCTCGGGAGGATGCGGCGGGACTGGGGGCAGGGATGTCTGGGACTTCACTCGACCCTAGGGTAATCGAGGCGCGCGGAACCTTTCGTCACGGCCACCTCCACGACTACAATGCGACCACGTCTCGACCCCGGCCACGCGCGGCCGCGGGCGACGCAGCCGCACCCGGCTCGGGGAGGCGACGTCGCCGATGAGACGCAGCCAGGCCGGGTGCCGCCGCACCCCAGGATCGCGACCCCGAGGAAACCCCAATCACAATCGAGATCGTCGCCCTGGCAGCTGGGCTTGGGCATCGCCGTGGTCTTCGCCGTTGCCGCCGTCGTCTACGCGCGCCGCACCGCGGAGCAGGCGCGCCAGGGCCGCGGCGTCGCCGACACCGACCAGCGCGTCCGACAGCAGTCCGCTGAGCAGGAGGCCCAGCAGATCCTGGTCGGCGCCCGCGAGGAGGCCTTCCGGATCCGCGGGGAGGCCGAGGCCGACGTCCGCGAGCGCCGCGCCGAGGTCGCCCGGCTCGAGCAGCGCACCAGCCAGCGCGAGGAGGCGCTGGAGCGGCGCATCCGCGAGCTCGAGCAGAGCGAGCAGCGCCTCACCCGCCGCGAGGAGGAGCTCGAGGAGCTCCGCCAGACCACCGAGAGCGAGCGCGAGCTGGTCGGCCGCGAGCTCGAGCGCGTCGCCGGCCTGTCCCAGCAGGAGGCTCGCGCCGAGCTGCTCGCGGAGGTGGAGGGAGAGCTCGACGCCGAGGTCGCCGAGCGGATCCGCGCCGCCGACCACCGCGTCCGCGAGGAGGCCGACGAGCGCAGCCGCGAGATCCTCATCGCGGCCATGCAGCGCCACGCCTCCGACCAGACCGGGGAGTCGTCGGTGACCGTCATGCACCTCCCCAGCGACGACCTCAAGGGCACGGATCATCGGCCGCGAGGGGCGCAACATCCGCGCGCTCGAGGCCGCCACCGGGGTCGACGTCATCGTCGACGAGACCCCCGAGGCGGTGGTCCTCTCAGGGTTCGACCCGGTGCGCCGCGAGGTGGCCCGGGTCACCCTCGAGCGGCTCTTCGCCGACGGCCGCATCCATCCCGCGCGCATCGAGGAGATGGTGGGCAAGAGCCGCAGCGAGATCATCCAGCGCATCAAGGAGGAGGGCGAGGCGGCCTGCCAGGAGCTCGGGCATCCCGTCCGTCCACCCCGAGCTGGCCAAGCTGCTCGGCACCCTGCGCTTTCGCAACTCGTACGGCCACAACGTCCTCAGCCACAGCAAGGACACCGCGGCGATCGCCGGGATGATCGCGGCCGAGATCGGCTACGACGAGCAGGAGGCCAAGGAGATCGGCCTCTTCCACGACATCGGCCACGCCGTCGAGCAGGGCGTCGAGGGCTCCCACGCGATCATCGGCGGCGAGATCCTCGCCCGCCTCGGCCGGCCCGCCAACGTGGTCCAGGCGGTGCGCTCCCACCACTACGACGAGGAGCCGCGCTCGATCGGCGCCTTCGTGGTGATGACCGCCGACGCCATCGCCGCCACCCGGCGGGGCGCCCGGCGCGAGGCGCTGGCGCTGTCGGTCAAGCGCCTGGAGCGCATCGAGGCGATCGCCTCGGAGTTCGAGGGCGTCGAGCACAGCTTCGCCGTCCAGGCCGGCAAGGAGCTGCGCGTCATGGTCCGGCCCAACGAGGTCAGCGACGACCGCGCCCAGGTGCTGGCCCGCCAGATCGCCAAGCGGCTCCACGCCGAGGGCAGCTACAGCCGGCGGGTCAAGGTGGTTGTGCTCCGGGAGACCAGAAGCGTCGAATACGCGAAGTAGGCCGGCGGCACATCAAGCGCAGGGGGGAGGAGCGACGTGAGGCGAACCATCGGATTCACCGGGCTCGCGGCCGCGCTGGCGCGCGTTCGCGCTCGTCGGTCCAGCCACGGCGTTCGCGAGGCGTGACGCTGACCAAGGTGAGCGTCGACCCGTACACCAACGCGTCGAGCCAGCACCGCACCGAGGTCGAGCCGGACACGCACAGCCACGGGTCCACCGAGGTGGCGGCGTTCCAGGTGGGTCGGTTCTTCGACGGTGGTTCGTCGAACATCGGCTTCGCGGTGACCACCAACGGCGGCGCGACGTGGGCCCACGGCGTCCTGCCGGGCACGACCGTGTTCGCGCAAGGGCCCGTGGGCGCGCTCAGCGATCCCGCGGTGGCCTTCGACCCCAAGCACAACGTCTGGCTGATCAGCTCGCTCGCGCTCAACTCGCAGGTGACCGGAGCGGCGGTGATCGTGAGCCGCTCGACCAACGGGGGAACCACCTGGAACGAACCCGGTGACCGTGACCAACCCCGGCAGCGGGCCTGGACAAGGACTGGATCGGCTGCGACGAGACCGCCACCAGCCCGCACTACGGCAACTGCTACGTCGAGTGGGACGACAACGGCAACCTGAACCTCGTGTACATGAGCACCTCGACGGACGGCGGCCTCACCTGGGGTGCGCCGAAGAACACCGCCGACAACTTCCACGGGCTCGGCGGCCAGCCCGTGGTGCAGCCCAACGGCACCGTCGTGGTGCCGATCGCCAACCTCAACGAGTCCGCGGTGGAGTCGTTCGTGTCCACCGACGGCGGAGCCACGTGGACCGCCGCCGGTGGTCATCTCGCCCGCCCAGGACCACGCCGCCGGTGGCTCGTTCCGCCACGGTTCGCTCCCCTCGGCGGTCGTCGACAGCGGCGGCACCGTCTACGTCGCGTGGGAGAGCTGCACCCTCGAGCCGAACTGCACGCACAACGACATCCTCTTCAGCAAGTCCACCACCGGGGCTGAGCTGGAGCGCGCCCGTGATCGTGCCCATCGACGCCAAGACCGTGGCGCATCGACCACATGATCCCGGGGCTGGGCGTCGACCACGCCACGTCGGGAGCAACGGCCCACCTCGGCATCGACTACTACACCGAGAACGCCTCGTGCACGTCCAGCTGCTGCGGTGCAGCGTCGGCTTCATCAGCTCATCGAACGGCGGCTCGACGCTGGGCCGCACCGGTGCGCTGGCCGGACCGATCCAGCAGTCGTGGCTGGCCGACACGAGCCAGGGTCGCATGGTCGGCGACTACAACTCGACCTCGTTCCTCAACGGGAAGGCCTATCCCGTCTTCGCCTCGGCCTAGGCTCCCTCGGGATCGACGTTCAACGAGTTCGATGTACACGGAGCGCCGGGCTCGCGGTCGCCGCGCGGCAAGCTGGCATCGACCGGCGGTCCCGCGACAGCCGCGCGTCCCAGCGTCACCGGACCGGCCACGGCCCGCTGATCGCAACGTCGCGCTGACGAGCGAGGGGCCGATCACCGCGGTGGTCGGCCCCTCGAGCCGGCAGCGGTCGGGCAGCCCCGGCGACCCGCTGCGGCTCCGATCGGCTCCAGCCAAGTAACGATCGCATCGCGGGAAAGCCTGTGAATCGCCTCAGCGGCTCACAATCGCGAGAATCTCATGATCACGTCCCAGCAACCGCCCTCGCATGCGTCCTCACAGGGGGAGCCAAACCCCGTGGAAATCCTCAAGGTCTCAGCCACCAGCAAGCCGGTCGCCGTGGCCGGCGCCATCGCCGGCGTTGTCCGCACCCAGCACCGGGTGGAGGTGCAGGCCATCGGTGCGGGTGCGATCAACCAGGCGGTCAAGGCGATCGCCATCTCGCGTGGCTACGTCGCCGCCGGCGGGCTCGACCTCGTCTGCATCCCCTCGTTCATCGACATCTCGATCGATGGCGAGGAGCGGACCGGGATCCGGCTGCTGGTCGAGGTGCGCTAACCGGAAAGAGGAGCCGGCCGTAGGGCGGGGACATCTGCTTCTCTCGCGTCCTCGCGGGCGCTTCGGAGCTAACTCGGCCTTCGGCCGAGTGGATCTCCTCGCTGCTGCGGCATGCTCGCTGCGCAGACGTCCCCGCCCTTCGGCCTCGTGCATCTTTGAAGGCGGTCGTGGAGAGAGGGCATTGGCGCATCGGCGTCGCTTCGCAATCGCTACCCTTGCCGCAGCGTGTACCTCCCCACCCTGAGCGACTCCGCTTCGCACTTCCAGCCGCTGCCGCTTGCTCAGCGTGGGGCGCCGGAGATCGCGCCTCGCCGCGAGCCGATCGTGCCGCTGCTGGGCCGGCCGCCCCGCGTGCACCTGTGGCACATCGGCTGCCAGATGAACGACGCCGACCACGAGCGTCTTGCCGAGTCGTTCGCGGAGATCGGCTTCATCCCCGACGTGCCGCTCGATGACGCCGACATCGCCGTGCTGATCAGCTGCGCTGTCCGCTCCAACGCCGAGCAGAAGGTGTACGGCAAGTTCAAGGAGCTGATCCCCTGGAAGAGGGCGCGCCCCGGTCGTGCGATCGCGCTCACCGGGTGCATGGCCGTGGAGCACGGCTCGGCGCTGCTGCAGCGGATGGCCGACCTCGACTACATGTTCGACGTCCGCGAGCCCGAGGGCTTCTTCGCCCGGCTGCAGTCGCTGTACGGCGGCGACATCGACGGCCCGGTCACCATGCCGGCGTCCGACCGGCTGCTCGCCTACGTGCCGGTGATGGGCGGCTGCAACGAGATGTGCACGTACTGCATCGTGCCCTTCGTGCGCGGCCGCGAGAGCAGCCGCGCCACCGCGGAGATCGTCGGTGACGTGCAGCGCCTCGTGGACCGCGGGGTGCGCGAGGTCACCCTGCTCGGTCAGAACGTCAACAGCTATCGCGACCCGCAGTCGGGCGCGGGGCTGCCCGAGCTGCTCGGGGCGGTCGACGCGGTGCCCGGGCTGCGCCGGCTGCGCTTCCTGACGTCGCACCCGCGCAACGCGGTGCCGCAGCTCTTCGAGGCGATGCGCGACCTGTCCCTCGGTGTGCGAGCAGCTGCACCTGCCCGTCCAGGCGGGCGATGACGAGCTGCTGCGCCGGATGCGCCGCGTCTACACCGTCGCCGAGTACCGCGAGAAGATCGCCGCCGCGGTGTCGACCGTGCCCGGCCTGGCGCTGACCACCGACATCATCGTCGGCTTCAGCGGCGAGACGGAGGCGGAGTTCGAGGGCACCGTCCAGCTGCTGCGCGACATCCGCTACGACGTCGTCCACATCCAGGCCTACTCGGTTCGCCCCGGCACCGCCGCCGCTCGCCGTCCGGACGACGTCCCGCTCGTCGAGAAGAAGCGCCGTCTCAACCACCTGCTCGAGGTGCAGCGCGCCATCGCGCTGGAGCGCAACCAGGCCCTGCTCGGCCGCGACGTCGAGGTGCTCGTCGAGGGCGTCGCCGAGGACGGGCGTCCCTACGGTCGCACCCGCCAGGGCAAGGTGGCCTGGCTGCCCGGTCGGGCAGCGCGCGTCGACGGTCGAGCTGCGCAGCGGCCGTGTCCGCGCCGTGACCCACTGGCAGCTGGAGATCGACACGGTCACCGCGGCGGCGTGACCCGGCGGGGGCAGGGGCGGGCGCCCCACGAGAGCGGCAGCCGTCGCGCAGCGTCGGGCCGGTGATCGACCTCGATGACGCCGGCAGCACGCCGATCCTGCAGCAGTACCGGGCCGTCAAGGCCGAGCACCCCGACGCGCTGGTCATGGCGCGGCTCGGGGACTTCTACGAGATGTTCGGGTCCGACGCGCAGGAGGCGGCCCCGATCCTCGGGGTGGCCCTGACCGGGCGCGGTTTCGGCGCCGCCGGCCGCCTGCCCATGTGCGGCGTGCCGCACCACGCCGCGCCCGGGTACATCCGCCGCCTTCTCGACGCCGGGCGGCGGGTGGCGCTGTGGGACCAGGTGGGCGAGGTGGTGGCCGGACGGCTGGTGCAGCGCGAGGTGACGCGGGTG
Source organism: Candidatus Dormiibacterota bacterium (assembly GCA_963751755.1). Taxonomy (GTDB): domain Bacteria; phylum Chloroflexota; class Dormibacteria; order Aeolococcales; family Aeolococcaceae; genus Aeolococcus. The sequence continues at coordinate 344,949 of CAVVVH010000003.1, read as the reverse complement.
CTCAGCCCGGGCACCATCAGCGAGGCGGACTACCTCGACGAGGCCCGCGTGGCGCGCTGCGTCGCCGTGCATCACAGCGCCGGCCGGACCGGCATCGCGGCCTTCGATCCCGCCAGTGGGGAGCTGCTCCTCTCCGAGGTGGCCGGCGGCCTGGACTCGATCACGCTGCGCGAGGAGTGCGAGCGTCTCGACGTCGCCGAGGTTCTGGTCGTCGACGACGGTGACGCCCCCGCCCGCCGGGCTGCTGCCGGGCACGCCGAGGAGCCTCCTGCCGCCGGCGTTCTTCGACGTCTCGCGAGCGCGCGAGCGGCTGCTCGCGGTGACGTCCGCTGACACGCTCGACGGAATCGCCAGCCGACGGGGTGGACCGCGCCGTGCGCGCCGCCGGCGCGGTGCTGGCGTACTGCGAGCGCGCGCGGCTGACGCTGACCCCCGGTTTCGTGCACGTCCGCCGGCGCAGCGACAGCGCGGCGATGCGGCTCGACACCCAGACGCGGCGCAACCTCGAGCTGGTGGCGCCGCTCGGTGGCAGGCGTGTCGCTCGCCGCGCTGCTGGACCGCACGCGCACGCCGATGGGCGGCCGGCTGCTGCGCGCCAGGCTGCTCGAGCCGCTGACCGAACCGCTGCTGATCCTCGCCCGCCACGACGCCGTCGCCGAGCTGGCCGACGCGCCTCGTCTGCGCGACACCCTCGGTGAGGCGCTCGCCGCGGTGCGCGACCTCGAGCGCCTGGTGGCTCGCTGCGTGCAGCGAAGCGCCGGCCCGCGCGACCTCGCCGCGGTCCGCCAGGCCTGCGCGGCGCTGCCCGCGATCCAGGACATCCTCGGCACGGCGCGGTCGGGCGAGCTGACATCGGCGGCCGCGCGCTGCGTCGCGCCCGAGGCGCTGGCCACGCGGCTGCGCGAGCTGCTCGTCGACGACCCGCCGAGCAGCGATCGGGACGGCGGCTGCATCAGGCCCGGCGCCGACGCGGAGCTCGACGAGCTCGTCGCCGCCGGCGCGGACTCGCGGACGTGGATCGCCGGCCTGGAGAGCGCCGAGCGCGCGCGCACCGGGATCGGCTCGCTGCGGGTCGGCTACAACCGCGTCTTCGGCTACTACATCGAGGTCCCCAACGCGCACCGCGACGCGGTCCCCGGCGACTACGTGCGCAAGCAGACCCTGGTCGGCGCCGAGCGGTACATCACCGCCGACCTCAAGGAACGCGAGACAGTCGTGCTGGGCGCGCGGGAGCGGGCGCTGGCGCGCGAGCAGGCAGCTGCTCGAGGAGCTCGCCGCGGGCGTGGCCGCGCAGGCCGCGGTGCTGCTCGAGGCGGCGACGGCGGTGGCGTCATCGACGTCCACCGCTCGCTGGCGTGCGTCGCCGTCGAGGAGTCGTGGGTGCGACCGCTCGTCGACTCGTCGGGGGTCATCGACATCGACCAGGGACGCCATCCCCTGGTGGAGCGCGCGCTCGGTGCGGGGCAGGTTCGTGCCCAACGACTGCCGGCTCGACGCCGTCGAGCGCATCGTCGTGCTCACCGGTCCCAACATGGCCGGGAAGTCGACCTTCCTGCGCCAGGTCGCCCTGCTGACCCTGCTCGCGCAGGTGGGCAGCTTCGTCCCGGCGGCACGCGCGCGCATCGGCGTGTGCGACCGCATCTTCACCCGCATCGGCGCCCAGGACGACCTCAGCGGCGGGCTCTCCACGTTCATGGTGGAGATGGCCGAAACCGCGGCGATCCTCCGCCAGGCCAGCTCGCGCAGCCTGGTCATCCTCGACGAGATCGGCAGGGGCACGTCGACGTACGACGGCATGTCGATCGCGCAGGCGGTGGTCGAGCACCTCCACGAGGCGCCCCACCTCAACTGCCGCACGCTCTTCGCGACCCACTACCACGAGCTCACCGCGCTCGCGGAGCACCTGCCCCGCGTGACCAACGCGCGCGTCGACGTCCTCGAGGAGGGGGACGGGATCACGTTCCTGCACCGCATCGTCGCCGGCGGCGCGGACCGCTCCTACGGGATCCACGTGGCCCGTCTCGCCGGCGTCCCTGCCGGGGTGCTGGTGCGGGCACGGCAGCTCCTCGCCGAGCTCGAGCGCGAGCGCCCGGTGGCCGGCTCCGGCGGCGACGTCCCCAACCAGCTCAGCCTGGGAATCGCGCCGCCCGAGCACCCGGTGATCGCCGAGCTCGCGCAGCTCGACATCGACGGGCTGACGCCGATCGCCGCCCTCAACAAGCTCGCTGAGCTGCGCGAGCGCGCCGCCCCGTGACCAGCCTCGGGACCGCGGGGACGGCGGCGCCGATCCGCCGCCTTCCCCAGTCGGTCGCCGACGCCATCGCCGCGGGCGAGGTGGTGGAACGCCCGGCCTCGGTGGTCAAGGAGCTGTGCGAGAACGCCGTCGACGCCGGCGCGACGCGCGTGGACGTGGTCATCGACGGCGCCGGCACGGTGCGGATCCGGGTCACCGATGACGGCTGCGGGATCGCCGCCGACCAGCTGCCGCTGGCGCTGGCCCGGCACGCCACCTCGAAGATCCGCGTGCCGGCGGACCTCGAGGCGGTGACCACGCTGGGCTTCCGCGGCGAGGCGCTGGCGAGCATCGCCGCGGTCGCCGACCTGGCGATGTGGTCGCGCCCAGGTGGTGACGCCTGTCGGGGCCCGCGTGCGGGTGCGCCACGGCGAGACGGTGGAGGAGGGGAGCTGGGGCGGACCCGACGGCACCACCGTCGAGGTGCTCGACCTGTTCGCCGCGACGCCGGCGCGGCTCCGCTTCCTCCGCGGCGAGCGCGCCGAGACGGCCGCCGCGCTGGCGGTGGTCAGCGACCTCGCGCTCATCCACCCCGAGCTGCGGGTCACCTGCGTCGTCGACGGCCGCACCCGGCGTGCGCTCGCCCGGCGGTGGTCTCGACGACGCGCTGCGCGCGGTGTTCGGCGCCGAGGCGGCGGAGCTCCTCGCTGTTGCCGCCGAGGGTGACATCAACGTCGGCGGCGCGATCAGCGAGCCGCGGCGCCACCGCAGCAACCGCAACGGCCTGGTCGTGGTCGTCAACGGCCGGCGCGTGCACAACCGCTCGCTGCTCGCCGCCGTCGCCGAGGCGTACCGGGGCCTGGTGCCCGCCGGCCGCTACCCGTTCGGCGTGGTCAGCGTCGAGCTCGATCCCCTCGAGGTCGACGTCAACGTGCACCCGACCAAGCGCGAGGTGCGCTTCCGCGACGAGCGCCAGGTGTTCGCGGCCGTCCAGCGCGCCTGCTGGCATGCGCTGCAGGGTGCGTCCGTGTACCGCATCGCCGGCTTCGGCGACGCCGCGCTCGAGCTCGCCGAGGCCCCGCCGCGCCGAGCCGGACGAGCGCCAACGCCGCCACGCTGCCGGCGAGCCCGCCGCCGCCGGCAGCCTGCCGCCGCTGCAGCTCGACGGCACGGACGGCAGCCTGGTGCGCTCGTCCCTGCAGTCGCTGCGGCCGCTGCGCGCGCTCGGCCAGCAGGGCGGCCGGTGGCTCCTGGCCGCGTCGCCCGCCGGTGTGGTCGTGGTCGACCCGCACGCCGCGCACGAGAAGGTCATCTACGCCGAGCTCCTGCGCGACTGGTCGTCGGGCTCGGCGGCCGGCCAGCTGCTGCTGATCCCGGCGCTGGTGGAATGCGACGCGCGACGCATGGAGCTGTTCGCCGGCCACGCCGCAGCTGGTGGCCTCGTGCGGGTTTGCCGTCGAGGCCGTTCGGGCCGACGACGCTGCGCTGCACCGCGGTGCCGGCCGGGCGCCGCGGCGGCCGACCCGGAGCGGCTGGTCGGCGAGCTGCTCGACTCGCTCGGCGCCGGCGGGCCGGTCACCGAGCAGCGGCACCGCGCCGCAGCGCTGGTCGCCTGCCATGCGGCGGTGCGGTTCGGCGACGAGCTCACCGCCGAGCAGCAGCAGCGGCCTGCTCGACCGCCTCGTCGAGACCACCGGGGGCGTCACCTGCCCGCACGGCCGTCCCGCGCTGGCCATCTTCGACGAGGCCATGCTCCGGCGCATCTTCCGACGCCCGGCCGGAGTGACCCCGGCCCGCGGTCTGCCCACCATCGCCATCGGTGGCCCCACCGCCACCGGCAAGACGCTGCTCGCCGTCGAGCTCGCGCGCCGCACCGGGGCGGAGCTCGTCAACGCCGACTCGCGCCAGGTGGTGCGCCGCCTCGTAGTCGGCACCGCCCGGCCGACCGCCGCCGAGCTGCGAGGTGTCCGCTGCCACCTCCTCGACCTGTGCGAGCCGGGTGAGCCGTTCACCGTGGCCGACTGGCTCGGCCACGCCCGCGCCGCGCTCGCCGACCTCGACCGCCGCGGAGTGCCGGCCATCGTGGTCGGTGGCACCGGCCAGTACCTGCGCGCCCTGCGCGAGGGCTGGGACTTCGGCGGCGTGGCGCCGAACGACCGGCTGCGAGCCGAGCTCACCGCGCTGGCCGCGACCCCGGCCGGGCTCGCCGAGCTCGTCGCGGAGGTGCGCGCTCGCGACCCTGCGGCCGCGCGCGCGCTCGACCTCGCCAACCCGCGCCGGGTGATCCGTGCCGTCGAGCTGCTCCGCCAGGGCGGAGCTCCGCTGGCGACGAGCCGCGGCCGGGCCGGCGGGCGGGCCCTGGTCGTGGTGGTCCTCGACGCCGGACGGGACGTGCACGCCGCAGCGCTGGCGGCACGCCTGGACGCGATGTTCGACGGCGGCGCCATCCTCGCCGAGACGCGCGCGGAGCTCGACAGGGGAGTTGCTCCCGGTGCGCTGCGCAGGGCGGGGATCGGCTACGGGGAGGCCGTCGACGTGCTCGCCGGCGACATCGACCTGGCCGCCGCGAAGGCCGGCGCGGCGCAGCGCACCGCACGGTACGTCAAGGCGCAGCGCACCTGGTTCCGGCACGAGCCCGCGGTCCTGCGCCTGGAGCGTTCCCGCGGACTCCGCGGTGGCGGACCTCGCCGGCGCCGTCGCGGCGGCGCTGCCTACGCCTGCCGGATCGCCTCGGTGAGGTACTCCTCGAGGAAGGCGTAGAAGCTGCGGCGCTGCTCGCGGTCCTCGTCCTCGCTCACCTGCTTGCCGAGCCGGCGCGCCTCGATCCACGGCGGGACGCCGCTGGCGAGCACCTCGTTGCCGAGCCGGACGAGCACGACGGCATCGTCCTTCTCCTCGACCATCAGGGTGATGCGCAGGCGGATGCCCGACGGGGAGGCCAGCTTCCAGCTCATCTCCCAGCAGCGGCTGCCGTCCTCGGCGCGGCCGACCGCCACCTCGGTGTCGCGCAGCAGGTGCTCGTTGCTGCGGCTCTCCGCCTCGAGGAGCGTGGTCAGCGCGGGGTCGAGGTCGCGGTACACCCAGCGCACCAGCGAGGCGCCGCGGTGGCCCACGTCGGGGAGGGCGCGGGGATTGTTCGCCTTGCTTCCCAGGGCCACCATTGTGCCTGCGTGGCGCCGGCAGTAGCGCTGCCCGGCGACCTCGGGGCCGTGGTCGGCGCACCAGTGGGTGCGGCAGGCGACGCCGCGGCTGTCGACGTAGCCGCAGGCGTCGACCGGCTCGGCGTCGCACCCCGGCTCGCCGCACCGGGTCAGCACCGGCGCGGCCGTGCCCTCACGCGATCGAAACGGCGCCATCCGCCGCTCGAAGTCCGCCTGGTCGATCGCTGGGTGCTCTTCAGGGGTGATCTTCATCAGTTCCATGGGTGATGGGTGCTGGTCCGATCCTATGGCCTCCGGGCCGGCGCCGGCCCCGTCCGGCACCGCCCGTTCACGCACTCGCCACGGGACCGTTGAAACCGCGAGCGCGACCCGGCCGCGCCGCCGATGGGAACATCCGTTTGCGCTATCGACGGATCCGTGGTACATTGCGGCCGCCATAGATGGCTAGGAGGTTGAGATGACAGAGCCGGTCGAGGGGCGCCAGCGCCAGATCCTCGAGTTCCTTCGCACCCACGCCCGCCAGCACTCCTACCCGCCGACGGTGCGCGAGATCGGCCAGGCGGTCGGGCTCAGCTCGTCGTCGACCGTGCAGAACCACCTCAACGCGCTCGAGACCAAGGGCCTGATCCGGCGCGACCCCACCAAGTCGCGCACGGTCGAGGTGGTCGGCGACGAGGTGGTGGTCGGCGCCGGTCGCGTCGAACATCCTGCGCCTGCCGCTCGTCGGTCGCGTCGCCGCGGGCACCCCGCTGCTCGCCGAGCAGAACGTCGAGGACCACATCAGCGTCGGTCCCGAGATCGCCGGTGGCGACGACGCGTACGCGCTCACCGTGCACGGCGACAGCATGATCGGCGCCGGCATCAACGACGGCGACATCGTGCTGGTGCGCCCTCGGCATGACGCTCCGGCCAACGGCACCATCGTGGTTGCGCGCATCGAGAACGAGACCACCGGCGAGGCCGAGGTGACGGTCAAGCGCTTCTTCCGCGAGAGCGGCACGGATCCGCCTGCAGCCGGAAAACCCAAGCCTGGAGCCGATCTACGCGCGTGACCTCGCCATCGAGGGCGTCGTCACCGCGGTCATCCGGGTGATCGGCTAGGGCACTACCCGGTCGACGCGACGGGGTCGACGACGTCGACCTGCAGCGGCGGCGCTTCCGGCAGCGCGCCGAGGAACGCGTCGACGGCGGCGGCCAGCTCGTCGGACGCCTCGCCGTGCACGGTGACACGGGTGCTGCCGTCGTCATCGACGACTGCGCTCACCGCGAGGTCGGGCCGGCGGTGGTCGAGCAGCAGCGGCACGCCCGGCAGCACGGCCAGCGGCAGCAGCACGATGAGCACCGGCGTCATCGCCGTCATGATGAGCACGGCGAGCACGATGGCGATCGAGATGCCGACGGCGATGTCCGAGCCGTACCGCGAGCGGCGTCGCGGACGCAGCACCAGGTAGTGCGTGCCGCGCTCGGACACGGCGATGCCGGGCAGCGGGCGGGCTGCGACATCGTCGAGCACCTCGCCGGGGTCCCGGCTGGTCCGGAGGGAGAATTGGTACGGGTTGGTTGGCATCGCTCATGCGTGGACACGGACTTGGCAGCTGCTGCGCAAGCCGTGCGCGAACAGCGGCGCGCCCTTTGTACCCCTTCGGCCCGTGGTCCCGCAGGCTCGACATGCGCGCACAAGCCATCGCGACGGTGGCCTTCTCGGAGACCGCTGCGCTACCTTTGCGCCTGTGCTGCCATCGGCCTGGACGGTGCCCTTCGACCCCGTGCTGATCGCGGGGCTGGTCGGCGCCGCCGCCGTCGTCGTCGCGTCGAGCCCGCGCGGCCGGTGCCGAGCCGCGGGGCCGGTGGCGCCGCGCCGCCGCGCCGCTGGCCGCTGGCGCTGCTGGTGGTGTCGTGGGTGTCGCCGCTGCAGACGCTGGCGTCGCACTACCTGCTCACCGCGCACCTGCTGCAGATCACCCTGGTCATGGGCGTCGTGCCCCCGCTGCTGCTGCTCGGGCTGCCCGCCCGGGGCTGGAGCGGAGCGCCGCGGCTGCCTGGTCCGCGCCGGCCGGCTGCTGGTGCACCCCGTCTGCGGGATCCTCGCGATCAACGCTCGCGTTCTTCGGCTGGCACCTCACCGGCGCCTACGAGGCCTCGCTGGGCAACGCCGAGCTGTACGCCGCCCAGCAGCTCTCGCTGCTGGCCGCGTCGGTGCTCTTCTGGTGGCCGATCGTGGTGCCGATGGGCGACCGCCGCGTGCTCAGCCGCTGGGCCACGCTCGGCTACATCATGGTGGCGACCATCCCGCAGACCTTCGGCGGCATCACCGTGGCGCTCGCCAAGCACCCGCTGTACCCGACGTACGGGCTGGCGCCCCGCGTCGCCGGGATCACGCGTGATGACCGACCAGCAGATCGCCGGCGCGTGCATCGCGCTGGTCAGCAAGGTGGCCCTGTTCATCGCTTTCAGCGTCGTCTTCCTGCGCATGCTGAACGAGCCCGCAACCGATGACGGCGACGACGGCGGGGGAGGCGGCGGACGCCGGCGGGGCACCGACACCCCGAGCCCCCAGCCATCCGGCTCGGTGCCATGGCTGGCCGACATCAACGCCGGCCGCACCGTGCCGGAGCCGGTACCGGTGCGACCGCTCAGGGTGCCGGCAGGAGCAGGTCCTCGCCGGGGGTGATCGAGCCGCCGGCCAGGTGGTTCAGGCTGATGATCTGGTCGACGTGGTCGCGGACGTCACCGTCCTGGTAGTGGCCGGCGGCGATCGACCACAGGCGTGTCGCCGGCGTGCACCGTGACGTGCTGCGGCTGGCCGACGTTGAAGCCGCCGTACACGTTGCCACCGAGGAAGACCAGGCCGGCGCCCGCCGTCACCACGCCGGCGAGCACCACCCGCGGGTTGCGCTGCCAGGGCCGGCGCCGCGAGCGCCGCAGCGGCCGTGCGTAGTCGTTGACCATTGCCGTACCACCCCAAACAGATGTTCCCACGCCGCCGACGGTACCGCGAACGCCTGTTCGTGTCAACCCCGCCGGCCTCGAGGACGGCCGATAATCCGGGGGTGAGCGACGCCGCCGTGCGGGTGAGGGTGGCGGTGTGCCTCTGCGACGGCGAGCGCATCCTGCTCGCCGAGCACGTCAAGCACGGCCACCGCCACTGGTTGCTGCCCGGTGGGGGAGTCGAGGCCGGCGAGACACTCGTCGAGGCCGCCGCCCGTGAGCTGCTCGAGGAGACCGGCCTGGAGGTGGCGGTGGGCCGCCTGGTCCTGGTGTGCGAGGCGATCGAGCCCGGCTCGCGTCACCTCCTCAACATGGTCTTCGCGGCGACCGCCCCGCCCGGGGAGCTGCGCGTCGGCAGGGACGGCGTGCTCGACGACGTCGCCTGGCACCACCGCGACGACCTGCTCACCCTCGAGCTCCACCCCCCGATCGGACCGGAGATCCTCGCCTGCTGGGACGAGGGCTTCGAGGGCGCGGTGCGCGTGCTCGGCAACGTCTGGCGACCCGCCGGCGGCGGGCCCGGCGGGCCCGGACCGGGGCAGGCTCGATAGCATCAGCGGGGTGGACAGGGAGCTGACCCTCGACGTCGACGGCCCGATCCACGCCGTGGACCACGGCGGCGACGGCCCGCCGATGCTCCTCGTCCACGGGCTGGGCGGTTCGCTGCTCAACTGGCGCGACGTCACCCGCGGGCTGGCGCAGAGCCACCACGTCTGGTCGATCGACCTGATCGGCTTCGGGCTCACCCCGCGAGCCGGGCGGGAGGCCACCATCGAGAACAACCACGACGTCGTCGCCGGAGTGGCCGAGCACATCGGCGGCGGACGGCCGGTGGTGCTCGTCGGCAACTCCATGGGCGGGCTGATCAGCATCCTGGTGGCCGTCGCGACGTCCGCGAACGTGTCGCCTCCGTCGTGCTCGTCGACCCGGCGCTTGCCGATGCCCCGGGGCGGGCGGGTGCCGCTGATGATCGCCGCCGCCTTCATGGTGATGCGCGCGCCCCGGGTCGGCCCCTGGCTGGTGCGCACATCGTTCGCGGCGGCGCGGCGCCGAGCGGCTCGTCGACGACGTCCTCAAGCTGTGCACCGTCGACCGGTCGCGGATCTCGGCGGAGACGCGCGAGGCGTTGATCGAGCAGACCAAGTGGCGGCAGGAGCAGGACGAGCCCGATCGCGCCTTCCTCGAGGCGTCGAGCTCGCTGGTGCAGTGGCTCTGGCACCGCGAGGCGCTGGAGCGGCACATCAAGCACGGGTGACGGCGCCCACGCTGCTGATCCACGGCGACCACGACCACCTGGTCAGCCTCTCGGCGGCGACGGCGGTCGCGGCGATGCGCCCCGACTGGAACTTCCGAGTTCTGGCCAACACCGGCCACATCCCGCAGATGGAGCGTCCGGAGACGTTCCTGGAGATCGTCGAGGGCTGGCTGGAGGCGCCTCAGCCCGCCGAGGCCGTCGTCCACCTCGCGCAGGTAGTCGCCGAGGCGCTGGTAGGCGGCGCGCTTGCGCCGGTCGGTGATCTCCGTGTACACGCGCAGGGTCTCCAGGGTGGCGTGGCCGAGCACCTCCTGCACCAGGCGCACGTCGCCGTCGGTGGCCTCGAGCAGCGTCGTCGCCGCGGTGTGGCGCGCCGCGTGCGGGGTGCGCAGGTCGTCGATGAGCGCGAAGAGCGCGGGGTCGCTGCTGAAGCGGCGGCGCAGCGCGCGCAGCGCGTGCCGGGCGCCGTCGGTGGTGAGCCGGTTGTGGGGGAGGGCGCGGCCCTGGGGCATGTCGGCGCGGGCGACGCTGATGAACAGCGCCGGCGCCGGGTCGGGCCCGCGCATGCGCAGGTAGTCCTGGACGGCGCCGTGGGCGTCGGCGGTGAGGTAGACGGTGCGGTGCTTGCCGCCCTTGCCGAGCACGCGGAAGCCCTCGGCGCGCACCTCGCCGCGGTCGAGCGCGCACGCCTCGGCGATGCGGCACCCGGTGCTCACCAGCAGGTGGATCAGGGCGCGGTCGCGCAGGTCGCGCAGGCCGTCGGTGGGCAGCGCGGCGAGCAGGCGCGGGACGGTGGCGGTGGCCACCGGGTGGGGGTCGCCGACGACGTAGCGGGGCACGCTGACCTGGCGGCTCAGCTCGGCTTCGGTCCAGCCCTCGTCGTAGGCGTAGGAGAGGAACTGGCGGAGCGCCACCAGGGCGCGCGCCCGCGTCCGCGGGTTGGGCAGCACCTCGGCGAGCTCGATCTGGTAGCGGCGCAGCGCACCGCGGTCGACGGCCGCGGTGAAGGTGTCGGCGAGGTCGCGGCCACGCATGAAGGCCACGAACTTGGCGAGGTCCTGGCGGTAGGCGCGGACCGTGGTGAGCGGCCGGTTGCGCTGGATGCGCAGCCAGTCGAGGAACTGCTGGACCTGGTCGGGGAGGGGGTCGGACGGGCCCGGGACGGCGGCCGCCCACGCCGGCAGCCGGGTCGCCGCCGGGGCGTTGGGGCGGCGCCGCGCGCGCCGGGGAGGAGGCGGCCACCTCCGTATTATCAGGAGCTAGGCCGATTTTGGGGGTCTGAACGGTGGCTCGGCGCTCACCCGGGCGACACCTCGCGGAGCGCGCCGGTGTGGACGTCGTACACGAAGCCGCGGACGCACGTCGCGGTGGGGAGCAGCGGGCTGGCCCGGACGCGCGCGATCGACTCGCGCACGTCCTCGTCGAGGTCGGCGAACGCCCGAGCGCGAACGCCGGGCGGATGCCGGTCTCGGCCTCACCTGGGCCTTGAGGCCGTCGTCGGTGAAGGTCAGCATGCCGCACTCGGTGTGATGGATGAGCATGACCTCGCGCGTCCCCAGCAGCCGCTGCGAGATGAGCAGGGAGCGGATCACGTCGTCGGTGACCACGCCGCCGGCGTTGCGGATGACGTGGGCGTCGCCGACGCCGAGGCCGAGGATCTCGCCGAGCTGGAGCCGGGCGTCCATGCAGGCGACCACCGCCACGCCCGACGCCGGCGCCCCAGGCGTCTCAGCTGCTGGGAGCGCGCGGCGTACGACCGGTTGTTCTCGAGCAGCCTGTCGGTGGCGGACACGGCGGGCAGTATCGCCGAAGAGGGCGTTGACCTCGCCGATCGCTCTAGATCGTGAGAATATGCATTATCAGTAGTTTGAGGCCGAGCCCACGGCCCTCCCCTGGCGCCCGAGGGCTGGCCGAAAGACGACATCGACGCCGTGCTGGTCACCCGCGCCCACGCCGACCACGCCGGCTTCGCCGCGCGGGTTCGCACCACGGCGGGTCGCGGGTCTGGATCCACGAGGCCGACGCCCAGGTGGCCGGCGGCGCGTCCACGCGCCCGGTCACACCGTGGGCACGGCCGCCCTCCACCTCGAGTCGCGCAGCGTGCTCCTCACCGGCGACGCGCTGGTGACCCGCAACCCGCTGACCGGCCGGGTCGGCCCGCAGATCATGCCGTCCGGCTTCAACAGCGACACGCCGGCCGCGCTGGCCTCGCTCGAGGCGCTGCTTGCCGTGACCGCGGACACCGTCCTGCCCGGCCACGGCGAGCCCTGGACCCGGGGCGTCGCCGAGGCGGTGCGCGCCGCCCGCAGCGCGGGGGTGTCCTGACCGCCACCATGCGACGATGGTGGGCGTGACCCGCATGCCGGCCGCGTTCATCGGCCACGGGAGCCCGATGAACGCCATCGAGCACAACCAGTACACGCGCGCCTGGGAGGCGTTCGCGGCGGCGGCTCCACGGCCTCGCGCGATCCTGGCCGTCTCCGCGCACTGGTACATCAACGCCACCGCGGTCACGGCCATGACCCAGCCGCGCACCATCCACGACTTCTACGGGTTCCCGCAGGAGCTGTTCGACGTCGAGTACCGCGCCCCCGGTTCACCGGAGATGGCCCAGGAGGTGGTCGAGGCCGTGGCCCCGGTGTGGGTGGGCGTCGACAACGACAGTTGGGGAATCGACCACGGGACGTGGTCGGTGCTGACGCACATGTACCCCGCCGCCGACGTGCCGGTGGTGCAGCTCTCGATCGACGCCACCAAGCCCTTCGAGTACCACCTCGACCTCGGCGCGCGGCTGGCGCCGCTGCGCGACCAGGGCGTGCTCATCGTCGGGAGCGGCAACGTCGTCCACAACCTGCGCGCCATGGACCCCGCGTACGAGGAGCGCGGGTTCGACTGGGCGCAGCGCTTCGACCGCGACGCCCGCGCCCTGCTCACCGAGGAGCCCCGTTCGCTGCTCGACCTCGAGCAGCACGCCGATTTCGCCAAGGCCGTGCCGACGCCGGATCACTTCCTGCCCTCCGTGTTCATCGCCGGGCTGGCGGCGGCCAGCGGCGAGACCCTCGACGTGCTTGTCGAGGGATGCGCGTACGGCAGCCTCTCGATGACCTCGTACGGGCTCGGCGTCCAGGCCTCCCCCTCCCCCGCCGGAGAGGCCGGCGACGCCGGCAGCCTGCCCGTCGACGTGCCCCTGTCCGGCAGCAACCTCTAACGCGGCGACGATCCAGCCATCTCCGCCGCGCGCCGGGCGTCACAAGATGCGGCGTGGCGGTGCTGAACCTGTATGCATGGAGAGGCCGTCTGGCGCATGACCGTCCCACCCGCCGTGTCCGACGCGACCGATAAATCGTTCGATCGCGTCTTTCGCGCCGAATACGGCCGCGTGGTCGGCGATCGCGACGCGGGTGCTCGGCGACCGCGGCCGCGCCGAGGACGTCGCCCAGGACGCGTTCCTGGCGCTGCACCGGCGGCGCTGCAGCGACCAGGCCTGGGCGGGCGCCTGGGTCTGCACCGCCGCGGCGCACATGGCGCTGAACGTGCTGCGCGGCGAGCGCCGCCGCGGCCGCCGCGAGCAGCTCGCCGCGCCCACCGTCGACCCGGTCGACCCGGCGGCAGCGGTCGAGCGCGCCGACGACGGCCGCGTCCTGCGCGCCGCGCTCGGCCGCCTGCCGCAGCGCGCGGCCACCGTGCTCGTGCTCCGCCACAGCGGCCTCAGCTACGCGGAGGTGGCCGCCGCGATGGACGTCAAACAGGGTGACGTGGGAACGATGTTGCGCCGCGCTGAATCGGCGCTGCGAAAGGAGGTTGACCGTGCGGCATCTCAGTGAGGGGGCGCTGCGCCGTCTGCACGACGACAGGTTCGCGGTGTCGAACAGCGAGCGCGACCACCTCGGCGGCTGCGCGCGGTGCCAGGCGCGTGCGGCCCGCGGTCGCGGCCGACGCGACGTTCGCCGGCGCGCTCGTCGCCGGCGCCGCGACGGCGCCCGCGGGCGCCGAGGAGCACGCGCTGGCGCAGGTCCGCGCAGCGGATCGCCTCCGGCGCGCGTGCGACGGGCGGCGACCTGCCCACGCCGGGTGGCCCGCGCCGGCGCCGCTGGGCGCTGGGAGCCGTCGCCGTCCCCGTGGTCGTCGCCGGGCTGGTCGTCTCGGCCAACGCGGCCGGCTGGCTGTCGATCTTCTCCCCGACCAAGGTCGCCCCGGTGACGCTGACGGCAGGCCAGCTCAACGGGCTTCCCGACCTCTCCGCGTACGGGCGCATGCAGTCCACCAACCTCGAGCCGCAGCAGGTGGCCGGGCCCGGCCCAGGCGGCGACGAGCACCGGCCTGCACGTGCTGGTCCCGGCGTCGCTGCCTGCCGACGTCCCCGGCGACCGTGCGCTGGGAGGTGATCGGCCACGGCAGCGCCACGTTCACGCTCGACGCAGCCGCGGCTGCGGCCGCGGCAGCCAAGGCCGGCCACTCGCCGCCGACGATCCCGGCGTCGCTCAACGGCACCACCGTCACCGTGGCCGCGGGCCCGGCGGTGCTGGCCGTCTACGGCGCCTCGGCGCTCGGACGTCCGGCGCCGCCGACGCTGCTGATCGCGCAGGGGGTGCGCCCCACCGCGTCGACCAACGGCGCCACCCTGCAGCAGCTCGAGGACTTCCTGGTGGCGCAGCCCGGGGTGTCGCCCGCAGCTGGCCGCCGAGATCCGGGCCATCGGTGACCCGGCGAGCACGCTGCCCATCCCCGTGATCAGCGGGGCGATGACCTCGCAGACGATCACCATCGACGGCGTGCAGGGCGTGGTGACGGGCGACTCGACGGGGCTGGGCTCGGCGGTGATCTGGGAGAAGGACGGCGTCGTCTACGCTGTCGGCGGTCTTCTACCCCAGAACGAGGTGCTCGACATTGCCCGTTCCCTCCACTGAGGCCGCCGCGGCACGGCGCCGAGCGCGCCAGCGTCCGCCGACGCGGTCCCGGCCATCCACGCCGTCGGGCTGACCAAGCGCTACGGGCACATCGAGGCGCTCGCCGGGCCTCACCATGTCGGTGCCGCGCGGCGAGATCTTCGGGTTCCTCGGCCCCAACGGAGCCGGCAAGACCACCGCGGTCAAGCTGCTGCTCGGGCTGGCCACGCCGACCGCCGGCGACGCCTGGCTGCTCGGCGAGCCCATCGGGCACGCCCCGGCGCGCCGCCGCGTCGGGTACCTGCCCGAGCTCTTCCGCTACCCCGCCTGGCTCTCCCCCGTCGAGGTGCTGCGCTTCCACTGCCGGCTGATCGACATCCCGCGACCGCGAGCGCGACGACCGAGATCGAGAGCGTGCTGGCCACCGTCGGGCTGCGCGAGCGCGCCGACGACCGCGTCGGCACCTTCTCCAAGGGCATGCAGCAGCGCCTCGGGCTCGCCGTCGCCATGCTCGGCGCCCCGGAGATCGTCTTCCTCGACGAGCCCACCTCCGCGCTCGACCCGGTCGGGCCGCCACGACGTGCGCGACGTCATCCGCTCGCTGCGCGACAAGGGCACCGCCGTCTTCCTCAACTCCCACCTGCTCAGCGAGGTCGAGCAGGTGTGCGACCGCGTCGCCGTCGTCGACCACGGCCGCGTGATCGCGTCGGGCACGCTCGACGAGCTCCTCGGCGGTGGCGTCGCTGTGCGCCTGCGCGTCACCGGTGTCGACGGCCTGCGCAGCGTTCTCTCGCGCTGGGGGGAGGTGACCACCGACGGCGAGTGGGTCAGCGTCGCGGGCGTCGACGGCGAGGCGATCGCCGACATCGTCGCCGCCCTCGTGGCGCGCGGCGCGCGCATCCACGCCGTGGAGCCGCAGCGGCAGTCGCTCGAGGACCGGTTCCTCGAGGTGCTCCGCGCCGCCGACGACGGGACCGCCGCATGAGCGGCGTGCTCACCATCGCCATGGTCACCGTGCGCGAGGTGAGCCGGCGCCGCCTCGTGCTCGCGCTGGTCCTGTTGAGCGCCGCCGCGATCGCGCTGACCGGCTGGGGCTTCAGCCGGCTTCCCGGTGTGCACAACCGCGACGGCAGCCTGCTGACACCGGCCGACGTCACCGTCATCTCCTCGCAGCTGCTCATCTTCGTGCTCTTCATGTTCAGCGCCGTGCTCGGTCTCGGCGCGGTGATGGTCGCGGCCCAGTCGGTGTCCGCCGAGGTGGAGTCCGGACAGGCGCTGGCCGTGCTGGCCCGACCCATCGAACGCGCCCAGGTGATCCTCGGCAAGTGGCTCGGGCTCGGCGCGCTGATCGTCATCTACGCCGCTGCGGCAACCGCCATCGAGTTCCTGGTGGTGCACTGGGCCACCGGGTACGTGCCGCCTCATCCCGTCGCAGGCGGCCGCGTTCGTCGCGGCCGAGGGGTTGGTGCTGCTCACGCTGACGCTGCTGCCTCAGCGTGCGTCTGTCGGGGATCACCGCGGGCGTCATCGCGCTGATGCTCTTCTTCATCACCTGGATCGCCGGCGTGGCCGGGGCCGTCGGGGCGGTGCTCAACAACGGGCCCATCGAGGCCACGGGCACGGTGAGCCGGCTGCTGCTGCCGTCCGACGGGCTGTGGCGCGGCGCGATCTTCAACCTGGAGCCGGCGACGGTGGTCGCGGTCGCGTCGGGGAGCCGCGAGGCGGCGGCCAACCCGTTCACGTCGGTCACCGCGCCCGCCGGCGCATACATCGCGTGGGCGGCAGTGTGGGTGATCGCGGTGGTGGCGCTCACCATCGTCGCGTTCCGCCGCCGCGAGCTCTAGACCGCGGTCGACGCCGCCTTCCTGCGCTCGCCGCCAAACCGAGGCCGGCCAGGATCAGCGCGCCGGCTCACGGCACGGCGTGCGTCGCCCCCACCTCCGGGACGGGCAGCGGGACCACGACGCTGCCGGTTGCGGCCGCCGCCTCGAAGAAGCCGTCGCTCACGAACGTCGCTGAGGCCGCGAGCGGACCCGCAGCCCCCGACGGGACCACGACCGGGCAGGCAGCGTTCCCCGCGGCGTCGGTGACCGCGGCGCACGACACCGCGCTCGCCCCCGAGCCCAGGGTCGCGCCGTCGCGGAGCCGCCTGTCAGTCCATCCCCAGGGGCCCCTCACCGGAGGCGTTGAAGAACTGGTGGACGAACTCGTCGTCCGACTCCTCGATCTCCTTCTTGTTGCCGAAGTGACGCATCTTCCCCTTGTAGAGGATGCCGATGTTGTCCGCGAAGCGCCGCACCGCACCCACGTCGTGGCTCACCACGATCGAGGTCGCCTTGTACTTGGCGCTGATCTCCCGGATCAGGTCGCACAGCAGCGTCGTCCGCACCGGGTCCAGCCCGCTGTCCGGCTCGTCGAAGAGCAGGATCTTGGGCTCCATCACCAGCGCCCGCGCGAACCCCGCCCGCTTGCGCATCCCCCCGCTCAGCTCGTTCGGCATCCGCTTCTCCGCACCCGCCAGGCCCACCTCGGTGAGCCGGTCCATGACGATCTCGCGGATCTCCCCCTCCCCCTTCTTGGTGTGCTGGCGCAGCGGGAAGGCCACGTTGTCGTACAGGCTCATCGAGCTGAACAGCGCCCCGTCCTGGAACAGCATCCCGATCCCCCGGCGCAGCTCCAGCAGCTCGTCCTCGTTGAGCAGCGGCACGTCTCGGTCGGCCACGAAGATGTCGCCCCTGTCCGGCGGCAGCAGCCCCACGATGTGGCGCAGGGTCACGCTCTTGCCCGTCCCCGACGGGCCCATCAGCACGCTGATCTCCCCCTTGGGGATCCGGCAGGTCACCCCGTCCAGCACCTTGAACTGCCCGAACGCCTTGTGCACGTCGCGCAGCTCGATCACCGCCTCCTTCTCCCACGTCGACTGCGACTGCGTCTCCGGCTTCTCCCCCAGCGGCTTGCTGAGGTCGCTGTACGCGGGGTGGTCCTGCCCCGGCACGTTCTTGTGCCCGTTCTTCGAGTCGGCCAGCGACGTCGGCGGCGGCGGTGCAACGGAGTCCCCCTTCGCCTGCGTCGGCGCAGGCGACGTCACATCGCTGGAGCCGACACCGCTGGCCGGCGGGTCGGGGGCGCGCGTTTCGGCCGGTTCTGGCGTAAAGTCAAGCGAGAGCGATGGATGGGTGCGTGCCAGCCGCTGCTGGGCGCTCCTCAGCGCGGTCGGTGACAGCGCCGAGACGGTCAGCGCGTCGATGAAGTCCGTCCCCTTGATCCGGTACAGCGTGCACTCAGTGTTGGCGCGGCACCGTTGCGGTGCGCGGACGGCGCGCGAGGAGCCCGATCTCGCCGAAGTAGTTCGGCGCGCTCAGCGTGCCGAGGACCTTGGCGACGCCCGCCTCACCGGCGGCGATGACCTCGGCTTCGCCGCCGACCAGCACGAAGAAGTCGTCGGCGACGTCACCCTCCTGCACCAGCACCTTGCGTGCGGGCGCGACCTCGTCGACGGACGCGAGCGCCAGGCGCTCGAGCGTCGCGCGCGTGGCGCCGGCGAAGATGTCCAGGCCCTGCAGGATCGCCAGCCGCGGCTCGATGACGCTCAGCTGGCCGGCTGCCTGCTTGTCGACCTGGCGCACCTTCGGGTACGACAGCAGCGTCAGCGCCGGCACCGTGAAGCCGACGATCAGCAGGGTGCTGGTCAGTCCGAACGCCGCCAGCAGTATCGGCATCAGCAGCGCGCCGAGAGAGATGGCGCCGAGCACGAGCGCGAAGAACACTCCGAACACGCGCGCCACCACGTCGGAGCTGACGGTTCGTTGCAGGGCGGTGATGGCGAGCACGTCGACGACCAGCGTGCCGCCGCCGCGCACCACCTCGATCGCGAAGGCGATCCCCGGTGAATGCACGACGGCGAGCAGCGCTGTGGGCAGCGCGAACACGATCATGCCCGCGACGATGATGGTTCCCAACCGTCGCATCCCGGCGATGCGATTCATGAACGGCGCGACGACGAGCCCGCCGACACCCAGCGCCGCCAGCAGGTACCCGTAGCCCTCGCTGCCAGTTCCCAGCTGCTGTTTGCTCAACACCACGAACAGCACCGTGTCGGTGCCGTACAGGAAGCTGGCCACGATGCTGAAGCCGGCGAGCACCACCACCGTCGACGAGCTGAAGAACGCGCTGATCCCCACCCGCATCTGCTGCAGCGGTCCGAGAGTTCCGCCCTCGGTCGCGTCGCCCGGCTGGCTGCGCGCACGGATGCGGCTGACCACCAGCGCGGAGAACCCGAACGTCGCCGCGTTGACGGCGAACACCACCGGCGCCGGCCCGATGAGCAACAGGCCGGCGCCGATCGCGGGGCCGACGATGATCGTCAGGTTCTCGACGGCAGCCTGGACGCTGTTGGCGGCGGCGAGGTGCTCCTCGCCGACGACGTCGGGCACCGTCGCGCGCGCGGTCGGGTCGTACGACGCCGTGCTGATCGACGTCAGCGTGGCCAGCACGATGATCACCAGCGCGGGAGCGCTGAATGCCGCCGACACCGCGAGCCCCGCCTGCACGACCATGGCGACGGTGTCGAGGGTGACCATGAGGCGCACGCGCTCGAAGCGATCGGCGACCACGCCCCCGAACGCGCTGGAGAGCAGCGCTGACAGGAAGCGCGCCATCGACGCCGCCGCCACCCAGGCCGGCGAATGCGTGGCGTTGAACACGTAGACGATGAGCGCGACGTTGTACGCCCACGAGCCGCTCTGCGATGTCACCAGCCCCGCGAACAGCAGTCGATAGTCGCGGATCCCGAACAGGGAGCGGTACCCGACCTTCGGCTTTGCCTTCCTCTCGGTCTCGACGGCAACCGCGGCGTCAGCGGACATCAGGCCACCGTGCCGGCACGCGGTGCGAGAACGCGTCCGCGCCCGGGGCCCGCGCGTGCGTCACACCGCTGACCGCACGCTCTCCGCCTGGTCGGCGTGATGCCGCAATGCGCAGTCGACACGGGCGATCCATGGCGCAGCGCCGAGCTCCATGAAGGTGTCCCGGGCGGCGGAGAGCAGCAGGCGGCTGTCTTCGTCCCGGCCCGCCAGCTGCGCGGCTTCCCCGGCCTCGAGTCGTGTCACCGCCGCCCAGAACGGACGGTGGACCGCGCCGAAGGCCTCGATGGCCCGGGCGAACCCCGCGGACGCCGCGTCGGCGTCGCCGGCGACTGACGCCATGCGACCCTGCCAGCGCAGGATGTGCGCATCCATCGTCGGCTGCCGTCCGGGGCGATGGCGGCGTCGCACCGCGTCGATCACCTCTTGGACGCCGGCCAGGTTGTCGAGTGCGAACGCCGCCTCGACGGCCTGCGGAGCGGAGCGTCGCAGGCTGAGCGGGAAGGACGGGTCGAGCGCACCGTTGACCCCTTCCATGGCTTCCGCGAGCGCCGCCTCGTGATTGCCGGTGGCGTTGAGGAGAAGCGCGCGGGCCGCTCGAAGGTCGGCTCGCGCCTCGGCCTCAGCGTTGACGATCACCGGCTCCAACCTCTCGAACAGCCGGCGAGCCACCTCGAGCTCGCCTCGCCACACGTACAGGAGCAGCGTGTTCACGAGCCCGACGTAGCCCGGCACGTACGCCTCCATGAGCGGTTCGTCGACCTCGAGGTACTGCGTCAGGAGGACGACGCCCTCCTCCCAGCGACCGAGCTCGATGAGCACCTGGATTCGCGCCAGGACGTTGTAGCCCACCCCACGCCGGTTGCCGAGCCGCCGCGACGCGGCCTCACCCTGCTCGTACATCGCGAGCGCGGCCTCGAGACGGTCGGCCTCCTCCAGGGTGGCGCCGGCGTTGCCCGCGATCACCGTCGCCGACGCGAGGTTGTTCTCGATCGCGATCTTCACCGCAGCCATCTCGAGGATCTCCGCCTCGATGAGCCGGCCGCGCGCGGCGAGCAGGATGCCCTTGGTGTCCAGCGCGTAGGCGAGCACCTCGAGCAGGCCGTCCCGCTCCGCCATCTCCAGCGCCAGCTCGGTCCGTCGCAGGGCCTCGTCGAAGTCGCCGACGAAGTACAGGTCCTTGCCGGCCTCCGCCAGGAGACCGGCGACCAGCGGCTCGTTGTCGGCCGCAGCGTCGGGCGCCTCCTCGAGCAGGCCGAGCGCACGTTCGATGAGCGCGACGGCTTCGCGCACCGCCGCGCCACTGGCCCTGACCCTGGCCAGCTCGCGCAGAGCCGCTGCCTCGCGCACCACGTCCTCCGGTCCGCAGGCGTCGATGGCGGCTTCCAGGAGGGCGGCGGCGTCGCTGAGGCGACCCTGCATGAGCGCCATGCGCCCAGCTTCGAGGCGCAGTTCCACCCGCGTGCTGTCATCGACGGCGAGCTCGAGCGCGCGCTCGTAGTACCGCTGCGCTGAATCGGCGGCGGCGAGTGACGCCGCATGCGCGCCGGCGCGCACCAGGGCAGCGCCGGCGCGATCGCGGATCACCGCCGCATCGGGCGAGTCCGGTTCGGCTCCGTAGGCCTCGACGAGGTGCGAGGCGACGACCGCGGCCACCTCCTCCTGCTCGCTCCACTCGCCCTCCAGGTACGTGGCGGCCGCGAGGTGACGCGCCTTGCGATCGCGCCGAGCCAGCGTGCCGTACGCGACGCTGCGGACCAGGTCCTGGACGAACACGTACTGGCCGCGCTCGGGGGAGCGCGGGTCGGACTGGATGCTGAGGAGATCCTTCTCGACGAGAGCGCGCAGCGCCGACTCGGGGGACGCACCGGCGTCGCCCGCGATGGCGCTCAGGGCGTGCGCGGTGAACGACTTTCCGAGCACCGCCGCGTCCTGCAGAGCGTGGCGCTCGGCTTCGGGGAGGCTGTCGAGGCGCGCGGCGATCAGGGCGTGCAGGCTCTCGGGCACCTCGAGCGAGTCGAGCTCGGCGGTGGTGCGGTACACGCCCCCGCTCTCCACCAGCAGGCCGCGGTCGAGCAGCATGCGCACCGTCTCCACCGCGTACAGCGGGATCCCGGCGGCGCGGTCACGGATGCGCTCGCTGAGGTCGTCGGGAAGGCCGGGGACGATGCCGTCGAGCAGCTGCCTCATCGCCTCTGCGGTGAGCGGCTCCAGGTACAACGAGGTCACACCCCGCTTGCCCGCGCCCCAACCCGGGCGACGATCGGTGATCTCCGGCCGGGCCAGCGTCACGATCAGGATCCGTGAGTTGCGCGACCACTCGAGCAGGTACTCGACGAAGTCGAGCAGCCCGCTGTCGGCCCACTGCATGTCCTCGAAGACGAGCACGGTGAGACCGTCGGCGGCCATCTGCTCGAAGAAGTAGCGCCACGCGGCGTACAGGTCGCGGGGCTCGCTCGCCGCTCCCTCCTCGAGGCCGATGAGGTGGGCCAGTCGGGGTTCGACCCAGGCCCGCTCCTCGTCGCCGGGGACGAGGCTGTTCACAGAGGCGCGCAGCTTCTCCCGCGCCGCCGCCGGCGCCTCGTTGTCGACGATGCCGGCCCGCATCCGGATCATCTCGCTGAGCGCCCAGTACGCGACGCCCTCGCCGTACGCGAGGCAGCGGCCGCGGTTCCAGTACACCTCCTCGGTGAGGCCGTCGACGTACTTGAAGAACTCCCACGCCAGGCGGGACTTGCCGACGCCACCGACCCCGACGATGGACAGCAGGCGCGCCTTGCTCTCCTCGGCCGTGGCGTGGAGGTACTCCTTGAGCAGCCGGATCTCCCGATCGCGGCCCACGAAGGGCGGCTCCAGGCCGGTTGGCCGCAGCGCCCCGCTCCGACCGGCGACGACACGGTCCGCCCGCCACAGGGGCACCGGCTGAGCGATGCCCTTGAGCTGGTGCGCGCCCGCGTCGCTGTACACGATCGCCGACTCCGTCGCCTGCCGCGTCGAGTCACCGACAAAGACGCTGCCCGGCTCGGCAACCGACTGCACCCGGGCTGCCGTGTTGACCATGTCGCCGGCGACCATCCCCTCGCCGACCGCTCCCAGCGTGATCGCCGCCTCACCGGTGAGGACGCCGGCGCGGGCTGCCAGGCCGGGCACTCCGACCGCCTCGCCCATGGCGGCGACGGCGTCGACCAGCTCGAGAGCGGCGCGCACCGCCCGCTCCGCGTCGTTCTCCTGGATGGTTCGCGATCCCCAGACCGCCATGACGGCGTCGCCGATGAACTTCTCCACCGTGCCGCCGTAGCGGTTGATCACCGTGCGGGCGGTCTCGAAGTAGCGGCTGAGCAACTCGCGCACATCCTCGGCGTCGCGCTGGCCGGACAGCGAGGTGAACCCGACGAGGTCGGCGAACACCACCGTCACGTGGCGGCGCTCCGCGGTGCGCAGGTCGATGGCCGGCGCCGCCGGTAGCGCGGCCCGCGCCTGCGAGGGCAGAACGGGCACCGCGCCGGTCAGCGGCCCCGCGCCCGTCAGAGGCGCCGCGCACTGGCCGCAGAAGTTCTCGTCGGCGTCGTTGCTTGCCCCGCACGACGGGCACACGGCGGCAAGCGGCGCCGCGCACTTGCCACAGAACCGCCGCCCCTCCCGATTGGGCGAACCACACGCCGCGCAGATCATGGCCGCAAGAGTACTTGCCTCATGAATCGGCGGGAAGGCTCAGGCCGGCAACGCCGCGGCGGAGCGGCCACCGCGCACCCGTGCCAGCATGGGCGCGGCGCCGAGCTCCTCGAATGTCGCGGCTGCGCGGGCGAGGAGGTCGCGGGCCTCGTCGGTTCGACCCTGCTCGGCCAGCCACTCACCATGCTCGGTCCGCGCGATCGCGGCCCAGAAGGGCATGTGCATGCCATCGAACAGATCTGCCGCCTCGCGCAGGTGGTCGGCGACCTCGTTGTGGCGCCCGTCCATGGCTGCGAGCCGTCCCCACAGGCGCGACAGCTGGCCATCGAGCGCGGGCGACAGGCCGCGCCGGAAACGATCGGCAACCTCGCGCGCCAGCTCGTCGACTGCCGTGCGGTCGTCGAGCGCGAAGGCGGCCTCCGCCGCCTCACTGAGCACCCAGCGTGTGGTGTACACGTCATCGGACGACCGGCCCGAGCCGGCGACGACGCGGCGCAGCAGCGTCAGTGCCTCGGCGTTCTGTCCGTTGACCCGCAGCAGCGCGGCGTCGGCAGCCCGCGACAGATCGTCGTACTCGGGGTTGGCGTGCTCGACGAGGAAGGCGAGACGGTCCCGCAGCCGGCGCGCGGCCTCGACCTCTCCACGCCACAGATGAACCCACACCGCGTAGAGGAGCTCGCGTGGAACGTCGGAGGCCGCGATGTCCTCCGCTGCCCCACTTTCAGAAGTCCTCCTCGATGCGCAGCACCTCGTCCCACCGCCCCAGGTCGGCGAGGATGGGTGTCTGTCCAAAGATGGCCGTGATCTCGTTGCGCCGATCACCCACCAACCGCGCCAGGGCGGCCCCTTCGGCGGCCAGCTGCTCCGCGCGTACCAGGTCAGTCTCCTGGGAGAGCGCGGCAAGGTTGTTGTAGGCGCGCAGCGCGGCCGCATGCAGTTTGAACGCCAGTGAGCGGTCGAGCGCGCATTCGAGAAGCGCGAGCGCCTCCGCGTGGCGACCACGACCACCGATGATCAAACCCTTGGTGTTGATGGCCTCGCAGAACTGCTCCCAGAGGCCGTACCGCTCGGCGATCTCGAGGGCGAGCTCCACCCGCTCGAGCGCGACCTCCGTCGAGCCGCCGGTGAGGAACAGGCGGCGAGCGAGCTCCGCGGCGACGACGGCGAGGTCCGCCTCCGCGGCGAGTCCGCTCACCCCTTGCGCGGACAGCTCCGCAAAGGCTTCTTCGACACGTCCCAGGGCGACATCGGACTTCAACTCGTGCACGTCGAGGGCGGAGAGCAGCACCGACACTCTCGCTGCTGCCCCGACACGGCCGGCGGCGCTGTGGAGCGCATGCGCCTCCTCGAAATGGGCGCGCGCATCCGGCACCTTGAGCTGCAGCCACGCCATCTGGCCGGCAAGGGCGAGGAGCTCGGCGCGGTCCGCGTCATCGGCCAGCTGGAGCGCACGCTCGTAGTAGTGCTGGGCCGAGCTGGCAGCGGCAAGGGACGCCGCGTGGTCACCGGCCTTGACGAGCGCGTCCCGCGCCCGCGCCCGGATCTGCTCCGCGTCGGCGGCCTCGCGGTCGGCGTCATACGCCTCGACGAAATGGGAGGCGATCACCTCGGCGATCTCCTCCTCCTCGTTCCATCCACCTTCGAGGTAGCTCGCGGCGGCGAGGTGGCGCGCTTTGCGGTCGCGCCGGGCCAGGGTGCCGTACGCGACGCTGCGGACCAGATCCTGGAGAAAGACGTACTGGCCACGCTCGGGCGAGCGCGGGTCGGACTGGATGGCCAGCAGCTCCTTGTTGACCAGCCCGCTCAGCGCGGGAACCACGGCGGCCTCGTCCAGCAGGCTGATGGCGCGCAGTGCGCCCATGGTGAAGGACTTGCCGAGCACCGAGGCATCCTGGAGGAGCTCGCGCTCCTCGGGAAGGAGGCTGTCGAGCCGCGCGGCGATGAGCGCGTGCAGGCTCTCCGGCACCTCGAGCGAGTTGAGCGACCCCTCGGCGCGGTACGTCCCGTCCTCCTCGACCAGGAGCCCGCGGTCGAGGAGCATGCGCACCGTCTCGACGGCGTAAAGGGGAACGCCGGCTGCCCTGTCGCGAATGCGCGCTTTGAGATCCTCAGGCAGCCCGGGAACCATCCCCTCGAGCAGGCGGTCCATCGACTCGGGCGAGAGCGGGTCGAGGTACAGGCTGGCGACGCCGCGCTTGCCGGACGCCCAGCCGGGCCGCTTCTCGTTGAGCTCGGGACGGGCCAACGTGAGCACCAGGAGCGGCGAGGTGCGCGACCACTCGAGGAGGTACTCGATGAAGTCGAGCAGACCGTTGTCGGCCCACTGCAGGTCTTCGAAGAGCAGCACGGTGAGGTGCTTGGCAGCGAGCCGCTCGAAGAAGAACCGCCACGCCGCGTAGAGGTCGCGCGGGTCGATGGCGACGCGCTCCTCGAGGCCCACCAAATGCGCCAGCCGCGGCTCGACCCACCGCCTCTCCTCCGGGTCGGACACGAACTCCTCGACCGTGGCCCGGAGCTTGAATCGTGCCGTCTCCGCCGGCTCGTTCTCGACGATGCCGGCGCGCATGCGCACCATCTCGTTCAGCGCCCAGAACGCGACCCCCTCGCCGTAGGAGAGGCAGCGACCCCGGTGCCAGTGCACCACCTCGCTGAGCCCGTCCACGTACTTGAAGAACTCCCAGCCGAGCCGCGACTTGCCCACCCCGCCGATGCCGACGATGGAGAGCAGCCGTGCCCGCCCCTCCTCCCCGGTGCCGTGCAGGTATTCCTTGAGCAGGCGCAGCTCGCGGTCACGTCCCACGAACGGCGGCTCGAGCCCAGTGGCTCGCAAGGCCCCACCCCTGCCCGCAGCGACCCGCTCCGCGCGCCACAGTCGGATGGCCTCGGTCTTCCCCTTGAGCTGGTGGGTTCCGGTGTCCTCGTACACGATGGCGGCCTCGGTGGCCTGGCGGGTGCCCTCCCCGACGTACACGGTCCCCGGCTCCGCAGCGGCCTGCACGCGGGAGGCGGTGTTGACCAGGTCGCCGGCAACGAGCCCATCGCCGACGGCCCCGACGCTGATCGCCGCCTCGCCGGTGAGCACGCCCGCGCGGGCTCGCAGGCCGGAGGCGCCGACCTGGTCGCCGAGGACGGCGACCGCGTCGACGAGCTCGAGCGCGGCGCGGACGGCTAGCTCCGCGTCGTTCTCCTGGATCGACTGCGCCCCCCACACCGCCATCACGGCGTCGCCGATGAACTTCTCGACCGTGCCACCGTAGCGGACGATCAACGTGCGGGCGGTCTCGAAGTAGGCGCTGAGCACCTCGCGCACGTCCTCGGCGTCGCGCTGGTCCGAGAAGCTGGTGAAGCCCACCAGGTCGGCGAACAGGACGGTGACATGGCGGCGTTCGGCGCTGCGCGCGGAGTTGGCGAGCGCCGTCGCGGCCGGTGCGGAGCCGCCGACCTCAACTGTGGCGGTCGCTCGCAGCCGTGTCCCGCACTGGCCGCAGAAGTTCTCGTCGGCGTCGTTGGGCGCGCCGCAGGCCGGGCAGCCGTTGACCAGCGACGCACCGCATCTGCCACAGAAGCGACGGCCCTCGCGATTGGGCGACCCGCACGACGCGCAGTTCATGAGCTCAAAGAGTACCGGCCCACCGGACGGACGGGCGGCGGAGCCGAGCGCCTATCGAGCCCGGCGGTGGACCGACCGTGGATCGCCGCCCTCCAGCCGGGCCTCGAGCTGCGAGGGTGCGCTCGAACGCCGCCCAGACGGCGTCGCTCACCACTGTGCGCAGCCGTCCCTTCTCCAGCTCGTACAGCGCCTCTGCCGAGGTGCCGCCCGGCGAGGTCACCATGTCGCGCAGCTCGGCGACGTGCTTGCCGCTCTGCAGCGCGAACTCCGCCGAGCCCGGACATGGTGTCGAGCACCAGCTCGCGGGCCACGTGGCGCGGGAAGCCGAGGTGGACGGCAGCGTCGGTGAGCGCCTCGATGAACAGGAAGATGTACGTCGGCCCGGTGCCGCTCACCGCCGTGGCCATGGCCACCTGGCGCTCGTCGTGCACCTCGAACTCACGTCCGAGCGCGGCGAGCATGGCGCGCACCTGGTCGCGGCGGCGCTCGTCGACGCTCTCCGTCGCGTACCAGACGGTGACGCCCTGGCCGATCTGCGCCGGCGTGTTCGGCATGGTGCGCACCACCGCGGGGTGCTGCAGGCCCTCGCCGAGCGCGCGCGTGCTGGCCCCGGCGACGACGCTGACCACCAGCTGGTCGGCACGCAGGCTGCCGCGCAGCTCGGCCATCACCCCGGCGAGCATCTGCGGCTTGACGGCGAGCAGGACGATGTCACCCTCGCGAGCGGCGGCGACGTTGTCGGCGGTCACGCGGACGCCGTGCTGCGACTCCAGCGACGCTCTGCGCTCGGCGCGCGGATGGCTGCAGGTGACCCGCGCCGCGTCGACGAGGCGGCGGTCGACGAGGCCGGCGACCATGGCCTCGCCCATGGCGCCGGCGCCGACCAGCGCGAGCCGGGTGTCGGCGAGCGGTGCGTCGCTCATCGTGCGCTCAACTCAGCTCGCCGAGGTAGTGCGGCAGCATCAGGCGCCAGGTCGGCCAGTCGTGGTCGTACTCGGGCCCCCAGGGGTCGACGCGGTTGGGGATCCCCTTGCGCGCCCATCACCTCGGCGAGCCGCCAGGAGTGCTCGATGTTCTCCCAGCGCCCCTCGCCGGACGCGAGGATGGCGAAGCGCTGCCGCAGCATGTCGAGGATGGGCCCGTCGAGGCCGGGCAGGAAGTAGAGCGGCGTCGCGAAGAACAGCGCGTCGCCGGCGTCCGGACCGACGAACTGCTCGAGGTCGTAGGTGCCGCTCATGCCCACGGCGTGGCTCACCACCTCGGGAAAGCGGCACAGCACCGCCAGCGCGTTGAAGGCGCCGATGGACGCGCCGGTCACGATCACCTCGGCGTCCGGGCGTCTGGCAGTCCGCCCAGATCGCGGGGATCATCTCCTCGCGCACGAAGTTGTGGAAGCCGTCGATGAGCGCGGCGCGGTAGCGCGGGTCGCCGTCGCCGCGCACCATCGCGTAGCCGGCGACGCTGTCGCACGAGTACACCTTGATGCGGCCCGCCTCGATGAGCTCGCCGAGCGCGTCGATGACGAGCATGCGCTCGATCTCCTCGGCGTCGCCGCCCGCGGTCGGGAAGACGATCACCGGGCGGCCGTAGTGGCCCCAGCGCACCACGGTGACGTCGCTCTCGACGCGGTCGGAGTACCAGCGCTCGCGCAGCTTCATGACCGCGGAGTGTCGCGCATCAGGGATACAGGAAGCGCTGCTCGCCGGGGAACAGCCAGCTGAGACCGTCGAGCAGGCGGTCGCGCCAGCCCGTCCAGGTGTGGCCGTCGAGCGACTCGACCACGCGCACCTCGTCGGCCATGCGGCGCAGGACGTCGACCATCGCCAGGTTGCGCTGGGCGGACGGCTCGAAGGCGCCGTAGCTGAGGAAGATCTGCTCCACCACCGACTGCGGCTCGGACCGGATGGCGTTGACGAACCGGACCACCGGGTCGAAGACCGGCCCACCGGCGTGCTCGCGGCCGACGACGGTGTACAGGAACGACGCCGACTGGAGCATCAGCCCGCCGTAGAAGCCGGGCGCGTGCACCGCGGCGGACAGCGCGGCGATGGCGCCGAAGCTGGCGCCGGCGAGCACGCGGCCGGCGGGGTCGCCGCGCAGCGGCAGGCGCTCCTCGAGCTGGGGCACCAGCTCGGCGGTGAGGAAGCGGCTGTGCGCGGCGCTGTCGCCGTACTCCTTGAGCCGGTCGCCGGGGTGGGTGAACGCCACCATGGTGTCGGCCATCAACCGCGCGTCCATGAGGTTGTCGAGCACGGTCCCGAACGCGGCGTGGTTGATGAAGTCGCCGCCGTCGTGGACCACCAGCAGCGGCAGCCGGTCCTCGCGGCGCATGCGCGCCGGTGCGTAGAGGGTCACGTACGCCTCGCGTCGCAGCGCGCGGCTGCGGAAGTGGAACTCGGTCAGCTCGCCCGGGCACGGCGCTGGGGTTGGGCAGCGCCCACCACGGCGTCTCGTACCCCTGCGCGCGCAGCACCGACATCTGGCTCGCCGGGCCGGTCACAGTCTCCGGGTTGAGCGGGTCGAGGATGCTCTCGACGTGGTCGCCGTGGCGCACCAGGAGCCGGTACTCGACGCGCGACCCGGCGGGCAGCTCGATGGTGGCGAACCACAGGTCGCTGCGGCGCAGCCGCTTGCAGCGGCAGCGGCGCGGGCAGCCCGGTGATGGCGTGCTCCACGGCAACGTCGTCCGCCTCGCCGCGGAAGAGGAACGTGCACGCCGAGCCCTCGACGAGCGGCACCCGGTTCTCGGCGAGGAGGCGGTCGATCGGCCGCGGGCTTCACGCCCTCCGCGCGCAGCCGGGTCAGCGCCCGCTGCCGCGGCGCCTTCGATGACGTCGTGGTCACGCCGCCTCCGCGGCAGAGCGCACCGTGCCGTCCGGCGCCACCACGCGCGCCGCGCTGAGGTCGGGGGCGCCGTCCGCGTCGAAGGCGACGCGGTCGCCCTCGTCGAGCAGCACGCAGGCCCGCGGCGCCAGCCGGCGCGCCAGCAGGGCGAGGTGGTTGCGGTCGTCGATGCGCAGCCGGCTCGCCGCAGCGGGCAGCGGAACGACGCCGCGCACCACCCCGATCCCGGCGCCGAGCACCTCGTCGGGGCGGCCCGCCAGGTCGTGGTCGTCGACGAGCATCACCCGCTCGGCGATGGCCATCGCCCCCGACGACCAGGCCACCACCGGACGGTCGCCGAGCAGCGCGCCGACGTTGCACACGTGCAGGCAGTCGGTGAGCACGCCGACGTGCCCGCCCGCGATCACCACGGCGGCACACTCCGCGACCACGCGCCGCAACCTCATCGCGATGTGCCGCGATGACGGGACGTTCGTGCGGCGGGTAGGACGCGTAGAACTCGCCGAGCAGCGCGTCGCGCCGCGCCGCGTGGCGCTCGTCGAGCGCGCGCACGGTCTCGATCGCCTCGTCCAGCTGCACGCCGGAGAGGCGGCGCGCCGCGGCGTCGTGCTGACGGACCGCGTCGACGCCGCGCAGCGCGTGGCGGAGCTGCACGAGGTACACCTCGCGCAGCTGCGTGAGGAGCACGCGCACGCGACGGAACTCGTCGGCGTACTCCGGGTCCATCTCGAGGATGTCGAGGCGGCGGCCGAACAGGCCGAGGTTGCGCGTGCCGCCGCCGAGGGTGCGGTCGAGGTCGGCGTCGTTGCGCTCGCCCTCCTCCCACCCCGCGGTGACCAGCGCGATCGGGCCGTCGACCCCCAGTGCGGCCAGCTCGTCGGCCGCCGCGGTGCCATGCGCCGACGGGCCCGAGCAGGACGCTGACGCTCACGAGGCGCGGACTTTCAGCGTCTGCCCCACCGCGTCGAGCATGCCGCGCAGCGCGTCGTAGTCGGGGTGCACCATCCGCACCCACGCGTTGGCCATGTAGCCGGCCTCGACCGGCTGCGTCGGGGTGCCGGGCTCGGGCAGGTGCACGTCGAGGATGTGCTCGCCGAACCGGCGCTGCACCTCGTCGACCCCCTCGTAGCCCGGTGATCTGCCCGTCGCGATCGGGGCGGAGCGCGACGATGCCCGCCGCGCGGCGGCGCGACAGGGGCCGGTCGACGGCGCCGTGGACGATCGCGTTGGCCCACTCGCGGTAGATGTCGATGTCGTTGCCCGGCGGCGTAGAGGTCCCAGGCGCGCACGCCGGGAGGACGGCAGCCGATCTCGCTGAAACGCAGCCCCTTGGGACCGAAGAACCACTCCATGTGCGTCGGCCGAGGTGCCGATCCCGAGCGCGGTGGCAACCCGGCGGCCCATGTCGCGAACCTCGGCGTAGTCGGGCACGGTGTCGACGCGGTTGGTGGCGACGAACTGCGGGCTGATCCAGCGCGTCCGCATCGCGTCGAGCACGTTGGGGAAGTAGTGGGTGACGAAGTCGTACACCGGCTCGCCGCTGATGGAGAGGGTGTCGTAGAAGCCCTCGTGGCCCTCGACGAACTCCTCGACGGCGATCGAGTTCGGCGCCGCCGAAACCGGCGAGCGCGGCGTCCAGCTCGGCTGTGCTGTCGACCCGCACGGTCCCCGACGCGCCCGCCGCGGCGCGCGGCTTGAGGATCAGCGGGTAGCCGACGGTGGCGGCGAAGTCGCGCACCTCGCTCGCGGTGTGCGCGGCGGTCGAGGCCGCGGTGGGCACCCCGGCCTGGCGCAGCACCTCCTTCATCGACGGCTTGTCGCGGCACAGCCAGGCGGTGCGCACCGACGTCCCCGGGATGGTGCAGTTCTCGCGCACCTGCGCCGCGGGCAGGGTGTGCGCCTCGACCACCGCCTCGAGGCGGTCCACCCAGAGCCGCTCCTGCACCCAGCGCACGGCGTCCGTCATGGCGCCGACGTCGGTGACGTTGCCGACCTGGTGGTAGTGCAGCATCCATCCCCGCAGGTCCGGGTCGAGGTGGTCGAGAGGGCGCTCGCCGATGCCGATCACGGTCGCGCCCACCTCGGCGAGGCCGCGGACGAACTCGCGCTGGTTGGGCGGGAATGCCGGCTCGACGAAGATGACGTTCACTGCGCCGATCCTACCGGCGCGGTCATCAGACCCGCGGAAGGCGGTGGCCGCGCCGCCTAGACTCCGCGCGTGCCGACAGCCGTGTTCGTCGCCCCGTTCCTGCTCGAGGCCACGGTCCGCTTCATCGACGCCGCGGCATCGCTGCCAGGCGTGCAGCTCGCGGCTGGTCAGCCAGGACCCGGAGGAGAACCTCCCGCTCGAGGTGCGCGATAAGCTCGCCGCCCACTGGCGCATCGACGACGGAACCGACGCGCAGCAGATCGCCGACGCCACCCGCGCGCTGGCCGGCCGCTTCGGCGGCGTGGACTCGCTGATCGGCATGCTCGAGCAGCTGCAGGTCCCGCTTGGCGAGGTGCGCGACGCGCTCGGCATCCCCGGCATGGGCGCGGCCGTGGCGCGCAACTTCCGCGACAAGTCGCGGATGAAGGACGTCTTCGCCGCCCACGGCGTGCCCTGCGCCCGGCACGGTGTCGCCAGCTCCGCCGCGGAGGCGTCGTCCATCGCCGGCGCGCTCGGCCTGCCCGTCGTCGTCAAGCCGCCCGCCGGGGCCGGGGCGCGAAGCACGTTCCGCCTCGACAGCGTCGGCCAGCTCGACGCCTGGCTGCGCGTCGACCCGCCCACGCCGTCAGCGCCTGCTCTCCTCGAGGAGCTGGTCAGCGGCGCCGAGCACAGCTTCGACAGCGTGGCGATCGACGGTCACGTCGTCTGGCACTCGATCTCGTCGTACCTGCCCACGCCGCTCGAGGTGCTGGAGAACCCGTGGATGCAGTGGGCCGTGCTGCTGCCGCGCTGCCATCGACGGACCGGAGTACGACGCCATCCGCGACGGCGCGGCGCGCGGCCTGCGCGCGCTCGGCATGGGCACCGGCTTCACCCACATGGAGTGGTTCCGGCTCACGCGGGGGCCGCATCGCGCTGTCCGAGGTGGCGGCGCGGCCCCCGGGCGCGCAGTTCACCTCGCTGCTCTCGTACGCGCACGACACCGACATGTACGCGGCCTGGGCGCGGCTCGAGATCTTCGGGGAGTTCGACCCCCCGGAGCGCCGCCACGCGGTCGGCGCCGCCTACCTGCGCGGCCAGGGGCAGGGTGTGGTGCGCGGTGTGCACGGGCTCGACGTCCTGCAGCGCGAGCTCGGCGAGCTGGTCGTCGAGGCGCGGCTGCCCAGGGAGGGCCAGCCGCGCAGCGAGGGCTACGAGGGCGAGGGCTACGTCATCCTGCGCCACCGCGAGACCGACGGTCGTCGCCGCGGCCCTGCGCCGGGTGGTCGAGGTCGCCCGCGTCGAGATGACGGGCTGACCACATGCGCACCGTCCTGATGATCTCGCCCGGCTACCCCGCGGAGATGCCGTTCTTCGTCCGCGGGCTGGCCGTCGACGGGCGCGCGGGTGGTCGGCGTCGGCGACCAGCCCGTCGACGCCCTGCCGCAGATGGCGCGCGACAACCTCGCCGCCTACTGGCAGGTGCCGTCGTTCGGCGACGAGCAGGGCATCGTCGACGCCGTCGCCGGGCACGCGCGCCACGTCGCGCATCGACCAGGTCGAGTCGCTGTGGGAGCCGACCATGGTGCTCGCCGCGCGGCTGCGCGAGCTGCTCGGCGTGCCGGGCATGACGCGTGGCGCAGACCATCCCCTTCCGCGACAAGGAGGAGATGAAGCGGGTGCTCGACGCCGCCGGCATCCGCACCCCGCGCCACCACAGCGCGACCACCGCGGCCGGCGTCCGCGAGGCCGCGCGCACGCATCGGCTTCCCGATCATCGTCAAGCCGATCGCCGGCGCGGGCTCGGCGCACACCCACCGGGTCGACGACGCAGCGCGAGCTCGAGGCGGTGCTGCCCGCACCTGCGTCGGCGTCGCCGAGGTGAGCGTCGAGGAGTTCGTCGACGGCGAGGAGTTCACCTTCGACACCATCTGCGCGGGCGGACGCGTGCTGTACGAGAACATCTCGCTGGTACCGCCCGCGGCCGCTGATCGCGCGCTCGCTGGAGTGGATCAGCCCGATCACGCTGGCGCTGCGCGACCCCGGCGTCGACCACCTCGCCGGCGGACGGGCCATGGGCCACGCGGTGCTCGACGCGCTCGGCTTCCGCGACGGCTTCACGCACATGGAGTGGTACCGCAAGGCGGACGGCGAGGTGGTGTTCGGCGAGATCGGCGCGCGGCCGCCGGGCGCGCGCACCGTCGACGTCATGAACTACACGTGCGACAGCGACCTCTTCACGCGCTGGGCGGAGGCGGTGGTGCTCGGCGAGTTCACGCGAGCCGGTGGTGCGCAGCTACAACGCGGCGTCGGTGTGCAAGCGAGCGCAGGGCCAGGGACAGATCCGCGCCGTCGAGGGGCTGGGACGGCTGCTCAACGAGTTCGGTGAATGGGTGACCGCGGTCGACCTCCTGCCCGTCGGCGCGCACCGGCGTGACTGGCGCCAGACGCTGCTCTCCGACGGCTGGGTGATGGTCCGCCACCCCGAGCTCGCGTCCTGCATCGAGATCGCCGACCGCTTCGCCGGCGAGCTGCAGATCTACGCGGGCTGAGCGTCGGCGCCTGCGCCACCGGCGCGCGGCGCGGCAGCGGCCCGTCCTCGTTGCGCAGCTCCGCGACGAGGCTGTCGACGACGTCGAGAAGGCGTGCCGCCGTCGGCCACGACCTCGCGCTGGCGGAGGTAGCTCGGGCCGCGCTCGAGGATCGCCAGGGCGTCCTGCACCTCGGCGTGGCAGCCGAGCCGCCGCGCGATCGGGCTCAGCTCCTCGACGAGCTCGGCGATGGCGTCGCGCATCGGCACCGTGGTGCCCTCGTCGTCGACGATGATCGAGCCGTCGATGCCGTGGCGGGCCGCCCGCCACTTGTTCTCGCGCACCACCCACGCCTTGGGGATGGGCAGCGTGTAGCCGCGGTCGAGCAGCATGTCGAAGCGGTGCACCAGGCACTGGCTCAGCGCCGCCACCACGGCGACCTCGCGCAGCGTGGGGAGGCCGTCGCAGATGCGCAGCTCGACGGTGCCGAACCCGGGGTGGGGGCGGATGTCCCACCACACCTCGCGGATGGTGGCGATGGTCGCGCGCGGCGATCAGCGTGTCCATGAAGCGCTCGAACTGCGCCCAGCCGGACAGCTGCCACGGCGGCCCGGCGGTGGGCAGGCCCTCGAACACCTTGGAGCGCGTCGACGCCAGCCCGGTGTCCTGGCCCATCCAGTACGGGCTCGACGCGCTCAGCGCCAGGAAGTGCGGGATGTACGCGGAGAGCGCGTTGACCATGGCGATCGCCTTCTCCGCCGCTGCGCACGCCGACGTGCACGTGGATGCCGAAGATCTGCATCTGCCGCGCCGGCCACTGCATCTCCTCGACGAGGCGGCGGTAGCGGTCGTTGGGGGTGATCTCCTGGTGCACCGGGTCGCTGAACGGGTGCGTGCCCGCGCACATCAGCAGCAGGTCGCGGCGCGCGGTGTACTCGGTGACCTCGGCGAGCGTGGCGGCGAGGTCGGCGCGGGCCTCGGCGACGTTCTGGCAGATCCCGGTGATGATCTCGATCGTCGACTGCAGCAGCTCGGCCTTGGCCTTGGGGTGCACGCCGTCGCTGTGCCCCTCCCCCATCTCGATGAGCAGCTCGTGGGCGCCCTTGACGAGCTCGCGCGACTCCGGGTCGATGATCGCCAGCTCCATCTCGACGCCGAGGCTGGGGCCGGGGCTGGACGCGAAGTGGATCGGCACGCTACGCCGACGCCGCCACGCGCTGGTCGTGAGCCCAGAGCTGGAGCAGCCCGCGGAAATGGGCGAGGAACATCTCGCGCTCGTGCTCGGGGTACGTGGAGACGACGGTGTCGACCAGGAGGCGGTCGAAGTCCGCGCTCTCGACCCAGTCGACGCTGACCTCGTCGACGTGGGCGAGGTGGCGCGCGCAGAACTCCGTGTAGCGCTCGACCTCGAGCTGGCTGTCGGCGAGGCGCCGGTACTCGCGCAGCTTCTGCGCGTAGTCGAGGTCGTCGTTGTCGGCGACGGCGAAGTAGCTCTGTGTGTCGAGGTCGACGGTGGGGCGGCGCCCGGTGACGCAGCAGAAGATCGACCACTTCAGCAGCGTCCGGATCGCCCACGGGAAGTAGTAGTGCAGGCTGGTCACCGCCAGGTCGGGGGTGGCGTTGGCGTAGTCGATGGGATAGACGACGCCGTCCTTGACGAGGGTCTCGCAGCTGTTCAGCTCCCAGCGGAAGAAGGCGTTGACCAGGCGCGCGATGGTCACCACCTCGTCGCCGACCTCGTCGCTGAGGAAGTTGTGCGCCACCGAGTAGCGCGAGTGCATCGGCCGCGACGGGTTGAAGCGCATCACCATGGTCTCGGCGCCGATGCCGAGGCTGCGGGAGAAGACGTCGAAGTCCTCCACCGCCGCCTGCAGGTGCATGAGCCGCTCGGCGGACTCGTCGTAGGCGCGGTGCAGCGTGGCGCTGTCCTCGATGCGCGTCACCCCGACCCAGGCGCCGCCGTCGAACGGCTTCATGTACAGCGGCATGCCCACCTGGGTGGCGACGGCCTCGAGGTCGAAGTGGCGCAGGTAGCGCTGCGCGGTGGTGGCGAAGCGCGGGTTGTCGGGCGGCACCTTGTTGGGCACCATCCAGGTCTCCGGCACGCGCAGGCCGAGCCGCATCATCGCGCAGTAGGCGGCGTGCTTCTCCATCGACTGGAACGTGAACGGGTTGTTGAGCAGGTGGACGCTGTTCATCAGCGCCACCTTCTTGAGCCACTCCCGCGGCAGGTGGTACCACCAGGCGAGCCGGTCGATGATCAGCGAGTAGCGCGGCTCCGCACGCAGGTTGAACGGCTCGATGGTCACCCGCTCGGTGCTGAACCGATGGGTGGCGCCGTCCGCCACCACCGCGGGGGCGACGCGGTCCAGCAGCGACTCGAACGCCACCGGCCAGTCCTCCTCGGCCCCGAGGAGCAGTCCGATCACGTGGGTCGCGGGCATGGGGGAGCAAATACTGTCACACGCACCGCGCGAGCGTCTGCCGGCACGCGGTATTCTCTGACAATCAGCGCGTGACCACCACCACGCCGGCCACCGACTGGCAGCGCTGGCTCGACCGCTGGGAGGCGCAGCAGGGCGTCGTACATGCCCGACCGCGAGGAGCGCTTCACGGTGATCATCGACGCCGTCGAGGCGCTCTGCGGCGACTCCCCGTCCGTCGTCGACCTCGGCAGCGGGCCGGGCTCGCTCGTCGCGCCGCATCCTCGACCGGCTTCCCGGGCGCGCGCGTCACCGCGATCGACATGGACCCGGTGCTCCTCGCCATCGGGCGCAACGCGCTCGGCGACCACGGCGGCCGCCTGCGCTGGCTCGACGCCGACCTCCGCTCGCGGTGGAGCGTGGGCGCCGACTGGCGGCCTGACGCGGCGGTCTCCACCACCGCGCTGCACTGGCTGCAGCCCACCGCCCTGTCCGCGCTGTACCGGCACCTCGGCACGGTCCTCGCCGCCGGGCGGCGTGTTCGTCAACGGCGACCGCATGGAGTTTCCACCCGATCTGCCCCGCCTCGCCGGCGCGGCACGGTCGATCCGCGAGCGCCACGAACCGCCCGGGCGGCGCTGAGTCGTGGGAGGAGTGGTGGGCCGCGGTCGAGCGGAGCCGGGCCTCGCCGCCGAGGTCGCCGAGCGCAGCCGCCGTCACCACGACCACCCCGACCACGAGCACCAGGCCGACCTCGCCGCGCACATCGAGGCGCTGCACCAGGCGGGGTTCACCGAGGCGGGCACCATCTGGCAGCACCTCGCCGACCGCGTCCTCGTCGCCATTCGCTGATCGCGGTCGCAGGCACGCGGTCGCCAATACGTCGGTCGCTGCGCGAGGCGGTGCGATGATGACCTCATGGCCGACCCGCTTGCGCCCGAGAACTCGGCTGACAGCAGCGGCTGGGTGCCGCCGTCGGCCCCCCCTCCCCCGCCGCCGCCCGCCCTGGTGCCGAGCGGTGACGGCTACAGCTGGCACGCAGAGGGCAGCACGCCGCGCACCGCTGGCGCCGTCGTCCATCCACCAGGCCCGGCGCGGACGCAGCAGCGGCGGGGTGGGCTCGCCGGCGGCGTCGTCGCGGCCCTGGCCGCGCTCTTCAAGTACGGGTTCGTGCTGCTCAAGTTCGGCAAGCTGGGCGGCACCTTCATCAGCTTCGGGCTGTCCCTGCTCATCTACATCGGCCTCTTCGGCTGGCAGTTCGGGCTCGGCGCGCTGCTGCTGATCGCCGTGCACGAGAGCGGCCACATGCTCTTCGCGCGCGCCCAGCACCTCCCGGTCTCCGCACCGTTCTTCCTCTTCGGGTTCGGCGCCGTGGTCACCACCAAGGGCTTCCGCGACGCTCGCCAGGAGGCGATCGTCGCCATCGGCGGCCCGGTGGTGGGCACCGCCGCGGCGCTGCTCTGCTACCTGTTCGCGCTGTCGCTGCCCGAGGGCAACACGCGCTACCTGTTCCTGGCGCTCGCCTACTGGGGCTGCCTGATCAACCTCTTCAACCTCATCCCCATGTCGCCGCTGGACGGCGGCCGGGTGGCCAGCGCCGTGTCGAAGTGGGCCAACGTCGCCGGCATCGGCGTCATCCTGCTGCTCATCGCCGGCTACGCGGCCACCGGCGCGGCGCTCAACCCGTTCCTGGTGATCATCCTGCTGTTCGGGATCTTCAGCACCGTGGGCCGGTTCCGCCGCGCCCGCGCCGGCCAGGAGCCGCCGCCGCTGGCACCGCACGTGCGGTTCGCGATCGGCCTCGCCTACGCCGCCATGCTGGTGATCAGCGCGCTCGGCATGTCAGCCGCGCACAGCACCCTGCTGACGCACGGCATCGGTCAGCAGATCGTCTGAGCCGCTCAGGTCGGTGAGGGGCTCGCGGCCGGGAGCTGGCACTGCGGGAACGGGAACGTCATCGAGTTGTAGAAGGCGCTGAAGACGTCGAGGTCGGCGGCGCTGTTGTAGTTGAAGTCGAGCGCGAGCGCGTGGGTCGCGTCCAGGCGCAGGCGGATCTGGGCGAGCAGCGCCAGCGGACCGGCGGTCCCCGGCGCGGGCGTGGACGGCGGGGTGCCGACGTGGGTGTACTCGTTGAGGTCGGCGGTGACCCCGCACACCACGACCGTCTCCTGGCCGGTGGCGTTGAACCCCGCGCCCCCGGCGGCACCGAAGTCGGCGACGTGGGCGCGCGTTGCGCGCCACGATGGTCTGGTCGCCGCTCGACCGGGTGGAAGATCACGTTGGTGGTGCTCTCCGCGAAGGTCCAGTTCTGCGGGTAGTAGCGCGCTGAACTGGCGATCCTGCGACTGGTACTGGGTGAACTGCCCGGCGGCGGTGAGCGTCGGGTCGGCGGTGATCCAGCCGCTCACCGTCTGGCCCTGCACCTGGTACCAGCCGCCGTTCTGGTCGGTGTGGCCGACCACCTGGAGCACCGCGCCCTGGGCGGCGGTGCCGAGCCGTGTCGAGGTCACCGCGGCGCTCTGGCGGATGTTGAGGCCCAGCGGGCTGAGCACCGTGCGCACGCCCGAGGCGGCGGCGTGCGACGGCGTGGTGCTGGCGCCCGGGCGAGCCACCGCCGGACACGGGCGGGTTGGTGGCGACCCCGGTCGGCGACGCGCTGTCACCGCAGGCCGCGAGCAGGAACGGTGGCGACGGCGACGACGATCCATCGAGTCCGCATGGCCGCCGCACCGTAGCGCACCGCGGTCACGCCGCGACGAGCACGTCGAGCACCGCCTGCGTCGACGCGGTCAGCGCGTCGAGGTCGTAGCCACCCTCGAGGACCCACGCCGTGCGCGGCGCTCGACGGCAGCGCGCCGCAGCGCCACCAGCCGTTCCGCCACTGCCGCGTACGTCTGCGTGTCGAGCAGCAGCTCGGCGAGCGGGTCGTCGCGGTGCGCGTCGAAGCCGCAGCTGACCACCACCAGCTCGGGCTCGAACGCGCGCAGCGCCGGGCAGCACGGCGCGGTCGAACTGCTCGAGCCACGTCGCTGCCGACGTGCCCGCCGGGCAGCGGCACGTTGACGGTGAGGCCCTGCGCCTGCGGACCGCCGCGGTCGTCGGCCGCGCCGGTGCCCGGGTAGAAGGGGTACTGGTGCAGCGACGTGTAGAGCACGTCGCGGGTCGTTCCAGAACGTCGCCTCGCTGCCGTTGCCGTGGTGGACGTCGATGTCGACGATGGCGACGCGCCCGACGCCGAGCGCCGGCGCGCGCGTGGGCCACCGCGACGGCGACGTTGTTGTACAGGCAGAAGCCCATCGCCCGGCTCGCCGTGGCGTGGTGACCGGGCGGGCGCAGCACCGCGAACGCGGCGTCGAACTCCCCGGACACCACCGCCTCGACCGCGCGCACCGCTCCGCCCGCGGCGACGCGCGCCGCGACGTCCGACGCCGCGGTGGCGTACGTGTCGGCGTCGAAGTGGCCGCCGCCGGCGGCGCACAGCGCGGCGACGCGCGCGAGGTGCGCGGCGTCGTGGACGCGCAGGAGAGCGTCGTCGTCGACGGGCGCGGCGGCCGAGGCGGGGCAGGTCGCGCAGCCGCCGGCGTCGCCGCCAGGTGGGCGCGGATCGCCTCGACGCGGTCGGGTCGCTCGGGGTGGCCGGGCCACGCGTGGGCGACGTGGCGGCCGTCCTCGACGACGGCGACCCGGGCCACCGCTCAGCGCCGCTGCGCGCACCGCGGCGATGCGGTCGCGGTACTCGCGCGCGGCCGCGGCGGGATCCGCCGCGGCGGCGATGCCGCGGCTCACGGCGACGATCGCGCCCGCCCCGTCGGCGTCGAGCGCGGCGGCCACGGTCTCCTCCAGCGCGCCGCCCTGGGCGCCGACGCCGGGGAGCAGCAGCGGCGCGCGCGGCGCCAGCCGGCGCACCTCCGCGACCGCGTGCGGCGCGGTCGCGCCGACCACGAAGCCGATGGCGCCGCCGCCGCGGTCCCAGCCCTGCGCCTGCGGTGACGATGCGCTGGTACAGCGGGGTGCCGTCCGCGCCCGCCGGCGCCTCGAGGAAGTCGGCGGCGCCGGGGTTGCTGGTGCGCGCCAGGATGAACACGCCCCGGCCGGGTCGGTCGAGGAACGGCGCCACGGCGTCGCCGCCCAGCAGCGGGTTGACGGTGATCGCGTCGGCGCCGAGCACGTCGAAGAGCGCCGCGCGCGTACGCCGCGCTGGTGTTGGCCATGTCGCCGCGCTTGCCGTCGAGGATGAGGAGCCGGTCGCCCGGCACCGCGGCCCGCAGCCGCTCCAGCACCGCGTAGCCGGCGCTGCCGAACTGCTCGAAGAAGGCGAGGTTGGGCTTGACCGCGCAGACGCTGTCGAGCGCGGCGTCGAGCAGCTGCAGGCACTGCCGCTCCGCCGCGGCCGCGTCGGCCATGCCGTCGGGGTCGAGCCCGAGGCAGAGCATCGAGCCGGTGCCGGCCACCGCCGACGGCGAGCCGGGCGGCGAACGTCTGCGTCGTCGCTACCAAGCGTCGCGGCTCGTGCTCGGCTGGATGGCGCCCTGGTCGGTGCGCGGCGAGTACGGGATCTCGATGCGGGCCTGCTCGGTGGCCACGCAGCGCGGGCAGACGCGCGCCATGTGGCCGTCGAGGATCACCGCGGACAGCCGGTAGATCGGCGTCGGCGTCCCGCAGTTGTCGCAGGGGTCGATGACCGGCACGGAGGACCTCGGTGGCGGGTGACGGCGGCGCACCAAGTATGGCAGGCGCTCGGAGCGGCGCCGCTCAGTCGAAGATGGCGTCGATCCGGGCGCGCACCGCCGGGGTGAGCCGGGCGAGCGCGTCCAGCGCGCCGAGGTTCTCGCGAACCTGCTCGACGCGGCTGGCGCCGGTGATCACCGTCGACACGTGGGGGTTGGACGCGCACCAGGCGATCGACAGCTGCGCCAGCGACACGCCGAGCTCGTCGGCCACCTCCTTGAGCGCGCGGACGCGCCGGTTGGCGTCGGGGTCGGTGAGCTGGTCGCGCAGCCAGCCGTAGCCGGGCAGCGTCGCGCGGCTGCCCTCGGGGACGCCGTCGAGGTACTTGCCGCTCAGCAGGCCCGAGGCCAGCGGGCGCCAGGTGGTGAGGCCGAGCCCGATCTCGGAGTACAGCGGCTCGAACTCCTCCTCCACCTTGGTGCGGTTGAAGAGGTTGTACTCGGGCTGCTCCATCACCGGCCGGTGCAGGTGGTCGCGCTCGGCGACCTGCCAGGCCTCGCGGATCGCGTCCGCGCTCCACTCCGACGTGCCCCAGTACAGCGCGCGGCCGGACTCGATGATGTCGTGCATCGCCCACACCGTCTCGGCGACCGGCGTCTCCGGGTCGGGGCGGTGGCAGAAGATGAGGTCGAGGAAGTCGAGGCCCAGCCGCCGCAGCGAGCCGTCGATGGCGTGGAGCAGGTACTTGCGATTCAGCGTGTTCCTGGTGTTGACCGAGTCGTCGATGCCCCAGAAGAACTTGCTCGAGATGACGTAGGTGTGCCGCGGCCAGCCGAGCTCGCGGATCGCCTCGCCCATGATCTCCTCGGACCGACCGCCGGCGTACACCTCGGCGTTGTCGAAGAAGTTGACCCCGCCGTCGTACGCCGCGGCCAGGCAGTCGCGCGCGGTCTGCCCGGCCAGCTGCGGGCCGAAGCTGACCCACGAGCCGAACGAGAGCACGCTCACCTTGAGGCCCGAGCGGCCCAGGCGGCGGTACTGCATGTCCACCGCCCGAGGATACGCGAGGGCGCCGAGAGCACGCGGGCGGCGCCATATCATCGGACCGTGGATGGCGTCCGGCGACACCCCAGAGCAGCTGCTGCACTGGCTCGTCGATCGCGCGGCGATCGCCGAGTGCCTGGTGAACTACGCGCGCTGCATCGACCGTCGCGACTGGGCCGGCCTGCAGGACAGCTACGCGGAGAACGGGGTGATGCAGCACGGCGACGCGTCGGTGCCGCGCGAGGCGGTGCCCGAGCTCTCCGAGAAGATCCTCGCCGGCTGCTCGTCCTCACACCACCTGGTGGGCGACCCGTCGATCGACATCGACGGGGACCACGCCACCACGCATTCGCACTACATCGCCACCCACATCTCCGAGGGCACGACCGTGAAGCGGCAGGGCGGCGGCTGGTACGACTGCGAGCTGGAGCGCACCGGTTCAGGCTGGAAGTTCAG
Source organism: Candidatus Dormiibacterota bacterium (assembly GCA_963751755.1). Taxonomy (GTDB): domain Bacteria; phylum Chloroflexota; class Dormibacteria; order Aeolococcales; family Aeolococcaceae; genus Aeolococcus. The sequence goes on along the minus strand of CAVVVH010000003.1, from coordinate 302,188 downwards.
CCGGGTCAGGTCGACCACCGCGTGGCGCACCGGCGAGCCACTGCAGCTGCACTGAGGTGGCTAGCCGTCGGCACCCGGGCACATGGAGTCGAGTGAGGTGACCATCCAGCCTCCGGCGATGCCGCAACTCACCACCACCTCTCCCCCGCAGCGTCGGCACCGTGCCACGAAGCGGTAGCCGAACCGTCCCGTCCGCCGCGTGAAGCCCTTGAGGTCGTGCCCGGCCAGCCGTCCTTCTTCAGCTGCGGTCTTGATGGCGTCGACCGAATCGCCGAACGTCACGTGCGTTGACGGCGAGGCCATTTCCTCACGTCACGGTCACGACGGACGCTCCGCCGCAAGCTGTAGCAGGTGGTAGACGAGGATCAGCTGGGTGACCGCAAGCGGTTCGTTGCGGACGCCGTCGATGGACCCGATGCCCGAGGGCATCAGGGTGTCGCCGCCGAATCCCAGGCCGCGCCACATCGCGTCCTCCACCTCGCGGCTCAGCTTTGGTGGCGCGTGACCGTGGATGTGCAGCGCGTCGACGGGCTTGCCGTCCTCGTCGCGGATCAGCTTGAGGTGGATGGCGCCACGGTTGGCGTCGGTCAGCACGCTGGAAAGGTCGGGATGCGAGACGGTGGGACGAAGAAGGAGCGTGGCGCTGAGGGTCTCCCCGTCGACGTCCTCGTGGCCGTGCGGCCAGACCCCGTCGGCTCGCTCGTGCAGCGGCCCGAAGCGCACCACGATGTCAGCGCTGGCGCGCTGGGGACGGATGAACTCGGCGAACTCGCCCTCGCGGTGCTCGAGCTCCTCGATCACCTGCTCGCGCGTGTAGCCGCGCTTGGCTGCAGTCGCGCGCGATCTTCCACTCGCGCCGGATCGGCTCGGGCGGGTCGATGAAGACGCTCACGTCCGCGCACGCCTGGGCCAGCTTCGTGTGCAGGGGCAGCAGGCCCTCGACGATCACGAAGCGGCGCGCCTCGATGAACTCCGGGCGGCCGAACGTGCCGGTGTGGTGGTCGTACTTCGGCTTGAGGATCGGCTGACCCGCGGCGAGGAGCTGCAGGTGCTGCTCCATGATGTCGATGTAGTTGCACGTCGGGTTCAGCGGCGTGAAGGGCAGGCTCTTGCGCTCCTCGCGGTCGTAGCTGTGGTAGTCGTCGGCGCAGACCGCGGTGACGTTGTCGGTGCCCAGCGCGTCGACCAGCCCCTTGGTGAGGGTTGTCTTCCCGGCCGCGCTGTCGCCGGCGATGGTGAGGATGACAGGGCGTTCCGTCAAGGCGGAGGCGGTCCATGTCGCCCTGCGGATCCCCATCAGCTTCTCCGACATCATGGTGCGTCACCGGCGGTGGCCGCCAGCAGCCGGCTCTTGCGCACGTCCGCCGCCTCGATGCGCATGAGGTCGTCGCGGCCGACCGTGCCCCCGGCAGCGACCAGCCGGTCGGCCTGGCGCAGGCGGCACCGTTCCAGTGCGTTGCGCACGCTGCGCGCGTTGGCGAAACGGGGCATCGACATGCGCTTCTCCAGGAGCTCACGGAAGGCCGCACCGGCGCCGTCGGAGAGCGTGTAGTGCTGGCTCTCCAACATTCTGCTGGTGATGGCCAGGAGCTCGTCGAGCGTGTAGTCCGGGAAATCGATGTGGTGGGCGATGCGCGACTGCATCCCCGGATTGCTTTCGAAGAACACGTCCATGCGGTCCTTGTAACCGGCCAGGATCACCACCACGTCGCTGCGCTGGTTCTCCATGACCTGGAGCAGGATTTCGATCGATTCCGCACCGTAGTCGCGCTCGTTCTCCTGCTTGTACAGGTAGTACGCCTCGTCGATGAAGAGCACGCCACCCATGGCACGCTTGAGCACCTCGCGGGTCTTGGGCGCGGTGTGGCCGATGTACTGGCCGACCAGGTCGTCGCGCGTCACCGTCACCAGGTGTCCCTTGGCGAGGTAGCCGAGGCGGTTGAGGATCTCAGCCATGCGCAGCGCCACCGTGGTCTTGCCGGTGCCCGGGCTGCCGGTGAAGCACATGTGCAGCGAGGGCCGCTCGGATTCGAGCCCGAAACCGTGGCGCAACCGGTCGATGACCAGCAACGAGGCGATCTCGTGGATGCGCGTCTTCACGGGCTCCAGCGCCACCAGGTCGCTCTCCAGGGCGTCCAGCACCTCGGCGATGCGCGCCTCCGCGAGCTGCGCACCGACGTCGACGGTGGCAGCGGCGTCCCACACCGGCTCCGAGGGCTGTGCCGGCGCCTGCCTGTCAGCGCCGGGTGCAACAGCCGGCGCCGGGTCACCGCTCATGCCGAACCGACGCCGGCCGTCGCTGGCCATCAGGGGCCGTACCGCTCGCCTTCGGGCCGCTCGGTGGCGTAGGCGTGCAGCGTGTAGCGCAGCTGGCGATCCGGTCGCCTCCTGCCGGTCGAGGCGGAACCCAGGCTCATCCGCGGGGCGGTTGACGATGAAGCTCAGCGCCGTCGTCTGCCGCCCCAGGGTGCGGTCGTACGCGTTGAGGCGGATGTAGTGGTGCGGATGGGCTTCGCGGCAGCGATTGATCTCGTACAGAATTGCGGAGGCATCGGCCATGTCGAACATGGGCAGCTCCCACATCTCCCACAGGAAGTTGCGCGGGTGCGGGTCGTCGGTGAACTCCACGGAGAGCGGCCAGCCGTTGTCGAGGCAGTAGCGCACCTGGGCGGTGATCTGCTCGTCGGTGAGGTCGGGAAGGTAGGAGAAGGTCCCCTGGGTGATGCGCATGTGCATCTCTCTCCTCACGCCCGCGTCGGCGTCGCCACCACGTCGGGGGTGTCGGTGGACTCGTAGTTGAAGCTGATCTCGCCCCAGACATCGAGCGCGGCACGGAGCTCGGGGCTCCAGCGTGCGGCGCCGCGAAGGATCTCCGGGCCCTCGTTGACGTAGTCGCGGCCCTCGTTGCGCGCCTGCACCATCACCTCGAGCGCCACGCGGTTCGCGGTCGCGCCCGCGGCGATGCCCATCGGATGGCCGATGGTGCCGCCGCCGAACTGCAGGACGCAGTCCTCGCCGAGGTAGTCGAGGAGCTGGTGCATCTGGCCGGCGTGGATGCCGCCCGACGCGACCGGCATGACGCCGGGCATCGACACCCAGTCCTGGTCGAAGTAGAGGCCCTTGAGCGGGTCCGCCTGCGTGTATCCCTGGCGCAGGGTGTCGTAGTAGCCGCGGATCATGTTGGGGTCGCCCTCGAGCTTGCCCACCACGGTGCCCGCGTGGACGTGGTCGACGCCGAGCAGCCGGCACCACTTGGCGATCACCCGGAAGCTCACCCCGTGGGTCTTCTGCCGGGTGTACGTGCCGTGGCCGGCGCGGTGCAGGTGGAGGATGACGCCGTTGCGCCGCGCCCACTTGGACATCGAGGTCATGGCCGTGTAGCCGACGGTGAGGTCCATCATCACGATGACGCTGCCCAGCTGTTTGGCGAAGTCGGCGCGCTCGTACATGCCCTCCATGTCGGCGGCGGTGACGTTGAGGTAGTGGCCCTTGACCTCGCCCGTCGCCGCCTGCGCCTTGTTGACCGCCTCCATCGAGGCGAGGTAGCGGTCGCGCCAGCGCATGAAGGGCTGGCTGTTGATGTTCTCGTCGTCCTTGGTGAAGTCGAGTCCGCCGCGCAGCGCCTCGTAGACCACCCGGCCGTAGTTGCGCGCTGACAGGCCGAGCTTGGGCTTGGTTGTCGCGCCCAGCAGCGGGCGGCCGTACTTGTTGAGGTACTCGCGCTCCATGACGATGCCGTGGGGCGGCCCCTGGAACGTCTTGACGTAGTGCGGCGGGATGCGCATGTCCTCGAGGCGCAGCGCCTTGAGCGCCTTGAACCCGAAGACGTTGCCGATGATCGACGACGTGAGGTTGGCGATCGACCCCTCCTCGAAGAGGTCGATGTCGTACGCGATGAGAGCGATGTACTGGCCCGGCGTGCCCGGCCACCGGGTCGCAGCGGTACGCCTTGGCCTGGTAGTGCTCGTGCGCGGTGAGACGGTCGGTCCACACCACCGTCCACGTCGCCGTCGAGGATTCGCCGGCGACTGCCGCCGCGGCCTCCTCCGGGTCGACGCCCTCCTGCGGGGTGATGCGGAACGCGCAGAGGATGTCGGTGGGCTTGGGCTCGTAGTCCGGCTCCCAGTAGCCCATCTGCTTGTAGGGGATGACGCCGGACGCCCAGCGGTCGGTTGCCGGGGCGGCGTGGTCGACCTCGGTGTCGAGGACAGTCATTGGTCACTCCTGTGTCGGCGCGAGCTTCCCTGCATCGCCGCGACTTAGCCTGGGGCAGCGACACTTCAGTGTCAATTGAAATTAGACTTAATATCGATTATCCTGAGCTTATGACTCTGCGACAGCTGGCAACGTTTCTCGAACTGGCTCGCAGCGGCTCCGTCAAGGCGGCGGCCGAGCGGCTCTTCATCAGCCAGCCGGCCGTCTCGGCAGTGATCGCCTCGCTGCAGCACGAGCTGGGTGTGCCGCTCGTGGCGCGAGCCGGGCGGGGCCTGCGCCTGACCGAGTCCGGCGTGGTCCTGGCTGCCTATGCGCGCCGCGTCGCCGGCATGCTGGACGAGGCCGCGGTCGCCACCCAGGCCGCGGGCGCCCTCGCGCGGGTGCGCTTGGGGGCGGTGACCACCGCCGGGGAGTTCATCCTGCCGGCGGCGATCGCGGGGTTCCGGGCTTCGCACCCCGACGCGGAGGTGAGCCTCGAGGTCACCAACCGCGGCCAGGTGTGGGAGCGGCTGGAGTCGCACGAGGTCGACCTGGTGGTGGCCGGCCGGCCACCGACGCGGCCGGGGCTTCGCACCCGCGGGTTGCGACCATACGAGCTCGTCATCGTCGCCGCGCCCGACCTCGCCGTGGCCTCGAGGCGCCTGGCCTCGTACACCTGGCTGCTGCGCGAGCCGGGGTCGGGAACGCGAGCCACCGTCGAGCAGTACCTCGCCGGCCGGGGCATCTCCCCCACGACGCTGACGCTCGGGTCCAACGGCGCGGTGCGCGAGGCTGCCGCGGTGGGGCTCGGGGTGACGCTGGTGGCGCGCGACGCGGTCGAGTCCGAGCTGGCCAGTGGTCGGCTGGTGGTGATCGAAGGAGCCGGGATGCCGCTGCACCGCGCGTGGCACATCGTGACGCGCAGTGAGCAGGAGCTCCCCGGCGCGGCGACGATGTTCCTCGACCACCTGACCGCCAGCGCCGGGTTCTCCGCCGCCGCCTGACTCCCGTCGCCCGTCAAGACGAGGCGGCGGATGACAGCGTGCGTGGAGGAAACTCCAAGCCCGCCTTGACGTTTGGGCAATGGGTGGCAGTGCCGCGTCGATTACACTGGCGCGTCGCATCCATGTCGCAATCAGCCCCCGCGTTCGACGATCTCGCCGTCCCTCAGGCGGCCGCGGCCGCTTCGGTGACCGCTCGCCGCCGGCGCGCGCTGTCGCTCCGGGTGGATCGGCGGGCGGCTGCGCTGGGGGCCTTCCGCGCGCTTCTCGCGGTGCCGTTCGTGTTCATGGCGCCCGAGCTCATCGCGGCGGTGCGGGGACAGGCGGATGCGATCGCCAACATCTCCGCATCGACCGCCGACGTGCTCGGTACCTCCTCCTTTCTGATCTTCGTGATGATGCTCAGCGTCACGCCCGTGCACACGATGACCGGGTGGCGGTGGCACCTGGTGCTCCGCCGTGACTACGGCATCGCCATGTTCTTCGTGGCCGGCACCGACCTGGCCCTCGCCGCCATCGCCACCGGCAACACGTTTCCCGGTGGGGTCGCCGCCCGCCTCGGAGGGCACACCTTCCTCGTCGCCGGCACGCTGTCCGTCGCATTGCTCATCCCCCTGGTGCTGACCGCCAACCGGCGCGCCCAGCGCTGGCTCGGCGGCCACTGGAAGTCGGTGCAGCGGCTCACCTACGTGGTGTGGATCACAGTCCTCATCCACCTGGCGTTCCTGTTCGGGTTCAGCTCCTTCTTCCTCGCCGCGGTCGCGGTCAGCGTCCCCCTGGCGATCCTGCGGATGCCGGCGGTGCGGCGGTGGTGGCGCGCCACGCGCAAGAGCGGCGACCGCCGCGCGCTGCGGGTCATCCTCGCGGTGGCGCTCATCGCCCTCTTCGCGGCCGGGTACGTGCCACTCGCGCGTGAGCTCGCGGGCAAGGGCGCGGCCGCGTTCATCCAGCAGCCGAGCGACAACTGATGGCCAACCGCAGCGCGAAGCGGTACGCGGTCACCAAGCGCCGCCGCCTCCGTGCGCGCCGCGCGATGTTCGCCGTGGCTGCCACGTGCAGCCTCGCCGCGCTCGGGATCGGCGGGTTCGAGCTCGGCGCCCAGGGGTGGAACGCATTTCTCGAACGCCCCCCGGGAGTCGGCGCCACTCCACCGCAGACAGCGAGCACTGCAAGCGGTGTCGATTCCACGTCCGCCCAACCGGTCACCACGGTGCGGCCGTAGACGCGGCTCAGTCGTCAGCTGGCGCGCGGCGCCGCGCGCGTTCAGGAGGAGGCGGCGGCCTCGCGTTCGTCCAGGAAGGACCACCACGCATCGGCAGCCCGCCGAGCCGCTGTCGCCACCAGCGCGGGATCGCCTCCTGCCTGCACCACCGCGTCAAGGGTCCACTGGGCGTGGTCGTCCTCCATCGCCGCATGGGTGTCCCAGAACGCCACGGCCTCGCCGTCGAGCCCGTAGTGAGCGCGCAGCCCTGCGGCCTTCGTCGCGCTGATCTCCGGGGCCTGCACCTCGTAGGCGAGCACCGCCGTCAGGCCTTCGGCCGGCGACGACGCCACCAGGTCGGCGTGGACATCGAGAAGCGCGCGGGTCGCGGGCCCGATGGTGCTGTCCCCGGGGCCCGGCGCACCGACGGCCGCCGCGAAACGATCGAACAGCTCCACGTGAGTGGCCGGCCCGCCGACCTCGTCGTCGAGGTTGCGCTGCACGAGCTCGCGAACAGCGGAGCTCTGCGCACGAACTCTGGATCGAGTCCAGCCAGGATGGCAGGCTTGCCTCGATGAAGCGGTACTGGCCGGCGTAGCCGGCCAGCTCTCCAACACCGAGCTCACCGCGCGTCCATCGCTGGTAGAACGGGTGAGCGAGAAGACGGCGTCCTTTCAAGGCCTCGTCCACGGCGTCGCGAACCGCGCTGCGCTGCTCCAGACCGGCGGGCATCATCCCTCCCAACTCCCCGATGGGCGGGGAGGCTGAGCGAAGACTAGTCGCGGCCAGGGAGGTGGGTCAAGCGAACCCGGCCGGGCACGTCGGTAAGCTCGGCCCATGGACGACGGTGCCTCCTGGAACAGCGCCTATGACGGATCGCCACCCTGGGACATCGGCAGTCCGCAGGCGGCGTTCATGAAGCTGGCAGACGCTGGAAAGCTGCAGGGGCAGGTGCTCGACGCCGGCTGTGGCACAGGCGAGCACGCGATGCTCGCCGCAGCGCACGGGGCGGAGGCCATGGGTGTGGACATCGCGCAGCGGGCGATCGAGCGCGCCCGGGTCAAGGCGGAGGAGCGCGGGATCAACGCAACGTTCGAGGTGGCGGACGTGCTGCACCTCGACCGGCTGGGGCGGCGCTTCGACGTCGTCCTCGACTGTGGCGTGTTCCATGTCTTCGACGACGAGCAACGCCGTGTGTACGTCGACAGCCTGCGGTCAGCGCTGCGTCGCGGCGGCATGTACCACATGCTGTGCTTCAGCGACGCCCAGCCCGGCGATTGGGGGCCGCGGCGGGTGACGATGGCGGAGCTGAGAGCCGCGTTCTCGTATGGGTGGTCGATCGAGTCGATAGAGCCCGCGACGTTGGAGCTCACCATCGACCCCAACGGCGCCCGGGCGTGGTTCGCGAGCATCGAATACTCGTAAGCGTGACCCTGGCGGCCGCCTGTGCGTGCGGGCTTGCATTTTACCGTGCAGTTATATAACCTACTGGCTATGCCTAGCGATGACCCCCTCAGCCTCGCCTTCGCGGCCCTTGCCGACCCCACTCGCCGGGCGATCCTCGAGCGCCTCGGGTCCGGCGAGGCTGGCGTCGGTCGAGCTCGCGAAGCCTCCACGCTGACTCAGCCCGCCATCACCAAGCACCTCAAGGTGCTGGAGCGGGCCGGCCTCATCGGTCGGGCCCGCGACGGCCAGCGCCGCCCGGCGCGGCTTCACCTCGAGGGCCTGCTCCCGGTGGACGACTGGCTGCGCCGCGCCCACACCGAATGGTCCGACCGCCTCGACCGCCTCGAGGCCCATCTCGCCACCCCATCAGACAGCAACCAACACCGAGGAGACACGACAATGCCTGAGACCCGCAGCCGCCGTGGACGTCCGATCTGCAACCCCGACCAAGCAGCTCGTCATCGAGCGCACCCTCAAGGCCTCGCCCGAGCGGGTCTTTGACGCCTTCACCGACCCGGACCAGCTGAAGAAGTGGTGGTGGCCCAACGGCTTCACCTGCCCCGCCGCGGAGGTGGACCTTCGCGTCGGCGGGACGTACCGGCTCGCGATGGAGTGGCCGGACTCCATTCCCTGCCGAGGCGCAGTTCTCCCACCACATGGGTGGCGAGTACTACGAGATCGAGCGTCCGCACCGCCTGGTCATGAGCGGCCGGGCCGTCAACGACGAGCAGGGTGAGCTCTTCGCCACGCTCATCGAGGTGACCTTCGAGGCCCGCGACGGGGGCACCGCGCTCACCATGCGTCAGTCCTACTTCGAGCCGATGCCGCCCGCCGAGGCGATGGCCGGCGCCGAGCAGGGCTGGTCCGAGCAGCTCGACAAGCTCGAGCGGTTGCTCGCGGATTGACGGAGAGGCACCGGCATGAAGACACACACACTTGAAACAGCCGAGGCCGCCATCGTCTACGACGTCGAGGGCCCGCTGCCCACCGCCGACGGACGCCCACCCCTGTTCATGATCGGGCAGCCGATGGACGCCAGCGGCTTCCGCACGCTGGCGTCGTACTTCCCCGACCGCACCGTGATCACCTATGACCCTCGCGGTCTCGGCCGCAGCACCCGCAACGACGGCCGGGTCGACAACGTGCCCACCGTCCAGGCGGACGATGTGCACGCCGTCATCGCAGCTCTCGGCGCCGGCCCGGTCGAGATGTTCGCGAGCAGTGGCGGCGCGGTCACCGCGCTCGCGCTGGTGGCGGCATATCCCGACGACGTCACCGTGCTGGTCGCGCACGAGCCGCCGCTGGTGCCGGTGCTTCCTGACGCCGAGGCCGCCGAGCGCGCCACTGGCGCACTTTCGGGACGTGTACGCGGCCAAGGGGTGGGGCGCCGGCATGGCGGCCTTCATCGCCATGACGTCGTGGCGGGGAGAGTTCACCGAGGACTACTTCGCGCGGCCGGACCCGGATCCCGCTCAGTTCGGGATGCCGAGCGAGGACGACGGCTCGCGGGACGACCCGCTGCTCTCCGACCGTTCCATGGCGGTCAGCAGCTACCGCCCCGACTTCGAGGCGCTGGCCGCGACGCCGACACGGATCGTGATCGCAGTGGGCGAAGAGTCCGCGGAGACCTTCACCGGACGCGCGGCGGTGGCCACCGCCGAGCTACTCGGTCAGCAGGCGACCGTCTTCCCCAGCCATCACGGGGGCTTCGTGGGCGGCGACTCCGGGTACGCCGGCCAGCCCGAAGCTTTCGCCCGCAAGCTGCGCGACGTCCTCGGGTCGCAGGGCTGAGAAAATATGCCTCATGACCCACCACACAGGGGTGCCAACAGTTCGTTTTGACGCCACGCTGTACATGATCGACAAGCGAACCATTCTGCGGCTGCCCGAGAAGGCGAGCGCGAAACTGCCGTCGCGCGGCCAGGTGGCCGTGCACGGAACGATCAATGGCCACGCGTTCCAGACGGTGCTGGAACCGGACGGCTCTTTCGGCCACTGGATGAGGATTGATCGGAAGCTACAACGAGCCGCCGCTGTGAGCGCGGGTGACACTGCGACGCTCGAAATTCGAGCCAACCAAGGTCTGGCCGGAGCCGGACGTGCCACAGGATCTCCAGGCAGCTCTGACAGCGGCCCCTCAGAAGATCCAAGACCTCTGGCGAGACATCACGCCGATGGCGCGCTGGGAATGGGTTCGCTGGGTGAATGCAACCAACAACCCTGACACGCGCAAGCGACGGGTCGAAGTCAGCATTTCGAAGATGAACAGCGGCAAGCGACGGCCCTGCTGTTTCAACCTTGCCGCATGTACCGACCCGGAGCTGTCAAGGAGCGGCCGGCTCGTCGGGCCGGCGTAGTCGTATGCGCCGATTCGCCGTCGTCCGCGCCAGCGTCCTTGAGGGCACGCCGTCCTAGCCAGTTCAGTTCGACTGCATCGGAACAGGTTGGTGCGGCGAGATAAGCTTGGTGGGATGGAGCCGCGGGTCAGTCTCATCACCTTGGGGGTCGCTGATCTGCAACGCGCTCGGACCTTCTACCAGCAGCTGGGCTGGGACGGCCAAGAGATCGAAGAGACCGTCTTCATTCAGGCCGGCAGCATCGGGCTGGTCCTCTGGGGCCGCGACAAGCTCGCGGTCGATTGCGGCATCACCGACGATCACAGAGCCGGCTTCGGTGGCATTGCGCTTGCTCACAACGTGCGTTCTGAGTTGGAGGTCGACGAGATCATTGCGGCAGCCCAAGCCGCAGGCGCCACGGTGACCAGACCGGCGGCCAAGACGTTCTACGGCGGCTACGCGGGCTACTTCACCGATCTCGACGGCCACCCCTGGGAGATTGCGCACAACCCAGGCTTCCCACTGGCAGACGATGGCTCCATCACCATCCCCGACTTCAGCAAGCCTTAGCCTTCGTTTTCGTCCTTGGCATCGTGTACGCGCTCGTCGGCGTCGTGGCGGTCGCCATGTCGCTTGGACACCACTGATCCCGGCCCGCTCTGCTCAGCCGTAGAAGCAGCTGACAATCGGCGGCGGGGGCGGTGGAGGGAGTGGCGCTCCGCTGGACGCGAACTCCGCGCCGAGCGCCCCGAAAAAGGTGCCGATGAGGTCCGAGGAAATCGCCCACAGGTCGTAGCCGGCGATGGCGACATTCAGGCCGGGCACAATGGACATACGGCGCGTCGAGTCGCCACGCTGGGTGGATGAAGGCGCTTGCGCCTGACGGCCGATAGCGCACCACGCCACGTAATGCGCGGCCGCCACCCCACACAGCCGCTTGTTCTGAACTCAGAGCTGATGGAAGTGGTCGGGGAGACAGGACTTCGAACCTGCGACCCCTGGTCCCCCAGACCAGTACTCTAACCACCTGAGCTACTCCCCGAAGAGCGGGCGTCGTGAGCTCACAACACCCGGGTGCGCGGCCCCACTCTACCGTGTGGCGCCGCTGCCGTGGCCGCCGCTCAGCGACCTCCGCCCGCCGGATCGAAGCCGCGCAACTCGTCGCCGGCTCCGCGGGTCATCAGGTCGGCGAGCGCCGCGCTCACGCTCTTTCCAGCGAAGAGGATGTCGTGGATCTCGCGGGTGATGGGCATGTCGACGCCGTACCTGTCGGCTAGCAGTAGCGCTGCCTTGGTGGCATTGACGCCCTCCACCACCATCTGGCTCGCCGCGATGGCCTCACCCGGCGGGGTCCCGCGGCCGATCGCCTCGCCGAGGCCACGGTTGCGCGAGTGCGGACTGGTGCACGTGACGATGCAGTCGCCCAGCCCCGCAAGGCCCGCGAACGTCATCCCGTGGGCGCCCGCCCGCACGCCGAGGCGCGCGATCTCGGCGAGGCCGCGCGTGATCACCGCGGCCTTGCCGTTGTCGCCGGCGCCGATCCCGTCGCAGACGCCGGCGGCGATGGCCACCACGTTCTTCAACGCCCCCGCGTATTCGACGCCAAGAACGTCATCGCTGCTGTAGAAGCGCAGCGCACCTCCGTTGCACCCGTCCCGCACGACTTCGGCAGCGTGCCCGTTCAGCGTCGCCACAACGGTGGCGGCCGGCAGCCCGCGGGCCACCTCGATGGCGATGTTCGGTCCGCTCAGTGCGGCGACAGCCGCACCGTCTTCGAGAACCTCGCTGAGCACCGACGTCATGGTCAGCCCTGTCTCGAGCTCGAATCCCTTTGCTGCACTGACGACGATGAGGCCACGCAGTGACGGTGCCGCGGCCTCGGCGATGTCGCGCATGCCGTGGCTGGGCACCGCCAGGACGGCGACGACGGCGCCGTCCAGGGTCGCCTCCAGACGCTGGTCGACGTGCACGGCCGGGTCGAGTTCGATGCCGGGAAGAGCCCATGGATGGCGGCGGCTCGAACGCAGCGCGACAGCCACCTGGGGGTCGCGTGCCCAGAGCCGCACGTCGCAACCGGCGCTGCTCAGGCTCTGTGCCAGCGCAGTGCCCCACGAGCCCGCCCCGACGATGGCGACGCGCATCAGCGGTCGCGTTCCGCTCGTGCCCGCGGGACGATGCGCATGCGTGTGCCGGCAAAGCCGAAGACCGCGCGGATGCGGTTCTCCAGGTAGCGGCCGTACGCGAAGTGCATGAGATCGGGGTCGTTGACGAAGAGGACGATGGTGGGTGCCGGGGTGCTGGCCTGGGTCGCGTAGAGCAACTTGAGCTGGCGTCCCTTGTCGTGCCGGGGCGGATGCGCGAGGAATGCGTCGCGAAGCAGCGTGTTCAGCGCGGCTGTGGGGATACGAACCGCGCGCGCGGCCGCGACCGTGGCCGCGGTATCGAGCACCCGGCTCACGTTACGGCCCTCCAGCGCGGAGACGGTGAGCACCGGCACGCCGGGCACGAAGTCGAACGCCTCGCGGATCGACTTGAGAAACCCCGGGTCCGCTCGTGTCTCCTGGTCCACCAGGTCCCACTTGTTGGCGATCACCACCAGCCCCTTGCCGGCGTCAACTGCGTAGCCGGCGACGTGCCTGTCCTGGGCGACGATCTCGCCGGCGTCGACGACGAGCAGGGCGACGTCGCAGCGCTCGAGCGCGCGCAGCGCGCGCAGGAGGCTGTAGTGCTCGACGTCGGTGTCGATCACGCCACGACGCCGGATCCCCGCGGTGTCGACGAGACGCACCGTGCGGTCGCCATGGCTCACCAGGGTGTCGACGGCGTCGCGCGTGGTGCCGGCCAGGGGCGACACCAGCGCACGCTCCTGGCCCACCAGCGCGTTCAGGAGCGAGGACTTGCCGACGTTGGGCTTGCCGATGATGGCCAGCCTCAGCTCGTCGGCTTGCTCCACGTGCCCATCGTCGGCAGCCGGCGGCAGCTCCTCGACGATGCGGTCGAGGAGGTCGCCGGTGTCCGTGCCGACCAGCGCCGAGATCAGCACAGGCTCGCCGAGCCCAAGCCGGTACAACTCGTGCGCGAAGTGAGGGTTCGCCGGGCTATCCGCCTTGTTGCCCACCAGGATCACCGGCTTGCCGCCCGTGCGCAGCACGTTGGCGACGTCTTCGTCGAGCGCAGTGACACCCGCGCGCACGTCGACGAGATGAACACACACGTCGGCCTCGGCGATGGCCAGCCGTGCCTGCTGCTGAGTGCCCGCGGTCAGAACGGCAAGGCCGGGGTCGTCGCGCACCAACTGGCTGTCGAGGCCAGCAGTGTCGACGACGGTGAATCTCCTCCCCCGCCACTCGGTGACCCCGTACAGGCGGTCGCGCGTCAGCCCGGCGAGCTCGTCGACGATCGCTTGGCGCTGCCCGGTGAAGCGGTTGAAGAGCGTCGACTTGCCGACGTTGGGGCGGCCGACGATGGCGACGATCCCTGACGGCGCCGCCAGGTCGGAGTCGTCACTGCGCCGGCGCCGGCGCGGTCGCGCAGGGCGCGCGGTGGCTGCGCGGCTCACCGACCCGGCTCCGCGGCCAGCGCGCACAGCTCGAACGGGCCACCCTCGGCGGCAAGCGCGAAGCCGTTCATGTCACCCGCGCCGTCAGCGGTGGTGTTGACGATCACGTACACGTAGTCGAGCCAGGCGTGGTCGGTGTCGAACTGCGAGGGGCGGGCGGGGTGATCGGGGTGGCTGTGCCAGAAGCCGACGATGTCGAGCTCGCGCGAGCGCGCGTCGCGATCGGCGCGGAGGATGTCGCCGGGGTCGAGCAGGTAGCGATCGCGAGCGCGCTCGGTGTTCGTGTTCCTGCCCGACGTGGCCTCAACGACCTCGACACGGTCACCCACGAACCGCCCGATGAGCACGCCGCAGCCCTCGTTGGGGTACGCGGCGGCAGCGAGGGTGCGGATCGAGTCGTCCGCTCCCGGGCCCAGGCTGACGCTCGTGATCGTCATCCCACACGCCCGCCGTACAGGCCGGTGCTCAGGTACCTGCTGCCACCGTCGCAGAGGACGGTGACGATGACGCCGCGTTCGATCCGCCGCGCGACCTCCCGTGCGCCCCAGAGGGCCGCACCACTGGAATGGCCCACCATGATGCCCTCGGTGCGGGCCAGCTCGCGGGCCAGGTCGTACGAGTCCTCGGTGGGCGCCCAGAGGTTGTCGTCGGCGAGGGACGAGTCGTAGATGCCGGGGACGATGGCTGTCGGCATGTGCTTCATGCCTTCCAGCCCGTGCCACGGGTCCTCCGGCTGCACCGAGATGCACACCGTCCCCGCCTGTTCGGCCCGCAGCCGGCGCGAGACACCCATGAACGTGCCGCTGGTTCCGAGCGCGGCCACGAAGTGGGTCACCGTGCCGTCCGTCTGACGCCAGATCTCCGCCCCCGTGCCGTCGTAGTGCGCCCTCCAGTTGGCCGGGTTGTTGTACTGGTCGGGCATGAAGTAACGCTCGGGGTCCTCGGCGAACATGCGCTGCGCCATCACGATCGCCCCGTCGCTGCCCTCCTGCGCATCGCTGTAGACGATCTCGGCGCCGTACGCGAGGATCATCAACTTGCGCTCGTCGCTGACGTTGGTCGGCATCACCAGGCGCACGCGGTAGCCGAGCGCGGCGCCGACCATCGCGTAGGCGATGCCCGTGTTGCCGCTGGTGCTGTCGAGGATCACGCGCCCCGGGGTCAGCGCGCCCGACGCCTCGCCGTCCCGGATCATGCGCAGCGCGGCGCGGTCCTTGACCGAGCCGCCGGCGTTGAGGAACTCGGCCTTGCCGTACACGGCGACACCAGGGCACTCGCGGTCGAACAGGCCGATGCGCAGCAAAGGCGTGTTGCCGATGCCGCCAAGGATCGATGTGCCGAGCGTCACCGGGGCCACGCGCTCCGGTGCCGCCCCACGCGTGGTCTCGGGCATGTGCGCATTATCGGTGGCGACGCGCGCCTGGCCGTCTGGAGCAGGCCTAGTCGGCCTCGCGCGCCACCCCGAAACGGAATCCCGCGGTGCCCCGGCGCGTGTCCTCGATGACCGCGATGACGCCGGCAGGGCGGAGGTGGATGGGCCCTTCCTCACCGGGCAGCTCGACGAAGTCCGGCGCGCCGTCGGTGATCTGGATGGCGGCGATCGTCTCCGCGACCGTCAGCTTGACCGCGATGTCAGACCCGTTGGACAGCCGGATCACAGCCATGAGGGATAGCCTCCGCGCGGGATGGTGGGGGGTGCCGCCCTCATGGTACGGCCCGGCAGGCGGCTGTCACCCTGCCGCATCCAGCGCCGCGCTCAACTCCGACAGCAGCGTCTGCTCCTCCTCGATGCCGACACTGAAGCGCAGCAACCCGTCGGAGATCCCGAGCGACTCGCGTACCTGCGGGCTCAGGTGCCGGTGTGACGTCGAGGCGGGATGACTGACGGTGGTGCTGGCGTCCCCGAAGGTGGCCGCCAGCCGGATGCCCTCGAGCGCGCGAACGGCACGGCCTGCCCCCTGGCGTCCACCCCGGACGTCGATGCTCAGCATCGGCCCGACGCCGCGAGGCAGCAACCGGGCGGCGCGCTCGCCATCGCCACCCCCGCGGGCCACGGGGTGATGTACGGCGAGCACGCCGGGGTGGCCGGCGAGCGCCGTCGCCAGGAACGCCGCGGACGCGCTGCCGCGCTCCACGCGCAGTGGAGCGGTGCGCAGCCCGCGGAGGGTGAGCCAGGCATCGAACGGCGACAGCACCGCCCCGATCGCCCGGCTGGCGGCATCGAGCCAGCCGGCGGCCTCCGTGCCCTCGCCGGCGATCGCCACCCCGCCGAGCACGTCGCTGTGGCCACCGAGGTGCTTGGTCAGGCTGTGCATCACCAGGTCGGCGCCATGCGCGAGCGGCTGGAACAGGAACGGCGTGGCGATCGTGCTGTCCACCAGGCAGACGGCACCGCACTCATGCGCGGCCGCCGCCACGGCGGCGACGTCGACCACCGTGAGCAGCGGGTTGGTGACAATCTCGACCACAACGAGGGCAACGTCGCGGTCGAGCACCGCCGCCACCAGCGTTCGCGCGTCGGCGTCCTCGCCGGGCGGCGGGAGGTCGACGACGCTGACCGCGAGCCCCAGCGCCGCCAGCGGGCCGGCGAGCAGGGCCTCGGTGGCTCCGTAGCAGGGCCGCACCAGCACCACACGGCGCCGGCCGCTCATCACCGCCGCGCTCACCAGCAGCAGCAGTGCGGACTGCCCGCTGGCCGTCGCCCGGGCGATGGGGGTCGGCGCACCCGGCGGGCTCTCCAGCCGTGCCAGCGTCGACTCCAGCATCGCGACGGTGTCGTTGCCGTGGCGCCGGTACGACCGCGGGTCCGCCTCCATCGCCGCATCGAGGGCATCGAGGTCCGGATAGGAGCGCGCCGACGACAGTGCCGGCGGCGCCACCAGGTCGGTACCGTCGGCGCCCGGCGACGGCAGCGCGCCGGCCCTGATGGCGATGAGCCGCGGGTCGTCGCTCACCGCGCTGGCGCGGGGTCCGCGTCGAGCAGCGCGAAGGCGGAGCGTCCGGCAAAGCGCCCCGAACCACCGAGCTCGGCCTCGATGCGCAGCAGCCGGTTGTACTTGGCGACGCGCTCGGATCGTGACGGCGCTCCCGCTTTGATCTGGCCGGCATTGACCGCAACCGCCAGGTCGGCGATGCTGGTGTCCTCGGTCTCGCCGCTGCGGTGGCTGATCACACTGGCGTAGCCGTGCGACGACGCCAGGGCGATGGCGTCGAGCGTCTCCGTCAACGTCCCGATCTGGTTCACCTTGACCAGCAGCGCGTTGGCGACGCCGCGCTCGAAGCCCTCGCGCAGGCGCGCGACGTTGGTGACGAAGAGGTCGTCGCCGACCAGCTGCACGCGCGCGCCGATGCGCTCGGTCAACGCGGCCCAGCCGTCCCAGTCGTCCTCGGCCATGCCGTCCTCGATGGAGACGATCGGGTACTTGTCCACCCACGTCGCCCACAGGTCGACGAGCTCCATCGGCTCCAGGACGCGGCCCTCGCCCTTGAGGTGGTACCGGCCGTCCGAGAACAGCTCCGAGGCGGCGGGGTCGAGCGCCAGCGCCACGTCGACGCCCGGGCGGTACCCGGCGCGCTCGATCGCGGAGAGCAGCACCTCGATCGCCTCCTCGTTGTGGCGCAGGCTCGGCGCGAAGCCACCCTCGTCGCCCTGCCCGGTGTTCTCGCCGCGCTCGTGGAGCACGGCGCGCAGCGCGTGGAAGCACTCGCTGCCGGCGCGCAGCGCGTCGGCAAAGGTGGGCAGCCCCAGCGGAGCCAGCATGAATTCCTGGAAGTCGACGCTCGTCTGCGCGTGCATGCCGCCGTTGAGCACGTTGAGCAGCGGGACGGGCAGCAGCTCGGCCGCAGAGCCACCGAGGTGCCGGTACAGCGGCAGCCCCGACGCGCTGGCGCAGGCGTGCGCGCAGGCCAGGCTCACACCGAGCAGCGCGTTGGCACCCAGCCGCCCCTTGTTGGGGGTGCCGTCGAGCGCGATGAGCCTGTCGTCGAGCGCACGCTGGTCACCGACGTCGCTGCCGCGCAGCGCCGGGCCGATGACGTCGACGACGTTGCCCACCGCGGTGAGAACACCCTTGCCTCCGTACCGCGCGCGGTCGCCGTCGCGCAGCTCGACGGCCTCGTGCGCACCGGTGCTGGCTCCGCTCGGCACCCGGGCGATGCCCACCGTGTCGCCGGTGAGGTGAGCGCGCACCTCGAGAGTGGGGTTGCCGCGCGAGTTGAGCACCTCGAGAGCGTCGAGCGCCGTCAGGGTCGCGCTCACAGCGGCACGCGTTTGACGACCAGGCTTCGGCCGAGCTTGTCGTGCCAGCCCTGTTTGCGCTGGTCCCACGCCGCCGACAGCAGGCCGATCAGCGCGATCAGCCCGGCGAGCGAGCCCACGGTCGGGATCACGCCGAGCACATCGGGCCCCCAGAAAATGACCGCGCGCAGGAACGAGCGGTCGAGTGGCAGCTTTCCGCCATCCTCGGCACGAACCACGGACATCCCCATGGCGCGCTGCCCCAGCGTGCGACCCTGCCAGGCGACGAGCCCGCCGAAGTACGCGGCGCTGATCAGCGCGCCGAGGAGGCCGATCAGCAGGAAGCGTGTCGAGAGGCTGGCCGGCAGCGCCGCGACGGTCTGCCCGGCCGGGGTGGGGTGGTCCTTGTAGAACTGGGCGATCGGCACGTAGACGAGCGGGATGGTGATCGGCGCCTCGATGGCGAACACAATGAGGCGGTCGAGGATGTAGCCGAGCAGCCGCCAGAAGAATCCCGCGTACTCCAGCCCCGGGGCCGGTCCGGGCCGCTGCAGCGCAGATACCGCCGGGGCGGCCGTCGGGTACGCCGGCGGCCCGGTCTGCACCGGCTGCGGAAGTATCAGCCCGTCGTCGGGCCCGGGGGCTGGCGGTTCCTGGCTCATCTCATCCCAGCTCCGTGGCGACCTCGTCCCACAGCCGGGCCAGCACGCGGATGCCCATGGCGTAGTGATCGAGGTCGAACTTCTCGTTGGGCGCGTGGATCTGGTCGTCTGGAAGACCGGTGCCGACGAGCACTGACTGCAGTCCCAGCACCCGCTGGAACACCTCCACCGGGGGGATCGATCCGCCCTCGCGGATGATCACCGGCTCCACGCCGAACACGTCGCCCATCGCCCGCGACGCCGCGCGCACTGCCGGGTGGTCGGCGGGGGTGATCACCGGGCTGCCGCCACCACGCGCGCTCACCTCGGTGGTGACACCGGGAGGCGTGGCGGCCACGAGCGCCCCGGCCACCAGCTCCGCGATCACATCGGGCTTCTGGTTCGGCACCAGCCGGCACGTGATCTTGGCCCCGGCGTGCGCGGGGACGATGGTCTTGCCGCCGGGCCCCTGGTAGCCGCCCCAGATGCCGTTGATCTCCAGGGTGGGCCGCACCCAGCGTCGCTCGAGAACCGACCAGCCCTCCTCCCCCACCGTCGCCGAGATGCCCCCGGCGGTGGCGCGAAAGGCGTCCTCGTCGAACGGCAGCGACCGGTACCCCTCGCGTTCCGCCGCGGTGGGTTCGACCACGTCCTCGTAGAAACCGGGGATGGTCACCCGCCCTGTCGCCGGGTCCTTCAACGAGGCGAGCATCCTCGCCAGCGCCTCGACGGGGTTCTGCACCACGCCGCCGAAGACGCCGGAGTGGAGGTCGAGCGACGGACCGCGCACCTCCACCTCCACACCCGCGAGCCCGCGCAGCCCCACCGTGAGCGACGGCACGCCGCGCGCGAAGATGCCCGTGTCGGAGATCACGGCCACGTCCGCCGCCAGCCGCGCGCCGAGGTCGTCCACGAGCGCCTCGAAGTGCTCCGAGCCCACCTCCTCCTCGCCCTCGACGAGCAGGCGCAGGTTGACCGGCAGCTCGCCGCGCGCCCGCAGGTGCGCCTCCACCGCCTTGATGTGCATGTACACCTGGCCCTTGTCGTCAACGGCGCCGCGCGCGTACAGCCGCCCGTCGCGAACCTCGGGCTCGAAGGGAGGAGACACCCACTCGTCCAGGGGGTCGACCGGTTGCACGTCGTGGTGCCCGTACACGAGCACTGTCGGCAGCGAGCTGTCGACGATGCGCTCCGCGTACACCGCCGGGTGGCCCCCGGTCTCCAGCACCTCAACGACAGGGAAACCGGCCTCCCGGGCGGACGCCGCGAGATGCTCCGCGTTGCGCCGTACGTCGCCGGCATGCTCGGGCTGCGCCGAGATGCTGGGGATGCGGAGGAAGTCGATGAGCTCATCGACGAATCGCGGCTGGTTGGCGGCGCAGTAGTCGTCGAGGTCGTGTCCCACGCGGGCAGCGTAGCGGGGCGATGACTGTCGCCGCGCCGCGGCCGAGGGCGGCGGCCAGGGCCATGCCGTGCGTGCTTCGCCGCCGGGTGCAGCCCTGGCAGAATGGCGCATGTGGGACGTTCTCTCGGCGTCGTCGTCGTGGGGTGGGGAACGGGCTTCCTGATCGCCCTCGCCTGGGGCGCGACCCGGGTCAACAACCCCCGCCTGACCTCCGTCCTCTCCGGCTGGGCCATCGCCGGGATGGTGGTGATCGGCGTCCTCCTGCTCTCCATCGTGGTGAGAGACCGGACCGAGCACCTCGGCGAGACCCGCACCTCCGCCGACCCGCCCCGCATCACTGATGAGCCTCCGCGCGCCACCAGGAAACCCCGGCGCCCCCGCGCCGCCGCCCCGCACACCACGGACCAGTCACACGCCGCCACCGCGAGAGCGGCACGAGCCGCGGCAGCCGCCGAGAAGCGCAGCGCGGCACGGATCGCAGAGCTCGAAGCGCGCCTGGCGCGTGAGCAGGAGGAGCTGGACGCCGCTGTGGCCTCGCTGGCGGCGACCGAGCTGGCCGAGACCGGCCACATCACGGGCGGCATGGGCGACCCGGACCCGGACCCCGCCGCCGCCGAGCTCGAGCCGGTGCTGCGCCAGGAGGTGGTGGACGTCGTCGCCGAGCTCGTGGGCCGTGTCGAGCCCGGCAAGACGGCGGCTCTCGCCGAAGAGCTCGCGGCTCGGTTGGAGAAGGCGCCCTAGCGAATCCGTGCACTCGTGGTCATTCGGGTGTACGGTCACGCCCAGCGAGGTCTCTGTCGCCCTACTCCACGTCTTTCCAGGAGATCCCCATGGCCGTGCACGCCTCCCCTCCGGGGTCCATCGAGGCAACCCGCCAACGCATCGTGGAGCTCGTTGGCAGCGGCCCGAGCGCGCGCCGCGCCCCGGCCGAGCTCGACGACACGCCCGTCGTCCTCGCCCTCCAGCTCCAGGCGATCGACACCTTCGTCGAGATGATCCGGCTGCGCACCGAGCTCGCCGATCGCGACCGGCGCATCGCCACGCTCCGGACCGGCCTGCGCACCTGGCGCGAGCGGGCCGGCCTCGAGGAGGCGGGGCGGCGCGCCGACGCGGTCGAGGCTCGCGAGCGCGAGCGCGAGATCATCAGCCTGCTCCACCAGCAGATGCAGGTGGCGGACGCCGCCACCGCCGAGCTGGAGCGCATCCGCGCGCTGCCCTGGTGGCGCCGCCTGCGCGGCTGATCGTCGCAGGATCGTCGCAGCAAACCGTCGCCGATGCGTACGGCGCGAAGCAGACGGCGGACCCGCGGCAGGCTATGACTTCGACTGGTCGTTGGTGACACATGTCGAAACAACCTCTCCCCGCGAAGATCGGTGCGCGGCGCAAACATGCCCAAGACCCGTCCGACGGCGACGTCTCAACTCGCGACATAGAGGCTGAGCTCGAGCGGCGCAACGCCTTCCTGCAGCTGATCCAGGTCGTCTCCGTCGCCGCCAACGGCGCGCCGACATCGACGACCCAGGCGCTCCAGACCACAGTCGACGAGGTGTGTCGGCAGACGGGCTGGACCGTGGGGCACGTCCTGCTCCCCACCGCCGACGAGCCCTCGGGGCTGGTGTCCAGCGGGATCTGGCACGTCGACGACCCGCGTCACCGAGCAGCTCTGCGCCGGCGCCACCGCGGCATCACGTTTGCGCGTGGTGTCGGGGTGCCCGGGCGTATCCTCGCCACAGGGAGGCCCGAGCACATCGCCGATGTCCAGTCGCTGTCGAAGGACGACGCGGATTGGGTCCGTTGCGCGCTCATCGACGAGGAGCACATGCGCGCCGTCGCGGGCTTCCCGATCATGGTGGGCGACGAGGTGTGCGGCGTGCTCGAGTTCTTCTCTGAGACGCCGTTCACCGCCGACCGCATGCTGCTCGACGTCATGGGACAGATCGGCCTGCAGCTGGGGCGCATCATGGAGAGGACGCGGTACGAGGGTGCGCTGATGCACGCGCGCGAGGTTGCTGAGACCGCCAATGCGGCCAAGACGGAGTTCCTCTCACGCATGAGCCACGAGCTGCGGACGCCCCTGACCGCTGTTCTCGGCTACGCCGAGCTGCTCGCCATGTCGACGCTGCCGGAGCGAGAGAGCGGCTATGTCGAGGCGATCGAGAAGGGGGGCAACCACCTTCTCGCCCTCATCAACGACGTGCTCGACGTGTCGCGTCTGGAGCGCGGCGAGCTCCATCTCAGCGTCGAGCCCATCGATGTCGCCGCGCGTGATCCGCGTGGTGACCGCGCTGATGCGGCCTCTCGCCGCCGCGAACCACGTGACGCTGGTGGAGGAGCTTCCGTCGCAGGTACGAGGCATCGCGATCGGCGACAACCAGGCCCTGCGGCAGGTGCTGCTCAACCTCGTCGCCAACGGCATCAAGTACAACCGGCCTGGCGGGACGGTGACTGTGCGCATCGCCGACACGCCCCCGGGGAGGGTCCGCGTGGACGTGGCCGACACCGGCCGCGGCATCGCCGAGCAAGACCTCAAAGCCATCTTCACACCCTTCGAACGCCTCGGCGCGGCCCGCACCGTGGAGGGCACCGGCCTCGGGCTGGGGATCTCGCGGCAGCTCGTGGAGGCCATGGGCGGCAGCGTGTCCGCTGAGAGCCTCGTCGGGACGGGGACCACGCTGTCGATGGCGCTCAGTGCCAGCGGTCGCGCGGTGCGGCCGGAAGCCACCGTGGCGCTGCCGTCGCACCTGCTCGCCGGTGCCGGCGCTCCTCGCACCGTCCTGTACGTTGAGGACAACATCGTCAACATCGAGCTGATGCAGAGCTTCTTCACCCGCCTGAGGCCGGGCATCGCCCTGGTGTCGACCATGCTGGGTGAGCTCGCCGTGGACCTGGCGCGTGGAGCACTCACCCCAGCTCATCCTCCTCGACGTCAACCTCCCTGACATCGACGGCGACGAGGTGATGCGCCGCCTCAAGGCGGATGCGCGCACCCGGGCCCTCCCGGTGGTGATCGTGAGCGCGGACGCCATCCCCTCCGGGATCGACCGGTTCCTCGCCGCAGGCGCCACCGGGTACATCACCAAGCCGGTCGCGGTGGCCCGCCTGCTCGAGTTCGTCGACGCGGCCATGGGCACCAGCAAGGGCCCGGCCCACCTGATCGGACGGACGCCTCGACCGGCCCCCGCCTCAGCAGGCCGGCACTCCCGCCCCAATCCGGCCCGGCGGGCAGCACGAGCGCGCCGCACGCCCGCCTGAGCGCCCACTGCGCTCGCGCCTCGCGCTCAGGTGGTTGCCCGCTGCGGCTCGCCGCTGACGTACTGAGGCTCACTCTGTGCTGAACGTGCCCGCGCCAGGAGCCCGGCGGCAGCCGCGGCGAGGACCACCACCACCCCGATGATCAGCGTCGGCCGCATCGCGCTGACGAAGGCATTCGTGAAGACGTCGTGGCCGGCCTGCTGGACCTGGGCGGCAACGGACGCCGGCACATGGGCGAGCGCACCCGGCGGGACAGCGCTCTGCGTCGCCCCCACCGCCAGCCCTGAACTGCTCGCGTGGCTGAAGCCGTCGACAAAGGGCGCTCGCGCTTGCGCGGGCAGTGCCGTCGCGCGTGCCACCGCCTCGCTGCGCAGGTTGTTCGCCAGCTGGGTCTGCAGCACCGCGCCCACCACGGCGCCCGCCACCACGGCCCCAAGCTCCTGGATGGTGTTCAACACACCTGACGCGACACCGCCATGTTCGGGCCTCAGGTCGCGCGTGGCCAGCGAGAACACCGGGCCCCAGATGAACGCCATGCCCGCGCCGGCGAGGATGAGACCAGGGAGGAAGCTCCAGCGTCCGGAGTCGGCATGGACCGCGATCGCGATGAAGGCTGTGCCCCCTGCCAGCGCCACCAGCCCCGGGATCAAGAGGTACTTCGCACTCACCTTGGTCATGAGACCGTTGGACACGCCCGACAGCACGATCATGGTCACCGGCTGGGCAGCGATCGTCAGGCCGGCGTCGATCGCCGACAGCCCGAGCACCGACTGCAGGTAGATGGTCAGCGGCAGGTAGAAGCTGAGGATGGAGAAGCCCATCGCGCACAGCACGAAGGTCATCACCGCGAAGTTGCGGTCCTTGAACACAGCGAAGGGCAGCAGCGGCTCGCGCCCCTGGCGGCGCGTCTGCTGGACGAAGAAGATGGCGAGCACGGCGGCCCCGGCGGCGATGACCATGGGGATGGAGATGAATCCGGTGATCGTGCCCCACTGGTAGCGCTGGCCTTCGATGAGGCCGTACACCACGCCGAGTAGGCCGGTGGTCGCCAGCGCCACGCCGAGGAAGTCGAGCCGGTGCCTGCGGCCTGGGCGGATGTCCGGTACGAACACCAGCGCCGCGAGGATGACGAGCACGCCGACGGGCAGGTTGACGTAGAAGATCGACGGCCACCCGAAGTGGGTGACCAAGAAGCCACCGAGCGTTGGACCGGCCAGCACGGCGAGGCCTGCCAGCACACCGAAGATGGCGAAGACTGCGCCCCGCTTCTCCGCCGCGAAGATGGTCAGCAGGATGGGCAGGCCCTGCGGGGCGAGGATCGCGGCACCGAGACCCTGAAGCGCGCGCGAGAAGATCAGCTGCACCGGGCGAGGTGGCCAGCGCGCTGAGCAGCGACGCCACCGTGAAGATGGCGGTGCCGAGCATGAAAAGGCGGCGCGGGCCGACGATGTCGCCGAGCCGTCCGGAGGTGATGAGCAGCACCGCGTAGACGAGGCTGTACGCGTTGAGAACCCACAGGATGTTGTCGAGGCCGGCGCCCAGCCCGTCGCTGATGCGCGGGATCGCGACATTGACGATGGTGAGGTCGAGCAGTGTCATGAAGAGCCCCAGCGACAGCACGACCAGCGCTGCGATGGGGCGCACCGGCCGTTGCCCGGTGTGAGCGGCGGCGTCATCCATGGTCGGCACTCCTCGTTCTCTTGTTGGTTGCGCCGGCCCGCTTCTCTCGGGCCCTCGTGATCTCGGCGGGGGCGACGTGCTCGTCCCGGTCGGCGGCGGAGGTCATCGCCGAACAGCCGCTCGAGCTCGGCGTCGCTCCACAATCTCCCGGCGTCGATGTCGTCGATGACGTCGCGCAGCCAGCGCAGCTCGGCGACCCGCAGCGCCTGTGTGTACTCGCCCTCGATGAGCGCGATGCGAGGCACGTCGGTGAGCGATTCCTGCAGCGCTGCCCGCGCGGCGATGGCCGCGTCGAGGCGAGCGGCCCGGTGCCGGAGCAGGGCGACGGTGGTCTCGCGGCCCAGCCCGATCACGAAGGCCAGCGCGGCGCCGAACTGCGGGTACTCGTCGACCGGTTCGACGAGAAGGTCCGCCATCCACAGCGCCAGCTCATCCCTGCCGGCGTCCGTCGCGGTGTACACGGTGCGTTCCGGGCGGCGGCCCTCACGGGAGGTCTCGCTGGCCTGGATGAGCCCCGCCCGCTCGAGTCGGTTCACGGCGTCATAGATCGAGGCGCTGCCGATCTTGACGATCGTGCCGATGCCCCTCTCACGGATCAGGACCCGCAGCGCATACGGATGGCGCGGACGCTCGCAGAGGAGGTTGAGAACCACCAGGGCGGCGGGCGTTCGTGTGAATTCTGGCATAGACGGGCTCGACTAGTCGCGCCCGACTATACGCACGCCGACTATGACTGTCAACGCGGCGCCCGCTCCCCGTGGCGAGCTGCCCCTGATGTAGTGTTCTGCGCGAAGGGAGACAGCTCGGCGCCGAGCTCGATGGCGACGAGCGGCAGGAAGGGAAATGACTGAGCCGCATGCGCAACAGAGCCGTTCCACGCGCGGTCGCGCCGCGCTGATCGTGATCACCGGCCTGGCCACGGCCGGCAGCATCGCCGCCGCTCCGCTGGTGGGGCGGGCGTCCGGCCCAACCGCGCCGGGGTGGACGCGCCACGCCGTCGACCCCAACCTCGCCGGCGGCGAGCCGCTGGTCACCTACTACAGCAACGGGCTCAACGGCGCCGACCTCGCCTACACCTCGCACGAGGGCACCACCCACCTCTTCCGCGACGGCTTGCTGTCGCCCGACACGTCCAACATCTGCGCCACCCCGACGGTGCCGCCACAGACGCTGCCGTCGGGGTTCGCGTGCAGCTACGTCAACCAGGTCAACGTGTGGACGTCGACCGACCACGGGTCCACCTGGCAACGCACGACAGTCGTCGAGAACGGCATCGGGCGCGTCGGGCCGACCAGCCCGTTCGGGTTCGGGTTCAGCGACCCCGACTGGTCGATCGACGAGGGCGGCTGGCTCTACAACACGGGCATCGACCTCGCCAACGACGCCGTCTTCGCGTCGAACGACGGCGGCCGCAGCTTCCCCGTCGGCAACAACAACTGCCACAGCGGTGACCGCCCCTGGCTCGCCGGCGGCACCGCGGGCGAGGTGTTCCTGGCCACCGACACCACCGTCGACGCCACCACCAACCTCAGCAGCGGGCACGAGATCTTCAAAGGGCTGATCAGCACCACCGGCCCGCTCACCACCCTGCAGTGCCAGGGCGCCGCGGGGGCGCCGATACCGAGCGACCCGAGCGGCGCGACGGGCCCGGGCATCAACGACTTCGGGACGTCGCACACCCCGCGTGGTGGCTCCTACTCCGCCGCCGGCAAGCTCTTCTACGACCACAACAACACCACCGACGGTTACCACGGCGCGCTGATCGATCCCGCCTTCTTCAGCAACAGCGACAAGAGCAGCGGCGTCGGGATCAGCATCCTGCCGCATGCCGACCAGGCTTTCACGCCGGGTTCGACGGTCGCGCAGTTCCCGCAGCAGTTCGAGGTGCCGGGCAGCAACGCGGTGTTCGCCCACTGGCCATCGATCGGCATCGACGCCAACGACCGCGTCTACCTCGTCTGGGACACGGCCACCACCGACCCAGACGGCAATCTCAACAACGCGATCAAGCTGTCGACCATCGACCTGCACAACACCGCGGCCGGGTTCACGACGCCGATCACCATCACCGCCCCGGGCAAGAGCGTGCTGTGGCCGTGGGTGGCGGTGCCGTCCAGCCCCGCCGGCGCGGGCAACGTCTCCGTGGTCTGGTACCAGTACGACAGGGTGACCAACCCCGACAGCGGGACCGGGAACGTGTCCCTGCTGGAGAGCAATGTCTTCGCGCGCCAACACCGCCTCGCCCACCCTCCTCGGACCGACCGACGCGGTCGGCGCGCCCATCCACAGCGGCGGCATGTGCCAGAGCGGCACCACCTGCGTCGCCACCGGGCAGGACCGCCGGCTGGGTGACTTCTTCACCAACGCCGTCGACCAGAACGGTTGCGTGATGATCGCCACCGGCGAGACCACCACCGACCCCACCGCAGCGACGAGCCGTCCCGTGTTCATCCAGCAGACCGACGGCACCAGCCTGACCGGGCAGACGTGCGTCGCGCCGGCCGTAGGCGTGCCCGAGGCGCCGCTGGTGTCGCTCATCGTCGTGGCCGGTGGGGGCGCCGTGGCGTTGCTGGCGCGCCGCCGGCGGCGGGGATTCGCCGCGGTCTAGCGAGCCCGCGTCACTTGGTGAGAAGGCTCGCCACCACGTTGATGGTGATCGCCACGACCACGACGCCGAAGACGTACGACAGCAGCGCGTGGCGGATGGCGGCGCGGCGGATGTGCATGCTCGTCAGGTCGGTGTCCGACACCTGGAACGTCATCCCCACCGTGAGCGCCACGTAGAGGAAGTCGCCGTACGTCGGTGCGTAGGCGCCGGCATGGAAGTCGATGCCTCCACCCTCGCTGTAGAACAGGTGCGCGTAGCGGAGGGTGTACACGGCGTGCACCGATGCCCAGGAGAGGATCACGCTGAGCACCGCCACGGCCGCGATCACCGTGTGGGCCGCTCCGGTGGATGCGGCGGCCTCGAGGAGGGCGAAGACCACGCCCACCAGGCTGGCGAGGCTGGCGCCGATCAGGACGGCATCCGCGGCCACTCGTGAGTCGTCTGCGGCGGTCGCCTGCTCCTTGGTGGCGGCGCTGTCGTCGTGCCTGGTGGACAGCCAGACCATGGTCACGAAGACGAGCGCGGTGACGTCCCACCCGACCAGGACCGCAATCTGCCACTTGGTCAAGAACAGCACGGGAACGAAGGCGACCGCGCCCGCGCCAATACAGATCGCGAGGCGGCTGCGAGCTTCCATCAGCCACTTGTACGTGGACGGGTCGCGCGATGTCCAGCACCGGCCCGGCCTCGACACCCGGTGGAACGCAGGTGGTAGAAGGACCCCGATGGACATCCTGGGCGGGCTCGACCGAGGCTTCGGCAACGCCGTGGAGGACCTCGAGCGACGCCACCATGCTCGACGGCTTGCGCGCGAGGGGTGGACGCGAGCGCTGGCCGGCGAGGGGGGTGGCTGGGCGCAGGGGGCGGCGGCGGTGCGCGACGGCAACGACGTCGAGGTGTTCATCGACGGCGCGGCGGCCCTGCCCGCCATCGCGGCCGCGGTGCGCTCGGCTCGGCGATCGGTCCACATCGCGGGGTGGGCGATCAGCCCCGATTTCGCGGTCGAGCGCGGGCGGCGTGTCGTCACCCTTCGCGACCTGCTCGCCGAGGCAGCCGACCACGTCGACGTTCGGGTGCTCGTCTGGGCCGGGGCGCCACTTGGCCTGTTCCACCCAACCCGGCGCGAGGCGAGGTCCGCGCTCGATGCGCTGCTCGAGGGCACACGCATCCGCGGCGCCGTCGATGCCCACAACCGGCCGATGCACTGCCACCACGAGAAGCTGGTCATCGTCGACGGCGCCGTCGCCTTCGTCGGCGGCATCGACCTCACCTCGATGGCCGGTGACAGGTACGACGGCTCACCGCACGGCAGCCGTGACACGCTCGGCTGGCACGACGCCGCGGCTCGTCTGCGCGGGCCGGCCGTCGCCGACGTCGCCGCTCACTTTGCGATGCGATGGGAGGTGACCACCGGGCAGCACGTCGAGCCGCCGGACCCGCCGCTGCCGGCGGGGGACAGCCGGGTCCAGGTGGTGCGCACGGTGCCGGAGAACACCTACCCACCGCTCGCCGGCGGTGACTTCAGCATCCTCCAGGCGTATGTCGGGGCGCTGCGCGGCGCGCGGCACCTCATCTACATCGAGAACCAGTTCCTGTGGAGCGCTGAGATCGTCGCGGTGCTGCGGAGGAAGCTGCTGAGGCCCCCGAGCGACGAGTTCCGTTTGTGCGTGGTCTTGCCGCTACGGCCCAACAACGGCAACGACGACACCCGCGGGCAGCTCGGCGTCCTCATCGAGGCGGATCGACACCACCGGCTCCTGGTGGCCACCATCGGTCCTCCCGGCCGGCAGCGCCCGCAGGTCTATGTGCACGCCAAGATCGCCGTCGTCGACGACCGCTGGCTCACGGTGGGCTCGGCGAACCTCAACGAGCATTCCCTGTTCAACGACACCGAGGTCAACATCGTCACCGACGACGCGGTGCTGGCACGCACCGTCCGCGAGCGGTTGTGGGGCGAGCATCTCGGCTCGGACTGCGCCGGTGTCGATCCCCTCGAGGTCATCGAGCAGAGGTGGCGGCCGCTGCTGCGCGGCAGCGCCGCCACCCCCGTCGCTCTGCGGACCCTGCCGAGCACGTCGCGTCGCTCCGCTCGGCTGCTTGGCCCCGTCAAGGGGCTCTTCGTGGACGGCTGAGCCGGGGTATGCCGGGCTAGGCGCCGCCGCCGGTGTGCGGCACGGGGGGCTTCACGTGCTTCCGTGGCGTGGGCGTGGGTGTGGCGGTCGGCGTCGACGAAGCCGGGACGTACGTGCAGCTGCCCGTTGGCGGCGTGATGATGTTGGTGTCCAGGGTGACGTCGCCGTTCCTGGCCAGGATGCGGCCGCCGTCCCTGCCGCCCCCCACGCCAACGGTGGCACCCGTGACCAGGGTGATGCTGGTGAGAGCCACGAGGTT
This sequence comes from Candidatus Dormiibacterota bacterium, assembly GCA_963751755.1. Taxonomy (GTDB): domain Bacteria; phylum Chloroflexota; class Dormibacteria; order Aeolococcales; family Aeolococcaceae; genus Aeolococcus. The sequence goes on along the minus strand of CAVVVH010000003.1, from coordinate 272,237 downwards.
GCCCTGGAAGTCGGTGGTGGAACCGAGGGTCGCCGAGGCCGTCACCTGCCAGAACACCGCGCAGCCGCCGGCCCCGTTGATGAGGCGCACGTGCGAGGCGCCGGCCGTGGTCAGCGACGAGCCGATCTGGAAGATGAAGGTGGCGTTGGTGCTGCCCTGCCCGTCGAGCGTCACCGTCCCGGTCAGCTGGGCGGTCGAGCTGAAGTGGTACACGCCGGGTGTGAGCGTCAGCCCGCCGAGGTCAATGCCGCTCATGTCGACGAACGGCGTTGCGTTCGCGGCATCGTTGTAGGTGGTGACGAGGTCGGTCTGGGCATTGATCGCGTTTGCGTTGTTGAAGTCCTGCACGCCGTTGACGACGCCCGGGCCACCCACAGTCTCCGGGGCGATTCCGGTGACCGACGACATTCCCTTGGGGCTGATCGCCAGGTTCCCGTTGATCACCGTGGGGCCGGTGTTGGAGATCGACTGACCGCCCATGACCGCGTAGTTGGTGACGGTCAGCAGGCGCGGCTGCACCGTGGCAGCGTGGATCGTGCTCGGCCACACGCCGAGGATTGCGGCAGGGATCGCGGCGACGACGGCGATGCCGATGAACCAGCGCTTCGAGGACTTTCGGTGCATGGGGGGTGCCTTTCCGATGGGGTGGGCCGGCACCTGAGGTTCGTTTGCCCGCTCGTTGGCAGGGCACCAGCAATCAACTCATCCTGCTCGCAACTCCGGTGCGCAAACGGATGGCACGGTGACGTCTGTGTGACGGGTGTGCCGTCCGATGAGACGCGGTCGCACACGGGCTCGCCCCGCCGACGGGCGAGCCCGTGTGCGTCAGACGGGCAGTGGCGACGACCCCCGCCGGCGACGCCGGATACCGACCGCGACGATCACCCCGGCTCCCGCCAGGGGCAGGAGCAGCGACAGCGGCACCTCCGGGGTGATCACAGCCGCCCCGCAGAGACCGGACCCGATGATCGACGGCCCGTCGACCTGGTTGGCCGAGACGAGGTGGTTGCCGAACGGGCTCGGGGCCGCGGGATCACCGTACGTGGAGCCGGCGTTGTCGTCGGCGTACACGATGTGCGCGCAGCCGGTCGTGGGATCCACCGTCTCCTGGTTGAAGTCGAGCAGGTGGCGCGCGTCCGGGGTGGTCGGCGGGCAGGCGATGCCGAGGTTGCAGATGTCGCCGTAGTGCATCGGCGTGGACGTCGCCTGCACCTTCGTGAAGGTGGCCGTGGCCGGCGTGTTGTTCAGGTTCAGCGACTGCGACGTCTCGAGATTCCAGTGGCACCGGGCCGGGAAGTTGGTCGTGCCGCCCGCGCAGCCGCCCGGCATGAACTTGCCCAGCGGCGAGGTCGGCACGATGGAATCGGTGTGGAGGTAGCCGACGTCGACCTTGCCCGGGTCACCGGCCGCGATGGTGGGGAACACGTCGGTCCCGGTCTCTGAGGTCGGATTGGCGCGGTACGCGGTGGCGGCGCTGCCCGCCGGGTCGGGCAGGCTGCCTCCTCCCCGTCCCAGGTGTTGCCGCCGTCGTGCGACCAGACCACGTACGCGTTGTAGCCGCAGACCTTGTCGCTCTGGACAGTCCCGGCAGCGATGTCGGAGAAGCAGGTCGCCGGGTTCTGGCTCGGCGCCTGGGTGTCGAATGCGATGTAGGGGTTGCCCTGGTTGTCGAGCGTGAAGGCGACGAACGGCGTCGACATGTCGTGGCCGATGCCGGAGTCGAAGGCCATCTGCGGGCTCCAGGTGGCGCCCTTGTCGTCGGAGTACGCGATCCACGCGGTGTGGAAGGACTGGGCCATGGAGATGTTGCAGCCGGTGGCGTCCTGCGCGAGGTCGGACGCGATCCAGGAGACGAAGATGCGACCGGCATGCGGCGTGCCCGGGCGGCGCGATGCCGACCCCGGCGGGCACCGTGTTGCAGAACGTGTAGCCCTCGGCCGTCACCGTTCCGTTGGGGTTGTTGGTGAACCCACCGGACAGCACCTCCTGCGCGGTGCCGAACGTGGCGCCGCCGTCCGTGGAGACGTTGACCCAGATGTGGCTGGGCCCGTAGAAGTCGTGGTACATCAGCACCACCAGCGCGTGGGCGGTGTCGGTGGACGGGGCATGGCCGGTGATCGAGGAAGCCACCCACTGGCGGTCGACGCCGAAGGGGTTGCAGCTCGTCGAGCACGTGCCGGCGGTGGTGGCGTTGTTGCCGTACTGCCAGCTGCAGCTGGCCGTGCAGGTGGTGATGTGGCTCGCCGTCGACTTCCACACGTCCGCCTGCAAGGGCAGGTTGCCCTTGGTGGTGCTCGCCAGGTTGCACCAGTACAGCGAGTTCTGGGAGTCGGTGTTCAGACAGTCGTCACCGCTGTTGTTGTCGGGCGACTGGATGTTGGTCCAGGTGGCACCCTTGTCGGTGGAGCGGTACGTCTGGGGCCCGCTGGGGGTGGTGGCGTACAGCACGCCGTTGGTGTCCGACGTGAGCGACGGCTCACCGCCGAAGGCGCCGACCGGCGAGAGGTCGAACACCGGCGGCCCGGCGGCATGTGCGGTCTGCGAGAGGCCGAGCAGGGACCCGGTCAGGGCTCCCACGGCGGCGGCCACATAGAAGCCCTTGCGGATTCCAGTCATTCGTATCGTCCCTTCCCTTCCCGATCGGCCCTTCCAGCCGACCTGGGGCGAGTGTACCAACTTGTCCCCGCGCTGTCTGCGCGTCAGTCCGCCACCACGAGCGGCTGCCACGAGGTCCTCGGTCCCTCCCGTCAGTTGCCGTCTGGGTGGGCTGGTGCGGCCAGCGCCTTGGTGCGATCCGTCCAGTAGTCGAGCCGCCGCCGAAAGCGCTCGGCCTCCGCGCGCAGCAGCCTCTGGTCCAGGTCCGCCTCCTTCATGGCGTCGTCGGAGACGCCGTCGAGCATCTGGTCGGCACGGTCGATGAGCGCCATCTTCACGGTGAAGAGCTCCCCGTACACCCGCACCCAGTGCACCGCGTCGTCGACCCGCGAGGACTTCGGGTCCTCTCCCTCGAGGAGGGTCTCGGGGTCGGTCTGTGCCGCGAGCTCATGGCCCGACGGCGGCTCACCCGGAGGCACGGATTCGGATGGTATGGCAGGCATTGAACATGACAGCGATACTATAATGTCCAGCGACGCTTTTCGCCAGAGCACAGGGAGGCGGTCACGATGCCCAGCACCAAACACGGTCCATCCGTCAAGAACCCCAAGCAGTACGAGGGGCTGCGCGACAAAGGCATGAGCAAGCAACGCGCTGCGGCCATCAGCAATGCCAACAAGAACAACGGCAACGCGTCCTCGCGCAAGGGTGGCAAGAACAGCCACAAGAACGACTGATGGCCACCGAGGCGCAGCGCTCCGCGGCCAAGAAGAACATCAAGAAGGCGGCGACCGCGGCCAAGGAGAAGAAGACCATCAGCAAGCTGCCCAAGTCGACCCGCACGGCCCTGGGCAAGCAGGCCAACAAGGTGAAGCGCGAGAAGGGGTAGGCACGCCGCCGCCGGACACCAGCGCGGATCGCATCGGCCAGGCGGCCGAGTGGCTGGTCTGGACCCAGCTCACCGTGAGCTCGCCCCTGCACGTTCTTCCTGCCGCTGCGCGACATGGGCGTCGACGCCGTCGTCCACGTGCCCAGCACCGACGTCAGCGTCGCGGTACAGGTGAAGAGCCGCCACGTCCTCGAGGACGGCAAGCTGCACCTGCTCGTCCGCGACCACGAGCTCCGTGACCCTCGCGCCGTCATCGTCGCCGTGGTCTACGACAGCGCGTTGCGCGCGCTCCACAACACAGCGATCTGCGTCGACGTGCCCACCTTCCGCCGCCTCGCCTTCCCACGGCAGGGCAGCAACCAGGCGAGCATTCCGTATCCGCCCCAAGCGGGCACGCGCTGGCACCCCTACGCGATCGCGCTCGACGGCCTCGCGGACCGCGTCTGCCCCACGACGCTCCCGTCCGCGGCGCCACCGATGCTCTCCCCTCCTCTCCCGCCCGACCACGGGTCGGACGTCGGCTACCGCGCTGAGGCACGCCTGCTGGCGGTGCTCGCCGAGGACGCGCGCCTCAACAGCTTCAAGGCCTTCCCCGACCTCGAGATGGCCGAATACCTGGTGCGCCACGTCGACACCGGCGGGCTCCTCGCGATCCAGGTCAAGGCGGTCAGCGTCGATGCCGATCACCCCCGCGGCACCGTGAAGGTTCCGCCAGGCACATTCCGTCCTACCGCGTCCACCTACGTCACCGTCTTCGCCGAGCACCGCAACGACCGCACCCCACATCCGCTGTGCCTGCTCATCCCGTCCACGGCGATCGGCGACCTGCTCGACGAGCACGCAGACGGCGAGCTGACCTTGAGTTGGGACCCGGACAGCCCGCGTCACGACGCCGGGGTCGCGCCCTACCGCTGCCCGACCGTCGAGCTGCCCGCCCGCATCGCCGCGCTGCTCGAGCGCGACTCCGCGGCGACGTACCCTTCTCCTGCAATGGACCCGGCGGCATCCCCCCCGATCGCAGCGGTCGAGGCCGGCATCCGCGACCACCACGTCCTCGACATCGACTACACCACCGTCGACGGCGACCACCTCGAGCAACTGCTGCTCCGCGGCATCGACGCCGCCCGCGACACCGGTCGCACCTTCACGCCGCGCCCGAGGTCGGTGCCTGCGGACGCGGATTGAAAAAGCGTTTCGCCGGCTCGGTGAGACCGAACTGGCGCGCGGCAGTGGTCATGGTTCCGCAATGGTGCTGGTGGCTGTATGCCTGGCTCTGGGCCGCCGGTGGCTGGTACGTTGCATCCACGGTTTTCTTCAAGAACTCAGTTGTAGCCTCGGTGCTCACCGCAACGGGCTTCGCCACACTCTCATCGGTGATCCGGTTGGCCCTCATCGTCCTGTTCAACCGCTTGCCGGAGCAGCCTCACCGACCTGGCGTTGACCCGGCCGGCAGGGACAATCCACCGCCAGGATAGGCGGTCACTCAATCACGTGGCGACCACGAACTCGTGCGGGACATTCGAGCGCGGCAGTGCGTTGCGGTGCACGTTTCTCTTGACGCGGCGAACATCTGTTTGGTAGAATGAAATGCGTTGTGGCAGCAGTGATTTCGCCCTCCGATGCAGTCGCAGAACGGCGTGCGCATGCTGCTGATGTGGAGCGCCGTGATGTGCGAGCTCGCGGCCCACACACACGCCGCGATGGCGGAGCTCGCCAGCCTGACCGCGGAGTTCGACGAACTGGAGGGATGGTGCGGCGACGGGCTGCGTTCCCTGCCCCACTGGTTGACCATCAACGCCGGCTTCGCTGAGCACACCGGCAGCGAGCTGCTCCGGGTCGGCCAGGCGTTGCGCGAGCTGCCCCTGCTGCGTGGCGCCTTCGCTTCGGGGCAACTCTCCTTCGACAGCGTGCGTGAGCTCACCAAGGTTGCCACGCCAGTGGATGAGCAGCTCTGGCTCGATGTCGCCGTCTCCGCCACCGGGGCGCAGCTGGCGCGCATCTGCCGGGCCTGCCGGCGCGCACTCGAGCTCGACACGCGTGAGCACGCCGATGACCAGCTGAGCCGGCGCGGGCTGTGGTCGCACATCGAGGACGATGGCATGATCGCACTGCGCGCTCTGCTGCTTCCCGAGGAGGGAGCGCTGGTGCGCGCAGCGCTCGAAGCGGCGATGCGCGCGAATGCGGCGGCGGCGGACACCGAGGTGCCCGTCGCCGGCCAGCCGATGCTCCCTCTCGCCGGTAGTCCCGATGCGTCCGCCATCAACGATGGAGGCGCCAACAACAGCTCCAACGGCGTGCCCGGCGCAGACGCCGCGCCCGACCCTGCCGAGCCGTGGGCTGCCCAGCGAGCAGACGCCCTGGTGACGCTGTGCGAGCACGCCCTGGCGGCCAACGGAGGAGCCCTGGTCTCCGATCCCGCCACGCTGCCGATGCTCGTCCATGTCGACGTCGGCGTCCTCACCTGCGCGGACACAGATGGACGCCGTCACCTCGAAGGCGGCCCGAGCCTGTCGCTGGCCACCATCGAGCGGCTCGGCTGCGATGCGTCGATCATCGCCATCACTGAGCGTGATGGCATTCCCATCGACGTGGGTCGCAAGCAGCGCATCGTGCCCCGGGGGCTGCGCCTCGCCGTGCAGAGCCGCGACCGCACCTGCCGCTTCCCAGGCTGCGCAGTGCCCGCGCAACGCACCCATGCTCACCACATCGAGCCCTGGGCTCGCCTCGGCGAGACCGACCGGAAGAACATCGTCTCGCTCTGCCACTTCCACCACCGTCGTCACCACGAGGGGGTGTATGCGATCCGGGGCAACCCGGACGCAGAGCTGGTCTTCGAGACCCCCGAGGGTCTGCCCATCGTGCCCCCACCCCGGACGGTGGCTTTCAGCTCAGGCGGCAATGGGTTACGCGCCCTGCTCGCCGACGCCGACCGGCTGAACGTCGACGCGAGCACGCCCGGCACGCCCGACGGCACCGCACGCATGGACCTCAACTACGTCGTGAGCGTCGTCCTCGACGGCGTGGAGCGAGCACACGGGATCGAGCCCTCAGTCATCGGAGGCGGTGTCTGCTGATCCCGGCCGGCGCATCTCGTGATACGCGGCAAGAAGCTCGTCCTCCGCTGCCTTGAGCTCTCGCTCGGCGGCCTCACCCTCCGCGGGTGAGCGGGCACGCGTGGCCTCCATCGCCCGTCCCCACCGGTCCACCGCCGCGAACATCCGCTCGAAACGCCCGCGGACCTCGTTGCGAAACTCTCTGACTGAGCGGTTTCCACCACCAGGGCTCATCGTCCGACCTTGCTCCTCGGGCACCATCAAGCGCCGCCGAAGCGGGGCTCGACCGGCCGACCGCTACCGTCTCGGCTCGTACCGCATCGCCACCGCCCCGGAGCCCAATTCCAGCCGGCTCACGAGTGTCAGGCCTCGGTCATCGATGGGCCGGATAGCTCACGACCTGCTGGAACGTCGGCCGGTTGACCCAGGGAATCGACGGGACGGTGCCAACTCCGAGCGCGGCTGAACTGGATGTCGTCGAGGGCCGGGTTGCATTCAACCCCAATCGCCTGGCCGCTGCCGGGCGCCCTGCCGCCCGTCGGATTCGACCTGCTGCAGGTCCACGCGGACGGGTTGGGGCTCCCGTAGAGCGAGGTCATCGCGGTGATGGTCCCCTGGAGTGCGTTCTCGAGAGCCGCCTGGCACGCGCCCAGGCTGCCGTTGCCGCAGTAGCTGTGCGAGTAGGCGTTGGGCGCGCTGCCGAGCGCCTGCAGCAGCGATCGCTGCAGGTAGCCCTCCCAGCCGCCGTCGTAAGCCGAGCCCTGCGCGCGGGGCACATCGTTGATCGGGTTGAGGCCGGCGAGCTGGGCGTACTGCGACGCGTTGAGCCAGGGATCGAACACCGCATGGGTCAGCCGCGGATAGAGCTCGTCCATGATCGCCACCGCGCTGCTCTGCTGGTACGTCCCCGTGCTGCTGGGATCGCGCCGGTGTGCGCCGGGAACCCCGCTGCCCCAGAAGGGGTCGGAAGCCCAGGTCTGCAGGGAGCTGAGCACGCTTCGCTGAGCGGGTGTCAGCGCTGCGCTCTTCAACACCGCCGCCATCTGGTTGACCAGCTGTGCCCCGTCGAGGTCGACGGTGCCGCCATCCTCCATCGCGTTGATGATGTCCGCCGGGGTTGCCGGCCGCTTGCTGATGATCGCCCGCACACGATCACTCAGCGACTGCACGCGGTAGACAGGACCGTACGCGTACTGGCTGTCCGCAGCCGAGAATCCCGGTGCCTGCTTGTTGTTCCAGTTGGTGAAGAAGCCGTTCGCGAACGTGCCGTTGACCACTCCCGGTGTTGCCGGCATGTCGTTGGCGCGCGGATGCACATCAGTTGCGGAGAGGTCACCGGGGACGAAGCCCTGCCATTCCCACTGACCGGTGCCCCACACCGGGAAGTTCGGGTTCACGTGCGGGTTGCGGATGGGCAGCTGGCCGGCCGAGTAGTACGCGACATTCTTCGAGTCGACGTAGGCCCAGTTGAACGTCCCGGTCTCCAACCCGGCTGCCCGCTGGAAGTCCAGGCCGCTGTGAATGATGTCCGGGTCGTTGAACTCGAGGAACGCCGGTGCCGATCCGAGCTCATCACCGAAGGTCGAGCGCTGCGATGACACGGCGACCGGCACCAGCTTGCCTGTGGTGGGATCGATGGCCGTGGTGCGGCCGATGACAGGTCCGTGCACCGTTCGCTCCACCTGGATGCTGTACGTCACCGGTGGACATGGGTTGTTTGCCGGCGGGGGGCAGAGCGCACCGGGGCTCGACTTGGCGGTCTGCGTGTCCGTGCGCTCGAACATGGGAGTGCAGGTACCGTTGAACACGTAGGCGGTGCTCTTGGTCGTCGCCGGGGAGCCGTCGACGTTGCACAGCTTCTCGAGACGCTGGTCGACGATGTCCGATCCAGCGGAGGTGGCGCTCCAGGCGTAGTCGACGCCTCGCCCGAGCTCCACGAACACCTCGGTGCCGGAGAAGGAGACCCCGCGCGCCTGCAGGCTGGGGCCGTGCAGATCCACCTCATGCAGCAGTTGCGGCACGTAGTAGCTGGTCTGCGGACCGAACACCGCAATCGGATGGCCCGTGGCGCTGTGGGCGGCATCCACGACGAGCTCGTTGCTCGCCGCCGGGTTGCTGCGGTGCTGGATGGCCGTCATGAGGGGGCTCAGGTCGACGGTCACGCCACTCGGCCCGGTGGCCCGTGCTGCGCCCGAGCTGGCCAGCGGCGTGACCGTGCAGTGGGTGCTGCCGTCGCTGGCGACGGTGAACGTGTTCGTCGGTGGCGCCTGCGGCATGGCGAGAGAGCGCGGGTCGAAGTTCGTCGACGTCGGGCCGTGCTCGTAGTTGAAGGTCGTGGGAATGCTGACCTGCGCGCCCGGATCATTCTGCGAGCGCAGGTCGCGCCAGATCGCTGCTCCCTGGACGGCGCCGTAACGCTGCACCAGCAACTCGTAGAAGAGAGCGCTGGCCACCTCGTTGCCGCCGCCGGTGGCGAAGATCGCCTGGACCAGTGTGGCTGTGGCGACGATGTCGGTGGGCTTCCAGGAGTTGAGCGGGATCTGCAGGAGCCCGTACTCCGCCGGCAGCTTTGCCCCGCGCTGGTGCGTCTCAGCATCGGTGATGTACTGGTTGACGCCGGCGACGTATGCGTTGGCGTCGCTGACGATCTGCTGACCCACCGTGGTCTTCTTGCCGCTGATCGTGATCGGTTCGGTATGACGCGACGCGAAGCTGTCGACCTGCTTCTGCAGCTCGGCCTCGCTGTAGCCCGCCGCCGAGGCGACGGAGCAGTCCATGGCCTCGTTGCTCGGGGATGGCCCGATGAACGAGGTGAGCTGGGCGCGTCCGACATGGCGAAGCACGTCCATCTCGAACAGGCGGTCCTCAGCAGAGGCGAAGCCTGAGCCGAACTCGGTGTCCGCTCTCGTGACGCCGAAGATGTGCGGCACCCCAAAGGAGCTGTCGCGGACGATCACAGTGCCCTGGTGTGGGCTCGGGAAGGTCTCGACGCGCGTTCCGGGGGCGCTCATGTCGGTGAGAAAGGAGGCGTCCTTGTAGAACTTGTTGATCGCACCGGCCGTGAGGTGAGGTGCGACGTTGACGAGGTTGGCGTACAGCGGCTCCTGGTCGCGGGTGTGGGCTGGGAACCCCTTGCCGGCCTGGGCGCGTGCGTAGTCCGCGAGGTCGTAGGTCCCCGTCTGACCGGGCGGCACGATGTTGAACAGCTGCCCCTGGCTGCAGTCGAGGAAGGAGGACCCGACCGGGCCCTGCTTCACCGCGCACCCGGAGGACACCTGGGCCTGGGAGGCTGGCCCAGTCGCGCTCAGCGTCAGCATCGCGAGAGAGGTCGCAGCAGCGGCCAGCGCGACGCTGCGATGAAGGGGGCTGGGTGAGCTCATCGTGTGTTCTCCTCCCGGGTCCGGCCAGGAAGATGTGGCGGCCGGTGCTCCTCTGCCTTAACGTGCCGGCGGCGGGGTTATTGCGGACGTGGCATTTTCCAGCTCGTGGTAGGGCGCTCCGCGCACGTCCATGGAGGTCCATCCTGAACTCCGACGCGGGCAAGCACCGCCTGAAGTGGGTCGCGGCCGGCAACCCGAGCGGCTAACCGCCCATCTGCTGCAGAAAGCCATGAATGTCCACCACGTTCCAGTGTTCCGCCATCTTCCGGTCGTGCACCCGGTACACATCGATGCCGCGGACGACGCACGGCTTGCCGGTGGCAGGAAGGCCGGCGAACGCGCCGATATGGCGGCCCGTCAGATGCCAGCGGAGGACGACGATCTCGTTCTCGGCCACCACGTCGTCGATGGTCCAATGGGGGTCGAGCGTCTGCCACAGGGTGGTGGCGCGCTGCTTCAATCCGTCGAGTCCGGGTGCCTGCCCGGGAAAGGCGGCGTGGTCGAGGTAGTCGACCGCCGCCACCTCCCCGAGTGCGTCCAGGTCGCGGTCGTTGAGGATGCCCGTCTTGTAGCGGCGCAGCAGCGCCTTGTTCGCCTCGAGTGTGCTCGGCCCGATTCTCGCCGGCATCCTGCGACCTCCTCGGCTACGCGTCGGCCGCGCTCGGTGCCGGGATGGCGCCGAGCTGCTGCAGCAGTGCGAACAGATCGACCACGTGCCAGTGCTCGGCCATGCGGCCCTCGCGCAGACGGTGAATGTCAATGCCGGCGATTGTGAACTCCCGCCCGGTCGGCGGCATGCCCATAAAGCTGCCGCTGTGGGTGCCCTGCTGCGCCCAGCGCACCACGACCTTGTCGCCCTCCGCTACCAGATCCTGCACCTCGAAGCGAAGGGGGTTCATGGCGTCGAGGATCAACTCAACGCGTGCCTTGAGGTCGGCTCGGCCGTCTCCCTGACCCGGAAAGGGATCGTGCTCAGCATAGTCCTGAACGGCGAGCTGATCGACCAGGTCGACTTCGCGCTGGTTAAACACCTCGTCGTAGTAGCGGCGCACCAGCGCCTTGTTGTCCTGCTCTGCCATCCTGCTTCCTCCGTGAACGGGGCTGTTGGCCGTGGCTCCAGCTTCCCGGATGCAGGTATCGGGCGCCATGACATCGACCCACCGACCTCCAACCGACCTAGCGCTACCATCGCCTCGGAGGCGAGATGCGGGACGACGAGCGGGCGATCGGAGGAAAGGTGCGTACGCTGCGGCGCGCGGCAGGTCTTTCCCAGGCGGAGCTCGCCGAAGCCGCCGGCATCAGTGAGCGCAGTGTCAGCGACTTGGAACGCGGCCTGCGCATGCGCGTGTATCCCGCGACGGCGCGGCAGTTGGCGGCAGCGCTCGGCCTCCAAGGTGCGGAGCTAGCCGCGTTCCTCGTCGCAGCGAGCGGTGACGCCCGCCTGTCGCCGTCCCCTCTGGAGCCGCTTCCATCCACGTTGCGGTCGCGCCTCCCTCTGCTGTCCGGCGCGCTAATCGGCCGTGACGCTGAACACGGGGAACTCATGACGTTGCTTCGCGATCGTGCGGGTCGTCTTGTCACTGTCGTCGGTCCGGCAGGCGTTGGCAAGACCCGCCTCGCCATCGCGGCCGCGGATGCGGTGCGCGACAGCTTCGGCGGCGCTGTCCAGTTCGTGAATCTCTCCGCCATCGAGAGCGCCGGTGAGGTGCTGCCGGCGATCGCCGCCGCAGTGGGGGCACCGCCGTCCAGTGATGCCTTTCGCGCGTTGGCGGGGCACCTGTGCAATACCCCCGTCCTGCTGCTGCTCGACACCATGGAGCACCTGCTCGGTGCCGCCCGCGCCGTCGGCGAGATGGTTAGCGCCTGTCCCGCGCTGCGTGTCCTGTCGACGAGCAGATCGCCGCTCAACGTACTCGGCGAACGGCTCCTGCAGCTGAACCCGCTCGCGGTGAGCACGGAGGACGACCGGCCATCATCCGCGGTTCAGCTGTTTCTCGATCGTGTGCATGCGGTCGCTCCGGGGCTGCCCGTGAACCGTGAGATTCTCCGCATCGCCGACTTGATCTGCCGCCGCGTCGACGGCCTGCCGCTGGCAATTGAGTTCGCCGCAGCGCGTGCACACCACATGCCGCTCAGCGAGCTGCTCTCATCACTCGACGAGCGCGTCGAGCCGCTCACTGGAGGTGCGCGAGACCAGCCGCCGCGCCACCGCACTATGCGAGCGGCCATGGACTGGAGCTACAACCTCCTCGACGAGTCGCATCGACGTCAACTCCGTGCGCTGTCCGTCTTTCGCGGCGGCTTCGACGTCGATGCGGCTGCCTGGGTGGATGGGCCGGGCTGGAGCGATCACAGGATGCGCGTCATCGGCGCGCTGAGCCAACTCGTCGACGCCAGCTTGGTGACACTCGAGCACGACCCCACGGGACGCGGCCGCTACCGGCTCCTCGATGTGGTGCGCGACTATGCGCGTGAGCGCGCGGTGGAGATGGGTGAAACCGGCGCGCTGCGGCGGCGCCACGCCGACTTCTATCTGCGTCTCGCCGAACAAGCCGAACCCCACCTGCGGGGCGCCGACCAGCGGGAGTGGCACGCACGGCTTCTCGCCGACGAAAGCAACCTGCGAGCGGCCATGACCTGGGCCCTGGAGCACGGCGACGCCGACATGGCGCTGAACCTAGCGGGGTCCTCGTGGATGTTCTGGCGATGGGCGGGGCTTATCCGTGACGGGCGGAGGGGGCTGGAAGCAGCGCTGGCCCGCGAGGGAGGCACGCCCTCAGCGCGACTGCGCGCACTGTGGGGGGCCGGCTGGCTTGCGTACCACCAAGCCGAGTACGGGGACACCGCGGCGGCGGGCCGACGGATCCTCGACTGCGCAGCGCCGGACGACCCCCTCAACCGGCGCAACGGTTTCACGCTAGTGAGCATCGCCGAGCTGGCAGACGGACATATCGACAGCGCGATCGCGTCCGCGACCGACGCGCTGCTGCTCGCCGAAACAACCGACGCGCCGTGGTTGCTCGCCACCTCGTCGCTCAATCTTGGCACCGCGCTGCTCGCCGCGGGCGACGTCGCAGCGGCACGGGCGCACTACGAGCGCGCCGTCGAGCTGTATACAGCGCTCGAGGATCGCCACTTCTCGGCTCGCACGCTCATTCAGCTCGCCTACTGCTCCCTTACTGACGGACACCGGCAGGAGGCGGCCGCCGTCCTGACCGATGCTCTCGACCTCACCCGAGAACTGGGTGACCTCTGGTGCATCGCCGAGAGCCTCGAAGCAGCGGCCGCCGTGGCTGCGCTCACCCAACCGGAACCCGCAGCATTGCTCGCAGGTGGCGCGCACCGCATTCGCGAGCGCATCGCCATGAACGCCCATCCGGCCGACGCCCGCATCAATCAGCTACACCTCGACGAGGCACGCGCGGCAGTTGGCGCCGGGACGTACGACGCTGCATGGCGTCGCGGCGCCGACCTCACCATCGAGGCGCTACAGGATCGTGCACGCGGCGCGGTGGTCAGCATCGATCGGCGGTGAGGTGTGCCGGGGCCGATATGGAGCGGCACCTGCTTGTCAACCCACCTCGTCGAACAGGATCTGCGAATCGTCGGAGTTGGTCGGCGAACGAGCCGTAAGACGATCCGGCTGAATGGACGCGGCGACGTCAAGTAGCCGCCGACGCCGAGGACGTCTCTGTGGCGGATCTCTCAAAGCTAGTAATGCCGCTCGTACATCCCCGAGCTCGTCGGCCAATGCCGCACTCGTAAATGCGCATCCACCTACGTTGGCCGATAACCGCGATGGGTCATCGTGGGGGTGAAAATTGGCGTCGTGATCCGACCAATCGCGTCACTCGGCCTCAGCCCACCCTGCCTAAAAGGCTTATTGCACAAGGCTTTGTGGCGGAGCGAGAGGGATTCGAACCCTCGATCCGAGTTGCCCCGGATACCGCATTTCCAGTGCGGCGCCCTCGACCGGACTAGGCGATCGCTCCGCCCGGGATTGTACCGGCGCCCTTCGAACCTCCCCGCCGCCCGCGGCGTCACGTCTTAACCCCGCCTTCCCTCAGGCACCGGGACGCGCTGCGTAGACTTCCCACCCATGGAGGGGAGGCCAAGCCGTCGCGACGTCCTCAAGGCGGGCGCCGGCGCCGCCGCGGGCGGTGCGCTGCTGTCGAGCGGGTTGCCGCCGGCATTGGTGCGCGCGCTCGCCGCCACCCAGCCGACCTGCGGCACCCTGGCCGACGTGAAGAACATCGTGATCTTCATCCAGGAGAACCGCTCATTCGATCACTACTTCGGGCGCTACAAGGGGGCGCGCGGTTTCGACGATCGCACGGTCCGGATGAGCCCCACCGACGACGGCACGTCGATCTTCAAGCAGGCCTACCCGGCGGGCGCCATCCCGGGCGCGCCCGACCCGCTCCTGCCGTTCCACATCAACACCACCGAGCCGTCGACCAGCCAGGGTGAGTGCACCAACGACATCGGTCACCAGTGGGCCGACCAGCACGCCATGTGGAACGACGGCAAGCTCGACAGCTGGGTCTCGCGGCACCTGAAGAGCGACCCCGGAGGGAACGGCAAGTTCGCCGCCATCACGATGGGCTACTACCAGGGGTCGCCGGCACGCGACCACTCCGGCGACGTCGACCTGTACTGGGCGCTCGCCGACAACTTCACCCTCTGCGACAACTACTTCTGCTCGGTCATCGGCGGCACCGACATCAACCGTCTCTACTCCATGACCGGCACCGCCGACCCCGACTGCTGGGACGGCGGCGGCCAGTTCTTCGACACCAAGACGGGCACCATCCAGTCGCCCGGCGCCGACCTCGGGACGGCGCACAAATGGAAGCCGTACCCCGAGCTGCTGACGGCGGCCGGCATCTCCTGGAAGGTGTACGGCACGGCCGACGCGCACCTCGGTGACAACGTGCTGCGCTACTTCCCGCAGTACCGGCCGGTGGGCGGCAACCCGACGCTCGCCACCAACGCCTTCGGCTCCAACGCCTTCCCCGGTGACTTCGCCCTCGACGCGCTCGCCGGGAACCTGCCCCAGGTGTCATGGGTGCTGGGCAGCCTGGTCGACAGCGAGCACGCGCCGGCTCCCGTGGAATGGGGGCAGGACGACTCGCACACAGTGGTGACGGCGCTGCTCAACTCCCCCCAGTGGCCCAACACGGTGCTGTTCATCACCTACGACGAGAACGGCGGCTTCTTCGACCACGTGCCTCCACCGGTGCCTACCGCCAACTCGCAGCGACCGGGTGAGTTCTTCGACGTCAGCAAGCTGAGCGCCACGGCCAAGACCGAGGGCGGGGCGTTCGTCGACAAACCGATCGGGCTGGGCTTCCGCGTGCCCGCGCTGGTGATCTCGCCCTTCACGCGCAACCCCAACCCCACCGGCGGCCCGCTGGTGTGCAGCGACACCTTCGATCACACCTCGCTGCTGCGGTTCGTCGAGGCGGTGTTCCACGTCGAGGTGCCGCGCCGCGACGCCGTGACCAAGACCCCCGGTCTCAGCCCGTGGCGCGAATCCACCACCGGCGACATGACGAGCGCGATGAACTTCACGGCGGCGCCGAACACCTCGGCCCCAGCCCTGCCGGTGACCAACCATGCCGACCCCCGCGTGATCAGCGAATGCCCGGCGCCGACGGGCACGCTGGCCAGCGCGAGCTTCTCATCGGGCTACCCCGTCCCGGCCACCGCCCAGATGCCCACCCAGGAGCACCTGCCCGGCCCGGTCAAGCGCCCGAGCGGCCTCGACCCGAACTGCAACACGGCGGTCGTCCCCGAGAGCGGACTGTTCGGCTCGTGGGCGCTCCCGGTCGCGGCGGCCGGCGCGGGCGCCGTCCTGGCCCTGCTGCGGCGCCGAGGCGTGCGACCCAGCGCCTGACCGCGCTCCCGGGACCCGGCCGCTATGCTCGGCCACCGTCACAGCCGCCACCCAGGGAGAAGCGCCGGTGTACAGAGGCAGGTCGGTGCCGCTCGTGGTCGTGGTGTGGCTGGTGGTCGGCGCGATCGTCGCCGGGCGGGGTCACTACTTCGACAACCTCGGCTCGCTGGGCGCGATCCTCACGGCGATCCTTGCCGTTCTCCTCTGGCCGCTGATCCTGATCGGGGTGAAGATCCACATCACCACCTGAGGCGGCCCGCCGCGAAGTCGCGCTCCTATACTCGCCGCCCGGAGAGGTGTCCGAGTGGTTGAAGGTGCCGCTCTCGAAAAGCGGTGTGGTTAATAGCCACCGTGGGTTCGAATCCCACCCTCTCCGCCATTCAAGAGCGAGCGCTGTGGCAGCTCATGCGCAGCCAGCCGCCGCCAGCTGAACGGCAGTCGCCGCCAGAGCCGCCGCGCCGGGCGACATCCCATGGGTTGCCACATTTTCGCTGCAGGTCTGTTACAGTGCGGAGGTCGATTGACGCGTTTGCGGCGATCCCCAGAGAGGCCCGCCGACCGCCTCGACCATCCCCGCCCCGATGAAGGAACCTGATGTCGATCAAGCGACTGCTTCTCGCGGCGGGGATCCTCGGCGCGGTCGCTGGTTGCGGCCAGGCGGCCGTTCCTGCCGCGCCCAGAACGCCGGCGGTGGCGATTCGCTCCACCGGCACCCCCAGCGTCGAACACCCCCGAACCGACCGGCCCGTGGTCCGTTCGACGCATCCCGCAGCGGCCCCGCCCGCGGCACCGGTGACCTCCCCGGCAGCTCCGCCGGCGGCGGGTGCGGCGCCGAAGGCGCCGGCGGTGGCGTCAGCCCCAGCCCCAGCCGGGACGGCGCGCCCCGCCACCCCACGGCGGCCGCAGCGCAACCTGTTGACGGGGCCGCACGGGCTCAACACAGTGGTTGGATCCCCCTTGACCGACTGCACCGGCGCGACCGGCGTCCCCAACGGCGTCGCCGTCATCGACGCGTGCTACATGGACGCCGTCTTGTTCGTCGGCCACAACCGCGGCGTCTTCACGCCCCTGCTCAGCTATGTCGTCGGTGACGTGATCACCTGGTACGACCAGACCGGCAGGCTGCACCACCTGCGCGTCATCGCGGTGCGCAACGTCTCCTCCAGCGACTTCCCGCCGGTCCTTGGCGCCTACGAGTTCCAGACCTGTCTCTACCCCAACCTGAACAGCTCGATGGATCACGACCTCGACGCCATCGAGGTGTAGCGCAGTTCGCCGATGGCGATCGGCTCGTACCCCGAAGCGCGTGGCGGTGCGTGTTAAGGGTGTATGACCGCGCTCGTGAGTTCAAGATCGAGCGCGGTGAGTGCCGGCCTCAGCTTCGATGACTTCTTCGAGGCATCGGCACGGGAGGTCGCCGCCATCGTCGCGCTCACCACAGGCGACGTGAGCCTGGCCGAGGATGCCACCCAGGAGGCGATGGCTCGCGCCTACTCGCACTGGACGCGTGTGTCGAAGCTCGACCGCCCGGATCTCTGGGTCATCCGAGTGGCCGCGAACATCGCCATCGACAGTTGGCGCAAGCGTCGCCGCGAGGTCAGCCTGGCGCCGTCGGCGGTCAGCGGCATGACACCACCCGACGAGATCACCGTGCTCTGGGTGCGATGGGCGATGGAGCGGCTCACCCCAGGGGACCGCCTCTTGCTCATCCTGCGCCACCGCGACGACATGTCGATCGACGAGATCGGCGTGTCGCTGTCCAGGTCGCCGCACACGGTGGCGACGTACCTGAAAAGGGCGCGGCGCCGTCTGCGCGCGATCCTTGCGGAGGACGATTCATGAGCGACATGCGGCGCGACCTCGAGGAGCTCGGCGCCAAGCTGTGGCCGGATCCGAACGAGCTGCGACCGGGCGGGGCTGGAGCAAGAGCGCCGCAACAGAAACCGCGGATGCGTCACCGAGGCTTCGAGCCTCTTGTCACAGCTACGACGGCTGTCGTGCTCATCGCCGCCATTGCCGTGGCAGTTGCACTCGGCAGGGCAACGGCGCCATACGTCGCCAGTCCCCGGCCGGCCAAGCCGATCGCTCCCGTCGCCAGCGTGACCGCCGCGCAGCTGGCCAGGGGTCACTGGTCACAATTGCCCGCCGCACCCATCGATGGCCGGACGGGTGCATCGGTGGCGTGGACGGGAACCGAATTGCTCGTGTGGGGGGGCCAGTCGCCCCAGTCACAGGTCGCGCGCGCCGACGGCGCGGCGTACAACCCGCGGACGCAGCGATGGCGCATGCTGCCGGCCGCGCCCTTGTCGCCTCGATTTGAGCAGGCATCGGCCTGGGACGGCACCGAGATGCTGATCTGGGGCGGATATGACGGACAGCCGAACGCGACCGACGGTGTTGCCGATGATGGCGCCGCATACGATCCGACCAGCAACCGGTGGCGGGCGTTGCCATCCGCCCCACTGTCGGCTCGGGCGGGAGCCCTCGCGGTGTGGACGGGCACGACCATGGTTGTTCTCGGCGGCTACGCCAACGGATCGAGCCAGCCGCCGCGCGACGGTGCGGCGTACAACCCGGCGACGGACAGATGGACGCACATCCCCGCGCCCACGCCTCCCGGTCAGCACTCATTGACGTGGGCCTCGGCGCTCCAGGCGGGAAGCGAGCTGCTGGCGTTCTCCGACTGGGCCACCAGTACACCGTGCGGGGGCGGCTGCACCGAGGGTGCCGCTGGCACTGACGTCTACGCTTACGACGTCCAGACCGACGCTTGGCACGTTGCACCCGCCGCCGGCGGCGCACTGAGCGGTGCTGATCAGGTCTTCTGGGCGGGCACCGTTGTCATCGCCCGCGGCGGCCAGTGGTGTGGCGGATGCGCAGGTCCTGCCGAACCCCAGCGCTCGGCCGCGTACGACCCCGTCCGGAACACGTGGAGCCAGCTGCCGGCCGACCCTCTGAGCTGGGCCAACCCGGCGTCCGTGTGGACCGGCGCAGCGCTGTTCTCCTTCAACTGGGGAGTGTCGCCATCTCCGTCGACTCCACCTGGAGGAGCCATCAACCCGGGTGAATCAACTGCGTACGACCCCACTGCCGGTTGGGTTCCGCTTCCGTCGGCGCCGCCCGGGTGCGGCGTTGTCGAGTCGCCACGGCCAGTCTGGACCGGTCACGAGGTGCTTCTGGCGTGTCCTTCCAATGCCCCCGGCTCTGGCGCCGGTGGCCTCGCGTTCACCCCCGGTGCCTAGTTGCGTCAACGTCCACCGTGGCTCGAATCCCGCTCCGCCACCTTGTCATCCCTCACTGTGGTGCGCGTCCGCGGACCGTGATGTCGCCCACTGGGCGCTCGGCATCGCCACCGTCGCGAGGACGATGCCCACGACGAACGCCACCACGGTGATCACGACGCGCCGACGGCCGCCGGGGGACGTGCCGTCGCTCCGAGCACGACGCAGGTCGGCAGCGGCGTCCGCCGGCGCGTCCCACAGGTGCGCGAGCAGGTGCAGCCCGAGAGCGCCGGTGAAGACGATCGCCGCGCCGTTGTGCACCGTGCTCCATGGGGCGAAGCGATTGCCGTCGAGCATCATCACCACGCCGCTGACGAACAGCACGATCGTCGACAGCACGAGGACCGGCGCCGAGAGCCGCGCCATGGGATGCGGCGGCCCGTCGGCGCGGTAGGCGGCATCGCGCAGGTAGTAGCGGAGCGCGCGCCAGCCCGTCCCCGCGAACTTCACCAGCAGCAGCGGGATGAGCACCAGCGAGCTGAAGAAGTGCACACGCCACAGCAGGTCGAGCGACAGCGCGCTCCCGTACGGGATGGGCAGCAACACCAGCAGCGCGAGACCCGACAGCGCCACCAACCGCGCGTTGCCGGGCCGGCGCACGTGCGGACGGTGGCGCGCGAACGGCCGCACGCCGTACCACGCCAAGAGTGCTTTCAGGTCCTCCATCAGCCGCGGCGAACCGTCAGCGAACCGCGGCGATGATGGCGCTGCGCATGCCTCCCGGGGACGCGAAGCTCACCTCGTCGCCGACTGTCCTCCCCATCAGCGCGGCGCCGAGCGGGGACACCATCGAGATTCGCCCGCCCGCGACGTCCGCCTCCACTGGTCCGACGATGACGTACGTGGACTCGCCGAACTCGTCGCGAATCGTCACTGTGGATCCCAGCCCCACCACCTCGCCGACGGTGGTCTCCATGACCTGGGCATTGCGCAGCATCGCCTCGATGGTCTGCACGCGGCCATCGAGCAGGCCCAGCTCTTGGCGCGCGTCGTGGTACGCGAAGTTCTCGCTCAGGTCACCCTCGGCTCGCGCCGTGGCGACGCGCTGCACGATCACCGGGCGACGGTTCTCGACCAGGTCGCGCAACTCCTCCTCGAGACGGTCGCGGCCCTCAGCCGTCAGGTGGACGGTCTTGTCGGACGCCATCGGCTGAGCCTAGCACCGCGCCACATCGGCGCCCTGTCGCACCGGACGGTCAGCCGACGGCCACCGCCTGCTGCTCGTCCCCGGCAAGGCGCAACGTCACCAGCTGGTCCATCGGCATGGGCCGGGCGTGCAGGTAGCCCTGCGCGAGGCTGCAGCCCAACCGCACCAGCGCGGCATGCTGCTCCTCCACCTCCACTCCCTCCCCCACCGTCATCAGGCCCAGGCTGTTGCCGAGCCCGATCATGCCCTCGACCAGCGCGGCGCCCGGCCCGCCCGAGAGCAGGCCGTCGACGAAGGTCTTGTCGATCTTGAGGATGTCCACCCGCAGCCGGCGCAGGTACGTGAAGGACGAGTAGCCGCTGCCGAAGTCGTCGATGGCCACGCGCACACCCATGGCGCGCAGCTGGCGCAACCGCAACCCCACCACCTCGCTCTCGCCGATGCTGCCGCTCTCGGTGAGCTCGATGACGAGCGCGCTGGCCGGAAGACCTGTTCTCGTCAGAGCACGTTCGACCACGGTCACGAAGTCGGGGTCCTGCATCTGGGAGCTGCTGACGTTCACGCTGACCGAGAGCTCGGCGTTGCGACCCGCGCGCAGGCGTACCGCCTGCCGGCACGCGTCTTCGAGCACCCAGGCCCCGACCTTCACCATCAGGCCGGCCCGCTCCAGGTCGTCCATGAACTCCACCGGGCTCAGCAGGCCGAGTCGTGGGTGCTGCCAGCGCATCAGGGCCTCGACGCTGACCATCTGCCGCGTGGCCACGTCGACGACGGGCTGGAAATGCAGGATGAACTCGTGCTCGTCGGCCGCGCGCTCGAGGTCGGCGCGCCGCTCCAGGGGCGCGTACATGGCCACGTGCATGCTCGGCTCGAAGATGCCGAACAATCCCTTGCCGCGCGCCTTGGCCGCGTACATGGCGATGTCGGCACGTCGGAGCAGCTCACCGGCGTCGTCGCCCGGTTCGGCGATGGCCACACCGATGGTGCCGCACACCGACGCTCGCATGTCTGAGCTGTGAAATGGCTCGTTGAGGGTTTCGATGAGCCTCTCGGCGATGGTCACCATCTGGCCGACGTCGGTGAGCCGGGTCAGGAACACCGCGAATTCGTCGCCCCCGAGCCTGGCCACCAGGTCGTGGTCACGCATGCACGCCTTCAGTCGCTGCCCCACGGCGACGATCGCCTGGTCGCCCATGGCGTGGCCCAGGCTGTCGTTGATGTGCTTGAAGTCGTCGAGGTCGACGAAGAGCACCGCGCACAGCCTGTCCGGCATAGGCCCCGCGAGGTAGTCGTCGACGAAGCGGATGAAGCTGGTGCGATTGCTGAGGTCGGTCAACGGGTCGTGCTCAGCGCGATGGTTCAGCTCCGTCTCGTTGGAGGCGAGCCGCCGCAGGAGGATGACGTTCTCACGCACGGCGAGCCCCTGGCGCAGGAGCACGAGGAGGAACAGCCCCAGGCCCAGGGAGAGCGTGAACGTGTTGATGTAGCCCTGCGTGAGTTGCTCATCGATCGCGAACCCGATCGCCACGGGAAGTGGCACGTACGGCAGAAGGGCCGCCCGCCAGCGGGGCGCGGTGCCGCGCCGCGTCCCCATCGCCCGCCCCAGCGCCAGGAGAGCCGCCAGGCCGACCAGCAGGTACCCGGCGACCCACCCGATGTCGACGACGTTGCCCGACCCGAACGAGGCCTGTGCCTGCAGGTACGCGAACGTGCTGTCGGCCAGCGCGATGGAACCGAGGCCACACATGAGCAGAGCGATGGGGCCGCGCCCCTCGGACAGCGTGCGCGACCACATGATCGCCAGCACCGTGACCACGATGACGTCGCCGATCGGGTACGCGAGGCTCAGCGCCTGCGCCAGCACCGTGTCGGCGGGGCTGGCCACCAGCGCAGCCAGCACCGTGTACCAGCTGATCAGCAGCAGCCCGCCGGCGATCAGCAGCCCGTCGGTGAACGCCCGGAACTTCGCCACCGACCCCGACGGCCACACCGGCATCGTGAAGAGCCCGGCGAGCAGCAGCGGCGCCGCACCGATGTAGCCGATGTCGGCAAGAGAGGGAAACGGGTTGTCCTGGTGGGCGATCAGCTCCATGTACGACCAGACGGCCTGGCCGGCGCCCCATGTCGCGGCACTGGCCCCGATCAGGTACCAGCCCAACCTCACCCGCCCGGCGTGCCGGCGACCGGCCACCACGCACGCGGCGGCGGCAATCATCGGCGCGATCAGCTCGGCGAGGTCGTCCATCGGCAGGGTCACCGAGACGGGCGCGACCAGCATGAAGCACACCAGGACAGCGCAGCTGACCGCGGTCGCCGCGGCGGCCACGAGCCACCACCGATTGCTCAACTGTGCCTCCCGCACTGCCTGATTGAGCGGCGATCGTCGCCGACGGCGGCGGGGGCCACGTGCCACCTCGCGGGCTCGTAACAGGCTGACGACATCGCGTTCACCGGTGTCACGGTGAGGGCCACAGGTCCGATGGGGCCGCCGCGCCGTGAGGGGGCGTGCCTCAGGCCGGGCCGTGCTGCAACACGAACTCGCGCAGGATCCGCTCGCACTCCGCCTGCGCGTCGAGCATCAGCGTGTGTCCAGCCCCGGGGATGAGATGCGGCTCGGCGATCCCCGGGGGCAGCGAGGCGACGATCTCATGGAAGCAGCTCGGCGGGCAGACCGGGTCCATCTCTCCGCTCATGACCAGCGTCGGGCAGGTGACGCGGGCGAGGTCGCCACGGAAGTCCATGGACTTCATCTCGCCGTTGTTGAAGTGGATCTCCACCTCCTGCTTCTCGACAGCCCGCCGGACGTCGCGCTCGATGACGGCGAGAGCGTCGGGATGGCGGCTCATCAGGGGCAGCGCCTCCTCGAGGAAGCGAGCGCTGCTCTCCGGCGTGCTGTGCTCGAGGTCGGCCCTGACCAGCTCCGCCACGCCGTCACCGCCCAGTCGCCGGAAACCCTCGGCGATCTCATCCAGCGGGGCTTCGCGCGCGGCGGTCACCATCAGCCCGAGCGCAGCCGGGTGACCCGGGTGGCGGGTGGCGTAGCTCATCGCAACAAAACCGCCGAAGGAGCCGCCGATCACGATCGGGCGCTCGATCCCCAGCGCGTCGCACAGCGCCCGGACGTCATCGCCCCACTGCGCGAGCGTCCACCTCGAGCGATCACCGTCATCGCTGCGGCCGTTGCCACGGTGGTCGTAGAACACCACCTGCGCGATCTCGGACAGGAAGCTGAGGCGCTCCTTGTTGCCCGTCGAATCCGAGCCCGGGCCACCGTGCAGCACCACCACGGTGGGCCGGCGGCGCATGGTGTCGCCGTCCGGCGCCCACTGGAACCCCTTCACTTCCACGAAGAGCCGCACGTCACCGATGGAGATCCTCACGGGCGGAGGATAGTGGCTACCCTGCAGCGGCGCCGGCGTGAGCCGGTGAGGTGGAGGCACCCGATGTCAATGCTCGGCGAACGCGTGGTCATGGCCACCACGGGGCGTACGCTCATGGTGGCCGAATGGGGCGCACCGAACGGCCTGCCCGTCTTCAGCCTGCACGGCACACCCGGTTCGCGGCTGGGCCGCGATCCCGATCCGACGCTGTACGAGCGCCTCGACATGCACGTCGTGACGTACGACCGGCCGGGATACGGCGGCAGCGATCGGCACCACGGACGCCAAGTGGTGGACGCCGTGTCCGACGTGGTGGCGATCGCCGACGCGCTCGGCTTCGACCGGTTCGTGGTCGGCGGAGGGTCGGGAGGACCGGGCACCTGGCATCGATTGAAGCACGCACCCGAGAACTGGGCACGCGTGCTCGAGATCGCGCGCGATCGAGGCCCAGCGCAGTGACGCAACTCCCCGGCGGAGCTCGGACAGAATCCGCTGCAAGAACTCCCACCCCCTCGGCGTTACACAGGAGTCGGATTCGGTAGGCACCCCCGTGTACGTGTCCGGGGGCCGGCCCAGGAGGGGAAAGGGTGATGGCAGCAGGGCACCGTGGGATCAGCAGCGTCGGGGTCGTCGCCCTGTTGGCAGGCGGCGCCAACGCACTCGGCGCCGCGCCAGTCAGGGCAGTGGCTGCGCCACCACCTGCAATCACCTTCAGTGTGCCGACGATCGCTGACGCGGTGCACACCTATGGCGAGCCTGACATCAACCTGACCCAGGGTGACACCGTCTACGTCAGCGGCCCGACCGGGACGGGCACCCAGCGGAGCATGTGGTCGGGCTCTTTCGACGGCCAGGCATACCGTCTCGTCAACCAGAATGCGGCCGTCGGCCCGAGCCCCGTCTTCGGCATCAACGACCCGCCAGGCGGCGGCGACACGGAGATCGTCTTCGACAACGGGACGCACGCCGGTCACCCCAACCAAGGTCAGTACTTCTCCGACCTGTATGCCCTTCTCTGCTTTCGTGTGGAAGCCACTCACGATGGCGGGGCCACCGTCACTCAGAACGCCGTGCCGGGGACAGCGGGTTGCTCCTCGCAGCAACCCACTGCCGACCGCCAGTGGCAGGCTGTGTTCGACCCACCGACGGGGGTCACGTCAACGTCCGCCTACACCGGCACCAAGCCGCTCATCTACCTGACCTACAACGCCGGTGGCTCGGCATGGAACAAGAGTACCGACGGCACCACGTACACCCCCGCCGACGGTGCGACACCGTCGACACCCAACCTCCACTTTGGAAATGATGGGTACCCCGCGATCGACCAGGTGACGGGCAAGGTGTTCGAAGCCGCCGGAGCCGGAGCCGGCACCATCAAGGTGAACATCGGGACGCCGCTGCCGACCGGCGACCTCTGCTTTCTCGACGACACAGCAACATCACACCCGCCATGCCCCGCCGGGTCGGGTCTGATCACCGCCGGCACCGGGCTCACGGGCGATCCGAACTCGCATTTCCCAGTGCTGACCATGGACAAGGCGCGCAACCTGTACCTCTCGTGGAACCAGATCGCGACCGACCCGAGCAAGGATCAGGTCTTCATCACCGCGGCGCCTGCCAACAACGCGACAGCGTTCAACGGCTGCACCTAACTGCTGGAACCACTGGACACCCCCGGTCCAGGTGAGTGACGGGCTGGTCTCCACCGGTGACGTGGTGAACTCCTTCTCGTGGAGCGCGTCCGGCGGCACTGGCGGGATCGCCGACATCGCCTGGTACGGGTCCAACAAGCCGGACGATCCCAACACCAACAACTGTGGCAGCGACCTGCACTCGGCAACCTGCGAGGTCTGGAACCTGTTCTTCAACCAAGTGCAGTTCCAGACGGGTCCGTCAGGCGCGGTCACCGGCGCGCCGCTGACTACCCCCACGCCGCTCAAGGCAGCGCCACACCCCATGCATTACGGCGACATCTGCGGGGCCGGCACCGGATGCGTCCTCCAGCAGGGCAACCGCAACCTCGCCGACTTCTTCATGGTCAGAACCGACTTCACCGGTGCGGCGGAGATCGTCTACGACGACACCTCGAACGGGCTCCTGACCGGCGGGGCACCCCCGAGCAACCAAACAGCCGACCATGCCGGAGCGCCTGTGGTCACAGTGATTCGCCAGAACGCCGGGCGCGGGGTGCTCGGTACCGCGGTGCCTGGTTCCCCGTCAACGCCCCGGCCCCCGTCCCGTCGACAGTCCCCACCGACCACCTCGACGGGCAGTCAACAACGCCGTGTTCAGCCCCACCTCGGGCGCCATCGCGGGAACACATGTCCCGGGCATGGATCTGACCCGCAGCCAGTTGAGCCTGTCCGGGTCGACGCTCACGGTGACGATGAAGGTCGCGAATCTCGGTGACACGACGGTGGCGTCCACCATCCCCGGGGCGACGCTTCAGCAGTACGTGACCCGATGGGTGATGGCATCGCCTGACCCGCAACGGCCCTTCGAGATCTTCTACGCAGGGATGAGCTGCGCACCCGGCGCGTGCACGCAGGCCCAAGCCTTCTACGCCGGTCCGGCTCAGAGCACAGACCTCTGTTCAGTGTCAGCGTGCTTCCCGCACGTCACCCTGTACCCAGAGTCGACCGCTGTCGGCACGCCCGCAGCGGGGATCGTCGCTGGCAGTCCTGAGTCCGGGGGCATCAACTGCCCGGCCACACCGAGCGCCGCAAATCCGTGCACGATCACAATCAAGGTCAACACCGCCGACATCGGCGCGCCCACAAGCGCCAGCGTGCTCGAGGAGGTCGGGGCATACTCGTTCGCCGCATCGCACCCGCAGGCAGCCACGACGGTCCCGCAGGCGCAGGCCGACAGCGTTCACCTGATGGTCGACGGCGTTTGCTGCTACAACTTCCAAGGTTCAGCCGCCACCATCGTCCCCGAATCTCCGTGGACGCCCGCGCTGCTGGTCGGAGGCGCGCTGCTGGTCGCTGCCGGGGTTCTGCGTCGTCGGCGGTGGCAGGAACGCGCATAGCAGCGGCTTCACGGCGCGAGGCCGGCGACGGCTGATGCCAACCGCAAGTAGTCAGGCGCTGCGGCGCTCGAGGAAGACGACGTCGCGCCATCTCCCTCTGTGCATGCCGAGCCGTTCGCGGGTGCCGACCACCCGGAAGCCGCAGGCGCGATGGAGGTGGATGCTCGCCTCGTTCTCCGGGAATATCCCCGCCTGCAACGTCCATATGCCCGCCGCCTCGGTGCTCGTCGATGAGGGCTTCGAGCAGCCGGCGTCCCACGCCCGCCCCGCGTGCGCGCTGAGCGACGTACACGCTGGTCTCGACCACGCCGCCGTACACGCAGCGCTCGGACACCGGCGAGGCCGCCGCCCAGCCGACGATGGCGTCGCCGCGCCGGGCCACGAGCCGATGCTCCGCAAGGTGACCGGCGCTCCACGCGTCGAAGGCGGGCACCTCCTCTTCGAAGGTGGCGTTGCCCGTCGCGATGCCCTCGGCGTAGATGGCGCGGACCGCCGGCCAGTCGTCCGCCGACATGCGCTCGATGCGGACCTCCTCGGTGGCGGCGACATCCTCCATGTGCACGCGCAAGTGTCGCAAGACACCCGCTCGCCGGGCCAGACTGGCCGGATGAGCGCGTTCACCAGGGCCACGACACCGACGGAGAGACACGGCGAGCTGCGCATCCACGTGTGGTCCACCGAGGATATCGATGAGCTGGGCGACTACTGGGCTCGCAACCGCGGCCACCTGTCGTCCACCCAGCCCCTGCGGGACGAGCATTTCTGGACCGTCGACGGGCAGCGCCGGCGTGTCGAAGGAGCCGCGCACGACGTCGCTGTGGGCCGCATGTACCCGTTCCTGGTGCGCGAGGACGGCCGGCTGATCGCCGAGGTCGGGCTCTCCGACGTGGCCCGGGGCGCTTTCCACAGCTGCCACCTCGGCTACTCCGTGGATGGTGGACGCCTTCGCTCCGGCATCGCGTCGTGGGCGGTCAGCGCGGTCGTCGACATCGCCTTCACCGACATCGGCCTGCACCGCGTGCAGGCGGCCACGATGGTCGACAACATCGCGTCGCAGGGTGTGCTGCGGCGCTGTGACTTCGAGCGCATCGGCGTGGCCACCGGCTACCTGGCGATCGCCGGTACGTGGCGCGACCACGTCCTGTGGCAGCGCGCCAATCGTGCGATGGAGCCGCCGGCGCCCGGCTGACTACTCCGCGCCGGCCCGCTGCGACAGCGCGAACAGCAGCCGGTCGGACGCGGAGGTCAGGCCGTTGGCCTCGGCGAGCGCCCGGAGCCGCTCTCCGTCGTCGGGCCGCGCCGGGAGCCGTCCGGCGGGAAGCCCGATCGGCAGGTCGCGCACGGGTGGGACCACCTTGGCGGCGCGCTCGAGGTACTCGCGCTGGTGCTCGGGCAGGCGGCCGTCGCGGAGCAGTCCATCCACGCCGCCGTGGCGGCGGATGATGTCGGCGGCAGCCACCGCGCCCACCCCCTTGATGCCGGGAAGGCCGTCGGATGGATCGCCGCGCAGGATGGCGTAGTCGGCGTAGCTTCGCCCCGGGATGCCGTATCTGCGCGTCACCTCCGCCTCGGTGATGACTGCGAGCCCACCCTTCTCCGGGTAGAGGACGCTCACGCGCGCATCCTCGATGAGCGCGAACAGGTCCCGGTCCCCGCTGACGATCTCGACGGTGCCGGGGGCCTTCTCGGTCCACGTGGCGATCACGTCCTCGGCCTCGTAGTCGGGCAGGCCGATGAAGTCGATGCCGATGGCGTCGAGAACCTCGTGGATCAATGGCATCTGCGGCTCGAGCTCCGGCGGGATCGGCTCGGCGGTGCGGTGCGCCTTGTAGCTGGGGATGAGCTCCACACGCCAGGCGGGGCGCCAGTCCTCGTCGCTGGCGACCGCGAGGTGCTGCGGATCGCGGGTGCTCACCAGCCGCGCCAAGGTGTCGACGAATCCCCGCACCGCGTTGACGGGCCGGCCGTCCGGCGAGCGAACGCTGCGCGGCACGCCGTGGAAGGCGCGGAAGATCAGGCTGGAACCGTCGACGAACAGCCAGTCGCAGGACATCGCCGCCTATTCGAGCAGGTCACCGATACTCCGGGGGTGCGCAGGGTGGCGACCATCGGCGTGTACGGCTTCGACGCTCGCAGCCACCTCGCCGCCCTGCGTGACGCCGGCGTCGACCTCCTTGTCGACGTGCGCCAGCGCCGCGGTGTTCGCGGCCGCGAGTACTCGTGGGCCAACTCGATCCGCCTGCAGGCTGCGCTCGCCGCCGCGGACATCGGCTACGTCCACCTTCCCGAGCTGGCGCCGACCACCGAGCTGCGGCAGCTCCAGTACCGCGAGGATGCGCGGACCGGCGCGGGCAAGCGGTCGCGCGTGGTGCTTGCCACCGAGTACCGCGCACGCTACCAGCGAGAGATCCTCGACCACGTCGACCTGCCTGCCCTGTTCGGAGGGCTCACCGCCGAGATCGCGGCCCTGCAGTGCGTCGAGAGCGACCCGCTCGCCTGCCACCGGTCGCTCATCGCCGAGCGGCTGCGGGAGCAGCTCGGCTGGCGAGTGGAGCAGATCCTCCCCACCTGAGGGTGGTCGGGTGCCCGGCTCAGCCCGGGCCGCGTCCCGCGCGGCGGGCCTGGAAGAAGGCGGTGAGCAGGCGCCCGCACTCGTCACCGAGGACCCCGTCGGTCACGGCCACGCGGTGGTTGTTCGAGCGATGGCGAAGCACGTCGTAGACGCTGCCGTCCGCGCCCTTCTTCGGGTCACGCGCCCCGTAGACGCAGCGATCGATGCGCGCCTGCACCATGGCACCGGCGCACATCGGGCACGGCTCGAGGGTGACGACCACAGTCACGCCGCGCAGCCGCCAGCCGCCCACCACCGACGCGGCGCGGCGCAGCACCAGCATCTCGGCGTGAGCGGTGGCATCGGCGGCACGCTCCATGCGGTTGGATGCGGTGGCGATCACCGAGCCGTCGAGCACGGCCACGGCCCCGACCGGCACCTCGCCGCGCCTCGCGGCCCGCCGCGCCAGCGCCAGCGCCCGGCGCATCAGCTCGGCGTCAGAGCCGGCGGCACCAGGAGAGGTCGAGGACGCGCTCAGTGCACCGCGACCAGCGGGAGCTCCACGCTGATCCGCGGCTTCTCCACCACGCGCATGGTGTCGTCGATGAACCGTACCCGCTCGAACGTGATGCAGTTCACCGGGCAGTGGTCCTCGCAGATGCGGCAGTTGGTGCAGCGGTCGTAGTTGATGAAGATCTCACCCTCGTAGCCGCCCGTGGCGGGGTCGCCGCCCGACGTCCGGCACACCATGGTCTCGCCACCGGAGGAGCGTTCGCGGTCCTCGCCGAACACCACCACGTCGATCGCCTTCTCGGGGCAGACGTCGTCACAGGCGCCGCAGAGGACACAGACGGCGGTGTCGTAGTGGTGCACGGAGTCGCACTGGAAGCAGCGGATCGACTGCACGATCGCCTCGCGGTCGCTCCAGGGCAGCTCGCACTCGCTCATGTCGTAGCGCTTGGCCGCCTCGAGGATGGGCGGATCGGTGCGGGCGAAGACCTCCGACTGCCGGTGGTCGTCGGTGCGCTCGACGATGGTCTGGTAGATGCGCTCCTCGCTGGGCAGCTCGTCGCCGAGGAACTCGCGGATGGAGCGCGCCACGCGGTGACCCCAGGCGACGGCGTCGACGATGAAGGACGGTCCCTGCACGCAGTCGCCACCACAGAACAGCCTGTCGACGCCGGTGTGACCACCGCGGTCGGCGGCCACCAGGCCACGCTGGGTGAGCGGCACCGCCTCACCCGGCGGCTCCATCATCTGCCCGGATGCGAAGATGACAAGATCGGCAGGAACGGTCCAGCGCTCGGCGCCCTCGCGCTCCTTCACCGAGGCGAAGATCAGCTTGCCGCTGAGCGGGTCGAACTCCATCGGCTGGAGCGGAGCGAAGCTGACCGCGGCGACGTTGCCGCGCTCGTCGGCGTGGATCTCCTTGACGATGACCCCGCACTGGATCTTCAGCCCGATCTCCTTGGCCTCGTGGAGCTCGTTGCCGAACGCCGGGAGGCGGTCCTCGGGCTCGATGGCCACCATCCAGACCTCCTTGGCGCCCAGCTTGATCGAGCTCTGACAGGCGTCAGTCGCGATGGCGCCGCCGCCGACCACCACGACCCGGCCGGCGATGGGGAAATGCGGCGGGATGCGGTCGTAGGAGATCTGCCGCAGGAAGGTCATGGCGTCGGTGACCTGGGGAAGATCCTTGCCGGGGATGGGCAGGATGCGCCCCTTCATCATCCCGATGGAGACGAAGACCGCGTCGTACTCCGCGAGGAGGTCGTCGATCTTGACGTCATTCTCGCCGGTGCCGACGTTGCTGTCCGTGCGGACCTCGATGCCTGTCGCCAGGATCATGTCGAGCTCCCACTGGAGCTGGCGGTGGTCGAACCTGAAGGGCGGGATCGAGGTGCTCAGCAGGCCGCCGACCTTGGACTCGCGCTCGTAGAGCACCACCTCGTAGCCCTGCACTCGCAGGTCGAGTGCGCACGTCAACCCCGCCGGGCCGGCGCCGACGACGGCCACGCGACGGCCGTTGGACGGCGCGATCCTGTAGTCGATCCAGAGGTTCTGTGCGAAGGCGAAGTCTGTGCTGAAGCGCTTGATCGAGCGGATCGTGACCGGCTCCTCCCCGGGGTCCCAGCCGCGCTTGCAGTCGGTCTCGCAGGGGTGGTTGCAGAGGCGTCCGAGCATGCTCGGGAAGGGGTTGGTCTCGTGGATCACCGTCCACGAGTCGACGTAGCGGCCCTGGCTCACGTAGTCGACGTAGGTGGCGATGTCCTGCTTGATCGGGCAGTTGCGCTGACACGGCGACACCGGGACGTTGAAGCCGAGATCGCGGTGCCCGGCCAGAATCTTCATCGGCGCCTTGTCGGTGACGTTCTTGCCGATGGTGGCCAGGACGAGTGCGTCGGTGACCATGCCGACGGGCCGCTCGTCGCGCTGGCGCGCGAAGATGCTGCCCGCGTTCTCGGTGACGATGATCGCCGCCGAACCGGCGCTGCGCATGGCGGCGACGCCGTGCTCGGTGGCCTCGCCCACGTCCATGTGCGGCGCGGGGCGCATCACCTCCGCGACGCGGATCGAAGCCAGGTCGTGGCCGAACGCGTCGACCACGACCTCGAGGCCGACGGTGCCCTCGATGACGTCGTCGCGGATGACCACGAGTGGCACCGGGTGCTGAGCGCGCAGTGGCGAGAGGATGTCGAGGAGCGTGTCGTCCGGGTCGCACTCCGCACCCAGGGTGATGGCGAGGCGGTCGAGCTCAGGCACCGGTCACCTCGGGGTGGGCGAGGAGGTGGTCGGCCAGCTCCCGCGGCGTGAGCATCCCGACGGGCGTCTCGTCCTCGTGCATCACCAGCGCCACCTGGCG
The DNA here is from genome assembly GCA_963751755.1 of Candidatus Dormiibacterota bacterium. Classification (GTDB taxonomy): domain Bacteria; phylum Chloroflexota; class Dormibacteria; order Aeolococcales; family Aeolococcaceae; genus Aeolococcus. The sequence continues at coordinate 240,168 of CAVVVH010000003.1, read as the reverse complement.
GCCCTGACCGGCCATCACCGCTGCCACCTCGCGCACCTGTTGACGCTCGTCGACGAGCAGCGGTGGCGTGCGCAGGACGTCCCGGGCCTGCACCACCGTGGTCGGCGGCCGCATGGCCACGTCGCTGCCGGCGATCACGACCGCCCCGACGACGAGGCGGTCGAGGATGTCGTCCTGGTGCACGTAGCCGACCGGACGGCGATCGAGGAGGACCGGGATCTCACTGAGCTCGTTGTCCGCCATGAGCTTGGCGATGGCGTCCACCCCGGTGCTCGGCAGGCAGAACACCACCTCGTCGCGCATGACGTCCGCCACCGCGGGGTTGCCGGCGTCAGGAGCGAGGCGGTCGGGGTCGAGCGAGGCGGCGACGGGGGTTGTGGTCACGAACTCCTCGCGCTGGCTGCGAACTCGCAGCGAGTATACCGGCGGCCCCAGCCCCGACTGCTCACCTACTCCGAAGCCTGCGACTCCGCGAAGCGACGAAGCACGTCCTGCCAGGTCTCCGCCGGCTCGGCCGTCGCGGCGGCCCGCGGCAGCGTCTTGCGAATGCGTGACCGGGTGCGGTCGATCTCGCGGTCGCGGCGGCGCTCCTCGTTGTTGCGCGCCGCGACCACCGACTGCTCGACCTCGGCGGCGATGGTGTCGATCTCGTCGGCGCCGGTGGCGCTGCGCAGCGCCCGGTTGAGGCGGGCCAGCACGTCGGGAGCCAGCCTGCCGCCCGCTTCACGGAGCGCGGTCGCGGCCTTGCTCCGGCGCTGCTCGAGCGCTCGCTGCGCGCGGAACTGCTCGGCGTTCTCGCGCCGGTGGTTCTCGAAGAGCTCCATGCCGTCGCTGATGAGCTTCGGGTAGTGCCAGGCCATGCTGAACTTGCCGCCGCTCATGCCGCCGATGAGGCTGTCGACGCTCGCCTGGAATCGCTCCTGCGACTCCCCGGAGAGGTTGCCGAGCAGGTCGGCGAGGATCGGCCGCGCCTGTCCGTGCACGCGACGCACCCAGCCGGGCAGGTGATGGTGATCGGGGGCCGGCGGGTCGATCGGATGGGAGGCGTGCGGCAGACCCTGGGGGCGGACGATCCGGGGCAGCTGGGCCGGGGCGGGGCCACCGCCCGCGGGCGCGCGGCGGCGAACGGTCGATGCGACAGCGCGGGCGCCACCGGTGACAGGTGCGCTGCGGCTGTCCGTCTCCTCGCCGGCGGCGGGGGACGATGCCTCGGTTGTGTCGATCACTCGGCCAGGTCGCAATCCATCGGAACGCGCGAATCGTACCCGACGTCTGCTGATCCGCGTTTTGGGGGGCGCTCACTACACTCTGCCACGGAGTTGTATGACGAAGAGTGAGTGAACCGACGCCGGACGTGTCCGGCCCCGCCAACGGCGATCTCGCCGAGGATGAGGTGGCCGCACTTCGAGAGGCAGGAAGGGCGTGGTCGCGCGTCCCGCGTGCTCGACCCGCGGCGGATGCGGCCATCGATCCAGACCTCGACCTGCTCGAGCAGCGCGGCCGTCCGGGCGAGCGCTACGTGCGCGTGGTGCGCTCCAAGACCCAGGGGTTCGAGCACAAGGCGCCGGGATGGCTCGAGGTCACCAGCCGTGCCACCGCCCCGACCGGCGAGTTCGCGCGGCTCCGCGGCCGCCTGCGCAACGTCATCCTCGGCACCCCGCTGGCCACCCAGCAGCAGAGCCACGAGCGTCTCACCAAGGTCAAGGCGCTGGCGGTGCTGTCGTCCGACGCACTGTCATCGGTTGCCTACGCCACCGAGCAGATCCTCTTCTACCTCGTGCTCGCCGGCGCCACCGCCTACGGGTTCATCCTGCCGATCACCGGCGCCATCGCGCTGCTGCTGGCGATCGTGGTGCTGAGCTACCGGCAGACGATCAAGGCCTATCCCAAGGGCGGCGGGTCGTACATCGTGGCCAGCGACAACCTCGGCCATCTGGCCGGCCTGACCGCGGGATGCGCGCTGATGACGTCATACACGCTGACCGTGGCGGTGTCGGTGGCCGCAGGGACCGACAACATCATCAGCGCGGCTCCGGCGGCCATCCCCTACCGCGTCCCCCTCTGCCTCTTCTTCATCGCGCTGCTGCTCTTCGGCAACCTGCGCGGCATTCGCGAGTCCGGGTCGATCTTCGCGGCTCCGACGTACATGTTCATCGCCTCGATGTTCCTGATGGTGATCGTGGCGGGCTTCCAGATCATCACGCACCATGTCCCCCACACGACCCCGGTCATCGACCCCAAGCGCGTCACCCAGACGCTGGGGATCCTCCTCCTGCTCCGCGCCTTTGCCTCTGGAGCGACGGCGCTGACCGGCGTCGAGGCGATCAGCGACGGCGTCCCCGCCTTCAAGCCCAAGGAGTGGGTCAACGCGCGCATCACGCTGACCGTGCTCGGTGTGATCCTCGGCGCGATGTTCGTGGGGATCAGCCTGGTGACGTACTGGCTCGGCCTGGTTCCGGACGACCCGAACTCGCCGCACTACCAGACGATCATCTCCAAGGTCGCCACCTACGCCTTCAGCAACGGACCGCTGTACTTCTTCGTGATCGTCTCCACCACCGCGATCCTCGTGCTCGCGGGCAACACCGCCTTCTCCGACTTCCCGCGCCTGCTGTTCTTCATGGCCCGCGACGACTTCGCGCCGCACCAGTTCAAGCGGCTCGGTGACCGTCTCTCGTACAGCAATGGGATCATCGTGCTCGCCATCCTGTCGGCGTTGCTGGTGTGGGGATTCAACGGCAACGTCAACAGCCTGCTGCCGCTGTACGCGGTGGGAGTCTTCACGGCCTTCACCATGTCCCAGGCCGGAATGGTGTCGCGCTGGTTACGGCTCCGGGAGAAGGGATGGCGCCTGGGGTTGGCCATCAACGCGACTGGGACAGTGATCACCGCCCTCGTGCTGCTCATCAACGGCGTCACGCGCTTCAAGGACGGGGCCGGCGTGATCGTCATCATCGTCCCGGTGCTGGTCGCGGCGTGCTTCGCGGTGCACCGCCACTACCTCGACGTGAGCAGCCACCTCACCACCGAGATCGCCACCTCACCCGACCAGCTCAAGCTGGTCTGCCTGGTGCCGATCGCGGACCTCAACGCGCTGGCGCTGCAGTCCCTGGCGATGGCGCGGAGCATCAGCGACAACGTGATCGCCGTCCATGTGTGCGACGACGAGGGACACATCGCCAAGTTGCGTGCCCAATGGGAGGTCTGGGGGAACCACGTCCCGCTGGAGATCGTGGAGTCGCCGTACCGCACCTTCGTGCGGCCATTGCTGCGCTACATCGACGCCATCGACAGCCAGCGCAGCGATGACACACTGATCATCGTGCTGCCCGAGCTCGTGGCCACGCGGTGGTGGCATCAGCTCCTCCACAACCAGACGGCGCTGCGGCTCAAGGCACAGCTCCTGTTCCGGCCCGGGACGGTGGTCATCAACGTCCCCTATCACCTGCAACACGCGCCCCACGTGCGCCGCCTGCGGCGACGCGAGCGGCGCAACAACGACGACATCGAGGCAATCTAGTGAGCACGACGGTGGACACCTCCCAGAGCAGCGCAGTCGGCCGCACCGTGCGACGCCTTGGCGGAGGCGGCCCGCGCCGCATCGCCGAGTCCGCGGGCCTGGTGGTGACCCACGGTGAGGGCCCGTACCTGGTCACCGAGGACGGCCGGCGGCTGCTGGACTTCGCCACCGCCATGGGCGTGGCCGCCATCGGGCACGGCAACCCCGCGTGGGCCGAAGCGGTCGCGGCGCAGGCCGGCCGGCTGGCCGCCTGCGTCCTGCACACCCGGGAGCACGCCGCCTACCTCGAACGCCTGGCGGCGTTCCTGCCCGCCGGGGTCGACCGCGTCGCCCTGTACTCGGGTGGCGCGGAGGCGGTGGAGGTGGCGGTCCGCCTGGCCCAGTCGGTGAGCGGGCGCCGCGACCTCATCTCCTTCTCGAGCGGCTTCCACGGCAAGACCACGGGCGTCCGCTTCAGCGGCGGTCGCTTCCCTGAGGAGCGGGTCAACCTGGGCGTCGACTGGGTGCACTCCCTCCCCTATCCCCGGTGCGAGCAGCACGACGCGCTGAGCTACCCGTCATGCGAGGAGGACGGCAGGGCGGCGCTCGCCGAGCTCGACACGCTGGCTGCCGGGTTGGACGGGGTGGCGGCGGTGATCGCCGAACCCGTGCTCGGCACCGCCGGCAACCGTCCTCCCGAGCGCGGCTTCCTGGCCGGCCTCCGCGAGCTGTGCGACCGCCGCGGCTGGCTCCTCATCGTCGACGAGTCGATCACGGGGTTCGGGCGCCTCGGCCGCAACTTCGCGGTCGACTGGTTCGGGGTCCGCCCCGACATCCTCGTGCTCGGCAAGGCGATCGGGGGCGGCTACCCGCTCAGTGGGGTGGCGGCGCCGGGAGCGCTCTGGGACGGCAGCCTTTTCGCCCAGCCCTCGGCGACGTCCAGCAGCTACGGCGCCAACCCGGTCGCCTGCGTCGCGGGGATGGCGGTTCTCGACGTGGTCACGGCTCCAGGGTTCCTCGACCAGGTCAACCGCGTCGCGCGCCGCCTCGCGGAGGGCATCGCCGAGGTCGAGCGATCGTCCCCCTTCCTGGCCCGCAACCGCGGGGTCGGGATGATGCTCGGCTTCGACCTCGTCGATCCCCAGACGGGAACCCTGGCCGCGTCCGAGCTGTGCGTGCGTCTCTTCCGGCGCTGTCTCGACGAGGGCATCCTCATCGTCGGTGACGTCCCGGAGGTGCGGCTCAACCCCCCGCTGGTGCTGTCCGACGAGGGCGCGGACGAGGCGATCGCAGCGTTGGCGCGTGCCCTTGCCGGCTGAACGGCGGCCGGGGGGGCCGCTGCGGGTCGCCCTGGTCGGCATCGGCTCGGCGGCCACCCGCGCCCACCTGCCGGCCCTGCGCGGCGCCGAGGCCGAGGGAGCCGTGGAGCTGGTCGGCGTCTGTGACCCCGACCGCGGCCGGCGCGACGCGGTGCTCGGCGACCATCCCAGGGCGGCGGGCTTCGCGGAGAACGACGACATGCTCGACGCCACCACGCCGGACCTGCTGGTCATCGCCACCCCGCCGAGCGCGCATCTCGATGAGATGGCGGCCGCCGCCATGCGCGACGTCCACGTGCTGTGCGAGAAGCCTCTGGGCCTGAGCGACGCCGACGTCAGCCGGCTGCGCGCGCTGGCAGCCGGGCACCCTCACCTCGCCCTGGCCACCGTCCACCAGTACCGTTTCGCCGCCCCCTGGCGGGCGATCAGCCGCGCCACGGTGGGAGCGTTGCGCAGCGGTGAGCCATTGGAGCTGCGCGTCGAGGTGGAGAGGCCGGGCACGGATCCTCTCGCCACCGGGGGATGGCGGGCCGACCCCGAGCACGAGGGCGGCATCCTCGGCGACCACGCCGTGCACTACCTCGCCCTCGCCGAGCTGCTCGACCCCGGCTGCGAGGTGGTGGCCGGTCACCGCGAGGGGCCGGGTGGACGCGAGGTCGCCTCCCTGGAGCTGCGCCTCGGTGACGCCGGGGTGGCTCGCGTCGCCGCGTCGTACGCCGGCAGCCACCGCGCCAACCTCGTCCAGCTCACCCGCCCGGCGCAGTGCCTGGAGGTGGTCTGGCGCGACGGGACCATCGCGGTGATCCACGACGGCCGCCCCGCACAGCCCCGACCGGCACCGTCTCTCAGCGACCGCGCCGTCGTGAACGCGCTGTACTCGCCGATGTACGAGGAGCTCATCGAGGGGCTGAGCCAGCCGGCGTGGCGCGCCCAGGCGACCGCTCACACCATCGGCGCCGCCGCGCTCCTGGCCACGGCCATCCGCCTGGCACGCTGACCCATGCGAAGAGTTCGTCGCTGATTCCGAGCGCCGTCTTCACGTGCGTTGCGTACCATCCGTCTCGTGGATGAGCTCCGCGACCTCGCTCGTGCTGTGCTCCTCGCGTTCGCTGACCTCGGCGTCTACCTGCCGAGCAACCGCGAGCGCCTGATTCGCAAGATGCGCTTTCTCGACCCGCTGGACCCCGACCAGCTCGCGCCGTTCCTCAACCTCTGCATCGAAGCGGGCCTCATCGACGACGGTGAGACGGGGCGGCTGCGGCTGCACCGCGCCGAGGCTCAGCGTCTGGCCGTGTCGATGGACGGCCACAGCCCTGTTCCCGACGACCAGGCACACGCGTGGGCGATGCGCCTCGGCGGACCGAGCCTGGCCTGATCGGCCGCTCTGCGCTACGCGGCGCCGCGGTGGCGGCTCGGTGTCTTGCGCGGCTTGCCCCGTCGCGCGGGCTGCTTCTTGGCGGATGACTTGGCGGAGGCCGCCTTGCGCGTCGTCGTCGCGGTGGCCGCACCCGCACGCTTGGACTTCGCGCCCGCGCCTCGCCGCGCTGCCGCCGGCGCCGTCTCTGGTGTGGCGGCCGCGGCCGCCTCGCGCAGCTCGCGCAGGCCCTCCTCAACACATTCGGCGAACACGTCGACGTCAGGGATGCCCTGGGAGTCGACGAGGTAGCCGAAGTTGAGCATGCCGTCGTAGCTGAAGATCGCGATGGCGAGCTGCTGGCCGTCGTACAGGAAGGCGATCGGGAACACCTCGACCAGCCTGGCGCCCTGGCAGTACAGCGCGAACTGCGGCCCGGGAACGTTGGTCACGATGAGGTTGAACGCGATCTGGCGCAGTGACGCGCGCGCCACCATGGCGTGCAGCGTCGAGGGTGCGAACCCGGCCAGGTTGAGCAGGAAGTCGGCACCGACAGCCTGCTTGCGCGCCTTCAGCGCGTCGACGGTGGTGCGCACCTTGGCGATGCGCCGCTCTGGGTCGGCCTCGCCGATCGGCAGCTTCACCAGCAGCATCGCCAGCCGGTTGCCGAGCGCGGTGCGCTCGCTGGTGTCGCGGATGCTCACCGGGCAGAGCGCCTGCAGCGCGGACCGCTCGTCGTCGGGGTCCACCCCGCGTGCCACCAGGAAGTGACGCAGCCCACCGGCGACAGCGGCGAGCACGATGTCGTTGATGGTGCCGCCGAAGGCGCCCTTGATGAGCCGGAAGTCGGCGAGCGGGAAGCGGCTGTAGCCGAACCCGCGGGCCGGGCCTGTCTTGCCGTTGATGGGCGACTTCGGCACCCCCATGTGCTCGGCCATCGAGGCCAGGCCGCTCGCCGTGTCCCGGAGCGCGTTGGCCAGCCGTCCGGGCTGTCCTGCCACCGCGCGCGCGGCGCTGAGCACCCGGGCTGGGCGGGTGACCCGCTCGCGCAGCGAGTTGAGGAGCAGCCCCATGCCGGTGGGCGCCTCGCGGGCCTCCCAGCGCGAGACGCCGAACGGGTGCTTGCCGGGCTCGGGCTCGACGTCGAGCAGGATGGTGGCCAGCTCGAGGTTGGAGATGCCGTCGACCATGGCGTGGTGTGACTTGGTCAGCAGCGCCCAGCGCCCGTCGCGCAGGCCCTCGACGATGTAGATCTCCCAGAGCGGGCGGCGGCGGTCGAGCTGGCGGGAGAAGACGCGACCGATGAGCTCCTGCAGCTCGCGGTCACCGCCGGGCTTGGGCAGGGCGGCGCGGACGAGGTGGTTGCTCATGTCGAAGTCGGGGTCGTCCACCCACACCGGCGTGTCCAGGCTCAGCGGTACGAACGCGAGCTTCTGCCGGTAGCGGGGCATGAGGTCGAGCCGCGGGGCAATCGCCTTGGCGAGGCCGTCGTACAGGGCGCGCCCGGTGCCGAGCGGCGACGGCTCGAAGATCGCCACGCCCCCGATGTGCATGTGGGTGCGAGGAGTCTCGAGGTGGAGGAATGACGCGTCGAGTGGGGTGAGCTTCTGGGCGCCCTCCATGCGCGCACTGTACGACGGACAGGGGCGGTGAGAGAACGTCCGCCGTGTGTCCGCGTGCGCGCCCTAGCGTGGAGCCGATGGACGCCCTCGCTCCGCTGGCCACCATCCCGGTGAGCTTCTACGACCGCGCATCAGGTCTCAGCGCTCTCGCCGTCCAGCACGTGCGCGGCGACGGCCGCACCGCGCTGGTCTACCACGACGCGCCCGGCGAGGTCGCGACGCGCGCGCTGCTCAGCGGTGTGGCCGAGACGCTGATGGCCGGCCTGGCGCCGGGACACACGCTCAGCCTCATCGAGACCAACGTCCCCGAGCACCGTGCCGAGCCCTTCGTCTATGCGCAGGTCAGCCTCGCGTTCACGGCTTGGACGGGACGGGTCAGCGCGGCCGGCGCTCGGGTCATCACCACCGATGCGGTGGCTCGCGCGTGCGGGATCGATGTGTCCGAGCTGCTCGAGACGGAGGCTCTCATCGTCTCCATCCACCGGCCGCGCGCCTGCGCGTTCCCCGGCTTCCGTCAGCTCGCGCTTGGCGACCGCGACCGGCGTGCCCTGTCCGTTGCCTGAGCACGGCGTCGCACCGGCGCAGTTCGGAGCGGGCCGAGCTGCGCCGAGGGGCAGATGTCGTTGAGCACGCACTGCGGGCAGCGTGGCGACCGGGCCACGCAGACGCGGCGCCCGTGAAGGATCAGCCGCAGGCTGAGGTCGGTCCACTCCTCCTCCGGCACCATCGAGCACACGTCCGTCTCGATCTCCACTGGGTCGGACGACGTGGTCAGGCGCAACCGGCGCGTCAGCCGCGTGACGTGCGTGTCGACCGGGAACCCGGGCAACCCGAAGGCCACCCCCAGCACGACGTTGGCCGTCTTGCGGCCCACCCCGCGAAGGGTCACCAGGTCCTCCATGCGCGCCGGCACCTCCCCGCCGAACCGGGCCACGATGTCCTGCGACATCTCGCGGACGGCCCGCGCCTTCGTCCGGAAGAACCCGGTCGACCGGATCAGCTCTTCGACGTCCTCCTGGCGCGCCTCGGCGAGGGCCTGCGCGGTCCGGTACCGCGCGAACAGCACCGGCGTGACCATGTTGACCCGCTCATCGGTGGTCTGGGCGCTGAGGATGGTGGCCACCAGGAGTTGCAGAGGCGACTGGTGCACGAGCGCGCACTCCGCGTGCGGGTACTCGGTGCGCAGCCTGTCAACCACCACCGCCGCACGCAACCGCGCGCCCGCGGGCAGCCGGCGCCGCGCCCTCATCGCTCGAAGCGCAGCTGGAGCGAGCGGAGCGCATCGTCGACGGGCTCGAGCGCCAGCCCGGCGGCGGCCCACAGAGGCGCGTAGTCGAACCGCGTGGCGCCGTGGAGCTGGAGGCGGCTGCGCCCGGTGTAGTCCCACGGGATCACGCCGGCGACGCGCTGGATCAGCCGGCCGCTCAGGTACTCGACGCCGATGATCCCGGCGGCGTACGCCGCCGCGCGTTGCGGTGCCGGAACCGTGCGGAGGCGGTCGTGCAGGGGCTCGTACAGCACCGCGCAGAGGCCGTAGATCGGCGGCATCCAGAGGTACGTGTGCCCCTGCAGGCGTGCGCTCCGGGTGGACGGGCGGAGCGTTCCCTCGAGCGCGGTGAACACCACCTCCGTCACGGTCCCGAGAAGCCCGTACGCCACGGCCCGCTCGCGGCGGCGGAGGTGGCGCAGGTGCATCGCGCCATGCTAGCGGCTTCCTACAATTGCCGCTCTTCAGCCACCCGCAAGCCTTGGGGTCATCACACCGTGCGCTTCAAGATCACCGTCGTCGGCGCCGGCAACGTCGGCGCCACGCTGACGCAGCGCCTCGCTGAGCGCAACTACGCCGACATCGTGCTGGTGGACATCGTCGAGGGCCTGCCGCAGGGCAAGGCGCTCGACATGCTCGAAGCGGGCCCGATCGTCGGCTACGACTCCCTCGTCACCGGCACCAACGGCTACGAGGAGACCGCCGGTTCGGACGTCGTGCTCATCACCAGCGGCGTGGCCCGCAAGCCGGGCATGTCCCGCGACGACCTGGTGATGACCAACGCCAAGATCGTGGCGTCGGTGGCCCGGCAGGTGGCCGAGAGGTCCCCCGAGGCGGTCGTCGTGGTGGTGAGCAACCCGCTCGACGCCATGGCCCAGGTGGCCAAGGCGGTGAGCGGCTTTCCCCGGCAGCGCGTCATCGGCATGGCCGGCGTCCTCGACACCGCCCGCTTCCGCACCTTCATCGCCCAGGAGCTCGGCGCGTCAGTGCTCGACGTCGCCGCCTACGTGCTGGGCGGCCACGGCGACACCATGGTCCCGCTCACCTCGCTGACCACCGTCGCGGGCGTGCCCGTCGCCGACCTGGTCGCCCCCGAGCGCCTGGCGAGCATCGTGCAGCGGGCGCGCGACGGCGGCGCGGAGATCGTCGCGCTGCTGAAGACGGGCAGCGCGTACTACGCGCCCTCGGCGGCGGCCGCGCAGATGACCGACGCCATCCTGCTCGACACGCGCCAGGTGCTCCCCTGCGCGGTGTACCTCGAGGGCGAGTACGGCATCAACGGCCTGTACACCGGCGTGCCCGCCCGCTTGGGCGCGGGCGGCCTCGTCGAGGTGGTCGAGGTGAAGCTCGGCGATGCCGATCGCGACGCGCTGCACCGCTCCGCCGCGTCGGTCCAGCAGTTGGTGGAACTCATGGACTCACGCCGTGCCGACATCGATCCATCGATGCCCGGGCTCGGTGAGGGCGTGGCCGTCGGTTGACGTCTGCCGCGCGTCAGCGGGCCGCCAGCTCGGGCGCGTTGAAGGTGAACATGCGCTCCGCGTCGATGCGCCAGTACGCCACCCCGGACGCCAGCAACGCAACGAAGTCGTCGCCGTAGCGCGGCAGGTACACATCCAGGAGCGTCTGTCGGAACCCGCCGTGCTCCGGCGAGTCGATGTCGATCTCCACCGCCCGTCCATGGACCGTCACCGCCAGGTGCTCACCAGGCACGTGGGTCGCGCTCACCTGCGGTCGGACCGACAGGTGTGCAAACCGGACCGACCGCCGCGATGATCCGAAGTGGAAGGCGCCGCGGTAGAAGATGCCGTCCACAGGGCCCACGATGGGACGATGGTCCGCGGTCACCGTGGCTACGACCAGCAGACATATCCCGGTGAGTTGCTCGCTGACCTGGCGGCCGTCGAGCCGCCGCTCCGGGCGAACGATGTCGAGCAGGTGCGAACCGGCGGCGCTGAAGCTCCGCTCCAGCAGGGCATCGATCGCGGCGATGTCGTCCCGCGTCTCGTCCACGACGACGTCCAGTCCGGCGCTCAGATGCGGACGCCGTCGTCCGCGGGCTCCGCGCGCTGCTCGGGCCGCGCCGTGGTCAGCTCCTGGGCGGCGTCATCCTCCTCGCCCGGTGTGCTCACCGTGGGGACCTCGACGTGGGGACGCTGGTAGCGGATTCCAAAGAAGGGGCCCACGGTCATGAGGATCCCGACGAAGGCGTCCTTGAGCGATGGGTCGCGGCTGCCCTTCATGTCGGCGCGTGCGTGTCGTTGTCGCGGCTGCCGAACACCTTGCGGCCCACCCAGCGCACCGGGTCCCAGTGCTTGTCGGCGACCCGCTCCTTGAGCGGGATGATCGCGTTGTCGGTGATGTGGATGTGCTCGGGGCACACCTCGGTGCAGCACTTGGTGATGTTGCAGTAGCCGAGCCCACCCTCGTCGCGGGTCTGCTCGGTGCGGTCGAGCACGTCCTTGGGATGCATCTCCAGGCCGGCGACGCGCACGAAGAAGCGCGGACCGTAGAACTGGTCTGAGAGGCCGTGGGTGCGGTTGATGTGGCAGACGTCCTGGCACAGGAAGCACTCGATGCACTTGCGGAACTCGAACAGCCGGTCGATGTCGTTCTGCTGGATCCGCCATGGCGTGCCGTCGTCGGGCGCGGCCGTGAACGGCGGGATCTCCCTGTTGATCTCGTAGTTGCGCGACACGTCGCACACCAGGTCCTTGATGAGCGGGAACGCCTTCATCGGGCGCACCGTGATCGGCCCCGCCGGCAGGTCGTCGATGCGCGTCTTGCACATCAGCGCCGGGCGCCCGTTGATCTCGGCGCTGCACGAGCCGCACTTCGCCGCCTTGCAGTTCCAGCGCGCCGCCAGGTCGGTGTCGAGGTTGTGCTGGATGTAGTGGATGGCGTCGAGCACCACCATGCCGGTGACGGCCGGCACCTCGTACGCCACGTCGCCCTGGTCACCGCCGGGGGTGCCCCGGAACACGTTGAACGTGATCGTCTCGCCGGTGAGCCCGGGGTCGGGCGTGTCGTGGCTGGGCGACGCGCCGTCCACTGGCGGGGCGGTGGGCTTCCTGTACAGGGTCGTCATTGGGTGCTCCCCACGGCGGCCGGCGCCGCCGGCATGTTCTCCGGCTTGATGTGCCCCTTGGGCAGCTTGGCGGGATCGTAGAAGCGGCTGCGCGGCAGCAGCTTCACCAGGTCCTCGGGCATCGGCCGCAGCGGCACCGCCTCGACGCGTCATCGCGTCGCCGTCGCGGCGTGCCACGTAGTTCACCTTGCCCTGCTCGACCTCCTGCTCGAGGAAGTCGAAGCGCCACTGCGATCCGCGGCTCTCCTCGCGACGCATGGCGCTGCGCACGATCGCCTCGCTGACGGTGAGCATGAAGGTGACGTCGCGGCAGGTGTGCCAGCCCGGGTTGAGGTCGCGGTGGCCGACCACGCGCATCCGCGCGGTCCGCTCGCGCAGCGCCAGGATGGCGTCGAGCGCGCGCTGCAGCGAACTCCGCGCTGCGACCGATGCCGGCGTCGTCCTGCATCGCCGCCTGCAGCTCCTCGTGGAGGTGGTACGGGTTCTCGCGGTCGGTCCAGCCGTGCCGGCTGTCGAGCGGGTCGTAGAGGAGATCCTGCTCCTGCCTCCACCTCGCGCTCGTCGATGGTCCGCGCCGCGCCGGCTGTTCGCGCGAACTCGGCGGCGGCGACGCCGGCACGCCGGCCGAAGACGAGGATGTCGCCGAGCGAGTTGCCGCCGAGCCGGTTGGCGCCGTGCAGGCCGCCGGCCACCTCACCGGCCGCGTACAGCCCGGGCACGGTGGTCGCCGCGGTCTCGGCGTCGACGCGCACGCCGCCCATGGTGTAGTGGATGGTCGGCCCCACCTCCATCGGCGCCTTGGTGATGTCGACGGAGGCCAGCGCGTGGAACTGCTCGTACATCGACGGCAGCTTCTTGCTTGATGTAGTCGGCGCCGCGGTGGGTGATGTCGAGGAAGGCGCCGCCGTGCGGCGAGCCGCGGCCGGCCTTGACCTCCTTGTAGATGGAGCGGGCCACCACGTCGCGCGAGCTCAGCTCCTTCTTCACCGGGTCGTACTCGAGCATGAAGCGCTGGTGCTCGCTGTTGTAGAGCAGGCCGCCCTCGCCGCGCACCGCCTCGGTGACGAGGATGCCGCGCGCGCCCGGGCGGCCAGATCATGCCGGTGGGGTGGAACTGCACGAACTCCATGTCGAGGAGGTCGGCGCCGGCCTCGTAGGCCATCGCGGCGCCGTCGCCGGTGCCCTCCCAGCTGTTGCTGGTGTAGCGGTACATGCGGCCCCAGCCGCCGCTGGCGAGGATGGTGGCGCCGGCCTTGATGACCACGAACCTGCCGTCGTTGCGCCGGTAGCCCATGGCCCCGACGACGCGGTCCCCGCTCTTGAGCAGGCGGGTCAGCGTGTACTCCATGAGCACCTCGGTGCCCGCGGTGTGCACCAGCTTGTCCTGGCAGGTGCGGATCAGCTCGAGGCCGGTGCGGTCGCCGACGTGGGCGAGGCGCTTCCAGCTGTGCGCGCCGAAGGCGCGCTGCATGATGCGGCCGTCGTCGGTGCGGTCGAAGAGGCCACCCCAGCGCTCCAGCTCGTAGACGCGGTCGATGACCTCGTGCGCGTAGATCTCGACCATCCGCCAGTTGTTGAGCAGCTGGCCGCCGAGCATGGTGTCGGCGAAGTGCACCTCCCAGCCGTCGCCGGGGTCGACGTTGCCGAGCCCGGCGGCGATGCCGCCCTCGGCCATCACCGTGTGCGCCTTGCCGAGCAGCGACTTGGTCACCACGATGGTGCTGCAGCCGGCCTCCGCCGCGGCGATCGCGGCGCGCATGCCGGCGCCGCCGGCGCCGATGACGAGCACGTCGCACTCGTGGGTGATGTAGCTCTCCAGCCGTCATGCTCAGAAGCCGATGTGCGGGTCGATGAACCAGCCCGGCCTGGAGCATGCGGATGTAGACGTCGGCGAGGAGCACGCGAGAACAGGCTCACCCACGCCCACACCGGGTGGCGGACGTTGAGCGCGGTCAGCCAGCGCCAGGCGCGGTTGCGGGCGTTGCCGAAGCGGGCGGTGCGAGTAGCAGTCGAGGCCGCCGCCGGCGAGGTGGCGCAGGGAGTGGCAGCTGAAGGTGTAGCCGGTGAGCAGCACGACGTTGACGAGCAGGATGGCGGTGCCGAGCCCGAGCCCCAGCGCCCGTCGGCGGGGTTGTTGAAGGCGGCGAGCGCGTCGTACCAGAGGAAGCCGAGGATGACCAGCGCGACGTAGAGGGTGAAGCGGTGCAGGTTGTTGAGCGCCATCGGCAGCTTCGACTCGCCGCGGTACTTGCGGTGGCGCAGCTCACCGAGCGCGCAGGCCGGCGGGTCCCAGAAGAAGGAGCGGTAGTACGCCTTGCGGTAGTAGTAGCAGGTGCCTCGGAAGGCGAGCGGGCTGAGCAGGATGAAGGCGGCGCCGGGGAACGGGCCCAGAGCTTGCCGTTGTCGCCGATCTTCGGCGACCAGAACGGCGAGAGGTACGGCCCGATCTCACCGGGGCGAAAGACGAAGATCGACACCAGCGAGTAGAGGCCGAAGCCGCCGAGCACGGTGACCACGGTCAGCGGCAGCAGCCACCAGGGCTGGTCGCGGCGGCAGCGCTGCAGCAGCGTCGGTCCCGGATGACCGGTGTCGTGCGCCACCGACCTGGCGGTGATCTGGGCCATCTCTCCCCTGACGCCGTCGCGCGGCGCATCGGTGCAGAACAAGCGCGAACTCGGTTTGATCGTAGCGAAAGCGGCATCGATGACGGCGAAGCGCCGCCGAAGGCGTGCCGCCTACCATTCCCCCCTTGATCGGCTGACCAGTTCCTGTCAGGCTGCTATCGCATCGAACAGATGAGCGCTCCGCCGCCGACCGACCGCGACCTGCGAGACGCGCGGTTCGAGCACGACGGCTGCGGCGTCGCCTTCGTGGCCACCACATCCGGCGTCGCCAGCAACCACATCGTGCGCGTCGGCGTGCGCGCCCTGGTCAACCTCGGCCACCGCGGGCGCCACCGGGGCCGACCCGGACACCGGCGACGGCGCCGGCATCCTCCTCCAGGTCCCCGCACGACTTCCTGCGCGCGCGCGGCGGCCTCGACCTGCCCGCCGCCGGCGCCTACGGCGTCGGCATGGTGTTCCTGCCGCCGAACGGCGCCGCACGCGCGCGCCGCCCAGGCGCTCATCGCGGGCGCCTGTGCCGACGAGGGCGTGCGCCTGCTCGGCTGGCGCGACGTCCCCGTCGACGCGCACCGTGCCCGGCGTCACCGCGCGCGCCGCGATGCCGTGCATCCGGCAGTTCTTCGTGGCCGCGGTGGGCCTCGACGGCGACGCCCTCGAGCGCCGCCTCTACGTGCTGCGCCGGGTCATCGAGGCGCGCGCCTGCCGCCGCGGGCATGGACCGGCGCCAGCTCCACATCGCCAGCCTGAGCAGCCGCACCGTCGTCTACAAGGGCATGCTCACCGCCGCGCAGCTCGGCCGCTTCTACCCCGACCTCGCGACCCCAGCGTGCGCTCCGCGCTCGCCGTCGTGCACGCGCGCTTCTCCACCAACGTGCTGCCCCGCTGGGACCTCGCCCACCCGGCGCGCATGTCCGCGCACAACGGCGAGATCAACACCCTGCGCGGCAACGCCGCCTGGATGTCGGCGCGCCAGTCGAAGTTCCGCAGCGCGCTCTTCGGCGACGACATCGACAAGCTCCGCGACGTGCTCGACGCCGACGGCTCCGACTCCGTCGCAGTTCGACAACGCGCTCGAGCTGCTCACCATGTCGGGGCGCTCCATCGAGCACGCCATGATGATGATGATCCCCGAGGCGTGGCACGGCAACGAGCTGATCGACGAGCGACCGCCGCGCCTTCTACGAGTTCCACGCCTCGCTGCTCGAGCCGTGGGACGGCCCCGCGGCGATCGCCTTCACCGACGGCCGCCTGGTCGGGCGCCTGCCTCGACCGCAACGGCCTGCGCCCGGCCCGCTACCTGGTCACCGACGACGGCCTGGTGGTGATGGCCTCCGAGGCGGGCGTGCTCGACATCCCCGAGGAGCGCATCGTCAAGAAGTGGCGGCTCGACCCCGGCCGGCTCCTGCTCGTCGACACCGAGGCGGGGGCGATCCTCGACGACGACGCGATCAAGGAGCAGCTCGCCGGGCGCCACCCCTACGGCGACTGGATCCGCAGCGGCACCGTGCGGCTCGACGAGCTGCCGCCGGGCGTGGACACGCAGGAGCCCGACTCCGGCACGCTGCGCATCCGCCAGCACCTCTTCGGCTGGACGGACGAGGACCTCCGCCTGCTGGTCGCGCCCGATGGCCGCGAACGGCGAGGAGCCGGTGGGATCGATGGGCAACGACGCGCCGCTGGCGGTGCTCAGCGACCGCCCGCAGCCGCTGTTCGCGTACTTCAAGCAGCTGTTCGCCCAGGTCACCAACCCGCCCATCGACCCGATCCGCGAGGCGTCGGTGATGTCGCTGGCCACCTCGCTCGGCGCCGGCGGCAACCTCCTCGAGCAGGGCCCGGCGCAGGCGGCGCGGCTGGAGATGCCGCACCCCATCCTCACCAGCGCCGACCTGGCCACCATCCGCCACGTCACCCAGCGGCAGTTCCCAGCCGAGACGATCACCGCCGTCTTCCATCGCGACCGCGGCGCCGACGGCCTGCGCGACGGGCTCGAGCGCATCTGCCGGCTGGCGTCCGAGGCGGTCGCGGCGGGCCGCACCATCCTCATCCTCAGCGACCGGGCCGCCGACGCCGGCCACGCGCCCATCCCCTCGCTGCTGGCCACGGCTGCGGTGCACCACCACCTCCTGCGCGAGCGCACCCGCACCGGCGTCGGCCTGGTGGTGGAGACCGGCGAGCCCCGCGAGGTGGCCCACCTCGCCCTGCTCATCGGCTACGGCGCCGAGGCGGTCAACCCCTACCTGCTGCTCGACACCGCCGCCGAGATGGCGGCAGCGGCGCGGTCGCCGGCGTCGACGCCGCCACCGCGCAGCGCAACGTCGTCCAGGCGCTGCGCAAGGGCCTGCTCAAGACCATCGCCAAGATGGGCATCTCCACCGTGCTCTCCTACTGCGGCGCGCAGCTCTTCGAGGCGGTCGGGCCTGCCGCGAGGACGTGGTCGACGCGCTACTTCACCGGCACCCCGACGCGGATCGGCGGCGCCGGCCTCGACCGCATCGCCGCGCGACGCGCTCAGCCGCCACGCGCGCGCCTTCCCGGCCACGGCGCGCCGCCGGCGTTGCTCGACCCCGGGGGCCGCTACCAGTGGCGCCGCGACGGCGAGAAGCGGGCCTGGAACCCCGAGGTCATCGGCGCCCTGCAGCACGCGGTGCGCTCCGGTCTCGCCGAGGAGTTCGACCGCTACGTCGCCCTCGCCGACCGGGAGTCGGCGGAGCGCCGCACCCTGCGCGGCCTGCTCGGGCTGCGCGAGGCGGAGACGGCGGTGCCGCTCGACGAGGTGGAGAGCGCCGACACGCTGGTGCACCGCTTCGCCACCGGGGCGATGTCGCTGGGCTCCATCTCCCCCGAGATGCACGAGACCCTGGCGATCGCGATGAACCGCATCGGCGGCCGCTCCAACACCGGCGAGGGCGGCGAGGACGCGGCGCGGTTCGCCACCGACGGCGCCGACTCGACGCCGCAGCGCCATCAAGCAGGTGGCGTCGGCGCGCTTCGGGGTCACCGCCAACTACCTCGTCAACGCCGACGAGATCCAGATCAAGGTCGCCCAGGGCGCCAAGCCCGGCGAGGGCGGCCAGCTGCCCGGCGACAAGGTGGACGTCACCATCGCGCGGCTGCGCCACGCCACCCCGGGCGTCGGGCTCATCTCTCCCCCACCGCACCACGACGTCTACTCGGTCGAGGACCTCGCCCAGCTGATCCACGACCTCCGCTCGGTCAACCCGCGCGCGCGGATCAGCGTCAAGCTGGTCGCCGAGATGGGCGTGGGCCCGATCGCCGCGGCGGTGGCCAAGGCGCGCGCCGACCACATCGTCGTCTCCGGGTACGAGGGCGGCACCGGGGCCGCGCCCCTGTCGTCGCTCACCCACGCGGGCGCCCCGTGGGAGCTCGGTCTCGCCGAGGCGCAGCAGACGCTCGTCGCCAACGGGCTGCGCGACCGCGTGGTGCTGCAGAGCGACGGGCTGATGCGCACCGGGCGCGACGTCGTCGTCGCCGCGCTGCTCGGCGCCGAGGAGTTCGCCTTCGCCACCGCGCCGCTGGTCGCTGCGGGCTGCGTGATGATGCGCGTCTGCCACCTCAACACCTGCCCGGTCGGCATCGCCACCCAGGACCCGCAGCTGCGCGAGCGCTACACCGGGCGCGCCGAGCACATCGTCACCTTCATGCGCTTCCTCGCCGAGGACGTGCGCAGCTGGATGTCACGCCTGGGTGTCGCGTCGATTCGACGACCTGGTCGGCCGCGTCGAGCTGCTGCACCAGGTGGAGCCACGCGGCGACGTCGACCTCGGCCGGCTGCTCGTCGCGCCCGGAGAGCCACGCCACTCGGTGCCGCGCGCCGCCCCACGTCTGCAGCAACGACGTCGACGAGCGCGTCATCGCCCTGGCCGGCGACGCCCTGGAGCAGCGGCACCCCGCTGCAGCTGCGCATGCGCGTCGGCAACGGTGACCGCAGCGTCGGCGCGCGGCTCAGCGGCGAGGTGGCCGCCCGCCACGGAGCGCCTGGCCTGCCGCACGACACCATCCGCGTCGACCTCCAGGGCAGCGCCGGCCAGTCGTTCGGGTGCATGGCTTGCCGGCGGCATCACGCTGACGGTCCACGGCGAGGTCAACGACGGCTGCGGCAAGGGGCTGAGCGGCGGCCGCATCGTGGTGGTCCCGCCCGACAACGCCGGCCGTCCCGCCGACGACAACGTCATCGCCGGCAACGTGCTGCTGTACGGCGCCACCTCGGGCGAGCTCTTCGTGCGCGGCGTCGCCGGCGAGCGGTTCGCGGTGCGCAACAGCGGCGCCCGCGCGGTCGTCGAGGGCACCGGCGACCACGCGCTCGAGTACATGACCGGCGGCGTCGTCGTCATCCTCGGGCGCACCGGCCGCAACGTCGCCGCGGGCATGAGTGGCGGCCTCGCCTACGTCCTCGACGTCGACGGCCGGTTCGCGCAGCGCTGCAACACCGGCATGGTGCGCCTCGTCGACGCCGACGACGGAGACCGACGGTGACGCCGTGCGCGAGCTGCTCGAGCACCACCTCGCCTACACGGGCAGCCCGGTCGCCGAGGAGATCCTCGAGACGTGGCCCGCGTCGCTGCGCCGCTTCGTCAAGGTGCTGCCCGCTCGACTACGAGCGCGTCATGACGGCGCCGCCGCGCTGGCCGCTGGTGGTGTGAGCGTGCGCCGCGAGTTCCTCGACGTCCCGCGGCGGACCTCGCCGTACCGGCCCGCCGCCGAACGCGTGCGCGACCACCGCGAGCTGATCCACCCGCTGCCACTGGCCGCGGTCGAGGCGCAGGCCGGGCGCTGCATGGACTGCGGCGTGCCCTTCTGCCACAACGCCTGCCCGCTGAACAACCTCATCCCGGAGTGGAACGGCCTGGCGCGCACGCGGGACTGGCGCGGCGCCTCCGACAATCTGGCCAGCACCAACAACTTCCCCGAGTTCACCGGCTGGCTCTGCCCCGCCCCGTGCGAGCCCGCCTGCGTTCTCGCCATCGGCGCGCGACGCGGTGAGCATCAAGGAGATCGAGCGCACCACCATCGAGACTGCCTTCGCCAACGGCTGGGTCAGGCCGGAGCCGCCCGGCGTTCCGCACCGGCCGCAGCGTCGCCGTCGTCGGTTCGGGCCCGGCCGGGCTGGCCGCCGCCCAGCAGCTCAACCGCGCCGGCCATCGCGTGGTCGTGTACGAGCGCGCCGACCGCCCCGGCGGCCTGCTCCGCTACGGCATCCCCGACTTCAAGATGGGCAAGGCGATCCTCGACCGCCGCCTCGACCTGCTCAGCGCCGAGGGGATCAGCTTCGAGTGCAACTACGACTGCGGGCGTCGACATCAGCGGCGAGGAGCTGCTCCGGCGCCACGACGCGGTGGTCCTCGCCGTGGGCGCCGAGCAGGGCCGCGACGTCGACCTGCCCGGGCCGCGACCTGGACGGCATCCACCTCGCCATGGAGTACCTCGTCGGGCAGAACCGTCGCGTCGCCGGCGAGCCCGTCGACGTCATCAGCGCCGCCGGGCGCGACGTCGTGATCATCGGCGGTGGCGACACCGCGGCGGACTGCCTCGGCGATTCCCACCGCGAGTCCTGCGCCGTCGGTCCAGCAGCTGGTCATCTACCCGGAGCCCCCGCGCGTGCGGCCGGCGTCCAATCCATGGCCCCAATGGCCGCTGGTGCTGCGCAACCACGCTGCCCACGACGAGGGCGGGGTTCGCGCCTTCGGCGTCGAGGTGCTCGGCTTCGACGGCGACGCGCAGGGCCGGGTTCGCGGCATCACTGTCGTCGATGTCGATCGCGCCGGGGCCGGCGAGGCCACCCGGGCGCGGATTGGTGCGGCGCACCGGCACCGAGCGCGTGATCGACGCCGACCTCGTGCTCCTGGCCATCGGCTTCAGCGGGGTCCGCCCGTCTCCCCTCTTCGACCAGCTCGGCGTCGACCTGGTCGAGCGGCGCGCGCATCGCCGTCGACGACGAGTCTGCGCGCGGGGCCGGTCGTGGTGGCGGGCGGCGACGCGGTGATGGGCGCGGCCCTGGTGGTGGACGCCATCGCGGCCGGCCGCCGGGCGGCGGCCGCGTGTGACCGGCTGCTCCAGGAGGCGCCACAGGCCGCCGCGGTCTGAATGCTCTAGCCTCACCCCATGGGAACCGGCGTCCGCGCCTTCCTCGACCACCCCACCCCGATCGCCATCGCCCACCGGGGCGGCGCTGAGGAGCTGCCAGAGAACACGCATCCCCGCCTTCGACGCGGCCGTGGAGCTCGGCTACCGCCACCTCGAGACCGACGCCCACGTCAGCAGCGACGGCGTGGTGTTCTCCTTCCACGACCACATCCTTGACCGCGTCACCGACCGCCGCGGCCGGCTCTCGCAGGTGAGCGCGGCGGAGATCGGCGCCGCCGACGCGGCGTACCACTTCAGCCGCGACGGGGTCACCTTCCCGCTCCGCGGCACCGGCATCCGCATCCCCACCATGGAGGAGGTGCTCACCCGCTGGCCGGATGTTTTTGTCAACATCGACACCAAGTCCGACGCCGTGGTCGAGCCGCTGGTGGCGCTGCTGCGCCGGCTCGGCGCCTTCGACCGGGTGTGCATCGGCTCCTTCTCGGACGACCGGCTGCGCCGCGTGCGCCGGCTTGTCGGGCGGCGCGGTGTGCACGTCGATGGGACCCGCGGCCATCACCGCCGCGTGGCTGGCCTCGCGGACCGGCCGGATGCCGCGGCTGCAGGCCGATTGCGTGCAGGTGCCGGTGCGCGCCCGCCGGCTGGTGGTGGTCGACCGCCGGTTCGTCGACGCCGCCCAGGCGTCGGGTCTCCAGGTGCATGTGTGGACCATCGACGACCCTGCCGAGATGACCGCTCTCCTCGACCTCGGCGTCGACGCGATCATGACCGACCGGCCCCGGCTGCTCCGCGACGTCCTCGCGGCCCGCGGCCAGTGGCACGGCGCGGCGCTGGCGTCCGCGTAACCTACGCGCATGCTGCCGAGCGACCCGGGCGCGCGCCACATCCCCGACGCCGCAGCGCCAGCGACTGGTACCGCCCCGACGAGCACCTCCGCTGGCTGGTCCGCGCCAGCGTGGGCGAGGCGGTGTGGCCGGTCGCGGAGCTGCGCTCGCCGAGCTCGGTGAGCTGGTGCCGCAGCGGGTCGAGCCGCTGGCGGTGGCGGCCGACCGCCATCCGCCGGTGCTGCAGCAGTACGACGCCCGCGGCACCGCGCGTCGACGACCATCGAGTTCCACCCCGCGTACGACGAGCTGATCGACACGGTGCTCGGGTTCGGGACGGTGCGCTCCGCCCACGTGCCGGGCTGGCGCGGGCTGCCCGGCGTCGCCCCGCGCGCGCTCACCAGCGCTGTCTCCTACATGTTCCTGCAGGCCGACCAGGCGATCACCGGCTGCCCGGTGGGGATGATGGACGCGATGGCGCGCTGCCTGGCGCGCAATGACCCTGCGCTGGCGGAGCGCTTCGTGACCAGGCATCGCCGACGACACCGGCGCCCACCTCACCGCGGCGATGTTCCTCACCGAGAAGGCGGGCGGCTCGGACGTGGGCGCCAACGAGACGGTGGCGGTGCGCGACGACGACGGCTCCTGGCGGCTGCACGGCGAGAAGTGGTTCGCCAGCTGCCCTCAATCCGACCTGGTGCTGGTGATGGCCCGGCCGGAAGGCGCGCCCCCCGGGCCGGCGGGACTCGGCCTGTTCCTGATGCCGCACCTGCTCGACGACGGCAGCCGCAACGCCATCCTCATCCACCGCCTCAAGAACAAGTTCGGCACGCGCGCCATGGCGTCCGGCGAGGTGGGTCTGCGCGGCGCGTTCGCGTGGCAGGTCGGTGCGCTCGACCGCGGCATGCGCCAGATGATGGACATGGTCTCGCTGACCCGGGTCGGCATCGTCGCCGCCACCGCGGGTGCGCTGCGACGCAACACGGTCGAGGCGCTCGACCACACCGCGCAGCGGAGCACCTTCGGCGGCGTTCTGCAGACCCACCCGTTGATGCGCGACAGCCTCGCGGAGCTGGTCGTCGACTCCACCGCGGCTGTGTCGGCCATGGTGGCGGTCAGCGAGCTGCTCGACAGCGCCGACGCCGGTGACGCCGAGGCGGGCGGGGCACTCCGCCTGCTCACGCCACTGTTCAAGGGGTACTTCACCGAGCGCGCACGCATCTCAGCAGGGGACGCGATGGAGATCCGCGGCGGCAACGGCTTCATCGAGGACTGGCCGGATGCCCGCCTGCTGCGCGACGTCTCCGTGCACGCCATCTGGGAGGGCTCGGGCAACGTCATCGCGCTCGACGTCCTGCGGGCGCTGCGACGCGGCGCCGGGCCGCACTTCCTCGGCGACCTCGAGCGGCGCGCCGAGGCAGCCGGCGCGCGGCGGCCCGGCCGCGCCGCTGGCGGCGCCGCTGCTCGGCGAGATCGCGCCACGCTCGCGCACACGCTCGACCGCCTCGGCGACGCCGATCCCGTCGCGCAGCAGCTCCCGATCCGCCGGCTGGCTCGACGCATGGCCGTCCTCGCCGTCGGCACCCGGCTGGCCGAGCAGGCCAACCGATTCGCCGCAGACACGGGCAGCGGCCGCCTCGCCTGGATCGCCGCACGCTTCATCGCGCGACTCGGTGGCGAGCCGCTCATCGACAGCGTCGCGGCGGACACAGCGTGGCTGGCCCACGCAGAGGCCATCCTCAACGGAGGCCCAGTGCCAACAGAGGTGGGCGCGGCACTCGCGTCCCAGGTAGCAGCAGGTCTCGGCGCCAGACTCCACGAAGCCCGCGCAGTGATCTGACCAGAGGGCGGGAAGCACAGAAATCGCGAACAAAGACGTCGCGGATGCGACAGCGGCGCGCGAGGCGCGCCGAAGAGTGGGGTGAGGCACATCGGATTCACTCCGATGTGCCGAGGGGCGAGAACCTGTCTCGCCCCTGACGGAAAGACGGGTGGCTAGAGGGATTTGAACCCTCGACCTCCAGGGCCACAACCTGGCACTCTAACCAGCTGAGCTATAGCCACCATGAAGCTCCGCGATTATATGGGGCACACTGCCGGGGCCCCCGTAGCTCAGCGGATAGAGCAGCCGCCTTCTAAGCGGTTGGTCGCAGGTTCGATTCCTGCCGGGGGCGCTCACAATCGCTGTCGGCGCCCACCCGACGTGGTAGCCAGCCTCGAACAGCCTGAGACACTTTGATCGACCAGATCTGTTGGCTTCTGCCAACGAGCGCGTCAAAGGCTACCGAGCGCAGACAATCCTGCCACTGATATGCAGGTGGGCCCGCGCGTTGGGCCCGCCGCCCTGCGGGTAGGTGGGCAGGGGCATCAGGCTGGCGTCAACCGACACTCCGGTCGCGTTGCTGTAGTGGTATATCCCAGCGCTGTTCGTCGTCCGCCAGCCGGCAGAAACCTGCTCGGGCGTACCTTCACGAACGTAGATACCCGAATCGAGCGCAGCTTGTCGCGTCGCCGGATTCGCGACCAAAACCTGCATCGGCAGGTTGTTGAGCGTACCGTCAACCTCGATGTACTGGTAGCGGGGGTCAGTCGGTCCATTGCCTTGAGAGCCGCACCTCGTCTGACTATTTGCCGCGGTGAGTTGACCGGAGCGGTCGCCAGAAAGGGTTAGTGAGGTGCCCACGACTGGGCTATGCGGCGTGGCCGTGGGCGTGGGCGAAGGAGATGGCGACGGCGAAGCTGACGGGAAGGCCGACGGCGAAAACGTCACGGCGGGAACGGACGGACCGGGAGTTGGCAAACCGGCGGGGCTGAGTTGGGCGGTCGGGTGACGGGCCGCCAGCACGACTATCGCGGTCGTCGCGGTGCCAAGAATCAACAGCGAGCCGCCCAGGAGAGGCAGCCAGCGTCGGCGGTGACGCTCCTCGAGCGAGCGTACCGAGGCCTGGCGAAGCCCGTCCGGTAGCGCCTGGCTGGTCATGCGCTCGAGATGCGAGGAAACGCGACGCAACAGCTGCTCGTCGTCGAGATCAGGCATGAGACAACTCCTTCCTCAGGGCGGCGAGCCCCCGACGCAAATGAGTGCGCACCGAGCTGACGCGGCACCCCATGAGATCTGCGCACTCGTCAAGGGAATACCCGTAGTGGTGGCGCAACGCTATGGCCGTGCGTTGTCGTGGCGAGAGCCCGGCGTATGCGCGACCGATGTCGAGGCGCGATCCCCCGCCGAGGTCATCGGCCCCGGCGGCCATGTGGCTGAGGTGGTCGCCGCCCAGCTGACGATGGAACCCGCGGAACAAGAGAGACCGCCTGCGGTCCAGGCATTGGTTGATGCAGATCCGAATCATCCAGGCTGTCAGTCGACCGCCAGCCGGCGCTCGGCCCCTGGCTTTCCACGCTTTCCATAGAGCCTCCTGTACGGCGTCTTCGGCCTCGCCGTGGTCGATCAGGATGGCCAGGGCGATTCCAAACAGTCGCGGCGAGCAGTCGCGTGCGAACGCTTCGAAGGCGGCCTCGCTCGCGATGACGGTCTGAGCGGGATGAGCTGCCACTGGCACGACCATGACAACAAAGACGG
This sequence comes from Candidatus Dormiibacterota bacterium, assembly GCA_963751755.1. Taxonomy (GTDB): domain Bacteria; phylum Chloroflexota; class Dormibacteria; order Aeolococcales; family Aeolococcaceae; genus Aeolococcus. The sequence continues at coordinate 214,892 of CAVVVH010000003.1, read as the reverse complement.
CGGCCAAGCGGAAAGTGATGACATGTGGCGGCGGCCAGCAGTTTGAGGCGGATCGCGGGCCAGCAGACCACCGCTGGTCACTCTGAGAGCCGGTCCGGCTACAGGTAGTCCCCGTGCCGGACGAACACCACTACGACGAGGACAACGCCCACACCCACACCGACCGCTACGAGACCGCCCAAGAGAGATCTACTCCAGTTGGCAACCAGGAGTGCGATCAACGCCGCCACAGCAAGGGTGAGGGACGCAATCGTCAGAAGTCGCCGCCCACCACGAGTTACACATCGGACGTTAGCGCCACTGCCGGCCGTCGGCGAAGGCGGCCGTAGAGTTGCCGGGACGCTCGCCGCCAGCTGCGAATCGCTGCGGCGAGCGCCCTGCGACAGGACCCTTACGCGGTGGCGCCCGCCTCGGCCTGCGCCGACTCGGCGACCTCCTCCTTGTCCTTGGCCAGCTCGCCGTCGATCTCGAGCTTGACCTTCTCGGACACGAGCAGGCCGCCACCGCCAAGCGGCACGTTCCACTTGAGCCCCCACCTGGTGCGGTCGAAGGTGGTGGTCAGAGTGCCCCCGACCTTGGTGTTGCCGTACGGGTCGACGACGACACCGCCGTGCTCGTAGTCGAGCTCGATCTCTTCTGTGACGTCCTTGATGGTGAGGTCGCCGCGCACCTTGTAGTCGTCGCCGGCACGCTCAACCGACTTCAGCGCGAAGGTGATGGTCGGGTACTTCTCGACGTCGAGGAAGTCCGGGCTGCGCAGATGGCCGTCACGCTGCTCGTTGCCGGTGTCGATGCTGGCCGCGTCGATGGTCACCGTGCCGGCTGCGGTGGTAGGGTCCGCGGGGTCATCGAGGGACACTTCGGCGTCGACCTTGGTGAAGTGACCCCTGACTGTCGCGACGCCGAGGTGTTTGGCGCTGAACGCGACGGAGGTGTGGTGAGGGTCGAGGGTCCAGCCCATGTGGCTCACTCCTGTGGTGCGTCGGTATGCCCCGCGCGGCAGCACTTCAAGTACTGCAGCACAGCGTGAAGAAGAGCGCTATAGTTTGTCAAGTGCAATATGACGATACCGGCTGCGACACGAGCGCGCCGCTCGAGGAGGCGGCTCAGCCGAGCGCCGTCGACTACTGCCCCGTCCACGCCGCCATCCAGCTGCTCCAGGAGAAGTGGACGCTTCACATCGTCCGCGCCCTGCTGGACGGCCCCATGGGTTTCAACGAGCTCGGCCGGGCCGTTGGGGGCTGCAATCCCGCCACCCTCAAGCTCCGCCTCGACCGCCTCGAGGCGCAGGGCGTGGTGATCCGCACGGTCCAGTCCTTCATGCCGCCTCGGACGTCCTACGAGCTGTCCCCCGCCGGTGTCGACCTGCAGCGGGTGATCAGCGCCATCGACGGTTGGGGGCGCGAGCACCTGGCGCAGCCATCATTGCCCGGGCTCGAGCCGTCGCTCCCGGAGGCGCCCACGCCCGTCCCGGCCTGAGCCCCGCCTACTCCGGGGTCACGTAGGCCGCGCTGAGCCCGCCGTCGACGAGGAACGTGGCGCCGTTGACGTACGACGACTCGTCGCTGGCCAGGAACAGCGCGGCGCTCGCGATCTCGCGCGCCGTGGCCAGCCTGCCCATCGGCAGGTGAACACGGCGCCGCTCGTACGCCGCGGGGTCGTCGCTGAACAGCCGCATCAGCAGCGGCGTCTCCACCGGCCCCGGGCACAGCGCGTTGACGCGCACGCCCTGGCGCGCGAACTGCACGGCGAGCTCACGGCTCATCGAGAGCACGGCGCCCTTGGAGGCGGTGTAGGCGATCTGCGAGGTGGCCGCGCCCATCAACGCCACGAACGAGGCGACGTTGATCACCGAGCCACCGCCTCGCTCGAGGAGTTGCGGGATGCCGAACTTGCAGCAGAGGAAGACACCCTTGGCGTTGACCGCCTGCACGCGATCCCACGCGTCCGCTCCGGTGGTGAGGATCGAGTCGTCGTCGGGCGGCATGATCCCCGCGTTGTTGTAGAGGACGTCCACGCCACCGAACCGCAGCGCGGCCGCCGCATACATCGCTTCGACGCTCGCCGGATCGCTGACATCGACCTGCTGGAACATCGCGTCGCGGCACTCCGCGGCCGTCCTCTCACCGCTGTCACGGCTCACGTCGGCGACCACCACGGACGCCCCCTCCTCCGAGAAGAGAAGGGCGGCCTCGCGCCCGATGCCGCCGGCAGCGCCCGTGATCACCGCCACCTTGCCGTCGAGGCGTCCCATCAGCCGTCCGTCGCCACGAACACGTTCTTGACCTCCGAGTAGCCGTCCATCGCCTGCATGCCGAGCTCGCGCCCGAAGCCGGACTGCTTGAATCCGCCGAACGGTGTGGCGACCCGCACCGAGGTGTTGGCGTTGACCGAGAGCACGCCGGTGTCGATCGCGCGAGCGAACCGCAGCGCACGGCCGACGTCCCTGGTCCACACCGAGCCCGAGAGGCCGTACGGCGTGTCGTTGGCGATGCGCACCGCCTCGGCCTCATCCTCGAACGGGATCACCGCAACGACCGGGCCGAACACCTCCTCGCGCGCCACGCGATCGTCGTTGGTCGCCTCGACGATCGTGCACGGGTACCAGAAGCCGGGGCCGTCCGGCGTGGTGCCCGCGAACAGCGGGGTTCCCTCGACGAACGAGGCGACCGTGCCGCGATGCTGCTCGGAGATCAGCGGGCCCATCTCGGTGTGCTCGTCCTCCGGGTCGCCCACCCTCACCCGGCGGGTCGCCGCAACGAGCTGATCCACGAACCTCTCGTACACCGAGCGTTGCACCAGGATCCGTGAACGCGCGCAGCAGTCCTGGCCGGCGTTGCCGAACACCGCACCGGGCGCCGACTGCGCGGCCTTCTCCACGTCCGCGTCGGCGAAGACCACGTTCGCCGACTTGCCGCCCAGCTCGAGCGACACCCGTTTCACCGTGCCGGCGGCGCCACGCATCACCTGCGCGCCCACCTCCGTGGAGCCCGTGAAGCTGATCTTGGCCACGTCGGGGTGTTCGACCAGCCGCTCGCCGACCACGCGTCCGGGACCGACGACCAGGTTGATCACCCCGTCGGGGATCCCTGCCTCCAAGGCCAGCTCCGCAAGCCGCAGGGCCGAGAGCGGCGTCAGCTCAGCCGGCTTGAGAACGATGGTGTTTCCGCAGGCGAGCGACGGCCCCAGCTTCCAGCTGGTGATGTTCAGCGGGAAGTTCCAGGGGACGATCAGTCCCACCACTCCGAGCGGCTCGTGGAATGTCATGTCGACCCCGCCGGCCACCGGGATGGTCTGGCCATGGTGCTTGTCGATCGCTCCCGAGTAGAAGTGGAAGACCTCGGCCACCATGCCCACCTCGCCGCGCGAGTCGGCGATCGGCTTGCCCACGTTGCGGGTTTCGAGCAGCGCCAGCTCCTCGCCGTGCTCCTCGACAGCCGCCGCCAGCCGGCGCAGCAGGCGGGCGCGGTCTCCCGGCGCCATGGCGCGCCACTGCGGGAATGCGGCGCGCGCCCTGGCGACGGCGCGGTCGGCCTCCTCGCGGCCGGCCTGGTCGAGCTGGGCAAGTGGCCGTGCGGTCGCCGGGTTGATGACCTCGAGCTTCATCCGCGCTCGAAGAGCCGGCTGCGCTCGTACTCCGTGACCACGGTGTCGAACAGCCTCTGCTCGGTGCGCGCGTAGTTGAGGTAGTGGTCGACGACCTCGTCACCCATGGCGGCGCGGGCCACGCTGCCGTTCTCCAGTGCGGTGACCGCGTCACGCAGAGTGCTCGGGAAACGCGCGACGTCGGAGACGTACGCGTTCCCCGTCAGCGCCGGTGGTGGCTCCAAGCCCTGCTCGATGCCGTGCAGGCCTGCGGCAAGGATGGCGGCGAAGGCGAGGTACGGGTTGGCGTCCGCGCCGGGCACGCGGTTCTCGATGCGCAGTCCCTGCCCGTGGCCGACGATCCTGAACGCACAGGTGCGGTTGTCGTACCCCCACGCCAGCGTGGTCGGCGCCCAGCTGCTGGCGGCGTATCGCTTGTAGGAGTTGATGTTGGGAGCGAAGAACACCGCGAGCTCCGCGCCCGCGACCAGCTGTCCGGCCAGGTACTGACGGAACAGGTCGGGCTCGCCGTCGAAGGCGTTGCGGCCGTCGCTCCAGAGGCTCGAGTGGATGTGGCACGAGCTGCCGATCCAGGTGTGGTCGGGCTTCGCCATGAACGTCACGGAGCAGCCGTGCTGGTTGGCCATCTCCTTGATCCCGTTCTTGTAGATGGTGTGGTTGTCGGCCATGGTCACGGCGTCGCTGAAGCGGAAGTTGATCTCCTGCTGGCCGGGCCACGCCTCCCCCTTCGAGGTCTCCACGCGGATGCCGGCGGCGTGCATGCCGTTGCGGACTGCGCGGATGAACGGCTCGTCGTAGCTGGTGGCGAGGATGTGGTAGTCGAGGATGTACGGCACCGATGGGGTGAGGTTGCGGTAGCCCTGCGCATGCGCCTCTGCGAAGGTCTCCTTGAGCAGGTAGAACTCCAGCTCGGAGCCGAACATCGGCTCCAGGCCGAGCCCGCGCGCCCGCTCCACCTGCGCCTTGAGCACCTGGCGAGGCGAGGGCAGCACGGGCGACCCGTCATTCCAGGCGACGTCGGCGAGCACCAGCGCTGTGCCCTCGAGCCATGGGATCAGGCGCATCGTCGCGAAGTCCGGGACCATCGCGAAGTCGCCGTACCCTCGCTCCCAGCTGGCGATCTCGTAGCCGGGGACAGGGTCCATCTCCATGTCGAGCGCGAGCAGGTAGTTGCAGCCCTCGATCGGGTGTCCGGCCAGGGCCTCCTCCATGAAGAACTCCGCGTGCATGCGCTTGCCCATCAGCCGCCCCTGCATGTCCGTGAAGGCGACCACCACTGTGTCGACCTCGCCCTTGGTGACGAGCGTCGCGAGGGCGTCGAGGGTCAGCACGTCAGGACCCCGCGGGGGCCTGGTGGCGCCGGGCATGGTCGGCGCTGCGCTCGACGAAGCGTCCGAACAGTGCACGAGCCCAGGAGTGGTAGTCGATCAGCTCCTCCGGGTGGGCCTGCACCGCGACGATGGCGCCGTCCGCCGACTCGATAGCCTCGATGATGTCGTCCGGGCTGTGGGCTGTGGCTCGGAGAGGCGGCGCGAGGACGTCGATGGCCTGGTGATGGAGGCTGTTCACCATCAGCGTCTCCGCGGTGATGCGTCCCAGCTCGGAGTTCGGTTCCACCTCGACGGCATGGGCCAGCGTGTGGCGCGGCTGACCGTGGAAGTCGTGTCCATCGATGTGCTGGTGCAGCGAGCCGCCGAGCGCCACGTTGATGAGCTGCTGACCGCGGCAGATTCCCAGCACCGGCGTGCCCGTCTCCGCGGCGCCCCGCACCAGCTCGACCTCTGTGTGGTCCAGCGCAGGGTCGATCTCGGTCCTGTCATCGACGGGCTGTCCGCCGTACTCCTCGGGCGAGACATCCCAACCGCCCGGGACGAGCAGACCATCGACACCGGACAGGATGCGCTCGGTGTCGCCGCGATCGGGCCTCGTCGCGAGCGGCTCGATGACCACCGCTTCCGCCCCCGCTGAGTTGATGGCGCGCAGGTACGGGTCGTAGTACCCCGCGACGCGCAGCGGGCTGCAGGTGATTCCGATTCGGGGCTTGGAGCTCACTCAGCCTGTGGCGGCGGCCGGCGTGCCAATCGCAGCGAGCTCCGCCTCGATCGCCGCCAGCTCCTCCGGAGATCCCTGCACGCGCGGGCCTGTGAACCAATGCCTGGCGGACACCAACCACCAGATCCCGGTGCCCAGTCCGACGGCCGCGACCGCGACGATCGTGTAGTTGAGGTTGCCGAGGGTCACAGGGAAGACCGTTGGCAGGATGAACAGCACACAGATGATGCAGACCCAGATCACCGCTACCGTCCCGATCGGGCGGCTCCACTTGCCGAGATGCCAGGGACCGCGTTGGAACGAGTTCGCGGCGCGCAGGCGCAGGAAGATCGGGATGGCGTAGGCGATGTACAGCCCGATGACAGCGATCGATATCACCGCCGCGTACGCGTTGGGGTTGTACAGGTACGGCAGGAAGAGGATGAACGCCCCAACGGTGGCCAGCCAGATCGAGTTGGTGGGGGTGCCCGTGCGCGGGTTGACCTTGTGCCAGAGCCTGTGCCCGGGCACGGCGCCGTCACGCGAGAAGGCATAGATCATCCGCGAGTTGGCGGTGACCGACGACATGCCGCAGTAGAACTGCGCGCCGATGGCGACAAGGAGAAGGAATTGTCCAAGCGCCGGGCCCGCGGCGTCGATGAAGATCTGCGCGGCCGGCACCGTGGCGCCCGCTTCGCCCGCGTAGTCCTGAATGGCGGCGGTGACCCCGATGAGCAGGATCCAGCCTGCGATCAGCGACACCACTATCGACATGACGATGCCGCGCGGTCCGGCAACGGCTGCGTTGCGCGTCTCCTCCGTCATGTGCGCGGACGCGTCATATCCAGTGAATGTGTACTGGGCCAGCAACAGGCCGATCGCGAAGACGTAGATGGTGGCGCCGCCAAAGCCGGCACCGGTGTTGTTCTGGAAGTGACCGAAGATGAAGCCGACCGATTGGTGCTGTGGTGCCTTGATGAACAGCACCACGACGATCACGACCACGCCGATGATGTGCCACCAGACGGAGATGTTGTTCAGGATGGCCACCAACCGCACCCCGAAGGTGTTGAGCAGGCCGTGCAGGAACAGCGCGACCGCGTACACCAGCAGGATGTGCGGCGCGTCGAGCGTGTACCCGAACCAGTTGTTGAGGAACGCCGACGCGAACAGCGCCAGACCGCCGTCGATGCCGGCGGTGACGGCGACCTGTCCGAGGAGGTTGAACCACCCCGTGAACCAGCTCCAGGCTGGTCCGTTCTTGCCGCCGAGCTTGGCCGACCAGTAGTACAGGCCCCCTGCAGTCGGATAGCTGGAACACACCTCCGCCATGGCCAGCCCGACGAGCAGCACCATGATGCCGACGAACGGCCAGCCGATGTTGATGTCGACCGGGCCGCCGTTGTTCATGGCCACCCCGTAGGCAGTGAGGCACCCCGAGAGGACCGAGATGATGGTGAACGACACCGCGAAGTTCGAGAATCCGCTCATTCGGCGGCGCAGCTCCTGGGCATAGCCCAGGCGATGCAGGGTTTCGACGTCCGAGTCGTGCGCCGTCGCCACCTGGTCGACCATGGCCGCCTCCTCCTCCGAACCGGCTCGCCAGCGCGCGATGCGCGCGCTTCCGTGTGCGACGGCCTCCGGATGGGGTCCTCTGCCCGGGGCCGAGCAGGACTGGCGCGACACTAGCAGCGCGCCGGTTGGACCGTCAATGACGGTCGCCGGCCTCCCCGCGGCCCCTGTCAGGCGCGGCGTACGCCGACCATGTTGAGGCGCACGTAGTCGATCACAGGGTCGGGCATGGCGTCGACGACCCTGCGCATCACCGCGCGACGCTCAGCGGGCTCCATCCACCCCACCGCTTCGCCGAAGCACACCGTCTCGAGGAACTCCGCGAGATCTGTCTCGTCGTCGAACCACGTCGGCTCCTCGTGCGTCCACACCCGCACGTCCACGAACCCCGCTGCCTCGAGCCGTTCGCGGGTGACGTCCGCCGCCGCGTACTCCCATGCCGACGCCCTCTCCAGGCCCACCGACGCGGCGACCTCGAGAAGCCGCGCGATGTTTCCCTCGGCACCGCACTGTGCCGAGAGTTCGACCGCCGTCACGCATCACCGCGGCCAGGTTGGCGAAGAGTCGCGGGTGGTCGGTGATCCAGTGGAAGGTGGCGCTCGAGAACACGGCGTCGACCGGGGCGGCGTCGCCGAGGGTGGCCGGCGACAGCTGCAAGAGGTCGGCTTCGACCAAGCGCACGCGGTCCCCGGCGCCGGCGAGCCGCCGGCGCGCCTGGTCGAGCATGCTCGCCGACGCGTCGAGCGCGATCACCCGGCCGCGCGGCAGCTGCGCAGCCAGCTGTTCGGTGACGCGGCCACTGCCACAGCCACAGTCCAGCACCGTCTCGTCGCCATGCAACGCCAGGCGCTCGAGCACGGCGGCTCCCCAGCGCGTCTGAGGGTTGGCGACGCGGTCGTAGGTGGCGCCGTCCCACTGCCGCCAGCTCTGCTCGGGCACGGAGCACAGCGTAGCGGCCGAGGGTCATCGATCTCGTAGCATCGAGGAGTGCCTGAGCCGACGTCGACCCGCGTCTACCTCGCCCGGCACTGTGATGTCCACAATCCGCACGGCGTCCTCTACGGACACCTCCCCGACTTTCCGCTGAGCGAGAAGGGGGTTGGCCAGGCGCACGACCTTGGCCGCCGTCTCGCCGCCACCCGAGCGCGCCAGATCTACAGCAGCCCCTTGGAGAGGGCCAGGCAGACCGCCGAGATCATCAGCAGTCACATCCCCGGCTCGACGATCACCCTCACCGATGACCTCATCGAGGCCCGTTTCGGGCGCTACCTGCAGGGCATCCGGCCCGCGCAGGTGCCGTGGAAGAGGCCGCTGTGGATGATCCACATGATCTGGCCCGGGCTCCTCCCCAATGACGAGCGCGTCGATGACATGGCCAAGCGTGTGGAGCGTCCCATCCGCCGCCTGCTGGCGAGCCATCCGGGCGACGGCGGCATCTGCGTGAGCCACGGCGACCCCATCCAGGCGTTCTGGGTGCGCAGCGCGGGCCGTCCGCCGTGGGCGCTCCATCGCCTGCAGTGCGCCAAGGGAGGGATGCTCGAGCTCGACTACGTCGAGGGCATGCTCACCAGCACGGTGTACCGGCCGCCCGCGACGGTGCAGACAGCAGTCAACCGCGAGTCCGAGGCCGGCGACGTCGCCTGACCGGTCCGCTCAGCGCGAGAAGGCGGCGCTGACGTCCACCACCGCGTCGCCGCGCCACGGGCCGAGGCCCGGTTCGGCAGGGACGCCGGAGCCGGCCGGGTCGAGGCGCAACGTCACGGCGAGCACCAGGCCCAGCCGCGATCCGCTGCCGAGCACCAGGCCCGGAAGGTCGTAGCCGACGACGTCCTTGAGCGTCCGTCCCCCGGCGGTGATCACCTCGCCATCTCGCGTGAGCAGCACCACGCCCGCCAGGGTTCGGTGGGCGATCTCACCAGCAGCCACCGACTCCCCCACGCGGTCGCTGCGCAGCGCCGGGAGCCCGCTCACGCACAGACTCCGCGCTGCCGCCGCCTCGCGCACCGCCACCCAGCTGGCCGCGGCCCCGGCGTGCAGCAGCAGCGCCGTGGGGTCGAGAAGGATCGCGTCGAGGTTGCCGGCGTCGATGACCACCGCGCCGCGCGCCGGCGAGGCCGCGCCGGGTGGTGCGACCGCCACCCCGGCCGCAGCGCACGCGGCCGCGACCTCGGTCACCTGGGTGAGGTTGGCCGGGTGCACGACATCGTCGGCGCCCATGCCGCTGCTGCCCACGGCCGCGGCGAGCTGACGGCGCAGCGCATCCTCCACGGCCCGGAGTTCTATGACGGCGACACGAAGTCGCGCGGCGTCAGGAGGGGATGATGCCGCGCTGCGCGACGATGGCCACGTTGAGCACCAGGGTCACCAGGATGCCGAGGATGAGAGTGCCCGCGCCGGTGAGCGCGAGGACCGCACCGCCGGAGAAGGAGGTGCGCGACCAGTTGTAGGAGGCCTGGTCAGGTCGCGGCCGGGTGTACATCAACAGGGCGACTTGCAGGTAGTAGAAGACGGAGATGGCGCTGGTGGCGATTCCCCACAGGGCCAACGGCACCTCGTGACCGTTGACCGCGGCGGAGAAGACGAAGAACTTGGCGAAGAAGCCGGCCGTCGGGGGAAACCCACCCAACGAGAGGAGAAACAGACCCAGCGCGGCGGCCACGTACGGACGGCGGAAAGCGAGACCGCGGAGGCTGTCGTAGCTGTCCATGTCCTCGCCACGGCCGGCCATGATGGTGATCACCGCGAAGGCGCCGATGTTGGTGACCGCGTACGCCGCCAGGTAGTACAGGGACGCCACAGTGGGCAGGGTGTCGGTGAGTTCCTGCTGGTTGATGTGCGGCACCACCACGCCGATGAGGATGTACCCCGCCTGGGCGATGCCCGAGTAGCCGAGCATGCGCTTCAGGCTGGTCTGGCGCAGAGCCGCGACGTTGCCGATCACCATCGAGGCGATGGCCACGAAGTACACCATGACCTTCCAGCGGTCGTACACAGTGCTCTCACCGAGCGTGTACGTGAAGACGCGGATCAACGCCGCGAAGGCGGCCACCTTGGTGGTCACGCTCATGAACGTCGTGACCGATGTCGGCGCGCCCTGGTAGACGTCTGGCGTCCAGGTGTGGAAGGGAGCGGCGCTGATCTTGAAGGCCAGTCCCACGAAGAGCAGCGCCACCCCGGCCATGAGCAGGGGATCGACGCTGTTGCCGGCGCTCTGCAGCGCTGAGGCGATCTGAGCCAGCTGGGTGTGCCCCGTCTCGCCGTAGATCAGGGCCATGCCGAAGAGCAGGAAGCCCGAGGCGAAGCCGCCGAGCAGCAGGTACTTCAGCGCCGCCTCCTGCGAGCGTGGTTCCTGGCGGTTGAAGCCGCTGAGGATGTACAGGGCGATCGAGAGCAGCTCGATCGCCAGGAAGATGACCATCAGGCTGCTGGCGCCGGCCAGGATCATCATCCCGGTGGCGGCGGCGAGGATCAGTGAGTAGTACTCGCCGTAGTGCAGGCCCCGCCGGTTGAGGTACTGCGGGCTGATCATCAGCACCAGCGCGGTGCTCACCAGGATGATGGCGTTGACGAACAGCCCGAAGCGGTCGTACGCGAACGAGCCGAAGTACACGGTGTGCGGTGTGGCGGCGTCGAACCACCCCCACACCGTGGCGCCGAACGACGCGGCCACGGCGACCAGGCTGAAGCCGGCGAGCCAGCCGCGGTGGGCGGCGCTGGTGACCAGGTCGAGCATCAGCAGCATGACGAAGCCGGCGCCGAGGATCACCTCGGGGAGGATGCCGAGGATGTCGACGCCGCTCGGCGTGGTCAGCGGCGGCAGCGCGGCCACCACGTTCATGGCGTGCCGCCCAGGGTGCTGGTGATCGCGGCGGTGTTGTGCGACCCGGTGGCCACGGCCACGGTCTGCTGAACGCTCGACCGAGCCACGTCGCCCAGCGGCCGTGGAAAGACACCGAGCAGGACCATGAGCGCGGTGAGGGGAAGCAACACCAGCCCCTGGCTGAGCCGCACGTCACGCACGCCCTCGGTGCGCGGCTGCGGAGGATCGTGCATCAGACCCTGGTGCAGTCGCAGCATGTACCAGCAGGCCAGCACCACCCCCACGCCGGCCAGAACCGCGTACACGGGGTTCAGCTGGAAGGCGCCGAGCATGACCGAGAACTCTCCGGCAAAGGAGTTCATCCCCGGCATGCCGAGGCTGGCGAGAGTTGCCACCAGGAAGAGCGCGTAGAGCCAGGGCATGCGCTTCTCGAGCCCGGACAGCTCGCGGATGTCACGCGTGCCGGTGCGCTCCTCGACGATTCCGACGATGATGAAGAGAGCCGTGATGATGATGCCGTGGTTGACGATCTGGATCACGGCGCCGTTCACCCCGTTGGTGGTCAGCGTGAAGATGCCGAGCGCGATGAAGCCGAGGTGGCTGATGCTGGAGTAGGCGACGATGCGCTTGAGGTCCCGCTCGCTCAACGCCATGAGCGCGCCGTAGATGATGCTGAGCACGGCGAGCGCGGCGAACAGCCACTTGAAGGTGTTGACGGCGTCGGGGAACAGCGTCAGCCCGAACCGGATGAACCCGTACGCGCCCAGCTTGCTGACCAGGCCCGCGAAGAACACCAGCACAGGCACAGGCGCCGACTCGTAGAGTTCGGGAAGCCAGGTGTGGAACGGCACCATCGGGATCTTGATTGCGAATGCCGCAGCGAACGCCAGGAAGGCCCACTGCTCGGGGCTGAACGTGGAGATGTTCAGCCAGGGGATCACCACCGGTGTGCGCGACAGCTGCCCGCCGAGAAGCGAGGTGAGATCGAAGCCCTGGTGGGTGCCGAACCCGAGCGCGATGATCGCGATCAGCATCAGCAGGCTGCCCGCGACGGTGTAGATGATGAACTTGAGGGTGGCCCGCCCGCGGTTCTCGTTGCCGTAGTTGGCGAGCATGAAGTAGAGGGGAATCAGCATCCCCTCCCAGAAGAGATAGAACAGCACCAGGTCGAGGCTGAGCAGCACGCCGGCGGTCATCGCCTCGGTGAGCAGCAGCAGCCCGCAGAAGAGCTTGAGGCGGTCCGTGCTGCGCCGGGACACGAGCACGGCGCCGAGCAGGAAGACGCCGGCGTTGAGCGCCAGGATCCAAGCGGAGATGCCGTCGAGACCGAGGTGGTATGTCGTTCCCAGGGCGGGGATCCAGCTGTGCAGTTCCGAGTAGTGGAAGCCCAGCGGTCCCGCGGATACCGCGCTCCCTCCCATCGTCGCCACCAGGGTCCACACCACGATGCCGGTGGCCAGGGTGGCAGCGATCGTGAGCGCCTTGAGCGCCGTGGTGGCGCTGCGCGGGATCAGCTGCAGCAGCAGCGACGCACCCAGCGGCAAGGCCAGCACGACGGTGAGCCAGGGGATGTTCACCGCGACACCAGCACGATGGTGGCGACCACGAAGACACCGGCCGCGGCGATCATGTAGGACGCGTAGTCGCGCACCAGCCCGGTCTGGTAGTCACGCGCCCACGCGCCCAGCTCGGAGCAGGCCTCGGCGACACCGCGCACCCATCCATCCATGACGCGCGGTTCCACGACCCTGCGCAGGCCACGCGCGAGGGCCACGGTGGGCCGCACCAGCACCGCGTCGTACAGCTCGTCGAAGTAGAACTTGTTGTACGAGAGCTGCGGAAGGGCGCGCGGCAACCGTTCGATCACCGCTGCCGGCTCGGGTCTCCGCTGCAACCACAGCCGCGCCGCCAGCCCGGCGCCGAGCAGCGACGCCGCCGTGCCCACGATGCCGGCGATCACCGCCGCTCCCAGGCCGAGGTCGACTGCCAGCGGGCCCGATGTCGGCGTCGTGAACACCGGTGAGAGGAAGCGGGCGAAGACGCCGATCAGGAAGTTGTCGTGGATGAGAAGCGCCCACACGCCCAGCACCAGGCCGAGGCCGGCGCTGAGCACCGCGAGTATCTGGACTGGGACGAGCATCACGCGGGGCGCCTCGTGGGCGGCGTACACGCGCGCGGTCTGCGGCTCGCCGCGGAAGACCGTCGCCCACAGCCGGAATGCGTACAGCCCGGTGAGCACGTTGATGGCCAGGCCGACGATGTACAGCAGCCAGGGGATCGCCCCCGGGCCGTTGGTGAGACCGAAGCCGAGCAAACCCTCTTTGCTGAAGAACCCCACGAACAACGGGATGCCGGCGAGCGCGAAGGTGCCGCTCAAGAAGCACATCTCGGTTCGCCGCATCGTCGAGGCGAGCCCGCCCATGAGGCGGATGTCCTGCTCGTCGTGCAGCGCGTGGATGACGTTGCCCGCCGCCATGAAGAGGAGCGCCTTGAACACCGCGTGCGCCGCGAAGTGGTACATCGCCGCCGAGTACGCTCCGATGCCGACGGCGAAGATCATCAGGCCGATCTGCGACATGGTCGAGTACGCGATGACGCGCTTGATGTCCACCTGGCTCAATGCGATGACGCCCGCCATCACAGCGGTGCCGATGCCCACGCACGCCACCATCCCCTGCGCCACCGGCGCCCGGTCGAAGAGCGGGTGGAAGCGCGCGATGAGGTAGACGCCGGCGGTGACCATGGTGGCCGCGTGGATGAGGGCTGAGACCGGTGTGGGTCCCTCCATGGCGTCCGGGAGCCAGGTGTGCAGCGGGAACTGCGCGCTCTTGGCAAAGGCGCCGATGGCGAGCAGGGCGCAGATGCCGGTGACGAGAAGGCCGCTTGCCGGGAACGAGCCCGCCGCCGCGAAGATCCCGGGGATGCTGAGGGTGCCGACCTTGAGCACGATGAGGAAGGCCGCGATGACCAGGGCGACGTCGCCGATCACCTGGGTGATGAACGCCTTGCGCGCGGCGATGACCGCGCTGGGGCGGTCGTACCAGAAGCCGATGAGGAGGTAGCTGCTCAGCGCCACCAGCGCCCAGCCGATGATGAGGATGAGGAGGTCGGCGGCGAGCACCAGCACCAGCATCGAAAAGATGAAGAGGTTCATGTAGCTGAAGAACCGCGCGATGCCGCGGTCCTCGGCCATGTAGCCCACCGAGTACACGTGGATGAGGAAACCGACGCCGGTGATGACCATCATCATCAGCGCGCTCAGGGGATCGAGCGTGAGGTCGACGCCGACACTGAGCCCACCGGGGCCGAGATCGATCCAGCGCCACAGGTGGACCGTCGCGGACTTGGCGCCGTCCGGCGCACCGACCACCTGGCCCAGCATGAGGCAGGCCACCGCGAAGGCCGCGAGGATGCTCCCGGTGCCGATGAGCCCGACCACGTTGCGCGGCAGGCGCGGGCCGAGCAGCGCGTTGACGAAAGCCCCGGCCAGCGGCAGCAGGAGCACCAGCGACCCGTAGACGGCGACCGTGGTGGTGTTCACCTGCTCAGTCGCTCATCTCGTTGAGGTCGTCAACGTCGAGCTCGCGCCCGAGCCGGAAGACCTGGGTGATCAGGGCGAGGCCCACCACCACCTCGGCGGCGGCCACCACGATCACCATGAACGCGAAGACCTGGCCCTCTTCGCTGTTGAGGAAGCGGCCGTACGCGACGAACACGATGTTCACCGCGTTGAGCATCAGCTCGATGCACATGAACACCACGATCGGGTTGCGCCGGATCAGCACGCCGAGTGCGCCGACGCTGAACAGGAACGCCGCCAGGCCGAGCAGGAACGGGAAGTCGGTGGTGGGGCTCATCCCACCTCCACCTCGATGCGCTCCTCCTCGAGGACGGTGGGCTTGCGCGTCACCGCCGCCTCGCGCATGGCCGGGTGCGTGGTGCCGCGCGTGCGCCGCGTCAGGTAGACCGCGCCGACGGCGGCTACGAGCAGCAGCAGCGAGGTGATCTCGAACGGCAGCAGGAAGGTGGTGAACAGCTGACCTCCCACCGTCTGGACGTTGCCGGCGGTGTTGACGAAGCCGAGGTCGCTCTGGTCGTACGAGAACGCGTGGTATGGGTCGGAGGCCTGGCCGATCTGCTGGGCCCGGAACACGCCGCCGGAGGTGACTGTGATCCCGTTGCGGGCGGCCACGACCATCGCGACGGTGATGCCGACCGCGACGACACCCCCGATGAGGAAGCGGGTGTCGAGGCGCACTCGCTCCTCGGCCCCGGGCGACAGCAGGGCGATGATGAAGACGAACAGCACCATCACCGCCCCGGCGTACACGATGAGCTGCACCACGAAGAGGAACTGCGCGTTGAGCACGAGGAAGACGACCGCGAGCGCGCCGATGGTGAGCACCAGCGAGAGCGCCGAGTACAGCGGTTGCGGCGAGAAGACCACCCCGAGTGCGCTCAGCGCGGCGAGCGCGCCCGCAACCCAGATGATCACGCTCATCGCGGTTCGGCCTCCTCTGGGCTGATCACCCGGGGCACGTGCGACGGCACACCGAACTCGTCGGGGTGGGGCACGTCGGTGCGCTGCTCCTCGCCCTGCTCCCACGCCAGCCGCGGGCTCAGTCCCGACGCCTTCATCTCACGGCCGTTCTGGTCGGCGCCGGCGCCGGCGTCGCTCGCCGGCCCGCGAGCCTGCGCGAACCTGGGCCAGCTCTCGAGGAGCTCGGCCTTGGTCACCACGGTGGGCTCGCGGCGGTAGTCGGCGAGGTCGAAACGCGGACCGAGCGTGATCGCCTCGGTGGGACACGCTTCAGCGCAGTAGCCGCAGTAGATGCAGCGCAGCAGGTTGATCTCGTACCGCTCGGCGTAGCGCTCGCCGGGGGACACCGGGTTGGCGGGATCGTTCTCGGCGGGACCGACGTAGATGCAGCCCACCGGGCACGCCGCCGCACAGAGCTCGCAGCCGATGCACTTCTCGAGGCCATTGTCGTAGCGGTGCAGGATGTGCCGTCCGCGGTGGCGCGGTGCCGTCGGCTTCTGCTCCTCCGGCCACCGCACCGTGATCGGCTTGCGCATCATCGTCTTCAGCGTGAAGGCGAGACCCTTCACCACCTCGATCAACATCTGATCGTCCTCACGAGGCCCGCACCGCGACGATCGCGCCGGTGATCACGATGTTGACCAGCCCGAGTGGCAGCAGCACCTTCCAGCCGAGGTTCATCAGCCGGTCGTACCGGAAACGAGGCAGTGTCCAGCGCAGCCACATCATCACGAAGAGCAGGGCGCTCACCTTGCCCAGGAACCAGGCGACGCCGACAAGTCCACCGAGCCAGTCGGAGTGGATCCACGGCACCAGGGGCAGCCACCCCCCGAGGAACACCAGCGTCGCGATCGAGCAGACGATGACCATGTTGATGTACTCGCCCACGAAGTAGAAGCCGAAGCGCATCGACGAGTACTCGGTGTGGTACCCGGCGACGAGCTCGGTCTCGGCCTCGGGCAGGTCGAAGGGAAGCCGGTTGGTCTCCGCCAGCGCGCCGGTGAAGTAGAGGATGAACGCCATCGGTTGCAGCACGACGAACCACACGTCGTGCTGCGCGAGGACGATCTTCTCGAGGTCGAGCGAGCCCGCCAGGATCACCGCGCCGACCAGGGCGAACGCCACCGCCATCTCGTAGGAGATGAGCTGTGCCGAGGAGCGCAGGCCGCCGAGCAGGGAGTACTTGCTGTTCGCCGACCACCCACCGAGGAACAGCGAGTACACACCGAGCGAGGTGATCGCCAGCACGAAGAGCAGGCTGACGTTGACGTGGATGAGGTCCCAGTGCAGGGGGTACCCGGCGGCGCAGCCGAGGCCGACCTGCTGACCGCCGACGCAGGTGAGCCCGCTGATCGGAATGGCGGCGAACGCGAAGACGGCGGCGGCCGCCGCGATCGCCGGCCCGGCGAAGAAGAGCAGCTTGTCGCGCCCGGACGGCGCGGTGTTCTCCTTGAAGAGGAGCTTGATCCCGTCTGCCGCGGGCTGCAACAGGCCCATCGGGCCGACGCGGTTGGGCCCGATGCGCAGCTGGATGCGCGCCGCCACCTTGCGCTCGGCCAGCGTCAGGTACGCGGCCGCCGTGGCCAGGGCGAGGACGATGAGGACGGCCTTGATGAGGATCACCACGATGCCGTCGGCGCCGACACGCCCGACCGAGAAGATGTCGGAGAAGTTGGCGATCACGCCGGGACCGCCGCGTTGAAGATGGCCCGGCCACCGTTGCCGGCAAGCCCGTACGCCGGAATGGCGGCAACAAGCTCGCGGTTGACCCGCAGCGGGTCCCCGGGCCAGCCGGTGGCGCCGAGCTCGGCGGCGAGCGCGCTGAGGATGCGGGTCTCGGTTGGCGTCTGCGTCGCCGGCGGCAGCGCCGGGCGGATGCGCTGCACCCGGCCCTCGACGTTGGTGACCGTCCCCGCCTTCTCGAAGTACGCATGCCCGGGGATCAGCACCGTCGCGCCTCGGCTCAGCGGACCGGGGCGCGTGTCGACGACCACCAGCACCTCGGCACGGGCCGCGACACGTTCCACCAAGGGTGCGACGTCATCCGCCCAGGCGCTGCCACCCATCACCACCAGCGCCTTGATGATCCCGGCGGCGGCCGCCTCGAGGATCTGCCGGCCGGCCTTGCCACCGTCGCCCACCGACGCGTAACCCGGGCCGCTGTTGGGAAGCACGCCGAGGTCCTTGGCGCCGCGGCCGTTGACGCCGCGTGTGATGGTGAGCTGACGCACCTCGCGCGAGCGCCCGAGCTCGACGGCCAGGCGCGCCGCCTGGTCGCGGTGGATCTCGTCGGCGACGATGCCGATGAGCCCGTCAGGCAGCTCGCCGAGGCTGCGAACGTCGGCGTCGTGCTGGACGCGGCGAACTGCGACGCCGCGCTTGGTCGCCGCCTTGAACAGTCGCAGCGAGAGCACCGGCGCCTCGTGCTCGGGCTCGTCGCCGAGGACGATGACCGCCGCGCACTCCTCGATCTCGGCGATGGCGAGCGAGTGCTCGTGCGGGCCGATCCCGGCGAACGCCTCGAGCTGATGATCGATGTGCGGCGTCTCCAGCACCTCGCGGGCGAGGCGCTGCAGCAGCCAGAGCTCCTCGTTGGTGTTCTGCGCCGAGCCGAGCACCGCGATGGCCCCCGGCCCGTCGCTGTCGCGCACCGCGCGCAGCGAACGGGCGGCTGCTGCGATCGCCTCGCTGACGGACACGTCGCGCACCTTCCCGTCGGCGCGAACCGCGGGACGGCGGATGCGGTCGACGTCGTTCCAGCTCTCGGCGCTGTAGCGGCCGCGGTCGCAGAGCCACATGTCGTCGACCTGCGGGTTGTCCCGGGACGCGAAGCGGCGAACCTCGAAGTCGCGGGTGTCGACGTTGATGTTGCAGCCATAGGAGCACTCGGGGCAGACACTCTTGGTCCGCTGCAGGTCCCACGGCCGTGCTTTGAAACGGTACTGACGATGGGTGAGCGCTCCGACCGGGCAGATCTCGGGCAGGTTGCCCTGGAAATCGGACTGCAGCTGGCCGCCGTCGAACGTGTTGATGAGCGTGTGCACGCCACGCTCCTGGAGCACCAGCTCCTTCTCGCCGGTGATCTCCTCGTAGTAGCGGGTGCAGCGCCAGCAGAGGATGCAGCGCTCCTGGTCGAGCTCGATCTTCTCGCTGAGGACCACCGCCTTGTTGAAGTGCACCTTCTCGGTGATCGGGAACCGCGAGGCCGGCGGCCCGTACCGGAAGGCGAAGTCCTGGAGGTCGCACTCGCCGCCGCGGTCGCAGACCGGGCAGTCGAGCGGGTGGTTGACGAGCAGGAACTCGAGCATCCCCTCGCGCGTCTTGGTGACGTCGGCGCGCTGCGTGTCCACCACCATGCCCTCGGCGGCGTACGTCGCGCACGCCGGCTGCAGCTTGGGCATCTTCTCGACGTGAACCAGGCACATGCGGCAGACCGCGACCGGGTCCATCTTGGGATGCGAGCAGTAGATGGGGATGTGGATGCCGAGCTCGGTGGCCACATCGGTCACCAGCGTTCCCTTGGGGACGCGGATCGTCCGTCCGTCGATGGTGATGCCGACGAGACCGTCGTCGGGCGCTGCCGGCGGCGTCGGGTCGGCGGCCATCTACGCCGTCACCAACTGCGCTCGCGTGGTGCGCACCGGGCAGGTGCCCGCGCCGCAGTGTGCCCTGAACTCGTCAGAGAAAGCCTTGTAGGCGGACATCACGAACCAGGTCGCGGTGTCGCCCAGCGGGCAGAAGCACTTGCCGTTCATGTTGTCGCAGATGTCCGCGAGGGTGTTGAGCTCTTCGAGCGTGCACTCCCCCGCCTCGAGCCGGTGCATCAGGTCGGACTCGAAGTACGTGCCCTCGCGGCACGGCGCGCACTTCCCGCACGAACTCGTGGTGGTAGAAGTCCACCAGGCGCATCGACACGTTGACCATGCAGGTCGTCTCGTCCATGAACACCATGGCGCCGGCGCCGAGCGACGACCCCGCCTGCTGCACCGCATCCATGTCGAGCGGGAGGTCGAGATGTTCGGGCAGCAGCACCTGCATCGAGCCGCCGCCGGGCTGGAACGCCTTCAGCGAGCGGTCCTTCCACACGCCGCCGCACTCCTCTTCGAGGAGCTCACGGATCGGGGTGCCCATGGCCATCTCGTAGGTGCCCGGCCTGTTGACGTGGCCGCTGCAGCAGAAGAGCCGCGTTCCCGCGCTCTTCTCCGTGCCCAGCGCCTTGAACCACGCACCTCCGCGCTGGACGATGTGAGGCAGGTTCGACAGGGTCTCGACATTGTTGACCACCGTCGGCTTGCCGTACAGGCCCTTGATGGCCGGGAACGGCGGCTTCAACCGCGGCTGGCCGCGGTACCCCTCCAGCGAGTCGATGAGAGCGGTCTCCTCGCCGCAGATGTAGGCGCCGGCGCCACCGTGCACGATGACGTCGCAGCTGAAGCCGCTGCCGTGGATGTCACTGCCGATGTGACCGGCGGCGCGCGCCTCCTCGACGCAGCGTTCGAGCAGAAGGCGCTGGTCGAAGTACTCGCCGCGGATGTAGATGAAGGCGACGTTGACCTGGAGCGCGTAGGCGGCGATGACCATGCCCTCGATGAGCTGGTGGGGGTTCTCGTCGATGAGCGCGCGATCCTTGAAGCAGCCCGGCTCGGACTCGTCGGCGTTGACGCACAGGTAGCGTGGGAAGGTGTCCTTGGGCAGGAAGCCCCACTTCATGCCGGTGGGGAAGCCGGCTCCTCCCCTCCCCCGCAGCCCGCTCGCCTTCACCTCGTCGACCAGCGTCTCCGGTGTGAACTTCCGGAACGCTTCACGGAGTGCCTGGTACCCGCCGAGGCGCTCGTACACAGCGAGCGTCTGCACTCCCTCGGTGCCGAAGTCCTTGGTGAGCAGCTTGTGTTCGGCCATGCCCGCGCGATCCTACAGATCGTCCGCGTTGGGACGCGGTCGCCGTCGGGGCCGGCTGCGGCTTCCGCGCGGGTTGGCGGTGGGCTCCGTCCGCGAACCCGGCATCTCGGTGCGCTCGACGGGCGGCGCGGCGCCGGCGTCAGGGCTGGAGGCGGCCAGGTCGTCCTCCGACGGCGGCCCTTCGGCAGTCGCAAGGGGCGGCGTCTCCGCGGTGGGTGGATGTGGCCCGCTCGCCGGGGCCGGCCCAGCGCTGCCGTGCGCGCCCGGCCGCGAGCGCAACCGCTCGAGGATCCCGTCCACGCGCTCGGGAGTGAGGTCCTCGTGGAAGTGGTGGTCGACCTGCATCGCGGGGGCGCCACCGCAGGCGCCGAGGCACTCGATGGTGCTCTCCCAGGTGAACCTGCCATCGGCGGTGGTCCCGCCGGAGGGGCATCCGAGGCGCCGCTCCACGTGCGCCACGATCTCGTCCGAGCCGCGCAGCGCGCAGGTGACGTTGGTGCAGATCACCACGTGGTGGTCCCCCGCGGGCTTGTCGAAGTACATCGAGTAGAAGGTGCTCACCGCCTGCACCTCGCTCGGCGCCAGACGGAGCACCTCGGCCACCTCGGCCATTCCCTCGGCCGACAGGTAGCCGAGCTCGTTCTGCACCGCCCACAGGCACGGCAGGATGGCGCTCCGCGGGTGCGGGTACCGCTCGCGCAGAGCGGTGATCTCGTTGCGGGTGGCGGGAGCCAGTGGCACTAGCTGGACTCCGCTATCGCAAGAAGCGGGGATTGTCTCCGGCACATCTCCTTGCCGCTCAAACAAGCTTCGGCGCCATTGGCGGTCGCTGCGCGACCTCGGGCGCCTGCAGAACTCGCGCTGCGGAGACGTGCCGGAGCCAATCCCCTGAAGCGACCGCTGAGTGGGCCCGCATCGAGGAGCGCTGAAGTGGACCTGGCCCGGCGCCCGTAGCGATTCCGCGAGCCGTCGACGGCACCAATCGTGGCCAGCCGAAAGACGCCCCGTGCACGGGAGCGCTGCAACGCTACTCCCACAGCCCGCAATGAGCCGGCTCGGGCCGGGCAGGCAGGGTGGCGGCGAGGGCACATGCCCGTCCGGCGAGTTCTGCAGGCGCCCGAGGCCGCAAAGCGGCCGCCAATGGCGCCGAAGCTTGTCTGAGCAGGACGGGCATGTGCCCTCGCCGCCGCCCCCGTCCCTCCCGGCACCACGAGAGCGGTCATCGGTCCACGTCTCCCAGGACGATGTCGATCGACCCGATCACCGCGACCACGTCGGCGATCAGCTCGTCGCGCACCATGTGGGGAAGCGCGCTGAGGTTGCTGAAGGAGGGGGCGCGCACCTTGCAGCGGTAGGGGCGGTTGCCTCCGTCGCTGACGATGTAGAAGCCGAGCTCACCGCGGGGCGACTCGATCGCCTCGTACACCTGGCCCTTGGGCACGTGGAAGCCCTCGGTCACCAGCTTGAAGTGGTGGATGAGCGACTCCATCGAGGTGTTGATCTCGTTGCGGGGGGGCAGGGCGACCTTGCGGTCGCTGGTGTTGACGGGACCGCCGGGGAGGTTGTCCATGGCCTGGCCGATGATCTTCAGCGACTCACGCGCCTCGCGCATGCGCACGAGGTAGCGGTCGTAGACGTCGCCATGACTCCCGATCGGGATGTCGAAGTCGAAGTGGTCGTACGAGCTGTACGGGTGCGCCTTGCGCAGGTCGTACGGGATGCCGCTGCCGCGCAGCGTTGGCCCGGTGGCCCCGTACGCCATGGCGTCGTCCGGGGTCAGGACGCCGAGCCCGCGGGTGCGCTCCATCCAGATGGGGTTCTGGGTGATCAGCAGCTCGTACTGGTCGATGAACGCGGGGAAGGTGCGCACCACCTCGTTGACCAGCGCGTAGAACTCGTCGGGGACGTCTGCGAGCAGGCCCCCGACGCGGATGAAGGAGGTGTGCATGCGCACTCCGCTCACCAGCTCGTTGATGTCGAGCAGCTTCTCCCGCTCGCGCCACGCGTAGACGAACGGCGTGGTGGCGCCGAGGTCGAGCGCGCTGGTGCCGTACCAGAGGAAGTGGCTGGCGACGCGAGTGAGCTCGCACATGATCACGCGCAGGTACTGCGCGCGCGGGGGCACCTCGACGCCGAGGAGGCGCTCGGCAGCCAGCGAGAAGCCGAGGTTGTTGAACAGCGGCGCCAGGTAGTCCATGCGGTCGGTGAACGGGATGCACTGCTGCCAGGTGTGCGACTCGAACGACTTCTCGAACCCGGTGTGCAGGAAGCCGATGTCGGGGCGGCACTCGCGCACCACCTCGCCGTCGAGCTCGAGGACCAGGCGCAGCACGCCGTGCGTGCTGGGGTGCTGCGGGCCCATGTTGAGCTCCATGGTCTCGTCGTCCAGCTGCACCACGTCGATGGCGTC
Source organism: Candidatus Dormiibacterota bacterium (assembly GCA_963751755.1). GTDB lineage: Bacteria > Chloroflexota > Dormibacteria > Aeolococcales > Aeolococcaceae > Aeolococcus. The sequence goes on along the minus strand of CAVVVH010000003.1, from coordinate 192,014 downwards.
GTTGGCCGGGTCGACGCCGAGCATGTGTCGTCCGCGTTCGAACGCGTCGGACCGCTCGTCGCGGGTGGGCAGGGTCGGTCCGCCGGGAGGTGGCAGGACGGCCATCAGCGCGTGTCCCCGGGCATGTCGCGCGGCCGCTCCGCGGCAGGAAGCGCCCATTCGAGGTTGTGGGTGAAGGCCACCGGCTCGCCGAAGCTCACGTAATCCTTGCGCAGCGGATGGCCGACCCAGTCCTCCGGGAGAAGGATGCGGTGCAGGTCGTGGTGGCCGGTGAACTCGATCCCGAACAGGTCGAACGTCTCGCGCTCGTGCCAGTCCATGCCGGCGAAGACCCGCTCGGCGGTGGGGACACGGGGCGCGTCCTCGGTGACCTGGACGACGAGGCGGCAGTCGTCGTTGTACTGCAGCGAGCGCAACTGGTAGACGACGTCGTAGCGAGGCGCCGCCGGTTCGCGATCGGGCCAGTCGACCGCGGTGACGAACAGCGGTACGCGGTAGGCGGCGTCGTCGTGGTCGCGGAGCACGGTGAGGGCTCCGATGAGGTGCTCGACGTGAACGAGCACCGTCACCTCGCCGGCCTGCTCCTCGACCCGAACGACGGCGTCGGGCACTTCGCGCTGAAGCACGTCGGCGGCGCGCCGCCCGCGCGCCGGACGTGCCGAATCCACGGGGGCCGCGGTGCTGGTCACCGTCTACCCCCGGAGTGAGCTGGGCCGCTCGGCGGCGATCTTCGTCTGCAGCTTGAGAACCGCATCGAGGAGTCCCTCAGGGCGAGGGGGGCAGCCGGGCAGGTACACGTCCACGGGCACGACCTTGTCGACGCCCTGGATGATCGCGTAGTTGTTGAACATCCCCCCGGTCGAGGCGCAGGCGCCCATGCTGATCACCCACTTGGGCTCCGGCATCTGGTCATAGATCTGGCGCAGGACGGGGCCCATCTTCTGGGAGACGCGCCCCGCCACGATCATGAGGTCTGCCTGGCGCGGCGAGGCGCGGAACACCTCGCAGCCGAAGCGCGACATGTCGTAGCGCGCCGCACCCGTTGCCATCATCTCGATGGCACAGCAGGCCAGGCCGAACAGCGCCGGCCACAGGGAGCTGTAGCGCCCCCACTGGATGACCTTCTCGATGGTCGTGGTGATGGCGCCGGCCTTGGCCGCGGTGCGCTCCAGGTCGCCGACCCGGGGCAGCGGCAGCGCGCCCGCGTCACCCTGCGCGTTGAGAAGAGGCACGCCGGTGGCGGCGTCGTACGTCAGTCCCACCGCAGAGCGCCCTTGCGCCAGATGTAGACGAGGCCGATCAGCAGCGTGGCGATGAAGATGCCCATCTCGACGATGCCGAAGATCTTCAGCTGGCGCACGACGGTTGCCCACGGCAGCAGGAAGATCGAACTCGACGTCGAAGATGATGAACAGCATCGCGGTGACATAGAAGCTCACCGAGAACCGGCGCCGCGCGGTCTCCACGGGGACGATGCCGCACTCGTAGGGAAGATCCTTGGCGGGGTTGGAGCGGCGCGGTCCCAACCACGCGCTGAGCGCCTGCACGCCAGCCCCGAACGCGACGCAGACGGCTAGAAAGACGAGGATCGGCGCGAAGTCCGAGAGCATCTGTCGTGATCGTAACAAAGGAGCCTGCGACCGCTTCCCGAGGTCCAACGGTGTCACGGCGGACGCCCGGACGTGTGCCGCGTGGCGTGTGCGCGGTACCACCCCGTAGGCTTGACCAGCGTTGTCCAGGTCACAGGGGGGATGACATGAGCGACCCGGTACCGGCCTCGGTTCCCGCGCTCGTCACGGGAGCGTCGAGCGGCATCGGTGAGGAGTTCGCCCGTCAGCTGGCCGGCCGCGGGCACGACGTCACGCTCGTCGCCCGCCGCACGGACCGGCTGCAGGCTCTCGCCAAGGAGCTGCGCCAGCGGCACTCCGTCAAGGTCAGCGTGCACACCGCCGACCTCTCCACCGACAGGGGACGCGCACCTGTGGCGACCTTGTTGCGCACCAAAGGGCCGTGGGTGCTGGTGAACAACGCCGGGTTCGGCAGCAGGGGCAGGTTCGTGGACCTCGACCCCAAGCGCGAGGCGGAGGAGGTGGAGCTCAACGTGCTGGCGCTGCACCAGCTGACGGCCGCCGTGCTTCCCGGCAACGTGGCGGCGGGCGCCGGTGCGGTCGTCAACGTGGCCAGCACCGCCGCGTACCAGGCCCTCCCCTACATGGCCACGTACGCCGCGTCGAAGGCCTTCGTCCTCCACTTCACCGAGGCTCTGGCGCTCGAGCTGCACGGCACAGGTGTCCGCGCGATGGCACTCTGCCCCGGACCGACGCGAACAGAGTTCGATGAGGTGGCGGGCGTGTCAGTCCTCTTCGACAAGTCGCTGCCGATGTCGCCCGCCGCCGTGGTCCGGAGCGCGCTGCGCACGCTGGACCGCGGGCATGCGATCTGCGTCCCCGGCCCACACAACCTCATCCTCGCGCAGGGCAACCGGCTGGTGCCGCGCTCGGCCGTGCGGCGGATCGTGGGGATGATCTTCGAACCCCGCTAAGCAGGCGAAGGGGGATCAGGATCCCCCTTCGGGAACCCCCTACAGCGGTGTCGTCTCCGGCGAAGTAAATTCGCCTCCGACGACTGGTTCCGTCCCTCCCGTCAGCGCAGGCGGGTTCACCCCGCCGGAGCTGACACCGCTCAGCTGGGGGGTGCCCGAGGGGGGAACGCAGTTCCCCCTTCGTTTATTCAGCTCGAGGGCGAGCCGCCCAGCTCCTGACAGCGCTGGCGCCAGAAGGTCAGCCTTTCCGAGAAACGCTTCATCTCTGCGTCGAGAACAACGAGGTCGGTGGTGGCAACCTCGTGGCGCGCCTCCTTCGGCATGTCCGGCAGGCGGCTCTCCGACACGCCGACGAGGTCGCGCTTGACCGCCAGCAGCTCGCTGTACACCGTCACCCAGTGGGTGGCATCGTCGAGGTACGTGGTGTTCGGATCCTCACCCTCGAGGAGCCGATCCGCGTCGACCGCCTTCTCCGCGGCCTCCTCGGCCTGGTTGTCTGCCATGCCCAGTTCTCCCAGCCGTCCGATGCACCCCCGACGGCCCGGCGTCATCGGTGGCCGCAGTGTACGGCCCGCACGGGGCCCGGCGGACCGGCGGGGAGCCGCCCATGGGCAGCACCCCGCCACCCTCTTGTCAGTGAGTCGACGCGGGCACCCGGGAGAGCAGCGCGACCGACTCGCGCGTGAACGCACCCAGATCGTCGGGCTTGCGCGAGGTGACCAGGTTGCCGTCGACGACGACCTCCTCGTCGACGACGTTCTCGCCCATCCGCCGGAGGTCGTCCTGGATGGTCTGCCACGCGGTCAGCTTCCGTCCGCTGATGGCCTCGGCAGTGGTGAGCAGCTGCGGTCCATGGCACACCGCGAGGATCGGCTTGTCGGCGGCGGCGAACGCCTTGGTGAATGCCACCGCCCGCGGGTCGGCGCGAAGGTGATCCGGCGAGTAGCCGCCGGGGATGAGCAGGGCGTCGAAGTCCTCGGCGCGCACGTCGTCGAAGGACTTGTCGCTGCGGGTGGTCACCTGGCCGCCCTTCCCCTTCAGCTCCTTGCCGGCCTCGAGTCCGATGACCACCACCTCATGGCCGGCCTGGGAGAGTCCGTCGAACGGTGTCTTGAACTCGGAGTCCTCAAACCCACTGTCGAGAACGCAGGCGATTCGCATCGCGATCCTCCGTCTACCGATGACCGTTTGTCTGATAGTCATCCTATCAGCTCACGATCTCCGGCTCACCCCTGGCGGAGCCGCACCTCGACGTTTCCGTCGACGACCTGGACGTCGAAGGCGGGCTGCGGCGCGGTCGCGGGCCCCCGCGCCACGGCACCGTCTCGCAGCCGGAAACGGCTGCCGTGCCAGGGGCAGGTGACGCAGAGCTCGTCATCGACCTCGCCTTCGTTCAGGGGTCCGCCCGCGTGCGTGCAACGGGCCGCGATGGCATGGATGGTCCCGGCGTGGCTGTGGAGGAGCACGCCGTAGCCGGCGGCTCGCACCAGCGTCGGCGAGTTTGGTTGGATGTCCGCCTCCCGGGCGACCCGCGTCCAATCGGTCGGCGCCTCGTCGAACACGGTGTGGTCGACGCCGACCCCGCGCCCGAAGACGAGGTGACCGCCGATGTACCCGCTGGCGGCGAGCACGGCCAGGCCGGCGGTGCTGAAGACGCGGGCGGTGCTGCGGCTGCCGCTGCGGCGGCTCACCAGCGCGGCGAAGTACAGCGCGGAGCTGCCCGCGTTGGCGAGTGCGTGGATGAGGCCGAGGCGTCGCTCGGCGTCGACGGTGTCCGACCAGTCGGAGAGGCCCGAGATCGCTGTCGGCGGCACCGCCAGCAGCCCGAGGATGGTCAGCGCGTCGGCGGTCGACCCGCCCGACTCACCGCCGATGAGGTCGAACACCGTCGCCGCGGTGAGCGCGCCGATCGGCACGTCGGTGAGGACGGGGTGCAGCGCATGCCCCAGGAAGGTGCCGCTGAGCACGGTCTTGGCGGGTCCGTTGCCGAGCAGGCCGGTGACCTTTGTGCTCAGCCACTCGCCCGCCGGGTCGAGCACGGCCCACCCCTCCAGCGGGCGGATCAGGTCGCGGATGCCCATGTCGGGCGATTGTGCGCGGGCGGTACCCCCAACCGCCGCCCGGTACGATGCGCACGGCGCCTGGCAGCCTCGCCGGCCGCCACCACAGGGGCCCTGTGAACGCTGAACGCCCGGACGCCTGCCGCACTGCCGCCTGGATGGCCCTCCTCGATGCGCACAGCCGGTTGACGGGCCGCCTCGAAGCCGAGCTCGAGCGCGGCCACGGCATCAGCCTGGCGGAGTACGAGGTGCTCCACAGGCTGGCGGAGGCGCCAGGGCGGCGGCTTCGTTTCAATGAGCTCACCTCGCACACGCGGATGACGAAGAGCGGCGTCAGCCGGCTCGTCGACCGGATGCAGCGCGGCGGCCTCATCGGTACCGAGCGCTGCCCGTCCGACCGGCGTGGCGCCTACGTGGTGATGACACCGGCCGGCCGCGCCGTCTTCAGACGCGCGGCGGTGCTGCACCTGCGCGGAGTCCAGGACCACTTCGGGCGCCACCTCGACGATGACGAGGCCGCCGCCCTGCGCAGCACTCTCGAGCGGCTCCGCGACGCCGTGCCGGCGCCCGGACGCCGCACCAACGCCGAACCCTCCGGGTCGGTCAGCGGCTGACCACCGCCGCGCGCCGCTCCGACCCTGCCGCCAGGCGCATTCCGCAACGCGGACAGAACCCGGCGGCCTCGACGGTGGCGCCGCAGTGGTGGCAGCGCTGCTCGCGTAGCCCCAGCGCCGTCCCCTCGTCGAGCACCGCGGCGTGGAGGAGGACGCGAATGGCGATGAGCACGCCTGCAACGGTCAGCGCCTGCCAGAGCAGGACGAAGAGCGGGCTGAGCCCGGCGTCGTCGAGGATCTCGCTGCCGACCACGAAGCAGATGTCGGCGATGATCGCCAGCGGCAGCCCCGCCGCACGCAGCGCCGCGTCGCGACCACCTCGCGGTCTCCACAGCGACGCGGCGACGAGGCCCGAGCACGAGCCGTGCAGGAGCGGGATGAGCACTGCCGCGCTCACCAGGGTGAAGACCCAGTTGGAGGGGTCGACTCGCAGCGCCACGCCTCCCAGCGAGCCGGTCAGGTTGACCACCGTCTGGGCGAAGGCGAAGCCCGCCCCGGCCGCGACCCCGAACACCAGGCCGTCGAGCGTCTGCGGGAAACGGGAGCGGAGCAGCACCAGGGGCGCCAGTGGCTTGAGGAGCTCGGCGACGAGCGCCGCGCCTGCCGTCAGCAGGATGACCCCGCCGGCGCCCAGACCGTTGCCGATGGCATCGGCGGCCGCCGTGACGGCCACCCCGACCACTGCGCCCGCCACCACGGTGCCGGCCAGGATCAGCAGGGGCGCGTCGACGTACACGTCCGCGGCGCGGAGGTACGAGAGGTAGAGCGCCGGCACCAGCAGAGCCGCCACCCAGATCGCCGGGATCACCAGCCCGGTGACGGCGAGCAGCCCCACGAGCACGACGCCGGCGGTGAGCGCCCAGCGAAAGAGGTGGACGCGCTCGTGCTCCAGGTGGGGCAGCAGCGTGGAGAGCACCGCGGGGGTGGCGAGGTGCTCGCCGGGCCGCAGCGCGAAGTGATGCAGCCGCAGCGTGCCCTTCTCACGGTGGGCGCCACATCGGGTGCAGTAGGGGCCCTCGGGCACCGTGGCGCCACAGTGCGAACAGGTCACCGTCGAATACTACGTTCCGCCGTCAGCCGGCGACCGCCATCACCTCGTTGTCGCTGTAGCCGCAGGGGGTGGCGGCGGGCGCGTCGGGCCGCGTGACGCGTCGATAGATGGCCGCCAGCCGCTCGACAGCGCGCGCCCAGGTGAACGAGCCGGCGCGCAGTCTCGCCGCGGCACCCATGCGCTCGCGCAGTTCAGCGTCGTCCAGCAGCATGGCGATCGCCCACGCGAACGCGTCGGGGTCACGGTCGGCGACGAGGAGGCCCGTGGTGCCGTCCTCGACGATCTCGGTGAGGCCGCCGACGGCGCTGGCGACCACCGGCGTCCCCAGGGCCTGCGCCTCGAGCGCCACGAGGCCGAACGTCTCGGTGCGCGACGGCACCACGCAGATGTCAGCCAGGGCGTAGTAGTCGGCGAGGTCCTCGTGCTCGACGGCCCCGAGAAAGCGAACCCTCGCCGCCATCCCGCTGTCGCCCGCAACGGCCTCCAGCCGGCGCCGTTCGCCACCCGCCGCAGCTCCATCTCCGCTGTCCTCGCCGATCACAAGGGTGACGACGTCGTCGAACCGCGGATCCTCGCCGAGCTTGGCGACGGCGCCAAGCAGTGTGTCCGCACCTTTCAGCGGCTCGAGCCTGCCGGCGAAGAGCAGCACGCGGCGACCCTCCAGGTCGAGCTCGGTTCGCAGCGCGGCCGTGTCACGCGGGTGGAGGACTCGCAGGTCCACCCCCGGCTGGGCGACACAGATGCGGTTGCGCGACGCTCCGTACAGGCGCATGAGGTCCCGCGCCTCGGCGACGCTGCCGGTGACCAGGCGGTCGGCGGCGCCCGCAAGCCTCGCCTCGGCAGCGGCGCGACCCTCATCCGAGGGAAGGCCCACCCGTGCCTTGGCGCGGGCGAGGGTGTGGAAGGACTGCACCCAGGGGATGTGCCAGGCGTCGCGAAGCTGCTCGGCGACGAGGCCGCCGAGCCAGTAGTGGCCGTGGACGACGACGTACTGGCGGCGCTCGCTGGCCGCGTGCGCGATCACCGCACGGCTGAATGCGTCGACGTGACCGACCAGGTCGCCCTTGGGCAGCGGTCGCGCCGGTCCGACGGGGAGCCGCACCAGGCGGCTCATCGGGGCGATCATCTCCTCCGCCGGGGCCCGCGGGTCGTCGCGGCGCACGAAGACGTCGGTGGGGATGCCGGACTCGGCGAGGCCCTCACAGAGCCTGCGCACCGAGAGGTTCCCGCCGCCGTTCTCACCGCGACCGAGCGCGGCGAGCGGCGAGGCGTGCATGCTGATCACCGCAACCGGACCGGAATCGACGCGAAGCATGCGATCAGTCTACCCGGCCGTCTTGTTCGCGAACCCGGCTGCTACCGTGGACGGACACGGAGGAACCTGTCATGGCCCAGGCCGCAGCGGCACCGCGACACACCGACAGCACACCACGCACCGAGACGATCAAGTACGGGAACTTCCGGTCGATCATCACCGGTGTCGACCCGACCTGGCAGATCGGCGGCTTCGCGCTTCCCGACGGCACCGAGTGGAAGTACCGCGAGCCCAACGCGACGGTCATCGTCGAACACGAGAAGCTGCGGGTCCGCGCCAACCCCCTGTCCCGCTCGCACGATCGCATCCAGGTGCTCGACAACGCCAAGCACATGTACTTCTCGACGGCCCGGTTCGCGCCGCCTGACGACGGCACCATCAGCGTCGAGCTGAGCATCGCCGCCCGCCGTCACAACGGGGTGCCCGGCGACCTCTACGACGGGATGGCCACCGTCAACCTCCTCGACTTCGACACCGGCGCGGCCATCGACTTCTTCGCCACCAACGACAAGCTGGCCACGGTGTACGGCCGCGTGCTGTTTCCCGGCGTCGTCGCCGAGCCACCGGCCGACCTCAACCGCCCGACGTACTTCTGCATCTTCAACGAGCTGCCCGTTGCCACCAAGCCGGGCCAGACGCACGTCTACAAGATCACCTACGACAAGGCCAACGACCAGCTGTGGTGGTTCATCGACGGCGAGGAGGTCGACCACCACCGCGAGGTGCCGTTCAAGATGAGCTCGTTCCTGGTGGCTCTGGGCCTGATGACCGAGAAGCCGATCGACGACGACCGGAGCATCAGCCTGCACGGCCAGGGGCTCACCGGCGAATGGAGCCCCGTCACGATCACCATCGAGCACCGCTAGCCCAACGAGGACCGGGCCTCGAGCCGCCCGGGCGAGTTCAGCGTCGCTCAGCGACTCCTGCCGGGGCGGGCGGGCGACACCTCATGACGTGGCGGATGCTGACAGCCGTGGCCCGGAGGAACCCGTGGGTTCGGTACGCGGCCGCGCCGTACTCCGAGCAGCTCGGCGTCGAGCCGCAGCGGTGCCGGCCAGCAGGGGCCACCTCCTGCTGGTAGGTGGCGATGAATCGGAGCGCGAAGCGCGCGGCCGCGGACGGCCGGCGCGTGCTCACGTCATCCGCTCCAGGTGAGCTCCCTCGACCCATCCGTCGGCTCCGTTCGCCGATTGGACGCGGGCCCAGGTGCCGCGCTCCTCGAGGATGCGCACAGCCGTCCCGGCACCGAGCTCGGTGGTCTGGCCGGCCGCCTCGGAGGGGTCGGAGCGCAGCGGCGCGGCGGTGGCGACCCGGTGGGTGGCCACCCAGGGGGCCGGGGTGGCGGCCGGGCCGCTGGAGGCCGGAGCGGTCGCGGCGGCGAGAGCCTCTGCCTGCCGCCTCAGGGCGGCGTTGATGGCCGCCTCGCGCGCGGCCACCCGCCGGTTCGCCCGGCGCACCGCGATCACCCTGGTCAGCGAGGGAATGACGATGCCGGCCAGCAGCCCGGCCACCAGGGCACGCCCGAGGATCTCGTAGCTCGGGAAGAGCCTGCCCGTCTGCTGCAGCAGCACCACCGCGGCCAGGCCGCCGACGACTCCGCTGGCCATGCCGACGATGGAGACGCGAGGCCGCCAGTGATAGCGGCGCAGCCGCACCGGCCCCGCGCCGGGCGCCGCTCCCCCGACCATCGCGGCACTGGTCAGGAAGAACGCCGGTAACGAGGCGAGCAGACAGAACCCGAACAAGCTCATGCCCGCCTCGATCCGATCCATGGCCTGGAGCGGCGTCTCCGACTTCAACGGATCCTTGGGCATGCCGCCCTGGTCGAAGGGATCGTCAGGGTCTGTCGGTCCCGGTGCCGGCCTCGCCGGGGTTGGCCGCGCGCACGCCCGCCCCCGCGATCCCCAGCAGGGCGAGCACCTCGGCGCCGGTCGCAGCCCCTCCCGCGACGGTCGCCTCCGGGTTGCCGACCACCTTGACGAGCGCAGACATTCGGCAGGACTGACCCGAGATCGACGTTGCGGTTTCATCGACGCGATAGAGCCCGATGCCGTAGGTCGCGTACTGGTCGACATTGATCGTGGTCGTCGAGCTGGAGGGATCGGTCTCATCACCGACGACCACGCTCGGACCGACCCCGAACGACAGGTAGGTCAGGCGTCGGTGGACCGGGGCATTCATCTGCATGAAGACGTCCACGCTGTCGTGCTGGTACACCTGGATGGCGTTGTCCGACGTGAAGTTCTGGCTTGCCGTGATGTGGTTGATCGTCGCGATGCAGCCGCCCGAAACCGTCGCCCCGGCCGGCTGCGGCGTCATCACCACCGCGAACGCACCGAGCGCGACCGCCGTCGTGGCGATCACCGCACGCCGCACCAGAGCCTGGCTGTGCTTCACCATGCTGCCCCCTCCGAATCCCCCATCGCTGCGCGGACGATACCCTGAGGATCCGTCACCTGCAAGCCGGAGGGTCACTCGGGAGGAGATGTCCATGACCGACGGTGCTGCCACCCAACCCGCCCGGGTCCTGTACACCGCGGAGGCCACTGTGACCGGCGCGCGCCGAGGACACGGCAAGACATCGGACGGTCGGTTGGAGGTGGACTTCTCGAGCCCGAGCGAGCTTGGCGGTGACGGAGGGCCCGGCACCAACCCTGAGCAGCTCTTCGCCCTCGGCTATGGGGCGTGCTTCCAGAGCGCGATTGCGTCAGTGGCGCGGCGCCGAGAGCTCAACACCGACGACTCGACGGTGACCGCGCGTGTCGGCCTGGGCACGATCGGTGAGGGGCGGATCGGCCTCGTCGTGGCGCTCGATGTGACGCTTCCTTCGCTGACCGACCGCAGCGCCGCCGAGGACCTGGTCGCCCAGGCTCACCGTCGCTGCCCGTACTCCAACGCGGTGCGCGGCAACGTCGAGGTGACCATCACCCTCCTCTGAGGCCCGGTCACCGGCGGGACGGGCATCACGCGTGGCAGACTGTGGGCACCGCGCTTCGGCGACAGGGAATCCGGTGCGAATCCGGAGCTGTCGCGCAACTGTCAACGGGGAGCAGCCGGCCACCGGTCACTGGGACATAGGTCCTGGGAAGACGGCCGAGCTGCACTGATCCGTGAGCCAGGAGACCTCCGTCGGAGCGGAACCACTGCAAGCCCGCGCGAAACGGGAGGTGGGTCCCTCACGCGGCGAGGGCCTCATCGTCGCGGGCCTCCACGCCGTGAGGAGACCCACATGCGACGGACCATCGGAGCGGTCGGCGCGACTCTGACCGCAACCGGGCTCATCCTCGGAGCGACGGGCCTCGTCGGCCCGGGCGGCGACCCCCAGACCTCGCAGGCCAACGCGGCGCTGCGCTACCTCTACTCGCAGGTCGGCGCCGACGGCAGCGTCGTCGCCGGCCTTCGGCCCCGGCGCCACCGAGGACACCGTCATCAGCGTCGCCGACAACGGCTACGACCCGGCCACGCTGAAGAGCCCGTCGACCGGCACGACCGACGTACCACTACCTGGGCGCCCAGGCGGCCTCCATCAACACCGCCGGCGGCGCGGCCAAGTACGTGCTCGCCTGGCTGGCCGCGGGCAAGCCGTCAGCGATCGACGGCGCCGCGCAGCTCGCCAAGCTCAACACCCCCACCGGCGCGGGCGGCTACCTCCAGCCCAACGGCGCGTTCCACAGCACGCACGCGAGTCGGCCAACGCCTACTCGCAGGCGCTCGGCCGTGCTCGCCGACCGCGCGTGCCGGTGTCGCGCTCCCGGCGCACGCCACCGGCTGGCTCAGCTGCGCGCAGCGCAGCGACGGCGGGTTCGGGTACGTCATCCACGACACCGCTGCCACGCCGCCGGCGTCATGTGGTGACACCGCCAGCGACACCAACTCCACGGCGATCATCCTGCAGGCGCTCGCCAAGGCGGGCATCACGTCGGCGAACACCGCCGCACGCGGGCTACCTGCACACCGCGCAGCACGCCGACGGCGGCTTCGGCTTCAACGCCGGCAGCGCCAGCGACCCCGACAGCGACGGCACGGTCATCCAGGCCCTGGTGGCGATCGGGCAGGACCCGACGGGAGCGGCCTGGACAGTGGCCGGCGGCGGCAACCCGCTGTCCAGCATGGAGTCGTTCGCCGACCCGCACAGACCGGCGGCTACAGCAACGCCGGCCGGCACCGCGCCTGACGCATTCACCACCAGCACGATCCCGCAGGCGCTCGCGCTCAAGCCGTACGCAGCAGCGACGACCTTCGTCCCGGGCAGCTCGCCGCCGGCCGCCCCCACGGCGACGCCGTCCCGACGCCGACGGGCACGGCGCCTGCGGTCACCGTCCCGGACACCGGCAGCGCCGAGTGGCCTCGGCGGCCGGCGTCCATCGCGGCGCTTCTGCTCCTCGCGATCGGCTCGCTGGCGCTGATCTGCGCGGCGTTGGGGAGGTCGCGCCGGTCCGCTCCATGACCGACGCGCGCCCGACCGCTGCTCCGGGTCCTGGTGCGGCTGGTGGCGGTCGGCCCGGTGCTGGCGTCGTTGACCGTCGTCGCCTCGGTCACCAGGGTGGGACCGTCCATCGGTGGCTGCGCGCAGGCGTCGACCGTGCACCACGCCGCGCTGGTCGTCGAGCACAGCGACGGCTCGGGTCACGGCGCCGGCGCCGTCATCCGGGTGTGCGTCGCGTTCAGCGAGGACTTCGATCACCGGCGACACGCTCTGCTGGCGCGCAGCGGCGTCCAGTACGGCACGCGGCGACGGCGGCCAGGCGGTGTGCCAGATCGACTACGAGCCGCTCGTCGTACCAGCCGCAGTGCCTGTCGGCGGGTGCCCCGTACTGGGCGATGTTCGTGAGCCGCGGCGGCGGGTCGTGGGCGTACTCGAGCCAGGGTTTCGCCGCCCAGACATTCCGCGACGGCGACGCCGAGGGGTTCCGTTTCGAGGGTCAGAGCGACGGGACCACTCCGCCATCCCCGGCCGGGGTGTGCCCGGCCGCTCCCGCGCCCACCGTGGCGCCGACGAGGCCGGCTGCGTCGCGTGCCGCGGCGCACCGGCGTCCGCGACGGCGAGATCAGCGGCCGTCCCGACACCGGCGCCGGCCGGCGCCGCCGCGGCGGCATCCTCACCGCCGGCGCCGGCGGCGACCAGCATCCCCACGCTGCCACCCCTGACGGCTTTCGCGACGAGCGGCCGGCCTGCGTCGCCGCGGTCCACCAGCGGCGGAGCCTGGGTGGCCGGCGGGCTGGGCGTCGCGCTTGTCCTCGCTCTCATGGCTCAGCTGGCGCGCGCGCGACGTCGCGTCTCACGACGTCCACCGCCGTGATCCATCCGCGCGCGCTTGCCGCGTGGTCCGCCGCCGCGCTGGTGGTGGTGCTGACCAGCACCAACCCGGTCTACCGCGCGCTCGTCCTGCTGGTGGCGCTCAACGTGCTGCTCAGCCTGCGCCGTCCCGACGCCGCGCTGCGACCACTGTTCATCCTCGTCGCCGTCGCATCGGCGCTGGCGGTGGTCTTCAACATCCTTCTCAGCCACGCCGGCGACCCACACGATCGTCTCCGTGCCGAGCCAGGTGCCCGGGATCGGCGGGCCGATCACGGTGGAGGCGGTGATCTACGGCGCCGACGTGGCGCTCGGCCTCGCCGCAGCGGTGCTCGCGGTGGCGCCGCTCACCCGGGTCATCCACCCCCACGACCTCATCGACGCCTTCCCCCGTGCCCTGCAGCGCACCGCGGCGCTGACCGGCGCGGCGCTCAACCTGGTGCCGGCGGTGGCGCGCAACGCGGTGGCCATCAGCGAGGCGCAGCGGATGCGTGGCCGGCGCGGCACCCGCGTCCGCGACTGGCACGCCGTCGCCGCGCCCGATCATCCTCAGCGCGCTCGACGACTCGCTGCAGCTGGCGGAGGCGATGGAGTCGCGGGGCTTCGGCTCGGGACCGCGCACACGGTACGCGACCAGCCGCCTCGACGGGCGCGGCGCTCGCCGTCATCGCGCGCGGCCGTCGCCGCCGTGGTCCTCACCGTCGTGGCGCGCGCGACCGGGGCGCTGCCCGACTGGTACCCGTTCCCGGTCGCCACGCTGCCCGACGTCACCCTCCTGCCGGTGATCGCGTGCGCCCTGCTGGCGCTCCCGCTGCTGGCATGGCGCCGCTCGTAGACATCGCCGGGCTGCGCTACAGCTACCCGGAGATCGGCCGCCCCCGCGCTGGACGGCGTGGACCTGTCGCTCGACGGCGGCCTCTGTGTGGTCGCCGGGCCGTCAGGGGGCGGCAAGTCCACGCTCCTGCGCCTGCTCAACGGCGTGGTCCCGCACATGTACGGCGGCCACATCCGCGGGCGCGCCTGCGTCGACGGCCATGACGTGCTGCGCACGCCGGCTCGTCGCCTGGCGCGGTCGGTGGGGTTCGTGCTCCAGGACGCCGAGCGGCAGGCCGTGCACACCACCGTCGAGCGAGATGTCGCCTTCGGTCTCGAGAACCTCGGTGTCCCGTCCCACCTGATGCGCACGCGCGTCGACGCGGTGCTTCACAGGCTGGGTCTGCAGGCCCTGCGCGCGCGATCCATCGCCACGCTGAGCGGTGGCGAGCGCCAGCGCGTCGCGGTCGCGGGCGCGCTCGTCCTCGAGCCGCGCATGCTCGTGCTCGACGAGCCCTTCGCACAGCTGGACGCACCGGGCGCCGCCGCGCTGCTCGAGCTCTGCCTCTCCCTGCGCGACAGTGGCACTGCGGTGCTCATCGCCGAGCACCGGCTCGACGACCTCCTGCCCTGTGCCGACTCCCTCGTCACCGTCGCGGACGGCCGGGTGCGCGGTCCCGCGCCGCCGCAAGGCCTGGCGTCGTCGCTCGACAGCGCGCCCCAGGTGGTGCGCCTGTCGCAGGCGATGGGATGGTCACCTCCGCTTCTCTCCTCACAGGCGCTGCGGATGCCGCCGAGCGACCGGCGCCACGCGGCGCCCACCGCGCGCACGGCCGCGGCGGGGTGGCACGCGCGCGGCGTCGTCGCCGGGCCCGGCGACCTGCTCCAAGGCGTCGACGCCGAGGCGGCAGCCGGCGAGGTGGTCGCGCTGATGGGCCGCAACGGCTCGGGCAAGACGACCCTGCTGCGCGTCATCGCCGGCCTGCTGGCACCGTCGTCAGGTTCGGTCTGGCGCGCCGCACGGCCGCGTCGCCTACCTGCCCCAGAACCCTGCCGCCCTGCTGCACCGCGAGAGCGTCGCCGCGGAGGTTGCCTGGACGATGCGCGGCGAGCGCGCCGACGAGCCGGCGCTCCGCACCCTGCTGCACGACCTCGGCGTGGACGGGATCGCCGGCCGTGACCCGCGCGACCTCAGCAGCGGTCAGCGCCAGCGCGCCGCGGTCGCCGCCATCCTGTGCGGCTCACCGAGCGTCGCGCTGCTCGACGAGCCGACGCGCGGCATGGACGGCACGGCCCGTGCGGGCCTCGTCGCCGCGGTGCGGAGCGTCGCCGCGCGCGGGACGTCGGTGGTGGTGGCCACCCATGACAGCGAGCTCGCCGCGATCGTCGCCGACCGCGTGCTGATCATCGACGAGGGTCGCGTGCACGACCGCGGCGCCCCGTCCACCGCTCTCAGCGGCACGCACGAGCACGCCACCCAGCTGGGCCGGCTGTTCGCGTCACCGGGCCCGGTGACCGTCGACGCGGTGGCCGCGCACCTGCAGCGCAGCGGCGCCACCGCGGGCGGCGTCGCGATGAGGCTCGCCGCCGTCAGCGCCGCGGGCCTCGCGCTCTTCCTGTGGCCGTTCACCAACCTCGGCGCGCCCGGCACCGCCGCCGCCGCCGCCGTCAGCATCGGCTGCGTCGTGGCGCTGCTGGCGGTGGAGACGATGAGCCGGAGGCTCGACACCCGCGGGCTGGCGGTCATCGCGGCCATCGCCGCGGTCGACTCGGCGCTGCGCCTCGCTCTGGTCAGCGGGATCGGCGGCTTCTCGCCGATCTTCCTGCTGATCCTCTGCGCGGGCTACGCCATGGGCGCCGAGTTCGGCTTCCTGTGCGGCGCCACCACGCTGCTCGTCTCCGCGCTGGTCACCGCGGGGGTGGGACCGTGGTTGCCGTACGAGATGATCGCCGCCGGGTGGGTCGGCGCCGCCGCCGGGCTGGCGGGCGCGCGGCCGGCGCGGGCGCACGCCGGGGCGGCGCGACGTCGTCGTCCTCGCCGTCGTCGGGGTGGTCAGCGGTTTCGCGTATGGCGCGGTGATGGACGTCTGGGACTGGACGTTCTTTCGCGGCGCCGCCGACTTCGGCTACGTGCCGGGGCTGCCGCTGGGCACGGCCGCGGCACGCTTCGCCCACTTCTACGCGGCGACGTCGCTGGTGTACGACGCCTTCCGCGCCGCCGGCAACGCGGTGCTGGTGGCCACTCCTCGCGCGCGCCCGTGCTCAGCGCGCTGGTGCGCCTGCGCCGCCGCCACGTCGTGGTCATCGAGGACGCCGTTCCGGCCGCTCGCCTGAGCTCACATGTTGCCGGTGGTCACCGCGCGCAACCCGAAGAGCGCGGTGGCGACGACGCCGGCGAGCAGGTACGTCATCTCCGCCTCGGGGCTGCACGCGGCGCGCCAGCAGCTCGGCGGCGGGAATGGGTATGACCGTCGCCGCGCCGTAGAAGAAGTGGATCGTCTCCGTGGGGCGGTGCCCGGCGACGACCAGCACGATGCCGATGACCGCCTCCACCGCCGCCGCCGCGGCGCACAGGCGCACGAAGACGCGCACGGTGGGGATGTTGGACGGGCGGAACCGGGCCAGCAGCACGAGCGCGACGCCGACGACGGACACCACGATGACCGCCACGCCGAAGCGCCCGTGGAGGCTCACGGCGTCACCACCAGCAGGCCGCTGTCGCCGAGAACGCGCGGACAGCTGCGCCTGCGCGTCGGCGACGTCGTCGCCGGCCCACTCCGGCAGCAGCAGCGCGAGGTGGCGGCGCAGCTGAGCGCGCAGCGACGGGGCGTCGTCGGGCAGGAGCAGCTCGGGCGGCTCACCGTCGCCGATCGAGCCGAACTGCGCGTCGCTGGCCGTCGCGACGGCGTCGATCAGCTGCCACACGTCGCCGTCGTCGACCGCGGCGACGAGCGTCGTCCCACGGGGGCATCTCCAGGCTCAGCTCGTCGATGCCGTCGCGGCCGTGCCGGGCCTCGAGGAACAGCGTCTGCTCGCGCCAGCGCAGCTCCTGCGAGTGCACCAGCGGGATGCCACGGCGATCGCCGAGCGCGCGCGCCACCCCGACGCGCTCGACGTCGAAGGCGCCGAGCGCGGTGAGCACGCGGGTCAGCGGCCACGGCCCGCCGTCCTCCACGCGCCGGAGCATGAACGACACCACCGTCTGACCCGCGCTCGGCAGCTGGACGGTCTCGCGCCGGCGGGCGCGGCTGCGCGCGCTCACGCCGTGGCGCCGTGGACGGCGGGCTGCACGCCTCGCGCGTGGAGCGCGCCCGGCGGTGGCGGCAGCGAGCCGCCCACGGGCACGCTGAGCACGAAGTCACCGAGACGCCCCCACACCAGCGTCGTCGGGCAGGTTGACCGGCGGGTAGACGAGGATCGCCACTCCCGAGTGCCCGGGGTCGAGGTGGATGCTGCAGCCGTCGCCCGGCTTGGAGTCCGCGACCACCGCGAGCGGGTAGGTGGGGTGGTAGAAGTGGCGCAGCGGGCCGCTCGGCGGTGCCGGCTGGGCGCGTAGTCGCTGGCCATCTGCAGGTCGGACGAGCTGCGGGTCCGAGCTCACCTTGCCGTCGTCGCGCAGGCGCAGCGCCACCAGGGTGAAGTCACCGAACCCGCGCAGCTGCGACCACGATGACGACGCGCTCCCGAGCGCGGCGGCGACGGCGTCGACGTTGTGCCTGGCCACCAGCATCACCTCGAGGTGGTCGGGGTTGCGGTAGATGCCGCCGTCGGGGCTCGTCGACACCGTCGTCGCTGGCCAGCGCGGCCGGCGTCGCCGGCCACCGGCAGGCCGAGCGTCGGCGGCGTCGAGGCCCGTCGGCGGTCGAGCCGCAGCCGGCCAGCCGCAGCGGTCGCCAGCATCAGGGCGGCGACACGGCGATGCGCGCGCCGGCGCGTCAGTCACGTTCCAGGACGCGGCGGCTCAGCGCAGTCAGCAGCGACGAGCGCCACCGCCGCGGCGGCGAGCCGCGGCCGCGACGTCGACGCCGCGGCGCGTACGTCGGCCGTCCCGCCGAGCACGCCGATGAACGCGGAATGGAGGTGGCTGAAGGGGTCCAGCGGCCGCCGCCACCGACGCGCCAGCCCGTCCGCCGGCACGCCCGGTGAACAGGCCGCCGAGGTAGAGCAGCGGCGCGAGCAGCACGACGACGTCGAGCAGCACCTCGGCGGCGCTCGCCGCGGCCAGCGTCACCAGGCAGCCGAGCACGTTGGTCACCACCAGCGTCGCGGCGAGCAGCGCGACGAGCACGCGCGAGCTCGGTCACGCCGCCGCCGCCGGTCGAGGACCGCGGCGAGCGCCACCGGCACCAGCTGCACGACGTCGACGGCGGCGGCGGCCAGCACCCACCCGCCGAGCAAGCGCGGCCGCGACCCCGGAGTTGCGGCCAGTCGTGTCAGGAAGCCCGCCTCCCGCGCGCGGCTGACGCTCACCGCCGTGCCCACCGCGCCCACCATGCCGACGAGCACGGTGAGCAGCATCCCGGCCCAGAAGGTCGGGCGCGCGACCGGCCACCAGCACGATCGCCAAGCGCCAGCGGCAGGCCGGCCTTGATGGCCAGCGCGCGCGGCCGGCTCAGCACGACGGCGAGCTCGCGCGCCGGCGACGCTGCGCGGCATCAGCCGCGCGCGCCGCGCGGCGGCGCCGAGCGCTGGCCGCCGCGGCTGCTCACGGGCGGTCCTCCAGCGGCGCGCCCGGTCAGCTCGCGGAAGCAGTCGGCGAGGTCGGGGCGGCGCAGGCGCAGCTCGCGCAGCCGTCCGCCCGGGCGCGTCGGCGGCGGCGACCAGCGCGGCGACGGTGCGGTCGCCGTCGAAGCGCACGCGCAGCGCGCCGCCGGCCATCGTGCGCTCACCTCGACCACGCCCGGCGACCGCGCGCAGGGCGCCGAGGTCGGCTGGGCCGTCGACGACCAGCTCGGCGATGCGGCCCGTGCGGCAGCGCGGCGAGCAGCTCGCGCCGGGGACGCGCAGCGCACCAGCAGCGCCCTCGTCGAGGAAGGCGACCCGGTCGGCGACGGCCTCGACGAAGCGCGGGTCGTTGCTGGCCACGCAGCGTGGTCGCGCCCGCGCGCGGCGCGCTCGCGCGAGCAGCTGCTCGAGCTGGGCGCTGCCGTCGGGGTCGAGGCCGGCGGTGGGCTCGTCGAGCAGCGGCGAGGTCGGGCTCGTGGACCAGCGCCGCCGCCAGCGCGAGGCGGCGGCGCATCCCGTAGGAGTAGGTGGCCGACGCGGTCGTCGGCGGCGCTGCGCAGGCCGAGGCGGTGCAGGATGGCGTCGGTGCGCGCCGGCCACCTCGTCGGCTGTCGGCGACCCACTGCGCGCACCAGAAGTGGGTGGCCTGGCGGCCGGTGAGGCCGCCGTCCTCGAGCGCGCCGTCGAGCGCCAGCCCGAGCCGGCGGCGCGCGGCGGCCGCGTCCGCCTCCCACCACCGCACCTCGCCCGCCTGCGGCCGGGCCACCGTGGCGAGCACCCGCAGCAGCGTCGTCTTGCCGCACCCGTTGGGCCCCATCAGCGCCACGGTCTCGCCCGGCAAGACGTCGAGGTCGACCGGTCCCACCCCGCGTCCGTTGCCGAAGCGGCGCACCACGCCGCGCGCCCGCACCGCGACAGCGCCGCTGGGCAGCGCCTGCGACCGGCCGCGGCGCAGCCGTGGCCATCGTCGGTCATGCCACGGCGGCCGCGAGCAGCGTCGCGACCTTGGCGGCCACGGCCGTCGGCTTGAACGGCTTGATGATCACCCCCGCCGCGCCGGCCCGCACCGCGCGCTCGCCGTCGGCGCTGGACCGGGCCTCGAGCAGGGCGAACCAGCCGGCGCGCGGGCGGACGCCGGCGGCGGCGAGCGCGTGCATGGCGCTGATGCCGTCGCCGTCGAGCGTGGCGTCGACGAGCGCGACGTCCGCGGACGCCAGCGCGCGGCGCGGAGCGCGTCGATCGGTCGCGGCTCGCGTGACCGTGTAGCCCTCGCGGGTCAGCTTCTCGGACGAGGATGCGCGCCGATCATCGGCTCGTCCTCGACGATCAGGACGTGGCGCTCATGCGGCGCCGCCGAGCCCGGGATAGAGGCGCGGCCACCCGGTGTCGTCGAGGTCGGCGACCGCGCACAGCGGTCCGGCCAGGCCGGCGTCCTCGAGCATCTCGAGCGCGTGGCGCGGGTTGACGACGCGGCTGGCCACGAGCGAGTCGCCGTCGATGTCGAGCGCCCACCCCTGGCGCTGCAGACCGCCGGCGACCGACGCGATGAGCTCGAGGCGCTGGCGCAGCCGCGACGCGAGCGCCCCGAGCGCGGCGGGCACGGTGGTCTCGCGCGGCGTCGGCGTCGATGCCCTCGTCCTGCGCCTCCTCGAGACCGTAGAGGTCGCGCATCCACTGCGGCCACGGGCGGCTCGATGGCGCTGCGCAGCTCCTCGTGCGCCGACGTCGAAGATGGGGATGCGCATCGCCACCGCGCCGACCGGGATCCTCACGGCTCGAGCGTCGGGATCGGGTGGGACGGCGCGTTGTTGGTCACCTGCTGGTGCAGGGTGATCTCGCCGTTGACCAGGTAGGGCTGGCGCGAGTGCTCGCGGATCACGCCCATGACGATCATCATGATGCTGACCGCCACCCCGATGGCCAGCGCCGCGCGCTGCGCGCCGCGGCCGCTCCCGCCGGGCTTGATGCAGCCCGCGCGACAGCGCCGACAGGTAGCTGGTGATCGACCACAGCCCGAAGAGGACCATGGCGATGAGCGCCGCCACCTTGAACGGGATGAAGTTGCCGATGGGATTGAGCAGGCCGCCGTCCCACCACGCGCGGTTGCCCGCGGCGTTGATGGCGTCGTTGTACGTCGGTGCGAACCAGGCCGGCTGCACGGCGAACAGCGTGGCGAGGAAGCAGCACGATGGCGAGGAACAGCTGGCGGCGCGCGTGCGGCGCGCCGCGACGCAGCATCCGCCGCCAGAAGAACACCGCGCCGAGGGTGAAGATCATCCCCAGCAGGAAGATCTGCATGAGGAAGACGTTGGAGAGGTCGCCGAACATCATCGTGTACCACGCTGAGTTGGCGTGGAGCTGGACCTCCTTGGCGTACGAGTAGCCCACCCACGGCTGGAGCAGCGTCAGCGCCACCGCCCAGATCACGCCCCACTGCGCCACCCACTCCCAGTGGAGCACCTCCTTGCGGCGCTCCTCCCAGTCGAGGTGGCCCGCGGCCATCGCCCCGATGGAGCGCAGCGGCTGCATCGCCTGCGGCGCGTCGGGGGTGGGCACCGCGCTGGTGCCGGGTGAGGCGCAGGTAGTTGAACGCACCGACGAACGCCGTCACCGCGCCCGCCCAGGCGATGTTGCCGATGGTGCGGTGGATGGTCAGCGGCAGGGCGGTCGGGTTGAGCACCTGGTTGAGCAGGTTCACGTCGCCGCCGTTGGGCGTGAGCATGAACGAGGCGACGATGTCGATGAGGAACATCTGCCACCACAGCGAGACGTTGAGCAGCACCATCATCGCCAGGCGAGCCCGCCGGTGTGCCGCGAGCCGGTCCCAGTTGGCGTAGAGCGTGTACAGCAGCACGATCTCGGTGAGGAACATCGCCGCCTCGAACACCAGCACCCAGAAGGTGATCTGCTGCAGGGCCGTCCAGAAGATCGCCCACAGCCCGACCAGCACGAAGATCAGGAAGAAGATGGCCGTCGCCGACCCGAAGCCGAAGATGTACACCTGCGACTTGACCATCATGTGGGCGACGCGACCCTGGCGCTCGTCACCGCGAGCCATCGAGATCGCCTCGGAGACGGTGGCGAGCGTCGACGAGCCCGTCAGGTAGGCCGCGATCTGGATGTGCAGCAAGCGCGACCACCGCCACCACCAGCCCGTTGGTGAAGACCGTGCCGCTCACCGGCGACAGCGCCGAGGCGAGCAGGGTGTGCGCGCTCACAGGTTGTACAGCCGGTTGATGCCGAGGATCGCGAAGAAGATCACCGTGAACGCCATGAACAGCGCGGGCACGATCACCTCAGGGCGGCGCAGCGGTCGCCGCTCGGGCGAGCGGTCGATGAAGGGCAGGAGCACCATCAGCGCGGCGCCGAGGCCGAGCACCCCGAAGACGCCGATGGCGATCAGCGGGTTGGTCGGCGCCACC
Source organism: Candidatus Dormiibacterota bacterium (assembly GCA_963751755.1). Classification (GTDB taxonomy): domain Bacteria; phylum Chloroflexota; class Dormibacteria; order Aeolococcales; family Aeolococcaceae; genus Aeolococcus. The sequence goes on along the minus strand of CAVVVH010000003.1, from coordinate 170,176 downwards.
ACCAGGAACTGGTCGAGCGGCAGGAAGAACCACTCCGGCGTGGGCACGTAGCTGAGCGTCGCCGGGTTGGCGGCCGCGTCGAGCGGGGCGCCGGAGATCAGCCCCATGACGAAGATGACCGCGATCAGCCCGGTGCTGAGCACCACGTCCTTGAAGAGCTGGTTGGGGAAGAAGGGCACCGTCTCGCGCGGAGCCGCGTAGCGCCGCGAGATCCGCTTGGTGGGGTACGGCGGCTCGGCGCGGCGGATGCGCTCGCCGATCTGCTTCTCCTCGTCCTCGCCGGGGTCGGTGTCGTAGTTGATCCAGGCGCCGAACTCGCCGTGACGGCGGAGCAGGTAGAGGTGGGCGCCGATGAGGCTGAACATCAGGAACGGCAGCACCCAGACGTGGATGGCGAAGGTGCGCGTCAGCGTGATCGGCCCGACGAAGTCGCCGCCGCGCCACAGCGTGCGGATCCCGTCGCCGATCACCGGGATGTAGTGAGGGATGTTGGTGACCACCACCGTGGTCCAGTACGCGGCCTGGTCCCAGGGCAGCATCGCGCCGGTGATCGCCAGCCCGAGCACCAGGAAGAACAGGAGCGCGCCGGTCACCCAGTTGAGCTCGCGCGGGCGCTTGTAGCTCGCCGAGAGGAAGGTGCGCAGCATGTGCAGGCCGATCACGAAGATCAGCGTGTACGAGCCCCAGAGGTGCAGGCCGCGCACCCAGGCGCCGAAGGCGTCGCTGCTGCGCAGGTAGTCGAGGCTGGTGAACGCGTCGTTGACCGACGGCACGTAGTCGAGCAGCAGGAAGATGCCGCTGAACAGCTGCAGCAGGATCAGGGCGAGGGTGGCGCTGCCCAGCGCGTACGCCCAGCCACCCTTCTTCGGGCACCGCCTCGTAGAGGCCCTTGTGGAGCAGCTCGGTGAAGCCGGTGCGGTCGTCGAACCACTCCATGCCCGCGCGCATGCGCGTCTTGAGCGGACGGGTCACCCAGCGGTTGACGATCATCGGCGCGCGCACCCCTGAGCGGCCATCAGATCGACTCGTCCAGCTTGTTCTCGATCTCGAGGACGGTGCGTCCCTGGTCGTCCTTGCGCAGGCGGTGCACCCACTGCGCCAGCGGCTGCGGCGGCGGGCCGCCCACGTTCTTGCCGTCGATGTCGTACAGGCCGCCGTGGCAAGGGCAGAGGAAGTTGTTCAGCTGCGGGAGCCCAGTGCACGTCGCACTGCATGTGGGTGCAGATGTTGCTGAGCGCCTTGACCTCGCCGTCGGCCTTCTTGACCACGTACACGACCCGCTTGACAGGCGGCGTCGCGTAGCCGGTGCCCACCGGCACGTCCGCGTACAGCGCCGTGGGCTGGTTGAGCGGGACGCCGTCGATGGGGCCGACCGTCACCCAGGAGATCTTCTGCTTGGTGAACAGCGGGCTGAGGAGGAAGCCGACGGCGGGCACGCTGAGCATCACGCCGACCAGGCCCATCCCGAGGCCGGTGCCGCGCACCAGCAGCTCGCGGCGCGACAGCTCCTTCACGAGCCGGTTCCCTGCGCGGCCAGGAGGCCGCCGATGGCGACGGCGTACATGCCGATGAATGCCAGGAACGCGAACGTGATCGCGCCGGCCAGTACCGCGGCCGGACCGCGGTCACCGCTGCGCCACAGGCGGCGCACCCCGACGCAGCGAGTACGCCAGCGCCGAGCACGATGAGCAGCAGGATCGCCGAGAGGAGCAGCGAGAAGTACCAGGCGGCCTGGAACTGGGCGGCGCGGGCGAGGATGGCGTGGCTCACGGGTAGAGGCTCTGGGTGGGCTGGTACGGCTGGTGGGCGTCGACCTGGCGCAGCTCCCCGTACACCGCGTAGTCGCCCGCGCGCGTGCTCCTTGATGTAGCCCATCAGCAGCGAGGTGACCACCGCGACCGTGCCCACCGCGACGACGGCGTTGCGCCCGACGCGCGACACCGCGCCCGGTGACCCGCAGGGAATCGTCCTGGCGGAGCCGCCGGCCGCCGCAGCCGGCTGACGGTGTGCGCGGCGGTGACCACTGTCGCCGCGCCGAGCCCCCAGTACCGGAGCGCGTTGAGACCGCCGCCGAGGACTGAGCTCGGCAGCGCGGCGAGGGTCATCCCGGCCAGCGAGACGACGATCGCCGCCCGGCTGAGCGCCGACCACTCGCGCGGGCCACCGTCCTCGCTGGCCAGCGCGATGTTGCCGCCGATGAACATGGCGCCGACCAGGCACTCCTGGGCGACCATGAATGCGGCGGTGCCGCCGCTGAGCAGGTTGTCGAAGTACCCGGGCTCGCTCTGCTTGATCACCTCGACGAGGAGGAACCCGACGACCGGCATGAGCAGGCCGGTGAGCAGGCCGACGCGCAGGTTGACCCGCGCCGCCCAGGACTGGAAGGCGCGCTCGGGGGCGTCGCCGCGGCCACCGCGCAGCTTCACCGCCGCGTACGCGGCGCAGAACAGCGCGGTCCAGCTGACGTTGCCGATGAGGCGGTGGATGAGCAGCGGCCAGTACACCGGGTTGAACACCGGCTCGGTGAGCCCGGCGTTGACCGGGTTGATGAGGTACGCGTCGATGCCGACGATCAGCACCATGAACAGCGTCTGCAGCGCGAACACGGCGGTGCCCAGGGTTGCGTGGCGCCGCGGATCCATCGACGCGAAGCTGTTGCGGTACCAGACCAGCAGCGGCGTGAGCAGGAAGAACAGCGCGAAGGCAGCAGCCACCAGCCAGATGAACTTGTTGACCAGCTGGCCGAACTCGTTCGCCCACAGGCCGGTGATGAGCACGACCGCGAAGACGGCGAAGGTGGCGCCGAGGCTGAAGATCAGGTAGTACGCGTTGGCGAGGCTGCGCGCGTAGCGCGCGGTGCGCTCGTCCCCGGTGCGCACGTGGTGCCACTCGGCCGCCACCGCCAGCGTGATCGCCCCGAGGCTGAACTCGGCGATGAGGATGTGGACCAGGAAGAGGATCCCCACCGGCGCGTTGTTCCCGATGCCGGGGAAGTCGGGCGTCGTGACCTGGAGGCCGAGCACCTCAGGCCTTCGGCGTCGCCGCGGTGACGCGTCGGCCGAGGTCGTCGATGACCGGCGCGGTGATCTCGTTCAGGCCGCCGCCGGCCCGCGACGGCTCCGATGCCGTCGCCGCCGTGGTGGACGGGGCAGCCGGCAGCATTCTGCGCTTGCATCAGCGCCGACCGGGCACGCCGGCTCGCTGGACGGCTGTGCCGTCTGCATGCGCGCCCGCGCCTCGGCGATGCCGGCCTCGACGTGGAGCAGGCCGACCTGCGGCGCACCCAGGGCGACGGCGAGCCGCTCGATCTGCTCGGTGGCGAGGTTGCGCAGGAACCCCGCGGGGATGCGCTCGATGCGGTCGTCCGCCTCCTCCGTCCACGGCAGGCGGCGGCGCTGGTCCACGGCGGGGCCGGTGTGGCCCTCGACGCCGAGCGGTGCGCGATGCGGTCCGGCGTTGCCGTCGAGCGCGTCGAGCTCGGGGGTGACGAACGGCTCGGCAACCTCGGCGGTGATCGCCGGCAGGCGCCGGGTGCGCGCGTGCTTCTCGACGATCGCCTTGACCCGGCGGCGCAGGTAGCCGGCCGGCAGCTGCTGCAGCAGGCGCCGCGCCTCCACGGTCCAGCCCAGCTTGGCGCCGTCGAACGCCACCTGCGCCGCGTCACCCTCGCCGGCGGCCGCTGCGCGGAGCGCGTCGCTGTCGAGGCGCTCGAAGGCGTCGGCGCCGGCGCCGCACACGGGGCAGCGCTGGGGGGTCTCGCTGCGCGCCGCGTACCCGCAGGTGCGGCACACTGCGCGCGCGTCCTCGAGCGGCGGCTCGGCGAGCATCGCCTGCTCGGCGCCGTTGACCACCGCCGCGGTCTCGGCGATGCGGCGCTGCACGCGCGCGAACGGCATCAGCTCGTCGAGCGCCGTGGCCGACGTCGCCGGACGACACCACGCTGTGGCCGCGCTCCATCGCCCAGCGCAGCACCGCGGTGCGCGCCAGCCCGCGCGCCCCGCCGGGCACCGCCGCCATGCGCTCCTCGGCCTCCGGCGTCCACACCACCGAGGCGTCGGCGCGCACGTCGATCGGCGGCGTGAAGCTGCCGCTGCTGACCAGGACGTTGCAGGGCGCCAGGCGCAGCAGCTGCTCGGTGTTGCTGCCCATGTCCATGGCGGCGTCGGAGTGCACGCCGATGCGGCCGAGCACGAGCAGCCACGGCCGGGTCTCGCGCGCGTGGCGCAGCACGCGCTCGAAGGCCTTGCCGTCGAGCAGCGTGATCGGCAGGTCGACCCCCTCCTCGGCGGCGGTGGCTCGCGCCACCCGCAGGTGCGACTCGTAGATCTTGGCGAGCCCGGTGTCGATGATCTCCTCGTGGAGCGCCTCCTGCTCCTTGAAGCGGAACACCTTCGACGCCTTCTCGGAGAGCACGTCGACGATGCCGTTGAACACCGCGTAGTGGAGGTAGGGGTCGTAGACCGCCACCGCCTCGACCCGCTTGCCGAGCGCGCGCCCCAGCGCCAGCGCCGTGCGCAGCCCGGCGAACGACTGCGGGTGAGCCGTCGATGGCGACGAGGATGTCGCCCTCCATCGCGGCCTCGCCGGTGGTGCGGATGATCAGCAGGTCGCGGCGGATGCGCCGAGCCACGCGCTCGGTGACGCTGCCGAGCTGTGACTCCTTGACCGCGCCGGTGCCGAGCGCACCCATCACCACGACGTCGACGTCCTCGCTCTCGTCGACGTCGGCGACGAGCTCCTCCCAGTTGCGGCCGTCGCGCATGCGCGCGCTGAACGGCACGCCGCGCTCGAGGCAGCGGAAGCGCAGCACGTCGGTGTAGCTGTCGCTGATCAGCTCGAGGCCGGTGGTGATCAGGCTGTCGTGGATGCGCCGCTGGCGGAGCAGCTCGGCCTCGTCCTGGTACTCCTCGGGGAGCGTGTACTCCATCTGCTTGAAGCGGTAGTCGTGCATGCGCGCGGCGTACACGTGCATGCCGATGACCTGCGCGCCGAACGCGGTGGCGAGCTCGAGGGCGACCGTGCTGGCGGCGTCCGAGTGCTCGGAGTTGTCGAGGGCGACGTAGATGTTGGAGTACATCCGCTCCCTGCCACGCAGATGCAACGTCGACCGCCTCGCATGACGGGCCGGTCTGCCCGGAGCGCCACCCGTGACCGCGCGGTCGATGATAGCGACCGGGGTACTCGCCCCGGGCCGCGCAGCCGGTGCGCCCCACCCGCGTAGAATCCGGCGACGCCGCGACACCAAGGAGGCACGCGATGGCCGGCGACTCCGAGACGCCCCGCTGCCCGGTTGCCGCACGACAGCGACGCGGCCCGGCTGCCCGGTGCCGCACCACCCGGCGGTCGCGTGGACGCCCGAAGGGCAGGCGGCGGCTGCGACCGGACGGGACCGCGCCGCGGTGAGCCGGATCGCCCCCGATCGCGCGGTCAGCATGGCCGAACGCGTCGTCGAGACGCGCGCGCAGCGCGAACGCGTCGAGGAGATCACCGACCTCTTCGTGCGCACGCTCGGCAAGAAGCTCGGCTACGGCCACCCGCTCAGCGACCGGACCGGGACGGAGGTCGTGTTCAGCTGGACGCCGGAGGCCGAGGCGCGGCTGGCGGAGGTCCCGGAGTTCTGCCGCGACCTCACCCGCTGGCGGGTGGAGTGGACGGCGCGCAAGCTGGGCCTGGGCACCACCATCACGCCCGCGGAGATGGAGGTGAAGTACGAGCTGTGGGGCCGCGTCTCGCACGCCATCGAGGAGCGAGACCGCGACGCGCTGCCGTGGACGGACTCAGCGCGCAGCCGGTTCGAGCGCATCCCCGACTTCGTGCGCGGCCAGGTGCTCGAGGCCGTCGAGGGCAACGCCCGCACCCTGGGCTCTCCGAGGTCAACGACGCCGTCGTCGACCTGGTGATCGCCCAGTGGATCGACACCGGCGACTTCCACGAAGGCCGCTACGGATTTCAAGTAGGGCGAAGGGGGATCCTGATCCGGCTTCGCCCGTTCCCCCTTCGCCCTAGTCGGGCCAGTACTGCTCCTCGCGGATCTCCTTGTCGTCGAAGCCGTGGCGGCGCATGATGCCGCGGCTGTTGGCGATCATCCCGGGATGGCCGCAGAGGTAGATCGCGCCGTGGCCCGGGCGCAGCCCGGCGGCGTCGGCGTGCTTGCGCAGCACGTCCTCGACGCGGCCCGTCTCACCGCTCCAGCCGGGTTCGTCCCACGGCCGGCTGATGGTGGGCACGTACGTGAACCAGGCGCACTCGGCGTCGAGCGCGCGGAGCTCCTCCTCGTAGCCGAGCTCCTCCGAGCGGCTCGCGCCCTGCAGCGCGATCACGGGCTTGTCGGCGGTCCACTCCCCGCTCTCCTGGCGCCGCCGCAGACTGCGCAGGATGCTCACGAACGGCGCGATCCCGGTGACGGTGGCGACGAAGAGGTGGGGCTGGTCGACGACCGGGGCGTCCTTGAGGAAGAGGCCCTTGCAGCGCTTGCGCACCAGCGTCGTCTCGCCGATGGGCACGTCGTGGAGCGGCGCGGAGAGCTCGCCCTCGGGAACGCGCTCGATGAAGAGCTCGATCTCCTCCTCCGCCGGGTCCGAGGCGATCGAGTACGGCCGCTCGACGATGCGCCCGTCGAGCTCCAGCCCCAGCGTGACGTACTGGCCGGGCCGGAACGGGAGCTCGCAGTCGGGCCGGATCCGCACCACCCACAGGTCGGTGGCGAGGTCGCGGCGCGAGACCACGGTGGCGGCCGCGTACTTCTCGGTGTCGATCATGCGCGCGTCAGTGTAGGGAGCCGGGGGCGGCTGACCGTCCGCCGCGCCGGTTCGGTCGTGACCGGCCCGCTCGCGCTCGTCGGTGGCGCCGAGTTCCAACGCGGCAACGAGGCGCAGGACCGTGTGCTCGTCGAGGCCGCCGCCGGGCCGGCCGGCCTACGTCGTCTGCGCGGCGATCCGCGCTCGTCCCGAGCAGGCGGTGTCCGTCGCGCGCAGATGGTTCGCGACCCTCGACGTCGACATGACGGAGCTGCGGGTCCGGTCGCGCACGCGACGCCGCCGCCGCCGAATCCGTGGAGGCGGCGCGCGCCGCGGGCCTGGTGTACCTCGCCGGCGGAGACCCCGGGCGCACCGTCCAGCTGCTCGCCGGTACGCCCGTCTGGGACGCGATCACCGCCGCATGGCGGTCCGGCGCGGCGCTGGCCGGCTCGTCGGCGGGGGCGATGGCGCTCTGCCGCTGGACGCTGATCCGCGACCGCTGGCCGCAGCACGACACTCGCCGGCCGGTCGACGCCCTCGGCTGTGGTGCCGGACTGCGCCCTCCTCCCCCACTACGACACGTTCGGCGAGCGCTGGATTCCCTCCGCGCAGCAGGCGCTCGGGCCCGACACCACGCTCGTCGGCGTCGACGAGCGCAGCGCGGCGGTCTGGCGCGACGGCGCCTGGACGGCGATGGGACCGGGCGCGGTCACCGTGGTGCGCGGCGACAGGCGCGTCCGCTTCGTCGCCGGCGAGACGGTGACCGGCGTCCCGCAACCTACACTCGGCGCCCCGTGACCGTCGCCTCCCCCGCCGACCGCATGGCGCTCATCGAGCGCAACACCGCTGAGGTGATGGGTCGCGACGACCTGCTCGGCCTGCTCGGCACGCCGACCCCGATCCGCCACTACATCGGCTTCGAGATCTCCGGCAAGGTGCACCTCGGCACCGGCCTGGTGTCGATGGGCAAGGTGGCCGACTTCCTCGCGGCCGACATCAGCTGCCACGTGCTGCTCGCCGACTGGCACACCTGGATCAACGACAAGCTCGGCGGCGACCGCGACGTCATCCGGCGCATCGCCACCGGCTACTTCACCGAGGCGATGCGCGCCTCGCTGCTGTGCGTCGGCGCCGACCCGGCGCGGGTCCACTTCGTGCTCGGCACCGACCTCTACGAGACCAACCCCGACTACTGGACCACGGTCATCGAGGTGAGTCGCAACACCACGCTGGCGCGGATGCTGCGCAGCATCAGCATCCTGGGGCGCGAGCAGAGCGACTCCGTCGACTTCGCCAAGCTCATCTACCCGGCGATGCAGGCCGCCGACATCTTCGCGCAGGGCATCAACCTCGCCCACGCCGGCACCGAGCAGCGCAAGGCCCACGTCATCGCCCGCGACGTCGCCTCGCGGATGCGCACCAACCGGCTCACCGACAGCGAGGGCCGCACCGTCAAGCCGGCGGCGGTGCACCACCCGCTGCTGCTCGGCCTGCGCAAGCCGCCGGTGTGGCCGCTGCCGGACGACGCCGACGAGTCGACGCTGAAGATGAGCAAGTCGGACCCGTCGTCGCGCGGTGTTCGTCCACGACGACCCCGACACCATCCGCCGGCGTGTCGCCAAGGCCTTCTGCCCGCCCGAGGAGACGCGGTTCAACCCGGTGCTCAACTGGTTCGAGCAGCTCGTCTTCGCGCTCGGCGACGCCCCGGTGCGCATCGAGCGCAGCGCGGCCAACGGCGGCGCGATCACCTTCGACACGTACGCGGAGCTGGCCGCCGCCTACGGGCAGCGGCGAGCTCCACCCCAGCGACGCCAAGAACGCGCTCGCCGCCCGGCTCATCGACCGCCTCGAGCCGGCGCGCGCGCACTTCGCCAAGCCCGAGGTGGCGGCCATGCTCGACGACGTCGAGGCGGCCCTGACCCGCGCCGCTAGGCCGGTCGCGCGCTCAGACGCGGGCCAGCGTCCCGTCGACGGCGGCGAAGGCCATGGTCACCGCCTCGTCGGCGCTGCCCGCCCGGCGGATGCCGGGGTCGGCGGCGTGTGCCGCCGGGCGGACGGATCTCCCAGGTGTCGAGCCCGATCACCGGGCCGTCCCTTGCGCAGCGCCAGCGCGATCTCGCTGATGGTGCCGTAGGCGCCGCCGATGGCGATGATCACCGGGCAGGCGCGCACGATGAGCGCGTTGCGCATCTCGCCGAGCCCGGTGGGGATGGCGATCGACACCTCCGTGGCCGCCTCGTTCGGGCTGTCGCCGGGGAGCAGGCCGATGCTGAACCCCCCGCCGCGTGCGGCGCCGCGCGCGGCGGCGGCCATCACCCCGCCGAGGCCGCCGCACACCACGATGCCGCCGCGCGACGGCGATCAGCGCCGCCCACGCGCTCGGCCACCTCGTTGGTCGCCGGGCTCGTCGCGGGAGGTGCCGCACACGCCGATCAGCGGCGGCCGCGACGGGTCGGGTCGGCGCGGTCATCGGCGCCAGCGTGAAGCTCACCGCAACCCCACCGCGCGCTGGACGCGCAGCAGGGTGACGTCGGCGACGGCAGCGGCGCGCTCGGCCGCGTCGGCGAGGACGTCGAGCAGCCACGGCTCGTCGCCGCGGATGGTGCGGTAGCGCGCCTGGATCGGCGCCAGCGCCTCGTTGACCGCGTCGGTGACGCCGGCCTTCAGGGCGCCGTAGTTGCGCCCGCGGAACTCCGTCACCGCCTGCTCGCTGCTGACGCCGCGCAGCGCGGCGTAGATGTCGACCAGGTTGGCGACGCCCGGTCCCAGCGGCTCGGCCACGGCGGGATTGGTGTCGGTGGTGGCCCGGGCGATCTTCTTGCGCACGGTGTCGGGCGGGTCGAGCAGCAGGATGGCGTGCGCCGGCTTGGTCAGGGCGGTGCTCTTGCTCATCTTGCTGGTGGGGTCGTCGAGCCCCATGACCCGCGCGCCGGTGTCGCGGATCAGCGGCTCCGGCAGGCGGAAGATATCCCCGCGGAGGCTGTTGATGCGCTGCGCGATGTCACGGCAGATCTCCACGTGCTGGCGCTGGTCGTCGCCGACCGGCACGTAGTCGGCGTCGTAGAGGAGGATGTCCGCGGCCATGAGGCACGGGTAGGTGAGCAGGCCCGGCGGCGGCGCGCTCGCGCTCGCGCCCGGTGCCCGCCTTGGACCGGTACTGGGTCATGCGCTCCAGCCATCCCAGCGGGGTGTGGCACTCCAGGATCCAGCCCAGCTGCGCGTGGGCGGCGACGTGCGACTGCACGAAGATGACGCTGCGATCGGGGTCCAGCCCGCACGCGATGTACAGCGCGGCCAGCTCGAGCACGCTGCTGCGCACCACCTCCGGGTCGGGGACGACGGTCAGCGCGTGCAGGTCGACGATGCAGAAGTAGTTGTCGTAGCTGTCCTGCTCGCGCGCCCAGTGGCGCAGCGCGCCGAGGTAGTTGCCGAGGTGCAGCTGGAAGGTCGGTTGGATGCCGCTGAGCACGCGCGGGCGCTCGCCGCGTGGCGGCACGGTGTCGGCGACGGGGGCGATGCTGGACACGATCGGCGAAGGATACCGGCGCGTCCGCGCGGGTCGCGGTCAGTCAGGCGCGGCCGCGACGACCCCCGGCTGTCCGCCCCGTCGGTGACCGGCGCGACGGCCGGCACTGCGCTGGGCGGCGCCGGCGGTGCGTCCGCGGCGCTGCCGCACCACGCGCATGCGCGGGCCCCACACCTGCTCGAGGAACTTGTCGATCTCGCCGTACAGGCGGTCGGGTCGCAGGCGCATCTCGACGATCGAGCTGGCCTCGACGAGGCGGCCGTTGGGCAGCTCGCGGGCCAGCATCCCGGCGTCCGAGAAGGGGTGGACCGGGTCGCGGTGGTGGCCGATCACCAGCGCCGGCGCGGTGAAGGTGTGCCGCTCCTCGCGGTGCGGCGCGGTGCGCCCGAAGAACAGGCCCTGGAGCAGGGCGCCGCTCGGTCCGGGGTCCTGGCGGATCGAGTCGAGGACGATGTCGATGTTGAAGGGCACCCGCGACGAGGGGATGAGCCGCGCCAGCCGCGCCACCACGCGCATCACGCGGCGCGCCGATGGTCACCGCCACCAGCAGCGGCGCGAAGGCCACCGCGCTGCCGACCAGGGCGTTGTCGAGGACCGGCATCTCCAGCACCATGCCGCGCAGGCGCTCCGGCGCCAGCGACGCCACCTCGAGCGTGATGTTGGCGCCCAGCGAGGTGCCTCCCACCACGGCCTGGTCGAGCTTGAGGTGGTCGAGGAGGGCGACGACGTCGCGGGCGAACTGGCTCATCGAGTAGCGCCACATGTCCCGCGGCCGCGCCGACGCGCCCTGGCCGAGCGGGTCGAGCAGGATGACCCGGTGCCCGCGCTCGGCGAGGTGCTCGGCCAGCGGGGTGTTCATCCGCGCCGGCAGGAGCAGCCCGGGGAGCAGCACCACGGGGCGGTCGCCCGAGCCGTGCACGGTGTAGGCGAGCCGCTGACCGCGGCTGAGGAAGCTGCCGTGGCGGACGCTCTGAGACATGTCGCGGGCCCCCCTTGTTGATGTCGGCTGCGGAGATTTTGCGTCGCTCGTACCGATTGCGCGCGTTTTCCGGGCCTCCCTAGACTTGCGCGGCCATGGCGGGGCGGATCGTGCTCTTCGGAGCCACCGGCTACACCGGCACCCTGACGGCCGAGGAGCTCGCGGCCGCGGGCGTCCCGGCCGTGCTGGCCGGCCGCGACCGCGCCCGCCTGGACGGCCTGGCGTCGCGCCTCGGCGGCGACCTGGACACGGCCGTCGCCGACGTCGGCGAGCCCAGCTACCGTGGCGGCGCTGGTGGGACCGGGTGACGTCCTGGTCAGCACGGTGGGCCCGTTCGCGCGGTGGGGCGACGTCGCCGTCGGTGCGGCCATCGAGCGCGGAGCGCACTACCTCGACTCGACCGGCGAGCCCCACTTCGAGCGCCGCGTGTTCGAGGACTTCGGCCCGCGGGCGGAGCGCGCCGGCGTGGTGCTGCTCACCGCCTTCGGCTACGACTGCGTGCCCGGCAACGTCGCCGCCGCCCTCGCGCTCGACGAGGCCGGCGCCAAGGCCGTGCAGGTCGACGTCGGCTACTTCGTGACGCGAGGACGCCCGAGCGGCGGCACGCTGGCATCGCTCGCCGGAGCCACGCGCGCGCCGAGCTTCGCGTGGCGCGACGGCGGCCTGCGCACCGAGCGCGGCGGCGCCCGCACCGCCAGCTTCGACGTCGGCGGCCGCCAGCGCCGACGGGCCTGTCGTTCGGCGCCACGGAGCATCTGAGCCTGCCCCGCAGCTTCCCGCAGCTGCGCACGATCGGCACCTACCTCGGCTGGTTCGGGCCGCTCACCAAGGCCGTCAGTGTGCTGGGCGGCGCCCAGGCGGAGCTCGAGCGGCTGCCCGGGCGCCGGCGCGCTGATCGACCGGGCCAGCGAGCGCGCTGCTGCGCAACGCGAGCGGCGGACCCGACGCCGCCGCCCGCGCGCGCATGACGTCGCGGGTGGTGGCCGTCGCCCGCGACTCGCGGGGCAAGCGAGCTGGCGACGGTGCGCCTCGAGGGAGTCGACCCCTACACGCTCACCGCGCGCCTGCTGGCGTGGGGCGCGACGCAGCTGCGCGACGGCGCCGCGGCCGGCCCCCGGTGCGCGCGGGCCGGTCGAGGCGTTCGGCCTCGACACCATGGCCCGCGCGCTGTCGGATGCGGGGCTGCCCCGCGTCGGCCTAGCCCGCGGTGCTGCCGGGCTCGTACTTGAACGAGAGGGCCACGACGGGTGCGGAAGCGAGCCACCTTGCCGTCCTCGACGGTGAGGTCCAGCTTCACCACCTCGGCCACGCGCAGGTCGCGCAGCGTCCCCGAGGCGGTCTCGACGGCGCGGCGGGCGGCGTCCTCCCAGGATTCGGTGCTGACACCGACGAGCTCGGTGACGCGGTAGACGGAATCGGCCACGGATGTCCCTCCAACGAGGCTGATGAGGAGCGTGCATTCTGGCGGCTCGCCACGGTGCTCCGATGACGCGCCGGTCCGCGTGTGCCTACGATGGGCACGCGTGCCGGACCGACACGGGGGTCAGCCATGAGCCTGCTGCGCCTCGCCGCTCGCACGATGTTCGCCTGGATCTTCCTCGCCGCCGGGGTCAAGACCGCCACCGAGCCCGGGGGCCGTGCGGACCTGGTCGAGAAGGCGCTGCCGCTGCCCGAGCCGGAGCTGATGGTTCGCCTCAACGGCAGCGCTGATGGTGGTGGGCGGCGCGGCGCTGGCCTTGGGCATCAAGCCGCGGCTCGCCGCGCTGGGGCTGGCGGCAACGCTGGTGCCGACGACGTACGTCGGCCACCAGTTCTGGAAGCAGACCGAGCCGGCCGCCCGCCGCGGCCAGCAGATTCACTTCAACAAGAACGTGGCCATCATCGGCGGCCTGCTCACCTACGCCCTGACCGCGAGACGACTGACCCCGGCGAGCGGGTTGCACGCCGCGGTACAGGGCCGTATGTTGGGAGGGTCGACGACGATCGACCATAGAGGAGCAGTGATGGTTCTCTCGGTAGATCCGACGCTGACTGTGTATCGGGGTGACAGGTAACTGACGCCCTGATACCAGGCCCTGAGGAGGCGCAAGCCTCCTCAGGGTTCTTTTTGTGTCGGGGCGGGCTCGGCTCCACCGGCGAGCAACACCAGCCGATCACGACGACCAGCATCGCCGCGCAGGCGATCTGGATGGCGCGGTCCCAGTGAAGCATCGACGACGTGCCGAGCGCCCACAGCGCGCCGACCAGCATGCCCGCGTACTGCGACGAGCCAGATGACGGAGTTGAAGCGACCCATGTACCCCGGCGGAGCCAGCGCTGCACCTCTGTGCCGCCCCAGATGTCGAAGGAGCTCCTGCCAGTGAGCTCACCGCGAGCAGAGCGAAGCGCGACCGCACAGCACGGACACGGCGCTGAAGCCGGCGAGCGACGACGAGCTCGACGACGATCGACCAGGAAGACCGCCAGCCGTCACCCAGTGTCGGGGGGGAGTCGCACGCGAAGCGCGATGATCCCGCCGAGGGTTCCGCCGACCCCAACGCCGGCGTAGAGGTAGCCAACAGCAGCGTCGCCGCCGAAGCGCTCGTGGGCGGCCACGACCAGGAGGGCCTGCGTCACGGTGACGGCGAGCCCGCTGGCGAAGTTGGCGGCGGCCACCACGCGGATGACCGGGTCACGCAGCGCCAGGCGCAAGCCCGCGATGGTGCCCGATGCGAGTGCTCGCCGGACCGCCGGTCGTTCGCGCTCGGCGCGGCCGGACGGGAGCGTGGCGACGAGCACGGCGCTGACGGCGAAGGTCGCGGCGTCGATGGCGAACAGGAGATCCGGGCCCGATCGCGTCAAGCAGGAGCGCGCCGATCGCGGGGGCCACGAAGATGCTGCGTGCTGAAGAACAGCCAGTAGGTCGCGTTGGCGCGCGGCAGGGCCTGCGTCGCTGACCAGGCTGCGGAAGCATGCGATCCCTGGCTTGGGCCGCGACAGCGCGCCGGCGAACTGCGCGACCGCGACCAGCGACGTAGATCGCCCAAATCGACGCCTGCCCGGTTCGACGTGATCAGAGGAGCGGTGAAGACGCGCCTGGACGCCGCGACGCCGACGATGAACCGTCGCGGCGAAAGCCGGTCGGCGAGGCTGCCGCCGAACCACGGGCCCAGTACGCGCGGCGCGACCCGCACCAGGATGTACCCGGCCGGGCCCGCGGGGTTGTGCGTCAGCTGAAGAGGACGACCACGAGCGCGACGGTGGTCAGCCAGTCGCCGTACAGCGACAGGAAGACGGCGACAAAGAACCGCACGACGGGCCCGCGGGCGCGGCGCACAGCGGGCCACGCGGCGGGGTCGCCGGTCCGTTCGGAGCCGGCGCACCGAAACCCCCTCGCTCGGAGCGCCCGGCTCCGCGCTCGATCGCCACGGCGGCAAGCTTGGCAGAGCGGCGGCCCCCTGTGTGACGACACCGTCACCGGTGCGTCACACGCTTATCCAAGGATCCGTTACATCGAACGGACTACCTTGGCAGACTGAGCTATCGAAGCCGAACTAGCCCCAGCTCGAATGCTGGCACTGGGTGTCCCAGGTTGCCACGCGTTGTCCCTCCGTCAACTGAGCCCTCGCTCAGCACCTGGGGCGACTGTGGCGCAATGAGCCGATTCCGATGGGTGCGATTGCACGGTTCGGCGCGTTTGGCGCGGCAAATTTACCGTTCTTTGCAGATCTTTCCATTCGTTTGCGCTCGCGGCGCACCTGGCCGGCTCACGCCCGTGTGGCGATCGTGTCGCGAGACCGCTGCATCCTCATGTCGCGACCTGACGATGCCGCGAGATGGCGATCGGTCACGTGCGTCCGCGCTTCCGTCGGCTGCAGCGGCCTCCTGCCGGAGGAGACGGCGGCCGGCGCCGGTCAGCTACAGCCCCGCCTCGTCGCCTTCGTCGGCGCTTGGTCGCGCTGGCCTCGCTGTCGGCTCGTCTGGTGCCTCACGTTCAACCGCGTCGGCGACGCCGCTAACCCTCGCGCATCGGCGGCGCTCGTCGTGTTCGCGGCCGCCTACTGCGCGTCCGCATGACGGACGGCGTCGACAGCATCTGGACCGCCGAGCGTCTTCGTCCACCTGGCTCTGACCTTCACCTTCGGCCCGCTCGGCGCGCTGGCGGCGTCGGTTAGCCAGACGCGGCTGCCAACGGCGTCAGCATGAAGCCGGGCTGGTTCCGAGCGACGTTCAACGCCGCCAACTTCTTCCTCACCGACCTCAGCGCCTGGGCTGTCTTCGTCGGCATCGTCGCGCGCTGCATCGCGGCGTTCTGTGGGGCGCGTGCTCGGCGACGGCAGCGGCGGCCGTGGAGTGCACGGTCAATCACGGCCTGCTCGGCGATCGTCATCGCGCTGGCATCGCGACGGCAAGGTCAACGGCTGGAGCGTCTTTCCGAGCGCTCGATCTCCTCCGTCATCCTCTACAACATCGGCTACGGCTGGGCCGCATATCGGCGCCGTGCTCCTGTACGGCGTGGCGGGCACCGTTGGGTTCACCACGACGCTTCTGCCGATCATCCTGCTGCAGGGATTCCTGGTCCTCCTCGCGCGCCGGATCCGCGCCCAGGAGCAGGAACGCGAGGAGCACGCCAAGGAGCGCGAGGCGCTCCTGCAGCAGGCCATCGACGCCAGCGACGCCGAGCGCAAGCGCATCGCCAGCGACCTCCACGACGGCGTGGTCCAGACGCTGGCCGGCCTCGCCTTCTCGCTTGCCGCGCGCGGTTCCGGCAAGACGGAGGACCCGCAGCTGCTCGAGGCCGCCGACACCCTGCGCTCGTCGGTCACCGACCTGCGCACGCTGATGATCGAGATCGCCCCGCCGGACCTCGGCGAGACCGGCATGGATGGCGCGCTGCGCAAGCTGCTCGAGCCGCTTGCCCGCTCGCGGCATCGAGGTGGAGCTCGACGCCAGCACCGCGACCCACCTGCCGCCGGACAAGACCTCGCTGGTCTTCCGCGTCGCCCAGGAGGCGATTCGCAACGTCGTCAACCACAGCCAGGCCACCAAGGTCATCACCAAGCTGCGCTTCGTCGACGGCACGGTCACCCTGCAGGTCGACGACAACGGCCGTGGCTTCTCGGCCGCCGACCGTTCGCGCCGCCGCGAGGAGGGCCATGTGGGCCTCCACCTGCTGAACAACGCCGTCGAGGCGTCGAGCGGCCGCCTTTCGCTGACCAGCGAGCCGGGCCACGGGACCTCCCTTATGCTGACGTTGCCATGCTAGAAACCGGACACCGACGTCATCCGCGTCCTCATCGCCGATGACCATCCCCTGATGCGCAAGGGGTTGGCGGACATCCTCGACGGCGTCGAGGGCATCGAGGTCGTCGGGGCCGCCGAGGACGGCGCCGCCGCGATCGCCCTCGCCTACGCGGTGAAGCCGGACATCGTGCTGATGGACATCTCGATGCCCGGGATGGATGGCATCGAGGCCACCGAGAAGCTCGTCGAGATGTCCTCCGGCGCCCGCGTGGTCATGCTCACCTCGTATTCGGAGCGCGAGAAGATCACCCAGGCGCTGGCCGCCGGCGCGGTCAGCTACCTCACCAAGGATGCGCCGCCGGACGCCGTGATCCGGGCGATCCGGTCAGCCGCGGCGGCCTCCGAGCGCCCCAGCGCCAGACTGAGGTCCGGCCGCGGCCGGCGAGACGCGTCGGGACCCGCCGAGTAGGATTGAGGGGCGCTCGGACGTTTGTTAACAGGACTGGCAGTCGGAGTCGGCGCGGAATCTGGAAGGGAGGCCCACCATCGGTGACGTTGATCACCTCCGATCGCGTCCGCGCGGCCCTCGCCCGGGTACCGGCGCGGAGTGGCCGATCGATGACCGGCCGCAAGGTCGCCGCCGCCGGTGCCCTGGCCGCGATCGGCGCTCGCCGTCGAGCCCCTTCGGAGCCTTGCGGCGACGACGACCGACTGCAATCCCCCGCCGACCGTCCCTGAGTCACCGGCGGGACCCGTCCTTCTCATCGTGGCTGCGCTCGGCGCGCTGGGCGTGGTGGCCTACCGCCGCCGGCGCGGCACGGCACTGGCGACCACCGTCGCCTCCACGCTCGCCGTGGTCGTCTTCTGCTGCCGCGTTCCTCGGCGCCGTCCTGGCCGGGGCGGCCACCACGTCGTGTCCTGGCGGAGGTTCGACGTCGCCACCCGGCCAGGGCGTCGCCGGCATGTCGACCACAACCCCTTTGACGGGGGCCGACATCCCATGGATCACCGGCGGAGTGCTGTTCCTCGGCGGAACAGTGATCACCGCCCTGGCTCCCCGCCGCCGCTCACGCCAGGGCTGAGCGCGGCACTCGCCCCGCCTGACTAGGCGGTGCGACCGGTCCAGCGGCGGCGGATCACGACCGGGATCGCCACAACGCCCGCGATGAGCGGAAGCAGGGCGGCCAACGGAGCGTCCGGCACGGTGGCCGGGAGCGTCCCGAACGGCGCCACCGCGGTGAGCAGCGGCGCGACCACGTTGAGCCCGTAGTCGTGTCCCGGCGTCGACGCCGTCGGAGAGATGAGATCAGCCGCCGATGTCGAGGGCACCACGTACACCTGCTGCTCGGCGTCGATCTCGTCGATGGGCACCGGGCCGAACGCGTTGTCGCTGTCGGCCGTGAAGAAGAAGTGCAGTCCCATCTCGCCGATGGCGCCCTGGAACGGCATCGTCTGGTAGCTGTTGGCGCCGGGCACCTGGTAGCCCGTCGTGTCGAGGCTGCTTGGGCTGGCACTTGAGGTCGCTGTACGTGATCGTCGATGGGCGCGCCGTGCGCCTTCCAGTACGCCACGTAGCCGTTCTTCACCTTGGCGGTCGGTCGAGGCGTCGCCGGGGTACGGCCGCGGCACCGGGCCGTCGCCGGTGCCGTCGTCGAAGCACGCGTCGTCGCGGTAGAACGGAACCACCTCGGGGTTCACCAGCGTGGAGAACTGCGGGATCAGCGACTGGTCGGGC
Source organism: Candidatus Dormiibacterota bacterium (assembly GCA_963751755.1). Taxonomy (GTDB): domain Bacteria; phylum Chloroflexota; class Dormibacteria; order Aeolococcales; family Aeolococcaceae; genus Aeolococcus. The sequence goes on along the minus strand of CAVVVH010000003.1, from coordinate 151,976 downwards.
AGGTAGTTGTACTGGCTCGACAGCGGAGCCGGCGATGTACACGAGGCTGCCGTGCGGCCCGGCGATCTCCTCGGGGTTGTACAGCGCCGAGCAGATGTCGTAGGTCGGGTCGCAGCTGTTGACGAAGGCCGGCTGACCGGTGACCGGCAGCGAGTTCGACCTCGCCGACGCTGTGGCTGTTGGTGCCGTCGATGGGCACGCCGCCGAGGTTGCAGCTGGTTGTAGTAGCGTGGAGACGTTGCCGTAGTTGAAGTCCCACGACGTGTACAGCCCGTCGGTGGGGATGGGGTGGACGCGCACGTGGTACTGGTACGTGTACGAGTCGCGGTAGTAGATCTCCACCTTGGTGACATTGGTGCCGGAGTCCGCGCCCCACACCTCGCGGATCGCGCGCACCGGTCCCACCTTCCAGCCGAGCAGCGAGGAGTTCAGCTCCCAGTTGGTCTGCTCGTCCTCGAAGCCGACCACCGACACCGAGGAGTCCGGGCTCGACTGGAACGCGCGGCCCTTCCAGCGCGAGATGAGGTTGGGGCCGTAGGTGCGGTTGTCCCGGGACGGCGACGCTGCAGCTGGCGCACCATCCAGCGGCCGCTGGCGTTGACGGTGTAGGTCGGCGTCGTCGACGGTCATGGCGTCGCTCGGCTGGCGGTCGGTCGACGGGCGCGGCTGCCCGTTGGGGGTCGTGATGTGCGGGTTGGCGTCGTTGTCCGGCGCGGTGACGCACACGTCGCCGGCGAGGTTGGCGCCGTAGCTGGTGTTGCTGACGCCGAGCTTCTCGGGCTCGCCGGAGAGAACGAGTAGCGGTCGATCCACGGTCGGCGTTGGCTGCCTCGCGTCATCTGCACGTAGCCGTTGGACGCGTTGAAGTGCGAGCCGCCCGGCTGCAGGAACAGGTAGAGGTAGCTCGCTCGGCGCGCTGCCGTCGGAGCTCGACGTGGGATCGACGATGGTGACCTGCTGGCCGTTGCCGGCGCACGGTCCCGGCCGGCTGTGGCGTGCCGGCTGGCGCCTGCACGCCGGCGTCGCCGGCCATCATCGCGATCTGGTCGTCGTCGTTCAGCTGCGCTGTGCCGGTGACCGTGTTGACAGGGTCCTGCATGGCCTGCGTGTAGTCGTCGGCGGCGACGCCCGGTGACTTCGGCGGCGACACCACCCCGTTGGCGATGGCCTGGGCGAGCTCGATCTGGCCGTTGGCGCCGGGCTGCTGGTAGCGCGCGACGCACGGGTTGGGATCGCGTGTAGCCGGCGGTGGTGATCCCGGTGATTCCGCCGAACACCTTCTTCCATGCCTCCTCCCCCACCGAGTGCGCTGTGGGGTTCCACGCGTAGCTCAGCTCCTGGTCGGTGCCGGAGTAGATGCTGAACGAGGAGTGACCGTTGGCGAGGAAGTTGAGGTACATCTGGTCGACCTGCACAGGCACCTCGGCCCACGTTGTGCCGTCGAAGCGGTAAGCGGCGATCTGGTCGGGGTTGACGCCGGTTCGGGTGTCAGGCGGCACGGTGATCACGCCGTTGTGCGCCGAGCGCACGTTGTCGCCGCCGATATGAGCTGGTCACGCCCGGACGGGTACGGCGGCGGGAACCCGACAGCCGCCAGCCGGCTCCAGCCGGGGATGTCCCGGCCGCTGATCACCACCGGCTCCGACGCGCGCGCCATGACCACCGGGCCGGAACCGAATGCGAGCTCGTCGACGCCCCGGGTGCCGCCGCAGCCGCCGTGGTCGCCGCCGGGGCGGCGATCAGCGCGCCAACGGCCGCCGCCAGGGTCAGCCGAGCAACGGGCGGCGTCACGCGCCACCCTCGACGGTCAGCGGACATCACGCTGGAGTCACTGGACGCGGAGCTGTGTCCCGAGGTATCGCATCGGGTCGGCGAGCAGGCCCGCGACGCGGACCTCGAAGTGCAGGTGGGGTCCGGTGGAGTTGCCGGTCGAGCCCTCGAGGCCGATGATGTCGCCGGCGCGGACGAGCTGGCCGGGGCGCACCAGCAGCTTGTCCAGGTGGCCGTACAGCGTGACCATCTTCCCGGCGTGGGCGATGACGATGTAGTTGCCGTAGCCGACGAGGTTGCCCTGCAGGTCGGTGCTCGAGCCGGCGATGACCACCACCCCGTCCGCTGCCGCGGCGACAGGCGTGTCCAGCGGCGCGGCGATGTCGATCGCCGGTGTGGAAGTGCGGGTAGGTCACCCCGCCGAAGGTGAACGGTGGCTCCAAGCGCGAAGTCGGTCGCACCGAACCCCTGGGCGATCGCGCCCAGCTCGGGCGCCAGCAGCGTGGTCGGGGCGGTCCCGGTGCCGGCGAGAGCGGACTGCTGCGCCGCCTGGATCGCGGCGTCCTGCGACGAGCTGTGTCGCCACCGCCTGGAGGTCGTACACGACGGCGTCGCGAACGTCCGCGCGATGCCCGCTGCGCGTCACTCATGAGCGCCTGCTGCTGGTCCGGGTGCTGCACCGCGCTCGACGTAGAAGGAGTACTCGGACTGGAGCGCGTTCTCGAGCTGGAGGGACACGCTGGGCGCTGAGGTCGCGCCGCCCGTGCCGACCAGCCGCGCCGGGTGCAGGGTGGGGTCGTCCTGGAGGCTGGTCGGGCTGACGGTCGTCGCGCTCTGCAGCCGCGCCTGGAGCGCGGCGACCGAGCTTCTCGATGTCGATGAGCTGCTGCCAGGGCGCCGAGCCGGCGGGCACCGTGTGGACAGCCTGGACGACGGCGGGAGCGGCCGTGCTGACCGCCGCCGGGCCCGCGGTCAGGTCGGCCGTCGCCGAGGGTGCCAGCTTGGGCACCAGCAGGAGCACGCTGATGGCCGCCGCGGACCCGAACGGCACCGCGGTGACGTCGACGAGCTTCCGAAAGCGGACTGCGCGACCACGCGCCGGCCCAGGAGCAGGACCACGGTGATCAGCAGTGATGGGACGAGGACGCCGGCCAGCACCTTGCCGGCACCTGGAAGCTTCCCAGTGAGAACGCCGAGAAGGTCGGCGGCGGGGTGTCCGTCGGAGCCGCCGCGACGTGCGACGCGCGGGGGTCTCCAGCGTGAAGTGGCGCAGCACAGGGTTCTCGATGCCGACGTTGGCGGGTGCCACGAGCAGTCCCGAGGACCCCACCGAAGGCGGCGTTACCGACGGCCGGTGGGGCGGCCGGCGGACGGCGCGCTGGACGGCGCGGCAGGCGACGGGCCCCCGTTGGTGGCGCCGGTGCCGCCCGACCCGGGGCCGTGATGCGATCCCCCGCCGTTCCCGCCAGGGTTCGGGCCAAGCGTGGGCACGCCGCTGATCGTGGGGGTCGGCGGCGTCGAGCAGGAGGTCCCCCCGCCGACACCAACCGAGGGCGACGGGAGAGCGGTCGGCACCGACGCTGACGTGGCCGATGGGCACGGTGAGGGGCTGACGTTGACGTTGATCGGCCCGGCGGTGAGCGACACCGGCACTCCGCCGACGTTGATGGTGATGCCGCCGACGGGCGGGCGGGGTACGTCGGCATGCGCGCTCAGCGAGGCCACCAGCAGCGGCAGCGCCATCCCTGCTGCCACCGCAGCGGCGATGCGCCGCCCACGCGAACTCGAGCGCCAGGAGACCTCCCTCATGTCACTACTTAACGTGGAGTAAGCCCAGAACCCGTCACTCGCCGCGCCAGCCCCGCTCCACCACCAGGAGGAGGTTGTTGCGCCGTGGTGGAACCCGGGCCTCGATCACCACGCGGCCGTCGGCGCAGACCTCGGCGACCATCGCCTCGAGCTCGCCGGGCGTCGAATGCCCGGACGTTCGGGTCACCGCCCACCAACCGGTCCACGACGTACCAGGCGGCCTGCCCCGCCGACCGACTCCTCTCCCACTCCTTGACCACGAGGTGGCCACCCGGCTTGACGTGCGCGTGAGCGTCGGCCAGGACCTGGTGACGCTCCGCCAGGGGAACGTGGTGCAGGACGTCGACGAGCACGACCAGGTCGAACAGGCGGTCCGCGTCGAGCCGGTGGACCTCCGTGCTGGCGAACTCGGCGCGGTCCTGGTCGCCGCGAAAGAGACGGCCGGGGTTGTCGATGATGTCGATGCCCAGGTAGGTCGCGGTGGGAAAGACGCGGGTCAGGCGTGAGGCGACCGCCCCCTCCCCCGCTCCCACCTCGAGGATGGTGTCCACACCCGGGATGCGCCCGAGGCTGTCACCGAGGTCGTCGAGGTTGATGAACGGGCGCCGATAGGCTTCGGCTGCCGGCTCCTCGAACCGCCCCAGGCGTTGTCGCACCGCCGGACCCAGCCTCACAGCGCGGTCATCCCGCGCGCGGAGCGATGCGTCCGCAGAGCGAGGCGGAGCCGTGGGACCCCGCGGTCGAGCAGGCGCGAATCGCGAACAAACCTCAGCCATGCGCCACCACCCATCCGCGCGGCCTGGCGCAGCAGCCGCTGCCCACGAGCGCCTCGGCGGTGGAGCATCGACGCCAGAGACGCATTGGCCAGCGTCGACATCTCACCGGCGGCGAGGACATCGCCCCGGCCACCCGCAGCCCACTGGTGGCGGCGCTGGACGGTGCGCATCTGCTGTTCCAGGCCGGCTGCGTCAGAGCTGCGTTCGACGGTCTGGGACGACGCGTGAACCCGGAAGCCGGACAGGACTCCGGAGGCCGCGCCCACGCCGGCACGTCGCACGACTCGCAGCCAGAGGTCCCAGTCGGCCGTGTACCAGAGATCCTCGTCGAGGTATCCGATCGATCGCAGGACGTCGCCGCGCACGCATCCCGACGGCACCGCGAGCCAGTTCTGCACGTAGAGCCGTCGCGCCACCTCAGCGGGGCTCGGCGGCTCACCGCGCCATGGCAATCGCCACTGCCCGATGCTGCGCCCGCGCTCGTCGATGAAGACCGAGGCGCCGACGATCAGCCCGGCACCTGGATTGCGGGTCATGGCCTCACGGAGCGAGGGCAGGCGCCCGGGAATCCACACGTCGTCCTGGTGCAGCATGCACACCCACGTTCCACGCGCCATCTTCGCCCCGACATTGGTGGCCACCACCCAGCCTCCATGGGTGTCCGCCGTGACGACGCGAATCGGCATCCTCCGAGCGGCGTCGCGGAGGATGTCGACAGTTGCGTCGGCAGACCCGTCGTCGACCGCGATCACCTCGACGCCGTCGAAGGTCCTCGCGCTCGACGCTGGCCAGTGCCTGCGGGAGATGCTGTGCCCCGTTGTACGTGCGGCATGATCACCGACAGCCACGGTGCGCCGCGCCGGCGCATCAGCCTCTGCCCGTCACACCGATGATGCGGTACAGGCGCCACTGCAGCTGGCCGCCGATCTCGGCCACCTTGGTGGCGAAGTTGTCGCCGTTCGACCACAGCGTCGGGTACAGCTGGTTGATGTGGTCGAGCGTGCTCTCGCCCTCGGGCTTGGGGACCAGGAAGTACTCGACGTGGTAGACCTGCGGCTGGTTGACGATCGCCTCGAAGTCCTCGTCGCTGGTGACGACGTAGATGCTCCGATCCGGGGCGGTCATGAACACCGCGGAGCCGCGGAAGGTGTCCATCGCCACCAGGCCGTGGTCCTTGTCGGCCTGGGCCACCGCCTGTGCCACGGCCTGCGCGGAATCGAAGGGGTCGAGCTGGTTGCTGACCACTCCCGCGGAGACGTTGTTCTCAGCGGCCAGGATCGCCACCGACTCCTCGGGGGCGCGGTGGACATCCGACATCAGCTCGAAGGTCGAGATGTTGGAGATGCCGATGACCGCCACGAGCACGCAGGGCGGCGACGGACACCACCCGAGGGCTGACCTTGCGAAGGTCCTTGAGCAGGAAGATGCCAAGCACCACCGCGTAGGGGATGACGTAGATCTGGTAGCGCAGGATCAGGGGCAGGTTGCCGGAGTGCAGCAGGTACATGTCGACCAGCGGCACCGGCAGACCCAGGCCGAGCAGGCCAGCCCGGGACGTCGATCCTTGGCCACCAGCGTGCGCAACGCGACAGCGCCCACCAGCACCACGACCGCCGGAAAGAGCTGCAGGTATTGGAGGCCGATGTAGCTGACCACGTTGTGCCACTGGGTGAAGTCGCCCACCGCGCTGGCGCCGAAGCCCGCCGGTGGCAGCGGCCTGCTGCGAATAGCTGGAATGGAAGATGTACAGCGGGTCGCGCTCGATGACCCACGTCGAGCCGATCCAGAGAGCCAGCACGAAGGCCGCGGGCAGAGCGTAGAGAAGCATCTGCGTCTCGAGCTCGCGCCAGCTCGTCCTGCGCTTCACGGAGCAGAAGAAGACGCCGGCGCCCACGGCGAGCGCCATGGGGATCATCTCGACGCGAACCAGGGTGCCCAGGCCGACGAGGACGCCCAGCGCCGCAAGCTCGGCCGGTTTGCGTGTGTCAGTCCAGCGCATGAAGGACAGCAGCGAGGCGATCACGAAGAAGACGAAGGGTGCCTCGCTCATGCCCTGCGCGGAGTACAGCGCGGTCATGGGATTGGCGATCCACATCACCAGCACGAGCCAGCGCACCGGCAGGATGACGCCGGCACGGCGCAGGCCCAGGTTGATCAGCACGACGCTGCCGGCGCCGAACAGCGCCGCCTGGACGCTCCCCGCGAACGCGTGGGTGATCAGGAACGGAAACCAGTGCTGCAGCGCCAGGATCGGGATGTTGAGCAAGCCTGGCAGCGGGGGCCAGATGAAGCCGATGGCGCCGAGGTGCGGGTCGCGGCTGTACAGGACGTAGGTGGCGTCGGCCACCCGCGTGTAGGCGTCGGCGTTGGTGTAGTGCAGGTGGATGACCAGGTAGTCCGCCACCACCATGTAGACGATGAACGAGATCAGGAAGAGGAATGTGTTCTCGATCGGCCAGCGACGCGGCGCGCGGCGGGCGCGGGCCTCCGACCTCTCGCGGCGGAGAATGGCGGGAGCGGCGAGGTCCAGTGTGGTCATCGCGGCCACCCCGAGCGCTGCTGCGATGGGGTGCCGGAACCGGCGGCACTGCGCCGCCGGCCCGGACCCCGCTTGGCGCGGCGCGGCAGACGGCGGCGGCGAGGACCCTGCCGCACATCACGTCTTGCGCTGCACCGATGAATGTCATCGACTGGCTCCGCCGGCCGTCACGGACGGTCGTGCTCGTCGGCGGTCTCGGCGTTGTGCCACACCCACGAGCTCGACGCCAGGAGTGTCGGGTGCATGGTCGAAGAGACCGTGGACCGTCTTCTCCCAGTACGTCGGCTTGGTCACCAGCTGAAGGCTCGCCTTCAGCATCGCCAGCGACATCATCAGCCAGTACGCGGGCGCCAGCAGCGCGACGCGCGTCAGCTCCCACGACTTGCGGTGCTGGCACGACCAGACGCCCATGTACAGGAAGAAGAAGTTCCCGACGAGGAGCTCCAGCATCCCGACGTAGTAGATGGCCGACGGGAACAGGTAGGCGATGAAGTTGAACTGGGCGAGGGCCCAGAGCAGGGTCAGCAACCAGACCGCGAGGTTGAGGACGGACACACCGAACGTGCCCCCGAGCGTGATCTGGATGGCGATGAAGCTCCTCCAGCCCACCAGCCGGTACAGGGCCACGGGATGGCGCATCTGCACGAGCCAGCTGACGGCGTATCCCTTGCCCCACCGTGAGCGCTGCTTCACCCAGTTGACGAAGTCGCTGTTGGCCTCCTCGAGCGTGGTCGAGGCCATGATCACGGTGCGGTAGCCGGCACGATGGAGCCGGATGCCGAGGTCGGCGTCCTCGGTGACGTTGTTCGGGTCCCAGGCGTTGAGGTGACGCAGCAGCGCGGTGGGGAAGTGGTTGCTGCTGCCGCCCAGCGGCACGGGCAGGCGCATGTCGACCAGGCCGGGGAGGAAGAAGTCGAACCAGGCGGTGTACTCGAGGGCGAACCACGACGGTGAGTGCGTTCTGTCGCGGGTTGTAGAAGTTGAGCTTGGCCTGCACACACCCGACGCTCGGGTCCGAACGCCGGAAGGTCGCGATCGCCTTCTTCAGCTGATCGGGCTCGGGGATGTCCTCGGCGTCGAAGATGACCACGTACTCGCCGCGAGCGAACTGCAGCCCGTAGTTGCACGCCTTGGGCTTGGTCCGCGGACCTTCGGCGGGCACCACGATGACGTCGAAGTTCCCCGGCAACGGGTACTGCTCGACGACGGCCAGCGTCTCGACGTCGTCGGCCTCGAGGAGCAGCTTGATGTCGAGGAGCGAGGCGGGGTAGTCGAGTGCGGCGCACGCCTCCACCAGCTGCGGCAGAACACCGGCCTCGCGGTACAGCGGGCAGAGGATCGTGTACACGGGCAGGTCGGTGAGGGAGGCGAGCTCTTCCGGCGTGACCTCGACGACGCCGCGGAACTTCGCTCCGCGCACGATCACGTAGGTGCGGAACACCACGACCACCGCGTACAGCGCCACCACGAAGCCGGCCACGCCGATGAAGAACGGTCCGCCGAAGATGATGGCCAGCACTCAGCGCCACCACCGCACCCACAGCGGCGGCGATGCGCTGACGCCTGGTGAGCAGCAGATGCGCCGACTCCTCCGGTTGCGCGCGCCGCAGCGACTCGACGCTCTCGTCGAGAAGAGCGGCGGAGTACACCTGCTCCTGGCGGCGGCGGATGCCCGTCGGCGTGGCGAGGATCGGAACGACGCGCAGGCCCGAGGCAGTCGCTCGGCGTGCAGCCGCGCTCGCGTGTCGAAGGGGTCGGCCATCGCAACGACGGCCGTGTCGCCGATCCGCGCGCACCACCAGCATCCGGTACCTGATCGAGTCGACGGCGGGAAGCGTGTGCGCCAGCGTCGACGTCGACCCAGTGGTTCTCGAGGTCTCCGACCGAGATGTTCCACTGGTCGCCGAGCGCCGCCCAGACGGACAGCTCGGTGGCGGCGCCACGGGCCACGAGCACCTCGCCGAGCGGGCGGCCCTCCGCGCGGTGCTGCCGGAGCCCGTCGCGGAGCATGTGGCGGTCGATCGTCCCCGCCCGCAGGAGCAGGTGACCCAGCGGAGCGGCGCGGCCGACGACCTCGACGTTGCGAACGTGCCGCCCCAGCCGGAGCTCCCGCTCGCGGCGGTGCGCCAGGGCAACGCGGTCCAGCGCGGCGTCCCGCGCCGCGGCCGCCAGGCGGCGGCTCCGCCGCGCCAAGACCAGGAGCAGCCCCGCCTGCACGAAACCGAGGACGAACGCGGCGACCAGGACGATGGCGGCGAGAACCGACAAAGGGGAGGAACCCGACCGGCGTGGTCGCGAAGTTGACGTTGGTGACGAAGGGCGACAGTGAGGGCGCCGGGTTGGCCTGCCCTGACACGGTGCCGCCGACGGCGGCGGGTCGCCCAGGCGGGAACCGGGAGCCCGAAGATGATCGGCACCTTGGCAGCGGCGCCCGCTGTGGCTGCTGCCGCAGCAGCGGCGGCTGCCGCCGCAGAGCTCCCGGGAGGGTGAGTGGGGGCGGGACCAGCGGTGACCTTGCCGACGGAGATGGCGCTGCCGTCGGATCGGGTCAGGGCCAGCGACCCGCTGCTCGCGTTCGACGGCAGTGCCAGGGTCGACCACCCGGTCGTTCCATGAGCTGACCGGCACCGGCGACCCGCTCGAGCGTTGCCGATCCCCCAGTGCCGAAGCCCGACCCGATCACGTACAGGTCGCTGCCGGGGCTCGGCAGGCTGGGGCAGGACGGACGAGACCACCGCGCGCACCTGGATGGGCTGCGGCAGCGCCGCCTGGATGATGTTGGTGTTGGTGCTGGAGATCGGGTACCGCGTGTCCAGCTGCGTCTCGAATGTCAGCAGTGCGGCGCCCGCGCAGTACGTCGTGGGTGCGTTCAGCGTCATGTGCGTGTCGTCGCCGATCAGCGCCGAGCCCACGTCACACCCGACCCCTGCGGCTGACGGGCCCTGCAGGTAGGTGACGGTGGCGGCGGGCGACAGCCCGCCCATGCTGAACCCGGTGCCGGCGAGCGCGATGAACTCGTTCTCCGCCGGCGTCTGCGTCGACGTGGCGGTGATCACCGGCGGCGACAGAAAGGTCAGGTTGTTGTTGCTCACCACCGGGCGACGACGCGCCGCTGGGATCCTTGAGCTGCACCGACACCGGGCCGCTGTCACCGTTCGACTGGAAGTAGATCGACTCGGTGCCCGGCTGGCCGGGCGAGGTCGGCGGATCGGCCGGGACCGCCGGCGCGTTTGGCTGTTGCACCGTGCCGACGTACACCGACGTCTGGCACGGTGGGCTGAGCAGGTTGGTGCCGGTCACCTGCACCCACACGCCCTTCGGACCGGCGGGCGCGCCCGCTGTACACGCCCGACCCGGGCGCGGTCTCGGTGTTGACCGCCGAGACGGTCGGGAGGCGGGCAGATGCTGCCGAGCGTCAGCGGGGCGGTGGTGAGGACAGGGGACGCCTGCGTCCCGGGCAGCGTCTCGCCGGCAGCGCCGTGCGGCAGCAGCGGGGTGAGCGCCAGGCCGCCGAGGACCATGCATGCGAAGGCCGCTGGCAAGTCGCGCCGCCAGGCTCGGCGTGCGCTGCGGCCGCGGTGGTCATCGTCAGACCCGGTGGCTGACCGCGTGGCTCACGAGCGCGGCGGCGTCGGCACGCAGGACCGCGTCGGCGTTCTTGTACTGGGCGTCCAGCTTGGGGTCGTCGTGACTGCCGTTGAGGAGGTTCAGGAAGCTGACCAGCAGCCCCTGGAGCCCGCCGCTCGGCGAGACGTCGGAGTCAGCGCCCCCGTTGGTGAGGCTCGAGGTCAGCGTGACCCGCTCGAAGTACGTCTGGCCCTGGTAGTCCACCGGCCACGCCCACGAGATGCTCGCCCAGCGCTGGGGCGGGTTCCCCGGGGCGGCGTAGTTCAGCAGCAGCGCGGTGACCCCGTTGCCGACGTCGATCCGCTGCGAGGTGGTGATGTTGTAGTCGTGGAAGAGGAAGCAGTTCTGCAGGTTGTAGGCGTCGAGCGAGCCCTTGTCGTCGGTGCGCACCACGTCCGCGTACACCAGGTTCTGCTGGACGAAGCCGGCGGTGACCGTCGGCGGCGACTTCGACGAGCTCGGGCGCACCGCTCACGTAGTACCGGGTGAACGTCGAGTTGGCGCCGAAGTACTGCTTGGCCCACGGGTAGTCCTGGTAGTAGCTCACCTGCATGCCGGCGGGAGCCGACGTGGTCGAGAAGGGCAGAACGCTCGGCGAGCCGGTGCCGTCCTGGAAGGCGGCGTACGGTGCCAGCCCCTGGTTGAGGAAGCCGCCGACCAACGCCAGCGCGGCCATGGTGCCGACCACGATGCGGCGGCGGCGCACGCTGGCGGGACGGCGTGCCAGCGTCGGCGCCAGCTGGCGTGACCTGCCGCTGACCACCACATCGGGACGAGGACGGAGGCCGAACAGCGGCAGCAGGCGCATCATCACCGCGATCACCAGCGTGAAGAGGACCAGGCCGATCACCGCGTGGTAGCCGCCCAGCGCCAGGTCGGGGTGCCCAGCCGACGCCAGGGCGAGGATGGACGTCAGGCGCAGCACGTTGACCGCGAACGTCAGCGCCAGGCCGACGACCATCCAGAGCAGCTTGCGTGCGCCGCCGCCGCCCACCGCGGTGAGGATGGCGGCGCCGATGAGCAGGAACCCGAGCACCGAGTCGGCGCCGGAGCACGCCGTCCCCACGCTGACCGTGAGCGGCGCGCCGCTCGGCCTGGTGCACCGAGAGGATGCCCGGCTGGCCGGTGAGCGACACCCCGAGCGGCAGGAGGTGCACGACCTTGGCGAGCGCGCTGTTGGTGGCGTCGGTGAAGGACTGCATCACCCCCGGCATGATGTTGAGGTAGAGCGCCGGCCACATCAGCACCAGGAAGACGAGCGCGCTCTTGAGGCGCCAGAACCAGTTGATGCCGTAGAAGATGGTGATCAGGCCGCCCACGAACAGGGCCATCGACAGGACGTCCGGCCGGTTGCTCCAGTAGTAGGTGGAGGCCAGCGCCGGGACGATGGTGATCAGCACCAGCGCGAGGACGATCATCGGGATCCCGATGAGGAAGTCGATCTGGCGGTCGCGGAGGCCGCCGGTGACGTTGCGGTAGCGGTGGGCGGTGAGCAGCGCGATGCCGATGCTGAAGAAGGGCAGCAGCGGCAGGTACGCCAGCGGCGTCTCCAGCCGCAGGTAGTCGAACATGCTGCTCAGCGTCAGGTTGTAGGCGACCGCGGTCACCACGACGATGGCGGCCGCCGGCCAGAGGGCGCGGTAGCGGCGCGCCCACACCATGAAGGCGTCGCGCCTGGCGGCCGGCGGTCTCACGAGCGCGGGCGAGAAGCGAGGATGCCGAGGTCATGAAGACGCTCCGTGACTTCGCCGGAGGTCAGGCTGGTCCCCGGGCGCTGGCGCGCCACCTGAGAAGGCTCCGTGGAAGCTCACCCACAAGAACGACCGCCCCGGCGGAAAACTTGCACCGTTCGGTGCGGCGGAGGCAGGCGCTTCGTCGCACGAGCGTTAGCGCGCGGTCACCCCCGGCGGCCAGGGCCGCGAATACGGTGGATCGCACCGGCGACACCCCTCCCTCCCCTGCCGGACGTCCGATGACGAAGGACCCAGCCATCTCCCGTCTCCCCGCGCGCCCTGCCCTCCACGCCCGCCGGTCAGCCCTCGCGGCGGCGCTCTTCGCGGCGGTGTTCGCCTGCTCCGGTTTCGCCCCGATCGGCGCCTCCGTCGCGCCGCCGCAGCTTCGCCTCGGCACCGACCTGGCGCACTCCGTGACGGCCGCGCCGGCCGGGGCTGCCGGCCGCGCGCGCCCCGCCGCCACCACCGCCGCCGCGACTGGCGGGCCGACCCACCGCCCGCCGGCCCGGGCGCTCGGATCGCGTCGCCTCCGCCCGGCGGCGGCGGTGGGCTCGGGATTGGTGACCAGCCAGGGCACCTCGCTGATGCTCAACGGGTCACCGTGGCAGTTCACCGGCTACGACGACTACCGGCTGACCTCGGCGTCGCCGGGGTACCAGTGCGGCGGCCCGCTGACCGACGCCGACGTGGCCGCGTCTCTCGACGAGATCCGCGTACCACTCCGGCGGGACCGTCGTCCGGACCTGGTTCATGCAGGCGTACGGCGGACCCGGCAACTGGGGCCAGTTCGACCGCGTCCTGAGCGCCGCCGCCGCCCGCGGGATGAAGATCATCCCGGTCCTCGCCGACCAGTGGGCCGCATGCGAGCCGTGGCCGTCGGGCCAGACGCACTACCGCTCCCTGGGCTGGTACCAGTCGGGCTACCTTCAGCCCGACTACGGCTACAGCCTCTCCTACCGCGACTACGCGGCCGCCATCGCCGCGCACTACAGGGGCAACCCGACGATCGCCTTCTGGCAGCTCGTCAACGAGGCCGAGGCGCTCGACTACCCGGGCGGCCCCTGCTCCGACGCCGCCGCCAATGGCGCGCTGCGCTCGTTCGCGGACGACGTCGCCGGGGTCCTGAAGTCGAACGACCCGGCGCACCTGGTCAGCCTCGGCACGATCGGCTCGGGCCAGTGCGGGACCTCGAGCACGGCGGACTACCTCAACCTCCACTCCGGCCGCATCGACATCTGCGAGTACCACGACTACTTCGGTCCCGGTGGCCTTCCCGGCGACCAGTGGCACGGCGTGGCGGTGCGCATCAACCAGTGCCAGTCGCTGCACAAGCCCATCTTCGCCGGCGAGGTCGGCCTGCAGGCGTCGGTGGCCCCGGACGGCAGCACCGGCGGATCGGTGACCGCGTCGTCCCTCGCCCAGCGGGCGGGGTTCTACCAGGAGAAGCTCCAGGCGCAGTTCGGCGCCGGCGTGTCCGGTGTGCTGATCTGGCAGTACGCCACCGGCCCGCGCACGGACGGGTATGAGGTGCAGCCGGGCGACCCGACCGAGGCGGTCATGGCCAGCGTCGCGGCCACGCTCGGCTGAGTCGCTCTCCAGAGGGCACCGAGGCAGGCGCGCCTCGGCCGGCCGTCGCAAGGCTTGGGCGGGTCCGTCGTTAGAACGGATGTGAAGTCCTTCCTGGCGCCGAGTGCGTCGCGGCGCCGCGCGACGCCCGCGATCGCCAGCAGCGACCTGGCCGGCGCACCGCCGCATGCTCGACGCGCGCCGTGCCGCACGCCCTGGTCAGCCGCTGGTCAGCGTCGTCCTCCCCTGCCTCAACGAGGCCGGCTCGGTGGGCGCGGTGGTGCGCGAAGCGCTCGCCGTGATGCGCGACGCGGACCTCGACGGCGAGGTGGTGGTCGCCGACAACGGCTCCACCGACGGCTCGGCGGAGATCGCCGAGGCGGCCGGCGCGCACCGTGGTGAGCGCGCCGGTCCGTGGGTACGGCAACGCGTACCACGCCGGCATGGCCGCCGCGCAGGGGCAGGTGCTGGTCATGGCCGACGCCGACGGCACCTACCCGATGGCGGCGATCCCCGAGCTGGTGCTACCCGGTGCTCCACGACACCGCCGACATGGTGATCGGCAGCCGGCTGATGGGCGCCATCGCCAAGCGGGCGATGCCCTGGAAGCATCGCTACATCGGCAACCCGATCCTGACGCGCATCCTCAACCGCTTCTTCCACATCACCGTGTCCGACGCCCACAGCGGCATGCGCGCCATCGACGCGCAGGCGTACGCGACGCTGGGGCTGCGGACGCCCGGGATGGAATACGCCTCCGAGATGATCGTCCAGGCGGCGCGGGCCAAGCTGCGCGTCGGCGAGCTGCCGATCGAGTACCGCCCGCGCGTGGGCGAGTCGAAGCTCCAGACCTGGCCGGACGGCTGGCGCCACCTCAAGTTCCTGCTCCTGGCCAGCCCGACCTGGTTGTACCTGGTGCCCGGCGTCCTCGCCTTCGTCGCTCGGCCTCGCCCTGGTCATCCCGATGACGTTCGGGCCGGTCAACCTCGGCCCGCTGCACCTGATCCTCCACCCGATGCTGGTCGGGGCGGTGCTGACCATCATCGGCTGGCAGATGATCCAGCTCGGGGTGCTGGTGCGGATCTGCCTGCCACTTCCCGCCGGGGTGACGGACCGCCTCTCGGACGTCGTCAATCGCCATCTCACCATCGAGCGCACCCTCCTTGGAGGCGCGGCCGTGCTCGGCGTCGGGCTGCTGGCCGGTGTCTGCCGATCACCATCAAGTGGGCGACCGAGGGGTTCGGGCCCCTGCAGGAGGTGCGCCCCGGGATCACCGCGCTCGTGCTCTGCGTCCTCGGCGCGCAGACGATCTTTGCGGCCTTCCTCTACGCCTTCTTCCTGCCCGCCTCGTTCGGCGGCGGCGTGGCGCCCGCTCGCGTGGAGCGCGACGACCTGTTCAACGGCCGGCCGATGGTGCTCACCGGGCCGGCGAGCCGTCGCCCCGCGACGGAGCCCTCGCACCCGGCCGAGCTGACCCGGCGCGCACACGTCCGGCGCGAGTGGCGGGATGCGAGAGTTGCGCCCATGCGAGGGGGGCCACCGATGAACGGCGCGCTCGTCCTCCAGCTCGCCCTGGACACGCTCGCCACCGCCGGCATCTTCGCGATCGTCGGGATGGGCGTGCTCGTCGCGTACACCGGCAGCCGCGTCCTCCACCTGGCGCATCGGCGAGGTGGCCATGGCCGGGGCGCTGGTCGCCGCGGGCTGTCGACCGGGTGGCCGGTCGCGGTGGCTCTCGTCGCCGGGCTGGCGGTGGCGGCGGTGCTCAGCGCCGCCGGCGAGCGTGTGCTGGTGGCGCCGGTGGCCCGGCGCGTCGAGCTGGCGGCCATCCTTCTCCTCACCGCAGGGCTCGTGGTGCGGGAGCTGCTTCGCGGCCTCTACAGCCGGTCCGCCTACTCCTTCCCGTCCGTCGCGGGCGAGCTCCGGCTCGGCGGCGGGCACGCTGCGTGTCGCCGACCTCGTCACCGTCGGCGCGGTCGTGGCCGTCGCAGCGGCGCTCACCTGGACGATCAAAAGCACGCTGGCGGGCGCCGCGCTGCGAGCCACCGCCGCTGCGCCGGACAGCGCTGAGCTCGATCGGCGTCGATGCCGCTCGTGTGCGCACCGTCGCGTTCGCGGTCGCCGGCGCGCTCGCCGGGCTGGCGGCGCTGCTGGCCGCCGGTCGCCTGCCCATCGCGGCCACAGCCGGCGTGCCGCTGGCGCTGAAGGGCATCGCGGCGGCGGTCGCGGGCCGCCTGCGCTCGCCGCTCACGGTCTGCGCCGGCGCCCTGGTGATCGGCGCGGTGCAGGTGGTGGGCACGCTTCTTCCTCGGCAGCGGCGGCGAGGTGCTCACCGACGTGGCCGCGCTCCTCCTTCTCATCGCGGGGTGGCGGCGATGAGACGCTGGCGCGACCTGGCGATCTTCGCCGCCGTCGCTGCTCGTGGCCGCCGTCGCGCTGCCTCTGCGGCTGGGCGCGGCAGACCTCGACCGGACCGCCCTGGCGCTGACCCTGGCCGGCCCCGCCGCCGGAGCGGCGCTGACGCTCGCGGTCGGCCGGCCCAACCTCGCCGTCGGAGCATTCGCCGGGGCCGGCGCCTACATCTCGGGGGCGCTGGCGATCAGGGGCATCGACGTGCCGCTCGCGGTGCTCATCGCGACCGCCGCCTGCGCAGGCGCCGGGGCCCTGCTGGCAGTGGTCACCTCCCGCCTGGACGTGGTCGGCCTGGTGGCCGCGACCCTGCTCGTCGCTGTCGGGCTGCTCGCCCTCACCCAGGCGCTGCCCCAGCAGAGCGGCGGGCAGGCCGGCCTCGGCCCGCTGCCCGCTCTCGGGACCTTCCTCCCCGGTGGCTCGCTCGCTGCGCCTCACCTCCACCGGTGACCTGCACGCGACGCTCGCCGTTCGCCCTGGTGGTCACGGCGGCTCACCGCCGTCCTGCTCGCCGGCCGCCGAGGGGCGCTGTGGCGTGCCGTGGGCAGCGACCGGGCCCGGGCCGCAGAGCTCGGGCCTCCGTCCGCTGCGGGCCGAGGTGCTGGTGATGGCGACCGGCAGCGCGCTGGCCGCAGCCGGCGGCGCGCTCGCCGCCCACGTCGCGGCCGTCGCCACCCCGGACCTGTTCGCGCCCGACGTCGTCGCGCTGCCTCTCCTCGCCGCGCTGCTCGCCGGTCGCGGCAGCGCCCTGGGCGCGGTGGTGGCCGCTGTCGACCACCGGGCCTGGTCGGCGACCTGGTGCTCCCCGACCTCGGCTGGCGGGGCACCCCGTCGGCCACCGCGCTGGCGCTGGCGTTCCTCGGGGTGGCGGTGGTGGCCAGCCTGCTGCCCGGGCGCCCGCGGCGGCGCGCCAGCCGCAGGACGCCGTCACCGTCCCCGAGGGGCCCTGGCCGTTCGCCGGCGAGCGATTCGATGGCGCGGCGCTGACGGTCGCGGGCCTCGACGTCCGAGCCGGTCCGCTGACGCTGGTGCGCGACCTGTCCATGAGCGTGCCCGCCGGCGAGGTGCACGGGCTGGTGGGACCCAACGGCGCGGGCAAGAGCAGCCTGCTGGTCCGCGATCGCGTCGGGTTCGCCGCAGTGTCAGCCTCGATCGGCCGCGGGGTCGTCGTCCTGCAGCCGCAGGCCGGCGGCGGTTTCGCGGCGTGCACGGTGGACGAGACACTGCTCCTCGCGCGCGGGCGCGGCCGGGCGCGACCAGGGGGAGGCGCTCCGCCTGGCCACGGAATGGCGCGCCGCGGCTGGGACTGGATGCGCGTCGGCGGCGACGCTCTGCGCCGACCTCAGCGCCGGCCGCCGCCGCCTGGTCGAGCTGGCCCGCGTGCTCCTGCGCCGGCCTGCGGTGCTCCTCTGCGACGAGCCGCTGGCGGGGCTCGACCCGGCGGCGCGAGCAGCAGCGGTCTCGTTGCTGCGCGCCGCGGCGGCGGCAGGCCTGACCATCGTCCTCGCCGAGCACGACCGCGCGGCGGTGGCGCGCGCTCGCCACCGCGACCACCGAGCTGCGCGGCGGCGACATGCAGCTCACCCCCGTGGACGTGGCGCAGTGACGCCGGCGCTCGAGGTGGCCGGGCTGCGAGTGGACAGCGAGCGCCGGCACGCAGCTCGAGGTCGAGAGGCTGGTGGTCGACAGCGCACGGGCTGGTGGTGGTGACCGGCGGCGACCGACTCGGGGAAGACACTCCTGGCGTCAGTCATCGGCGGGCGCGTGGACGCCACCGCCGGCGCCGTCCGCGTCGACGGCCGCGCCGCTCAGTGGTGGCCCGGCGGCGCGGCGCCGGCACGGCCTGGCGATCACCATCGCCGACGGCGGCCGGATCGCCGGGTGCACGGTGCGCGAGGCGCTCCGGCTGGCGGGCTCGGCGCGAGCCGGCGCGGCGCTCGAGCGGTTCGCGCTGCTGGGACGCCGAGCGGGCGTCCGCGCCGAGCTGCTCTCGGGCGGCGAGCAACAGCTGCTGCAGGTGGCGTGCGCATGGTGCGCCGACCCGCGCGTGCTGGTTCTCGACGCGCCGACCACCGGGCTCGCCGATGACGCCGCCGAGCTCGTGCGTCAGATCGGCCCGGGAGTCCGCCGCCGGCGGAGCGGCCGTGCTGTGGCTCGACCAGAGCGCGGACAGCGCCCCGTCCGGCGCCAGCTGGGCGCTGGCCGGTGGCGTGCTCAGTGCGGTGACGGCAGCGGGGTCGACGTCGGGCCCGGCCTGAAGGAGTTGCCGCGCAGGTCGTTGTCGAAGACCTTGAAGCTGTAGCCGCCGGCGCGGGTCCAGCTCAGGGTGGCGTGCAGATCCGCCTCGGTGAAGAAGACGTAGCACGCGTGACCTTGGTCAGGCCGGTGTAGCCGAGGCGCGCGGAAGTGGTCGAGGACGGCGATGCAGTACTGCTCCTGGCCGGAGTCCTGCGGGTACGCGAGCATTCCCTGGATGGTGTTGAGCCGCTCGGTGGCCAGCGAGATCCGCATCGTGGTGACCCTGGCGCGCGCCGCCGCCACGGCCGCTGGGTTCGACCTGTCCACGAAGCCCGCCAGCTGCGGGTCGGTGCCGACGGCCACCTCCCAGAACTCGCTGGCCGAGAAGAGGCTGCGCTCGAGCGCGAACCCGTCGGCGGCGGAGATGGGGTCGTTGCCGTACCGGTGGTTGAAGCCGATCGGCGGCAGCGTCTGCGTAGCGGCCGCGTTCGGGGTCGGCGGTCGGCGCCACGATGACGAAGTCGCCGCACGCGCTCAGCGCCAGCGTCGAGCGGCACCGCGAGCGCCAGCCACGCAGCGACGGCGGCGCCGCACCGCGCTAATGGAACTCCGACAGGACCTGGTCCTCGGTGGGCAGCGTCTTGGACAGCTGCTCATCCTGGACCGGCGCGAACTTCATGTCGTGGATGACGGCGATGTACATGTCGTCGTCGGACACGCCCTCGTGATTCTGCGGGTTGAAGCCGCGCGTGTCGCCGTTGGCGCTCTTCACCGAGACGCTGCCGATGGCGGCGATCAGCGCCTGCCCGGCAGCCGCGCTGCCTCTGCTTCTCGAGCGCGGCCACCACGAGGTTGACGGCGTCGTAGGCGAAGAAGTCGAGGTCGTTCGGCTGGCGGATCTCGCGGCCCTCGCCGTCCTTGAACCCGGCGTCGGTGGGACCGCCCTCGGCGGCGGCGAGCCGGTGTCTCGAACTGGCCGAACGAGGTGGCGTCCGCCTCGCTGGTGAGCCGCGAGCTGACGAAGCGCAGCCCGTCCGTGGCCGCGTTGCCGGCGGTCGCCCGCACCGCCGGGCTCTCACCGGTCGGGCCTGTGAAGATCGGCAGGGTGACGTGTGCGGCGTGGGCCGAGCCCACCACCTTGGCCACGAAGAGGTCGCCTCCCCAGATGGCCAGCGCGCCCGCGCCGGACGCCACCACCGCCTGCAGCTGCGCGTCGAACGTCGCCGCTGACGCCGGCACCTCGACGGTGGTGGCCACCGCGCCACCGGCCGTGGCCAGCGCCTGGGTCAGCTGGTCGGCGCCGTCGCGGCCGCTGTCGCTGTCGTCGTGGATGATCGCCACCTTCTTGGTGCGTCTGCACGATGTACGCGCCGAGCAGGGTCGGCGGCGGCGTCGTTGGCGATGCCGAGGCGGAAGACGCTCGGGCGGCTCTGCGGGTCGAGCAGCTGCGCTGTGCCGTTGGCGATGACGATCTCGGGCACCCCGGCCGCGGCGCTGCGTGGGGCGCTGACGGCGGCGCCGAGCCCGTCCTCGATCACGGCGACCGCGCCGTCGCTGATCGCCGAGGAGACGTTCTGCGCGGACGCCGCCGGCTGGTTGTTGTCGTCGTACACCTTGAGCGCCAGCGTGTAGCTGGTGCCGGCGATGGTGAGCCCCTTGGCGTTGGCCTCCTTGACGGCGAGGCCGGCGCCGCGCTGGATGGCGCCCGCGACGTAGGCGTCGGCGGTGGACGGGATGTCGAGGCCGATGGTGACCGTGTGCTGCGTGCCGGTCGTGCTCGCACCGCCTGTCCCGCCACCGCCACCACAGCCGGCCAGCGCGACGACGCCCAGGAGCGCGAGTCGAGTGGCCGCGCGCCGGCCGTGCATGTGCCGCATGAATCTCCCCCTCCGTTGGTCTCCTACCCACAGAACGCCGGCCGCCTCGAAATCTTGCTCGCCCGGCCAGTGGTAGCGTTGGCGGTGCCCGTACGCACCAATCTCTGATGGAGGCACTCCGATGGCCAGCGAGAAGACGCGCGGCGCGCCCAAGAAGCAGCCGAAGAAGCCCAAGGCTCCCTCGACCGGCAAGGCGGCCCGCCGCGAGGCGGCACGCAAGGCGCACCAGAGCGGTCAGGGCCCGGCCGGCTAGCGAGACCGGCACCGCCCCGCACGGTGCACGCCCGTCTTTCCGACCGCGCCGACCAGCCCGCTGCAGTCGACGCACCGGAAGCAGGCCACGCAGCCCGTGCAGCGCACGCAGGCGACGCAGGCGACGCAGCCGCGCAGCGCGACGGAGAGCACGCTGAGCACCGACCCGGCGATGCCCGCGCTGAACAGCGTCAGCACGCTCCCGGCGGTCGCCGGCGCTGCCCACCGTGCCGGCGCTGCCCGCGGTCAGCACGCTGGCGACGGTCGCGGCGCTGCCCGCGGTGCTGACGCTGGCCACGGTCGCGGCGCTCCCGGCGGTGGCGACGCTCGCCCTCGTCAGCGACGCTGCCGGCGGTGGCCACGCTCCAGGCGGTGTCAACGCTGCCTGCGGTGGCCACGCCGTGGCACGCCGCGTTCGCCGCGATCTCGCGCGCCGTGGCGACGTCGGCTGAGCTCACCGCCGCACCGTAGCAGCACCGCGCTCGGTGCCACCGAGCTCGGGATCGGGTTCGCTTCAATCGGTGCGAGCCCGCCTGCGCAGCGCGCAAGGTCGGGCGCCGCATGCGGCGTTGTTCTTGTATGGGACTCTCCCGCCCTGGACGCCACTCGCCACGGAGGAACGCGTCGACATGAGATTCGGACGCCTCGCCGATCTCGACCGCCGCAGCCGCGGCGCTGCTGACACGCTCGCTCCCAGCGCCGGCGCCGGCGCCGCCGGCCCTCGGCGCCGCCCTGACGCGCCACCGTCAACGGGCACACGGTGCACTTCGTGCTGCCCGCGCACTCCAGGCCCGCAGGCGCCGCGGCCGCGGCCTCCAACAACCTGCAGTACAGCGGCGGCCCGGTCGAGGCCGCCGGCTCGACCAACTACGCGATCTTCTGGGAGCCGTCGCTGACCGCGTCAGCGAACAGCGTCAGCCCGACGTACAACTCGCTCATCACCCGCTTCCTCCAGGACATCGGCGGCAGCGGCCTGTACGGCGTGGCCACGCAGTACTACCAGACCGTCGGCGGCACCACCACCAACATCGCCAACAGCTCCACCTTCGGCGGCTCCTACCTCGACACCTCGGTGTACCCCGGTCCGGCTCTGACCGACGCTGAGATCCAGGCCGAGGTGACCAAGGCGATGCAGGCCAAGGGATGGACGGGCGGCATCGGCCACGAGTTCTTCGTGTTCACCGCCAAGGGCGAGATCTCGTGCGCCGGCGTCGAGTGCTCGAACGCTGTGTTCTGCGCGTACCACAGCAGCTTCACCAGTGGCAGCCAGGAGGTCCTCTACGCGAACCAGCCGTACACCGGGACCACGCCGGCGGGCTGCACCACGCCGACCTCGCCGAACGGCGACCTCGGACGCGGACAGCACCATCAACGTGGTCAGCCACGAGCTGATGGAGACGGTCACCGACCCGAGCGTCGGCAACAGCAACTACGCCTGGATCGACTCCTCGGGCTCCGAGATCGGCGACAAGTGCAACTTCGTGTTCGGGTCCACCGACGCCGCCGGCGCCGACCTGTACGCCAACGGCCACCCGTACATCGTGCAGCAGGAGTGGAGCAACCGCGCCGGCGGGTGCTCGATGTCCTAGCCGCCGTCAGGCGCGGCGAAGCGACGAGGGGAGGAACCGCGCGCCTGCTCCAGCCCCGGCGGCGACGTCGCCGGGGTTGGACAGCGCGCAGCGTCGCAGCGACAGGCAGCCGCAGCCGATGCACGTGGTGAGGCCGTCGCGCAGGGCGATCGAGCCCGGTGATCTGCTCGTCGAGCCGCGCTCGCCACGAGCTGGACAGCCGCGCCCAGTCGGCCTTGGTGGGAACGCGCGAATCGGGCAGGGTGGCCAGCGCGGCACGCACCTCGTGCGAGTGACAGCCCGACGTTCTGCGCAGCGCGCACGAACGCCAGCCGGCGCAGCACGGTGCGCGGGTAGCGCCGCTGCCCACCCTCGCGAGCGCACCCCGCTGATGAGCCCCTCGGCCTCGTAGAAGCGCAAGGCGGAGGCGGCAAAACCCGACCGGCGCGCCACCTCGCCGATCGCCAGCAGGTCGTCGGCCCTGGGCACGTCGCGCTTGACATCAAGTTCACTTTAACTTCTAGGATGCGCGCATGGCAACCACCAGACGAGACGGCGGCCGCGAGGGTCGCGTACGTCAGCGGCGGCTCGCGCGGCCTCGGCCGCGCGCTGGCGGCGGCGCTGATCGGCAGCGGCTGGCGCGTGATCACCGACGGCCGTGACGGGGAGCGGCTCGCGGCCGACGTCGAGCGGCGCTCGCCGGATCCCGCGCGAGTCACCGCGATCGCCGGGGACGTCGCCGACGCCGGTCACCGCGCGCGCGTCGCCGCCGCCGTGGCGACGGCCGGCGGCCTCGACCTCGTCGTCAACAACGCCAGCGTGCTCGGCCCGACGCCCGCTGCCGCGCCTCGCCGACTACCCGCTCGGCGCCCTCGAGACCGTGTTCGCGGTCAACACCTTCGCGCCGCTGGCGCTGCTCCAGCTCCTCCTCCCCCACCTGGCGAGCCGTGGCGGCCGCGTCGTCAACATCTCCTCCGACGCCGCCGCGGAGGCGTACGAGGGCTGGGGCGGCTACGGGTCGTCGAAGGCGGCGCTCGACCACATCACCGCCATCCTGGCGGTGGAGCATCCCGGGCTTCGCGTCTACGCCTTCGACCCCGGCGACATGCGCACCGACATGCAGCAGGAGGCGTTCCCGGGCGAGGACATCAGCGATCGGCCCACGCCGGAGAGCGTGGTGCCGGCGCTCCTCCGTCTCGTGCACGGCGAGCTGCCCAGCGGCCGGTACCGCGCCGGCGACCTCGCCGGGCCGGCGGGGCCGGCGTGATCACGCTCCGCGCCACCGCACGGCCAGCGGCCGCGCACTCGCTTCGTGATCCCCGACGGACGCGAGGCGACGCTGCCACCCGAACGGCGTGGTGTCGCGCGCGACGGCGTGCGCCTCCTCGTCGCCACGCCGGCGCGGGCTGTCACACCGCGTCTTCCGCGAGCTGCCCGACGTGCTCGACGCCCGGCGACCTCGTCGTGGTCAACACCTCCGCGACCGTGCCCGCCGCGCTCACCGCCGACGCGCCCGGACGGCGCGCTCGCGCTCGTCCACGTCTCCGGCTGGCTGGACAGCTCGCGGTGGATCGTCGAGGTGCGCCGCCACGACAACCGCGGACCCGATCACCGATGCTCGCCGGCGGCGACGTGCTCCAGCTGCCCGGAGCGGTGTCGCTGACGCTGGAGGCAGCCGTACCCGGACGGCGGCGGCGCGTCCCTCCCGCCTGTGGACTGCCGCGGTCGCGATCCCGCCACGCGAGGCGGTGGCCGTACCTCGGCCGGCACGGACGCCCGATCGCGTACAGCCACCTGGCGGATGCGCTCCCGCTCGCGACCACCAGACCGTGTACGCGGACGAGCCGGGGAGCGCGGAGATGCCCAGCGCCGGCCGGCCCTTCACGGCCGCGCTGCTGGTGCGGCTCATGGCCGCGGGCATCACCGTCGCGCCGCTGACGCTGCACGCGGGGGTCTCCAGCCCGGAGTTCCACGAGCCTCCCGGCGCCCGAGCGCTACTCGGTCCCGGACGCGCACCGCACGGCTCGTCGCGCGACACCCGCGGCGCCGGCGGCCGGGTGGTCGCCGTCGGCACCACCGTGGTGCGCGCGCTCGAGACGGCTGCGGACGCCGGCCTGGCTCGGCGGCAGCAGCGGCTGGACCGACCTCGTGCTCGGACCCGAGCGTCCCGCGCGCGTCGTCAACGGGCTGATCACCGGGCTGCACACCCCGGAGTCGAGCCACCTGCTCCTGCTCGAGGCGGTCGCCGGGCGCGCGGCTTGTCGACGAGGCCTACGCGCCGCGCTGGAGCGCGGGTACCTGTGGCACGAGTTCGGCGACTCGATGCTCTTCCTGCCCTAGACCTCGCCGACGATCCTGTCGACGATGGCCTCGACGGGCAGGCCGTCGACGTCGACGACGCTGGTGGCGAGGCTCGCGAACCCCGGCTCGCGCTCGCGCATCAGGGCGGCGAGCACGGCAGCCGGGGCGGCTCCGAGCAGCGGGCGGACCGGGTCGTGCGGGATGCGCGCAGCGAGGGTGTCGAGCGTCGCGCGCAACCACACAGCGCGCTGGCCCGCGAGCACCGCGGCGGCGTCGGGGTCGAGCGCGATGCTCCCCGGCGCGCCCACCACCGCGCCGTCGTCGGCGCGCAGCGCGTCCATCGAGGATGTCGTGCTCGAGGCGGTGCAGGGCGTCGATGCCATGCTCGAGCGCGTACGACGCCGCGTCCTCGCCGGTGCGCGCGGCCAGCGCGGTGTCGTTGTCGGCGTAGGCAACGCCAAGGCGCGCGGCCAGGGCGCGCCCGACGGTGGTCTTGCCGGCGCCCATCATCCCCATGAGAACGATGTGCGCGGGTGCCGGAGCTCGTCAGGCGCCCACCAGGTCGCGAGCGAACACCGCGAAGTTGTCGACGTAGCGGCGCACGTCCTCCTCGCTGTGCTGCACCGACAGCGTCCAGTTCTCCTCGGCGCCCGGCGCCATGAGCACGCCGCGGTTGCTCTGGTACAGCCACGACAGGTACGGCACGGCCTTGTCGATGTCGAGGTAGTCGCGGTAGTTGCGCACCTTCTCCTTGCGGTAGGTCACGCAGCCGCGCGCGGCCAGGGTGAGCGCGTGGAAGGGCAGGTCGTGCTCGGCGATGACCGCGTCGAGCCCGCCCTGCAGCTCCTCGGCGAGGGCGTCGAAATGCGCGTAGGCCGCCGGGCGTGAGCACCTCGAGCAGCGTCGCGCGCGACGCCGCGGTGGTCAGCGGGTTGCCGTTGAACGTGCCCATCTGCGCGACGCGTCCGTCGGTGATCGTGGCCATCACGTCCTCGCGGCCGCCGATCGCGCCGCAGGGCAGGCCGCCGCCGATCGCCTTGGCCAGGCAGACGAGGTCGGGGGTCACGCCGAAGCGCTCCGACGGCGCCGCCGGGGGCGATGGTCACGCCGGTCTTCACCTCGTCGAAGATCAGCAGCGCGCCGTGGCGGTGGGCGATGTCGCGCACACCGGCGAGGTAGCCGTCGTCGGGCAGGACGATGCCGATGTTCATCATCACCGGCTCGACGACCACGGCGGCGATGTCGTCGTGGGCGGCGAAGGCGCGCTCCAGCGCGTCGAGGTCGTTGAACGGCACCACGGTCACCAGGTCGACGCTGGCGCCGCGGGATGCCCTCGCAGTACGGCACCGAGTTGGGCTGCTCGACCGGTCCCATCAGGTCGCGCGCCGGCTCGACGCTGACCAGCAGCGAGTCGTGGTGGCCGTGGTACGACGCCTCGATCTTGACGAGGCGCTCGCGGCCGGTGAAGCCGCGCGCCAGCCGCACCGCGTCGAGCGTCGACTCCGTGCCGCTGTTGGTGAAGCGCCACTGCGGCTGCCCGAAGCGGCGGGCCAGCTCCTCGGCGACGGCGACGTCCTCGGGCACCGGCTGCGCGAAGTGCGAGCCGCGCGCCATCCGCTCGTTGACGGCGGTCACCACCGCGGGGTGGGCGTGGCCGACCACCATCACGCCGAAGCCGTTGTGGAAGTCGACGTACTCGTTGCCGTCGACGTCCCACACGTGGCTGCCCTTGCCGTGGTCGATGAACACGGGCTGCGGCGGCGTGTCCTGGAACGACGACGGCACGCCCCGGGGCATCGACGCGCGTCGCCTTCTGCCACAGCTCGCGCGACCGCTGGCGCTTGGCGAGGAAGTCGCGCTCCTCGCGCTCGGTCAGCTCGGCGACGCGCGCGCTGTCGATGCGTGATGGTGCGTCGTGTCAGTTGGCATGGTGAGTTCCTCGTGGTGCGCGGCTGCGATCAGCGGCGCTGGTGGCCGTGGTCGGCGGCCTCGAGCGACTGCTCGAGGATGTCCAGGCCCGGCGTCAGCTCGTCGTCGCTGATGGTCAGCGGCATGAGCAGGCGGATGACGTTGTCGTGCAGGCCGGCACGGAGCAGCGCCAGGCCGCGTCGCGTGCGCCTCGCGCAGCACCGCGGCGGCGAGGTCGGGCGCCGGGTCGCGGCTCGAGCGGTTGTGCGACCAGCTCCATCGCCGTCATCGCGCCCAGCCCGCGCACGTCGCCGATGCAGTCGTGGCGCTCCTGCATCGCCTGCATGCGCGCGCAGCGCGATGTCGCCGACGCGCCGGCTGCGCGCGCAGATGTCGTCGCGCTCGATGACGTCGAGCACCGCCAGCGCGGCGGCGCACGCCACCGGGTTGCCGCCGAACGTGCCGCCGAGCCCGCCGGGCGCGGGCGCGTCCATCAGGTCGGCGCGGCCGACCACCGCGGCGAGCGGCAGCCCGCCGCCGAGCGACTTGGCGAGCAGCACGAGGTCGGGCTCGACGCCCCAGTGGCTGACGGCGAACAGCTCGCCGCTGCGGCCCAGGCCGGTCTGGATCTCGTCGGCGATGAGCGGGATGTCCAGCTCGCGGAGGAGGCGCGACAGCCGCGGCAGGAAGTCGTCGGGGGGCACCACGAACCCGCCCTCGCCCTGCACCGGCTCGACGATCACGCCGGCGACGCGGTCGGGCGGGACCTCGGCGGCGAACAGCTGGGCGAGCGCATCGAGGCTCGACGTCGGTGGTCTGGTCGTGGTACGGGTCGGGGAAGGTCGCGTGGTACACCTCGGCGGCGTAGGGGCCGAAGTTCTGCTTGTACGGATGCACCTTGCCGGTGAGGCTCATCGCCATCAGCGTGCGCCCGTGGAAGCTGTTGTGGAAGGCGATGATCGCCGGGCGTCCCGGTGGCCGCGCGGACGATCTTGACCGCGTTCTCCACCGCCTCCGCGCCGCTGTTCACCAGCAGCGCCTTGGCGGGCTTGGGCACCGGCGCCAGCGCGCAGAGGCGCGCGCAGAGCTCCACGTAGACGTCGGGCATCATCACCGGGCCGCCCGAGTTGATCAGCACGTCGACCTGGCGATGGATGGCGGCCACCACGTCGGGATGACCGTGGCCGAGGTTGGTGACGCTGATGCCGCTGGCGAAGTCGAGGAAGCGCCTGCCGTCGGCGTCGACCACCGTGGCGCCGTGGGCGGAGTGCGCGAACCCGCCCATGGTCGAGCCCATGCCTCGAGCGACCGAAAGCTCTCTCCCCCGCTGCAGCTCAGCGTTGGGCATGGTGCTTCACGAGCACGAGGGCTCTAGCTCACGGTGGCCGTGGGCGCCGCGGTGAGCCTGCCGTCCACCATGACGTAGGAGACGGTCTTCTCGCGGAAGAAGCCGGAGCGGTTGGTCGCCACAGCGATGATGAGCAGCGGGATGCCCAGCGCCATGGCCACCAGCACGGGCAGCGTGGTGGTGATGTCGGTGGTCCAGGAGTTGTAGGTGACGTACCCGCCCAGCGCCAGCAGGGCGAGGCCTCCGACCAGCGGCAGGATGCCGGCGAAGACGAGCAGCCGCGCGTTCGTGGTCAGCACCTTGCGGAACGCCCAGAAGCAGGCGATCCCGGTGACGCCGTAGTACACGGCCACGAGCACGCCGATGTTGAGGATGAGGTTGGCGAACACGCTGCTCACGCTGTCGGAGAGCAGGGTCACCACGACGACGACCATCGAGAAGACCGCGGTGATGATCGTCCCCACCCAGGGCGTCAGCCAGCTCCTGTGGACGATGCCGAAGGGCCTCGGGAACACGCCGTCGCGGGCCATCGAGAAGCTGAGCCGGCTCGACGGCAGCAGGGTGGTCTGCAGCGTCGCCACCGTCGACGACACCACCGCCAGGATCATCAGGTAGGTGAGCGGCGAGCTCGCCAGCTGCTGGGCGAAGTAGTAGAGGATGTTCGTCGAGTTGTTCGGGTCGCCGAAGGCGTTCTGGGTGATGACCAGCTGCATGGCGATGGCGGCGATGAGGAAGATGAACAGCAGGATGAACATGCTGATGATGCCGGCGCGGCCCGGGTTCTCGTTGGCGTCCTTGGACTCCTCGTTGACGTTCGCCGCGGTGTCCCAGCCCCAGAAGAAGAAGACGCCGAGCGCCATGGCACTGGCCAGGGCCGAGAAGCTGACCGAGCCGGGGTTGAACCAGTCCGACGACAGCGAGTTGGTGGCGTGCTGACCGCCGATGACCTTGATGATCGCCGCCAGCGCGAAACCGAGCACGATCAGGTACTCGATGGCCACCAGGACCCACTGGAAGTTGGCGGTGATGCGGATGCCGCGCACCACCATGAAGGTCACCAGGGCCAGCCACGCCACGCCGACGCCGGCGATCCAGTGCGGGTCGGCGGCCACGTCCGAGCTGACCTGCCCGGGGAACACGCTGTTGAGCAGCTGCAGGGTGTACGAGCCGGCCACGATCGGCGCCGAGGCGCAGAACAGCACGTTGGCGGCGAGCTGGACCCAGCCTGAGAACCAGCCGATGTAGGGGTTGAGCGTGCGGCTCACCCACGAATACGAGGCCCCGCAGTTGGGGTCCATCCGGTTGAGGTAGTAGTACGCCATCGGCGATGAACAGGACCGGGATGAAGCTGACGATGATCGCCGCCGGCGAGACCACCCCCACCGCCGCGAACACCAGCGCCACCGACGCGGCCAGGCTGTACGCGGGCGCGACGCTCGACGTGGCGATGACCGTGGTGTCGAAGAGGTTGAGGGTGTTCGTCTTCAGCTGCGAGGCGACCGGCGTCCCGTGAACCACCGGCTCTGCCATCGTGGCCATGCACCCACCTCCCGCGCGCCATGGGCCATCTTGCAGAACATCTGCAAGGGCCGGCGCACACCCTAAGCGGCGGGTGGTAGGCTCGTCAAGTGGGTCCACAGGCGGTGTGGGAGAGGGTGGTGAGCAGCCCGGCAGCGGCGCGTTTCTCGGTCGGCGAGGCGGCGCGGATGGTCGGCATCAGCCCCTCGACGCTGCGCGCCTGGGAACAGCAGGGGCTGGTCCGTGCGGCGCGCAGCTCCGCCGGCTGGCGGCGGTACGACGCCGGCGACGTGGCCCGGGCCCGCGAGGTGCACCGCCTGCGCGAGGTCGAGGGCCTCGCCGTGCACGCCATCGCACGCCGCCTGCGCGCGCACGCCACGGACTCCGCGCGCGCGCGGCCGCCGTCGCGGCGCCGCGCCGGCGGCGGCGGAGCCTCGGCCACGCGGCTGCGCGAGCGCCGCACCGAGCGGGGCATGTCCCTGCGGGCGCTGGCCGCCGCAGGCCGGCGTGTCGCCGTCGCTGGTGTCGGGCGTCGAGCGCGGCGTGGTGCAGCCGTCGATCGCCTCGCTGCAGAAGCTCAGCGCGGCGCTGGGCACCACGGTCACGGCGCTGCTGGCCGTCCCCGCGCCCGCCTGCCAGGTCGTCGGCGGCGAGGTGGTGCCGCTCGACCTCCCCATCCCCGGCGTGCGCATCGAGGACCTCTCCGGGGCCGCCGCGCTGCTCGAACCGCAGCGGTTCAGCGTCGAGCCCGGCCAGGGCAGCGGCGGCGAGTACGCCCACGACGGCGAGGAGTTCCTCTACGTGCTCGAGGGCACGCTGTCGATCACACTCGACCGGCGTGAGCACTTCGACGTCGAGGCCGGCATGTCGCTGTGCTTCGAGTCGACTCGCAGGCATCGCTGGTGGAACCCGGGGCAGCGTGGTCACCCGGGTGCTCTGGATCAACACGCCGCGCACGTTCTGACGCGGCACTTCGCTCACGGGGGTTGCAGGCATGGCAGTGACAAGCGAGACGGTGCGCAACGTCGTCGGCGGCCGATCGGTGGAGCACGCGAACCGGCGAGACGCTGCCGCATCGTCGACCCGGCGACCGGCGAGGTGTTCGCCCATTCGCCGCTGTCGAGCGCCGAGGACGTCGACGACGCGTACCGCGCCGCGCACGACGCCTTCCCGGCGTGGCGCGACGCCACGCCCAAGGAGCGCAGCCTGGCGCTGCTGCGGTTCGCCGACATCCTCGAGGCGCACGGCCGCGAGCTGGTCGAGCTGGAGTGCCGCAACACCGGCAAGCCGATCGCGCTGACCGAGAGCGAGGAGCTGCCGTACCTCTACGACACCGTGCGCTTCATGGCCGGCGCGGCGCGCTGCCTCGAGGGCCGCGCGTCGGCGGAGTACATGGCCGGGCACACCAGCTGGATCCGCCGCGAGCCGGTTGGCGTGTGCGGCCAGGTGACGCCCTGGAACTACCCGATGCTGATGGCGGCATGGAAGTTCGCCCCGGCGCTCGCCGCCGGCAACACGGTGGTGCTGAAGCCGTCGGAGACGACGCCGCTGACGACCGTGCGCATGGCCGAGCTGGCCCGCGAGGTGCTGCCGCCGGGAGTCTTCAACGTGGTGTGCGGCGACCGCACCACCGGTGCCGCGGTGGTCGTCACACACATCCCGGCGATGGTGTCGATCACCGGCAGCGTTCGCGCCGGGCGCGAGGTCGCGCAGGCCGCCGCGCTCGACCTCAAGCGCGTCCACCTCGAGCTCGGCGGCAAGGCGCCGGTGATCGTCTTCGACGACGCCGACGTCGCGGCGGCGGCCGAGGGGATCGCGGGCGCCGCGTACTTCAACGCCGGCCAGGACTGCACCGCGGCCACGCGCGTGCTCGCCGGCCCGCGCGTGCACGACGACTTCCTCGCCGCCCTGTCGCGAGCAGGCGCGCGGCACCCACACCGGACCGCCGGCCGACACCGACGCGGCGTACGGTCCGCTCAACAACCGCGACCAGCTCGCCCGCGTGCGCGGTTTCCTCGACCGCGTGCCCGAGCCACGCCACCGTCGCCGTCGGCGGTGGCGCCGCGGAGGGACCGGGCTTCTTCCAGGAGGCCACGGTCATCGCCGGGTTGCGCCAGGACGACGAGCTGATCCAGCAGGAGATCTTCGGGCCCGTGGTCACCGTGCAGCGGTTCACCGACGAGGACGAGGCCCTGCGCTGGGCCAACAGCGTGGAGTACGGGCTGGCGTCGAGCGTGTGGACGCGCGACCACGGCCGGGCGATGCGGATGTCGCGACTGCTCGACTTCGGCTGCGTGTGGATCAACACGCACATCCCGCTCGTCTCGGAGATGCCGCACGGCGGCTTCAAGCACTCCGGGCTACGGCAAGGACCTCTCGCTGTACGGGCTCGAGGACTACACGCGCATCAAGCACGTGATGTCGAACATCGAGGCGTGACCGCGGCGATCGCACGAGCGGTACCGCCGGCTCAGCCTCTGGCTCGACACCGTCGACGACGACCTGACCCCGCGCCCGCCGCTCGACGGCGATCGCGACGTCGACGTCGCCATCGTCGGTGCGGGCTTCACCGGTCTGTGGACGGCGTACGCCCTGCTGCGCCACGACCCGGCGCTGAAGGTCCTGCTCCTGGAGCGCGAGATCGCCGGTTTCGGCGCCAGCGGACGCAACGGCGGCTGGTGCAGCGACCTCTTCCCGGTGACGTGGGAGCGGCTCGAGCGCCGGTGCGGGCGGGCCGCGGCCAACGCCATGCACCGCGCCATGGTCGACGGGCATCGCCGACGTCGCCGCCACGCTCGAGCGCGAGGCGCATCGACGCCGACATGCTCCGCGGCGGCCAGCTCACCGTGGCCCGGACGCCTGTGCAGGAGGTGGAGCTGCGCGCCGCAGGTTGCGCGGTCGCAGCAGCGCGACGACGCCGACCTCGCGCTGACGTGGCTCGACGCCGCGGAGGCGGCGGCGCATGTTCGAGTGACGCGACTGCCGCGGGGCGGCGTACACCCCCAACTGCGCGCGGATCCACCCCGCCAAGCTGGTGCGCGGCCTGGCCCGCGCGGTGGAACGGGCCGGCGGGCGCGATCGCCGAGCAGACCGCCGTGCTCGAGGTGCTGCCGCACCGCGCGGTCACCACGCAGGGCACCGTTCGAGCACGTCACGTGGTCCGCGCCACCGAGGCGTACACGGCGACGCTGCGCGGTGAGCGCCGCGCGCTCCTGCCGCTGTACTCGCTGATGATCGCCACCGAGCCGCTGCCGGACAGCGCTGTGGGCGGAGGTGGGCTGGTCGCGCGGCGAGACGCTCAACGACGGCCGCCACCTGCTCATCTACGCGCAGCGCACCCGCGACGGGCGCATCGCCTTCGGTGGCCGCGGCGCGCCGTACCACTTCGGCTCGCGCATCGACGACGGCTTCGACCGCGACCCCGCCGTGTTCAGCGCGCTCGAGGAGGCGCTGCACGAGCTCATCCCGCAGACTGCGCGGCTTCGCGGTGACCCACCGCTGGGGCGGCCCCATCGGTGTGGCGCGCGACTGGCACCCGTCGGTGGGCATCGACCGCCGCCACCGGCATCGCCTGGGCGGGCGGCTACGTCGGCGACGGCGTCACCGCGGCCAACGTCGCCGGGCGCACCCTCGCCGACCTCATCCTGGGACGCGAGTCGGCGCTCACCACGCTGCCGTGGGTGCAGCACCGGTCGCGGCGCTGGGAGCCCGAGCCGCTGCGCTGGCTGGGCGTCAACCTCTCCGTGCGGGCCATGCGCGGCGCCGATGAGGTCGAGCGACGCACCGGCCGGCCGTCGTGGCGGGCGCGTGCGGTCAGCCGGCTGCAGGGCCACTAGCGGCGGTCCGCGGCGCGCGCGCACGGCTTGTCTATGCTCATCGCGTGGTGAACGGCGTCGACGTCCTGCGCTACACGGCGTTCTCGGACGACCCCGCCGGTGGCAACCCGGCGGGCATCGTGCTCGACGCCGGCGACCTCGACGACGCGGCGATGCTGGCCATCGCGCACCAGGTCGGCTACAGCGAGACGGCGTTCCTCTGGCCGCGCGCGGGTGCGTGGCGAGTACCTGCTGCGCTACTTCAGCCCCGTCGCCGAGGTGCCGTTCTGCGGGCACGCGACGATCGCCTCCGCGGTGGCGCTGGCCGACCACGGCGCCGGCAACGGAGCTGCATGTTCCAGACGCATGACAGGCGAGGTTGCGGTGCAGGTGCGACCCGGCGGGAACGGCCACGCGGTGGCCACGCTGACCAGCGTCACCCCTGCCGTCGGAGAAGCGTCGCACGCAGTCGTCGCTGAGAGCCTCGCCGCGCTCCGATGGACGCACGGCCGACATCGACCCGGAACTGCCGCCGCGGGTCGCCTTCGCCGGCGCGCACCACCTCGTGTTCGGGGTGCGCTCGCGCGAGCTGCTGGCCGGCGCTCGCCTACGACTTCGACGCGCCTGCGCGAGGTCATGCTGCAGCGAGGGCTGGACCACCATCCAGCTGGTGTGGCGCGAGAGCCCGGAGGTCTTCCACTCCCGCGTTCCGTTCCCGGTCGGCGGCGTCGTCGAGGACCCGGCGACCGGCGCGGCGGCGGCGGCGCTCGGCGCCTACCTGCGCGAGCTCGGGCTGGTGCGACCGCCCGCCACGATCACCATCCACCAGGGCGACGACATGGGCCGGCCGAGCCTGCTTCACGTCGGGATCGACCCGGGGCGCGGCGGCATCCGCGTGTCGGGCACCGCGGTGCCGATCCCCGGCTGACCTACCGCAGGCCGGCGAGAACGGACCGCGCGATGGGGGGCAGCGTCGGCGCGAGCTCGTAGAACGCCCAGATGCCGTGCTTGGTGCTGGTCACCAGCCCGGCGTCGCGGAGCCGGCCGAGGTGATGGCTGACCGTCGGCTGGCCGAGGTCGAACGCCGCGGTGAAGTCGCACACGCAGATCGGCTCGCGCGCCGTGGCGAGCATGGCCATCATCTGCAACCGGGTGGGGTCGGACAGCGCGCGCAGCACCGTCGCCGCCTCGTCGACCACGCGTGCGGGAAGCGGTTCGGCCAGGTCCTGGCAGCAGCCCTTGACGCGGCGTCGCCGCCAGGGGGAGCTCGCGCGATCGTGGTCATGCCGTCATTCTACCCATTGACAGGCATCGATGGGACGCGCTACGCTGCCAGCGTTCAATCGACGCTCATCGATACAAGGAGTGCGCCATGACCTGCGACTGCCCCTGCCCGTGCCAGTGCCCGGGAGCCCTGCTAGCCGTGTCCCGCGTCCAGCTCGCCATCAACGTCACCGACGTCGACGCCGCCGTCGCCTTCTACTCGAAGCTGTTCAGGACCGAGCCCGCCAAGCGCCGCCCCGGGTACGCCAACTTCGCCATCAGCGAGCCGCCGCTCAAGCTGGTGCTCATCGAGTCCGCGGCCGGGTCGGCCACGCTCAACCACCTCGGCGTCGAGGTGTCCTCCACCGACGAGGTCGTGGCGACGACACGCCGCCTGGCCGAGCGAGGGCGTGGAGACCGCCGTCGAGGACGGCGTCGAGTGCTGCTACGCGCTGCAGGACAAGGTCTGGGTCAGCGATCCCGACGGCGCGCCGTGG
This sequence comes from Candidatus Dormiibacterota bacterium, assembly GCA_963751755.1. GTDB lineage: Bacteria > Chloroflexota > Dormibacteria > Aeolococcales > Aeolococcaceae > Aeolococcus. The sequence continues at coordinate 117,162 of CAVVVH010000003.1, read as the reverse complement.
GAGGTGTACACGGTGCTCGCCGACGCGCGACGCATCGCACACCTCGACGCTGCGCGCGAACGGCACGTGCGGCGCCGGCGCGTGCGCGACGCGATCCCAGCGGCGCCGCCGCCGCGTGCTGCTGAGGCGGCGCGCTCTCGCCGAGTTCATCGGCACCGCGCTGCTGCTCATCGCAGTGGTGGGCTCGGGCATCGCGGCGCAGCGCCTCAGCCCATCCGACACGCGGCCTGCAGCTGCTCGAGAACGCGCTCGCCACGGGCGCGGCGCTGGTGGCGATCATCCTCGCGGTCGGGGCCGTGTCGGGCGCGCACCTCAACCCGCTGGTGAGCGTGCTCGACGCCGCGCTTCGGCGGGCTGGGCTGGCGCGAGGTGCCCGCGTACGTCGTCGCCCAGGTGGCCGGCGCGTTCACCGGGACACTGCGTCGCCAACCTCATGTTCTCGCTGCCGGCGCTGCAGATCTCCGCCAAGCAGCGCAGCGGGTCGGGGCTCTGTGGCTCGCCGAGAGCGGTGGCGACCTTCGGCCTGCTCCTGGTGGTCTTCGGGCTGGCCCGCAGCGTCTCGCAACCACCTGGCGCCGTTCGCGGTGGGCGCGTACATCGCGGGCGCGTACTTCTTCACCGTCGTCGACCAGCTTCGCCAACCCGGCGGTGACCGTGGCGCGCATGTTCTCCGACACGTTCGCCGGCATCTCCCCGCTGTCGGTTCCTGGATTCGTCGTCTTCCAGCCGGTCGGCGCGGCGGTCGCGCTGCTCGCGATCCGGGCGCTGTATCCACACTTCACCGACGCCGCAGCACGCTGTGGTCGTGCGCCAGGAGACACCCTCATGACCACGTCGACCCTGCCGCGCGCGCTCTTCGTCTGCGTCCACAACGCCGGTCGCTCGCAGATGGCCCAGGCGTTCTGGGAGCAGCTGGGCGGTGAGGCTCGCTCGGCGGGATCGCAGCCGGCCGAACAGGTGCACCCGGAGGTCATCACGGTGATGCGCGAGGTCGGCGTCGACCTCTCCGGCCGCGTGCCCCGCGCGCTCGACGACGCCGACGCCGAGTGGGCCGAGGTGGTGGTCACCATGGGGTGTGGCGACGCCTGTCCGTTCATCCCGGGCAAGCGCTACCTCGACTGGGAGCTCGAGGACCCGGCCGGTCGGGACATCGGCACCGTCCGAGTGGTGCGCGACGAGATTCTTCGCCGTGTCACAGAGCTGGCCGGCAGAGGCGATCAGTTGGTGCGTTAGCGTACGAACTGTCACGTTCTGACGGGATGGACGCGCAAACTGGCCCGGCGGCCGTCAAAGCTTGACAGCGGCCCCGCCCGCCGCGCAAAGTCCGCGCCATGGCGGGACGGCGAAGCGGCGGTGGGTCTCTTGGCGGATCTTCGGCGCGCCAATCGCCATGAGGCGCTGACGATCCTGCGTCTCAACGGCCCCCTGACCCAGGCCGAGATCTCGCGCGCCACCGGCCTCTCGCATGCGTCGGTGTCGAACATCGTCCGCGAGCTGACCAGCCAGGGCCTCGCCCGCACCTCCGAGGTGCTGCGCAACGGCAGGCGGGTCTCCGAGGTGACCCTGGAACCGTCGACGGGCCTGGTCGCCGGCATCGACTTCGGCAACCACCACATGCGGGCCGCGGTCGCCGACTTCACCCACACCGTGCGCGGTGAGACGTACCTGACCCTCCCCTACGGACACGAGGCGGCCTCCAGCGTCGCCGAGGCGGCCACGGATCTTCAAGGAGCTGGTCAGCGGCGCCGGCGCCCAGATCGTCCGACGTGCAGGTGCTGGCGGTGGGACTGCCGGGACCGACCAACCGCGATGCCGGCCGCACCCTCTCCGCGCCGATCCTGCCCGGTTGGGCAGGCTTCGACGTGACCTCGGCCTTCGAGGAGGCGCTCGGCATCCGCACCACCGTGGACAACGACGCCAACCTCGGTGCGCTCGCCGAAGGCCTCTGGGGCGTTGGTCGCGGGATTCACCGACTTCGCGTACATCAAGGTGTCCACCGGCATCGGCGCGGGTCTCGTCCTGAACGGCAACCTCTACCGCGGCGTGGCGGGCTATGCCGGCGAGATCGGTCACACCACCATCGAGGAGGACGGTCCCCTGTGCCGGTGCGGCAACCGCGGCTGCCTGGAGATGTTCGCGGCCGCACCTGCGCTCCTCGAGCTGCTGCGCAGGAGCTTCCCGGCGGAGTTCACCGTCACCGACCTGCTCCGGCTCAGCGACGAGGGCGACGTCGGCTGCCGGCGCGTGCTGACCGACGCGGGCCGCCACATCGGGGTGGCGCTCGCCAACCTGTGCAACCTGCTGAGCCCGCAGCTGATCATCGTCGGCGGCGAGCTCGCCGCGTCCGGTGAGGTGCTTCTCTCGGCGATTCGGGAGTTCGATCGCGCGCCGCACCATGCTTCCCGCTCACGCGCCGCAGATCACCACCGGTGCGTTCTCCGAGCGCGCCGGCGTCCTCGGAGCGCTGGCGCTCGCGCTGCAGGAGAGCGACAGCCTCGCGCCGTACGGTGCGCACGACCGAACAGACAGCCATGACAGGGCACACGCCCATCAAGTCTCATTAGCGGGCTAACACAGGAGGACCCAGGCATGCGGATCAACAACAAGGGCACGGGCGGCGATAACCCGCGCCACACGGTGGGGAGCGGTTGTCGGCGTGGCCGCGGTGGCGGTGGCGTGCGGCAGCAGCACGACGAACTCACCGGCCTCGTCCTCGGGGGGCGGCGCATCCATCCCTTCCGGGCTCAGCGTCTCGTCCTTTGACAGCTCGTTCTCCATCATGAGCCAGTTCAAGGGGCTGACCGCCGCCGGGCACGGCATGGTCGGCGTCATCCTCCCGGACACCACGTCGTCCACGCGGTACGTCAACTTCGATCTGCCGTACCTCACCAAGGCCTTCACCGAGGCGGGCTACAGCAGCTCCGACTTCAAGATCGACAATGCGCAGGGCAATGACGCCACCGAGCTCGCCCTTGCCCAGGCCGACATCACCCAGGGTGCGGCCGTCCTCGTCTTCGACCCGCTCGACAGCACCGTCGGCAACCAGATCCAGGCTCTGGCCCAGTCGCACGGTGTCGCTGCCATCAGCTACGACCGAGCCACGTTCCAGGGCACCAACACCTACTACGTGAGCTTCGACAACGTCCAGGTCGGCAAGCTGATCGGCAAGGGTGTCCAGACCTGCGTGCAGGCCTGGGGCGTCGCCACCCCCAAGGTCTTCACGCTCAACGGCGGTGAGGACACCGACCCCAACGCGGTGTCGTTCGCCCAGGGCTACAACTCCGTGGTCTGGGGTGACACAACCACCCCGGAAGCGGCAGGCAAGACCAACAGCGCGGGGTGGACCCTGGTCGGTGACCAGGTCGCGTCCAAGTGGGACAACGTCGCTGGCCAGAACGTGTTCCAGCAGCAGTTCACCGCCCATCCTGAGATCAACACGACGATCGAGGCCAACGACGGGCTGGCGAACGCGGTGATCACCGTGCTCAAGAACAACAACGTGGCCGCAAAGAAGATCCCGACCACCGGTCAGGACGCCACCCTCCAGGGCATGGAGAACGTCCTCCAGGGATTCCAATGCGGTTCCGTCTACAAGGCGGTGTACCTCGAGGCCCAGGACGCCGTGGCCATCGCCACCATCCTGCGTGCCGGCCAGACGCCGCCGACGAGCCTGGCAAACAGCACGACCAAGCCGGCGAGCGGTCCCGGTAGCACCGAGCCCGCCTCGTTGCTGACCCCCCAGTGGGTCGACTTCGACGAACATGGCCACGACTGTCATCAAGGACAAGTTCGTGTCCGCAACCACGCTGTGCACCGCGGTCGGCGCCAGCGTCTGCTCCGCCGCCGGGATCACCCCGTAGGCAAGGTCGCCATCGGAGGCACCGCCGCGCGCGCGGCGGTGCCTCACACCTTTTGCAAGGAGAGGCCATAATGCCCACCGCCATGAGGTGTCGCCCGTGTCCGACCGCGGTGCCCAGGGCACGGTGACGTGACCCAGAAGGCCGCCTCGCTGGACGCCAACGCCCTCCTGACGGTGCGAGGTCTTGACAAGCACTTCGGACCCGTGCAAGCGCTGTACCAGGTCGACCTCGACCTGCCGGCCGCACAGATCACCGCGCTCTGTGGCGACAACGGAGCCGGCAAGTCCGTCCTGACACGCTGCATCTCCGGTATCCATCCGCCCGACCACGGGCAGATCTCGTGGGATGGGCGCCCGGTCCACATCAACAGCCCGCGCGAGGCGTCCCGGCTGGGCATCGAGACCGTCTACCAGGACCTCGCGCTCGCAGACAACCTCGACATCGTCCAGAACATGTTTCTCGGACGCGAACGGGTGCGGCGGGGCTTCCTCGATGAGGATGAGATGGAGCGGGAGGCCAGCAAGACACTGGCCGGCCTGCGGGTGACGACGGTGCGGTCGATCCGCCAGCCGGTGGGCTCGCTGTCCGGCGGTCAGCGCCAATCGGTTGCGGTGGCCAAGGCGGTGATGTGGAACTCCAAGCTCGTCATCCTCGACGAGCCCACCGCCGCGCTCGGCGTAGTGCAGACCAGGCAGGTCCTCGACCTGGTTCGCCGCCTCCGTGACAACGGCCTGGCCGTCATGTTGATCTCCCACAACCTCAACGACGTCTTCGAGGTGGCCGACAGGGTCGCAGTGCTCCACCTCGGGCGCATGGTCATCCAGGGCCCGGCGTCCAACTTCGACAGGCAGAGCCTCGTCGAGTACATGACGACCGGTGCATCCAGCCGCGCTGGAGCGACGGCCGCGGCGCAGGGGGCGTAGCCGTGGCCCGGCTGGACGACGACAAGGTGGCGACAGCGTCCGGGCAGCCGAACGGCACGGCCGGAGAGGTCGAGGACCCTACCGCGGCCACTGCGGCGGCCGCGCTCGTGGTTCCGCCGGCGCTCGTCGCGCAGACGCTCGGCGAGTACTTCCGCGGCTGGCTTGCACGGCTTCGCAACGGCGACAGCGGCGTGCTGCCGGTGGTCGCGGGCATGGTGCTGATCGCGGTCGTGTTCCAGGCCATCAGCCCGAACCACGTCTTCCTCTCCGCGGGGAACATCGTCAACCTCTTCCAGCAGAGCGCCGTGTTCATGGTGCTTGCGATGGCCGAGTGTTTCGTGCTGGTGCTCGGCGAGATCGACCTCTCCGTCGGCTATGTCGGGCCGCTTGCCGGCATCGTCACGATCCAACTCGTGCAGCCCGCCACGAGCAACTGGCCGTGGTGGGTTGCGATCGTCGCTGGGCTCGTCGTCGTCGGCGTATGGGGCTTCCTCCAGGGCACGCTGATCACGCGCATGCACATCCCATCGTTCATCGTCACCCTCGCCGGCTTCCTGATCGCCAACGGCGCCTGCCTGATCGTGCTCGGCTTCGGCCCATTCTCGGGCTACCCGCCGCTCGCCGGTGACTCGAACAACATCCACATGATCTCCAACCTCATGTACGGCACCGTCGACCCGACGGTGAGCTGGATCGCCATGCTGGTCATCGTCGCTCTGCTCGGCGCCACCTTGTGGCTGCGAGACAGCAGCCGCCGCCGCAGCGGGCTGGTCGCGCCGCCGCTCGGGCTGACTGTCATGAAGATCGGCTTCATCGCCGTCGTGGGTGTCGTGGTGGTCGCCATCTGCAGCGTCAACCGGGCCCACTTCGGGACACTCGCGGGCGTCCCGTGGGTCATCCCGATCGTGCTCGGAGTGCTGGCGATATGGATGGTGCTGCTCGAGCGAACCCGGTTCGGACGGTACCTCTACGCGATCGGTGGCAACGCCGAGGCGGCGCGTCGCGCAGGCGTCAACCTGGCCCGGGTTCGCACGGTGGCCTTCGTCCTCTGCTCGATGACCGCTGGGCTCGCGGGCATGCTGTATTTCTCGTATCTCGGCGGCGCGTCGAACAACATCAACGGCGGCCAGCTGACCCTGTACGCTGTCGCCGCCGCGGTCATCGGTGGGACGAGCCTGTTCGGTGGTCGCGGTCGCGTGATCCACGGGGTCCTCGGCGGGCTCGTGATCGGCGGTATCTACAACGGGATGTTCCTGCTGGGACTCCACGTGGAGTGGCAGTACATCGTCACCGGGCTGGTGCTGATCCTGGCCGTCTCGATCGACTCCCTGTCGAGGCGCGGCGTCGGCGCGCGCGTCTGAGATCCTCGCGGCGTCCCGCCGGCCGCTGCCCGGCCGCCGGTGTGCTCCGACCCGGCTTGGCGCCGATGACCACCGTCGCTTCCAGCTCGTCATCGACCGCGACCTGTGCGGCCAGTCCTCCTGCCACGACGATGGAGCGGGCAGTCGCGGCCTGCTGAGCGCTCACCTCCACCAGGAGATGGCCGGCCGGAGCCAGCCACTCGCTGGCTCCGGCCGTGAGGCGACGAAACACGTCCAGGCCGTCCCCTCCCCCATCAAGGGACGCGCGCGGCTCGTGGTCGCGCGCCTCGCGCGGAAGCATCTCGATCTCCTCGGTCGGAACATAGGGAACGTTCGCGACGAGCACGTCGACGCCGCCGCGCAGCGCTCCTGGGAGTGCCTCGTACAGGTCGCCGCGGTGGACGTGACCGTCGACAGGCGCGAGGTTGCGGCGTGCGCCCGCGATGGCCAGCGGGTCGATGTCCGCCGCGTGCAGCACGATGCCGGGCACCGCGTGCGCGACGGCGGCGCCGATCGCGCCGGAGCCGCAGCACATGTCGACGACCACGGCTCCCGGGCGGCGCGCGAGCCACCGACTCGGCGACGAGCAGCTCGCTGCGGTGGCGCGGCACGAACACGCCGCGCTCGACCGCGATTCGCAGCCCACAGAAGAGGGCCCACCCGGTGACGTACTCCAGCGGATCCCCCAGCGCCGCGGCGCTCCACCATCGCCACGAGCTCCGCGGGCGTGCGGGCGGCGGAGAGCAGCAGGCGCGCCTCCTCCTCCGCGAACACGCACCCCGCGGCGCGTAGCCGGTCGACGACGGCGGGCTCCGTGAGAGGAGCCGGGGTGGCGGGAATGGCGGGCTCCGTGCGTGCCGGCGGACGGTGTGGTGCCGCGACGCCAGGGGCGGCGGCGCTCACAGTAGTCCACACCGACGAACGCGCGTGTGCGGCGTCGGTTCGCGCTGTGCACACTGCGGCCTCACTGGGCCCGGTGGTCTGTCGCACACACCGGGCAGGCGGCAGGGTCTCGCATCACGGACTCGCGCGAGCGCGGCGCATCGGTCCACAGGACGACGCACTCGGCTGCGGCGGTCTGCCGATCGACCAGCCCGCCCTGGGACATGCACGATTCGTCTGCCGGCGGTGTCATGGCCGGGATTGTCAACAACTGCATGACCGCTCCTCCAATGGCTGGGGGTGATGACGCAATCCTCGGCCCTGTGTGGGCAGCGGGTCATCGTGCGGGATGCCTGAAATCAGTGCGGCCTCGATTGGAGGGCCACGCTCCGCCGGTGGGGATGGCTCACCTGGTCACCCGACGGCGTAGCGCGCGTAGACCACCCCGTTGCCGAATCGGCGCTCGTCGAGCGTCACCAGTGTCAACCGGACGCTCGGGAGAAGGAACCGCGTTCCGCCACCCACCACCACCGGTGCGATGAAGATGTGGAGCTCATCGACGAGCCCGGCCGTGATGGCGTGCCCCGCCAGCCCTGGGCCGCCGACGGTGATGTCGCGGGTCTCGGTGCTCTTCATCTCCCGGATGGCTTGCGGGTCGAAGTCACGCTCGAGGCGCGTCCTAGCGCTCGACACGTCCAGCAGCGTCCGCGAGTACACGACCTTGTCCGCCGCGCGCCAGATCGCCGTGTAGTCGCGAACAACCGGCGACTGGTCGGCGGTGTCCACTGTCTCCCAGTAGACCATGGTGTCGTACATCCGGCGCCCGTAGAGATACGTGCCCGCGGGCCTCTCCAGCTCGTTGACGAACGCGTGCACCTCGTCATCAGGAGCCGCCCAGTCAAAGCCGCCGTGCTCGTCCGCGACGTAGCCGTCGAGCGAGGCGATCGCGGAGTAGATCAGCCTGGCCATTCGCCGCGAGAGTACCGGTCGGCGGTCGCCCGCCGCCTGCCGGTCAGTCGCGCGATGTCTTCCGCCGGCCGCGACGCTCGAACTGGCCGACCACCCTCTCGAGCGACAGTCCTTTGGTCTCGGGCAGGAAGCGCGCGACGAACAGGATGGCCAGCAGCGCCAGCGCCGCGAACCCCACCATCACCCAGGCGAGGCCGAAGCGCTGGTTGCAGCGTGGGGAACGCCTCGATGATCGCGAAGTTGGCCAGCCAGTCGACGCCGGCCGCGATGGCCGCAGCACGCCCGCGCACGTCGGTCGGGAAGTACTCGCCCTGGATCAGCCAGCCGGTGCCACCGACGCCGATGGCGAAGGAGGTGATGAAGAAGCTGAAGCCCACCATCACCACCACCGTCTTCGGCACGCCGGTCATGTAGGCGACGCCCAGGGCGGCGACGAGGATGAACACCATCATGCCGGCGAAGCCGCCGAGCGCCAGCGGGCGGCGGCCCATCTTGTCGATCCAGCGGAAGCCGAAGTACGTCGCCACCACGTTGACAGCGCCGAGGATGGCGGTGACCTCGACGCCGGCGATGGCGGCGCTCACCGCATCTGAGGCCGGCCCCTTGAAGAAGTCGGACATCACGCGCGGTCCGTAGTAGAAGGGCACGTTGATGCCGGTGATCTGCTGGAACACGAAGAAGACGCAGACGATGATCAGCGCGCGCTTCACGCCCGGGTGTCCACAGCTCCTTCCGCCGGCCCTTGCGATCCTTCGCAGCAGCGCCTGCATGGTCAGCCGCCTCCCGCACCTGCGCGGTGGACACGTCGATCCCCAGCTGCTTCAAGCGCCTTGCTGGTCTGCTGCGACACGGCCCTTCTCCATGAGCCAGCGCGGAGACTCCGGCATCCGGGCGCGGAGAGCGACGCCGATGAGAGCCGGCAGCGCGCCCAGACCGAGGATCAGCCGCCAGCCGGAGCTGGTCGCCGAACCTGGGGCGAGCCGCAGGATCACCAGCGCGATGAGGTAGGAGGCGAGGATGCCCACGGTGATCATCCACTGCTGGATCAGGCTCAGCGCGCCCCGCCGGTTGCGCGGCGCGAACTCGGCGATGTACGCGGTCGCGATGGCGGAGTCGGCCCCGATGGCGAGCCCGATGAGCGTGCGCGCGCCGAGCAGCATGGGCGCGTTCACCGCCAGCGCGGAAAGGAGCGCGCCGACGGCGTAGATGCACACGTCGATGATCAGCAGCGACTTCCTGCCGAATCGGTCTGTCAACGGCCCGGCCGCCAGGGCGCCGACCGCCGCCCCCACCGATGCGCCGGCGACGAGGTACCCGACAGCGAAGTCAGAGAGCTGGTACGGGATGAACGGCAGCGCCGACCCGATGTCGGCGGTGTCGTACCCGAAGAGGAATCCGCCGACGCAGGCGAGCAGGGCGAGGTACCAGTACAGGGAGCCGGGGATGTGGGAGTCGAGGGCGCTGAGCACGCTCTCGGACGACGCCTTCTCGGGCTTGGCCGCCTCGGTCATCGCACGCGTTCCCCCGGTGGAGAGCAGTCGACAGGCGACGAGAGGCTAGCATCGGTGTACCACCCGCGTCGACGGTGATGCGGCGACCGCGCCGGGCCGTTGTCGAGCGACGCTTATCCTGTCGGTGGTCCCGTCCGGGACTGGCGCATCACGACGCCATCGATGCAAGGAATGGTTCGGCCAGCCGCTCGACGTCCTCAGCGCTCTCCAGCTCGAGCGCGCGAGCGGTCACAGCGGCGGCGGCGCGGTGATCGAGGGCGCGCACCCAGTCCCGAACGGTCGCGACACGCGACGATCCCACGCTCAGCTCAGTCGACTCCCGCCCCGACGAGCAGGGGCATGGAAGACGGGATCTGAGGCGGCCTCACCGCAGACCGCCACCGTGACCCGTGCCGCGCGGGCACACAGCACACACGGCGGCGACGAGACGCAACACCGCCGGATGGTGTGCGGGCTTGCTCCCGGGCGCGGACCGGTCGAGGCCGAGTTGGAGAGCAGTCAGGTCGTTGGTGCCGATGCTGACGAAATCAACCTCGCGCACGATCTGGTCGACAAGCGCGACAGCCCCGGGCACCTCGATCATGGCACCGATCAGGGGAAGCGCGCACGCCCGCGGACGCGGCGCATTCGATCACCACCTGTCGCACGGCGCGCGACCTGGCGGGGCTCCACCACCATCGGAATGAGCAGGCGCAGCTCCGTCCCTCTCCCCGCCTCCAGGACCGCCACGAGCTGGTCCCTCAACGCGTCCGGACGGCGGAGCAGCAAGCTCGATACCGCGACCATCGTGTGCACCGACGAACGCCGGCGTCTTGTCACCGCCGAAATCGAGAAGACGGACGGTCGCAGGCCGGCCGGCCAGCCGCGCGAGGATGGGCACCGAGCAGGAGCTCATGGTCGAGGACGGTTGGCCATTCGGCGGTCGAGGAACGCCAGCTCCGTTCGGATCAAGCCGACCCCGTCGGCTCCCGACGCCAGCGCGTCTGTCGAGCTCCGCAGCGCGAGGCCACGTTGGCGAGGACGGCGATGTGCACGCCATCGCTGGTCATTGCCGGTCCCGCGCTCGTCGCCCGCGCACGCAGGCGGGCTTGGGCTCGCGCCGCCGCCGCGTCCTGGGCCGCCTCGACATGGGAGACGTCTGGTTCGGTGAGCACCGCGCCGGCATCCCCGTCCACCACCACCATCGCGCCGTCGATGACGTCAAGGACCTGGTCGCCGACACCCACGACCATGGGGACGCCGAGGGACCTGGCCACGATCGCGGCGTGGTCGGTTGCGCCGCCGCCGGCGAGCGCGATGGCGGCGGTCGCGGCGCTCAGCTCAGCGACGTCCGCGGGTCCGAGCTCGCGGGCAACGACGACTCCACCCGGCCCGTGCTGGTCGGTCGGGTTGTTGATGCCTTGGGCTGCGCGCGCGGCGCGGCGGCCGAGACTGCGTACGTCGGCGGCGCGCGCGGCGAGGAAGGCATCGTCGATCGCGTCGAGCTCTGCCGCCTGGGCGTCCGCCGCCGCGACGAGCGCGGCCGCTGCGCCCAGGCCGTCGACGCTGACCATCCGGTGGACGTCCGCGCGGAGCGCCGGGTCGGAGGCCATCAACACACCGGTCTCGAGGATCTCTGCATCCGCGTCGCTCGAGGCGGGACGCGAGCGCAGCCACCTCAGTCCCCGCCGCGTCGAGAGCAGCCATCGCCTGACGCACAGCCTCGGTCGCGCTCCTCCATCGGTCAGCGGCGAGCGAGCGTCGGGACCGGTGGTCCGCCACTGCCGGACGGGTCCGCAGCCCAGCCCCGGCGAGGCGGGCTGCCGAGCAGCCGACGTTCCCCGCTCATTGCGATGCCGGCGACGGTCCGCTCGAGTGCTCGCACGATGAGCGCCGTCGAGGTGGCGCCCGGGTCCATGTGGCCGACCGAGCGCTCGCCGAGGTATGAGGCGCGGCCTTTGCGCGCCTGCATCGGGACGGTCGCTCTCATCCCGGCCTCAGCGGCCTCGGCGGCGTGGCGCATCGCCACCGGGAGCGGTCGTGCCGGCGTCCACCTCGCGGCGCAGGGCGGTCACGGCCGGCTGCAGCGCATCGACCATGGTCTTGTCACCGGGCACCGCGGCGCCGAGATCGACGACGGATGCGAGCGCCGCTTCGAGGGCCTCGACGAGCTCTCCGCGTTGAAGATCTGTGCATCGCCCAGCGCGCGTCCGCCGCGGCGGAGGGCGGAACCCCACAGGGGCCCGCTCGCGCCACCGACCGACGACACCAGCGTCTTTCCGGCCAGTGTCAGAAGCTTTCCCGGGGTGCCGTCCTCCTCCTGCGCGAGGGCACGGACCACCGCGTCGAAGCCACGGGTCATGTTGATGCCGTGATCCCGTCGCCGATGGCGGCGTCCAGCTGGATCAGGTAATCGCGTTCGGCACGCACTGCGCCGGCGACCTCATTCATCCAGGTCGTGACGGTCTTGGCATCCATGAGGGTGGTGCGGTCAGCAAGGCTATCAAACGCCCCAGCGCAGCGCCGCGGTGTGGACAGGCGCATCCCAGAGAGCGGTCGTGGTGTCGTCCAGCTCGAGGACGCGTCAACGACGCGCCCGCCATCTCGAGCGAGGTGATGTAGTTGCCCGACCAGGGAACGGGACGACGTGTAGCCCGGCGGCGCGCAGGCGTCGCTCGACCTCCGCGTACATCAGGTACAGCTCCAGCAGCGGGGTGCCACCCATCCCGTTGAGGAAGACGAGCAGCCTCGCCGCCCGGCTCGGCTTGAGGTCGTCGATCACCGCCTCGACCATGAGGTCGGCGATCTCGCGACGCGCTGCCCAGCGGCGCACGACGCCGGCCCGGCTCGCCGTGGATGCCGATGCCCATCTCCATCTCACCCTCGGGCAGGTCGAAGATGGCACTCCCAGACGCCGGCGGGGTGCACGACGAGAGCGCGATCCCGAACGAGCGCGCGCGCGCGTTGACGTCGCGTGCGAAGCCGGCGACCGCCGCCAGGTCATCGCCGCGCTCCGCGGCGGCGCCGGCGATCTTCTCGGCGAGCACTGTGGCGCCGACGCCGCGCCGGCCGGCGGTGTACAGCGAGTCCTGCACGGCCACGTCGTCGTCCATGACGACGGCCTCGACCTTGATGCCGTCGTCAGCGACCTGTCGGCGGCCATCCTGAAGTTCAGCACGTCGCCGGTGTAGTTCTTGACGATGTGCACGCACCCCGGCGCCGCCGTCCACCGCCTTGGTGGCGGCCACCATCTGGTCGGGGACGGGCGAGGTGAAGACCTCACCGGGGCAGGCGGCGTCGAGCATCCCGAGGCCGACGAACCCACCGTGCAGCGGCTCATGGCCCGAGCCGCCGCCGGAGATGATCGCCACCTTTCCCTTGCGCGGGGCGGTCCGGGCTCACCAGGATCTGGTTCTCGCGGTCGTAGCGGAGCAGGTCTGCGTGCGCAGCCTCCACCCCGACCAGGGCTTCCTTGACGAGCTCGCTCGGGCTCGTTGACTAACTTGCGCATGCGTCGGACGGCTGTTGCCATTGTTATCTCTCCTCAGCGGGCGGCGGCCGGACCGGCGACGCCGGCGCCTCGACTGAGTTGATCGGGATGGGTCACGGCCGTCGGCGATCGGACGCTCCTGGATGCGCGGCTGGGCGAGGAAGTCGTAGAAGAAAGCTGCGGCCACGGTTCCCACCAACCCGGGCAGGAGGTACACCGGGACGAACTGTGCCCAGTCGATCTCTGCCGCCGCCGATCGCGGCCACCAGGTCGGGACCGAACGCACGGGCAGGGTTGAGCGAGGCATTGGTGATCGGCCCCACCACCATGATGATGGCGATCACGACGCCGCCGATCACGATGCCCGCGCGGTCGCCCGGGGAGCGCGTGTCGACGATGCCGAGGATGGCGAGCATGAGGAGCGCCGTGCCGAGGAACTCGGCGAGAGCGGCAGCGGCGTACGAGGTGGTGTCGGGTTGAAGGCGGCGTGGCCGAGGCCGAGGTCGATTCCGGCCTGGCCGAAGATGGCCCAGATGCCGAAGGCGCCGACGACGGCTCCGACGAACTGAGACGCCCAGTAGAAGGGGACGTCCCGCCAGGCCATCCTCTTGGTGACCGCGAGAGCAAGGTCACCGCAGGGTTGATGTGGCAGCCCGCTCACCTTGCCGAGCGCGTAGACGAGTGCGGTGATGATCAGGCCGAACGCGAAGGAGATGCCGAGAAGATCAGCCCCGGTGAATGGCGCGGTCTTCCCGGCCAGCTTGAGGGTCGCCACCACCGATCCCTGGTCCCACGAGCACAAGCGCCGCGGTCCCGAACGCCTCCGAAATAGCCCGCTGCGGCTTCGAGTACAACACCCCAGATTCCTCCTCTCGTCACCCGAAGATCGGTTCGACAATGTCGAATGTCGTTCGGGAATCTACGCTTGTGCCAGAGGTCTGTCAAGCCCCGCGTTTGCCGGTGCGCAGCGGTGGCTCGGGAGCGGAGGTCAGCCGGCCTCCAGCGCGGGCCATTGGGAGGCACCGAGCGCCCGCGACACCCCTCGCGCGGCCTCGACGACGGCGGTGGAGATTCCCCTCACGGCGCCGGCCGCGAGGATCCGCTCGGTGTCGCCGACGACACCGATGGCGCCGACCGCCTGCTGGCTCTGGTCGAAGATCGGCGCCGCGATGCTGGCCTCCCCGAGGATCGCCTCATCCCGTTCGGTCGCGATGCCGTCGTCGCGGATCGCTCGGAGCTGCGAACGCAGGGTTGCCGCGTTGGCGGTTCGCTTGGTGAGTCGCGGCAGCTCTTCGGACAGCAGACCTTCGAGCGCGTCGACCGGCAGGAAGGCCAGCACCGCCTTGCCGAGCGCGCTCGCGTGGAGAGGTAGCTGCGAGCCCACCTCGAGCACCTGGAATGTCGAGTCGGGACGGAAGACGTGATGGACGACGACGATCGCCGGTCCATGCATGACACCGACGCGGACGGCCGCGTTGGTACGGATCGCCAGCCGGTCTGCGAAGGCGCTCGAACGCGCCCGAAGCTCGTTGAGGTCGAGGTAGGAGTACCCCAGCTGGAGCAGGCCCGGGCCGAGCTGGTATTTGTCCGAGGCGGCGTCCTGCTCGACGAAGCCGTGAGCGACAAGCGTCTGGAGGATGCCGTGCACGGTGGGTCGAGCGAGACCGAGCCGAGCCGCCAGCTCGCTCACGCCCAGGCGCTGGGGACCGCTGGCAAGGGCTTGGAGGATGCCCGCCGCCCGGTCGATGGCCTGGATCGTCGTACGACGCGAGGTATTCGGCATTGCTGAATGTTAGTCGGTAGTATAGACTGCGGGCGCGGAAGCCGGACACATGGAGACGACGTGGTCGGGATTGTACTGGTGTCGCACAGCGCCGCCCTTGCCGGCGGGCTCGCCGAGATCGTCGGCCAGGTGGCCGGCGAGGCGGTGCACGTCGAGACGGCCGGCGGGAGCTCCGACGGACGCCTGGGCACCAGCGGCGAGAAGGTGGAGGCGGCGCTGGAGAACGCCGACACCGGCGACGGGGTCGTCGTGCTGTTCGACCTCGGCAGCTCCGTCCTGGTGGTGCGTCACCTCCTCGAGAGCGCTCGAATCCAACGGACGCTTCCGGCTGGTCGACGCACCGCTGGTCGAGGGCGCGGTGGCGGCGGGGGTGGTGGCCTCCAGCGGGCCGTCGTCGGCGAGGTGGCCGCGGCCGCCGAGGGGGCGCGTGATGCCCGAAAGTTCTGAGGTCGCCGTGGCCCTCCCCGACGGCGTCGCCCTGCATGCGCGCCCCGCGGGGATCTTCGTGCGCGCCGGCCATGACCTTCGCGGCTCGGATCACCCTGGTTTCCGGCGACAGGGAGGCCGACGCCAAGAGCATCCTCGGTGTGCTCGGACTCGGTGCCACGGGCGGCACCAGCCTGGTGATTCGCGCGCACGGCAGTGACGCCGGCGAGGCGCTCGCATCCCTGGAACGGTGCCTGCGAACCCTGGCGTGAGCGCGGCGGGGGGCCGACGGCGGAACTGCCTCGGCATGAAACTTGACCCGCCAAGTCGGGATTCTGGTAGGCTCCGGCGCAACGTGGACGTGACGTTGCAGCAGTTGCTCACCCGCCGCCTCTGGCTCGACTGGGGCCGTTGCGGCAGCATGCTGTCCGGCTGTAGCGGCTGAGCAACAGCCTGAGCTGACGGCGCCTCCGGCGCCACGGCTCGCCAGGCGCGGGGCGGCCGTGCCTTGTCATCGAGATATCGATGCTCGCCCACGCGGGGGAGCCAGTCCACAGATTCGCGAGATCCCATGACCAACTTCATCTTGATCATCCTTCTCGACACCGCCGTGCAGCGCAGCGGCGCCGGTGCCGCCATGACGTCGCTGTAGGAGACGGGGATGTGCACCACCTGCGGCTGCTCTGACACCGTCGAGCTCGTCCGCCGTCGAGGCGGTCAAGGCGGCCAGCAACCAGCTGCGCGGCACCATCGCCGCCGAGCTGCGCGAGGACACCGCCACGTTCAGCGACGACGGCGGGCCACATCCTGAAGTTCCACGGCGTCTACCAGCAGGACGATCGCGACCGGCGCAGCGAGGCGCGGCGCCTCGGCCTCGACAAGCACCACATGATGATGATCCGCACGCGGATCCCCGGCGGCGTGGTCAGCGCCGGACGCGTACCTCGCCCACGACGACATCGCGCGGAGCGTGGGGCAACGGGACGCTGCGCATCACCACCCGGCAGGACTTCCAGCTCCACGGCGTGCTCAAGGGTGACCTGCACAGCTCCATCCGCGCCATCAACGACGCGCTGCTGACCACGCTCGGCGGCTGCGGCGACCAGGAGCGCAACGTCATGTTCTGCGCGGCGCCCTACGCGCGATCGCCTCCGCGCCGAGGTGCACGAGCTGCTGCCGCGGCTGGTCAACGGGCTGACGCCGACGACCCGCGCCTACATGGAGATCTGGCTCGACGGCGAGCTCGCCGCCTCGTCCGAGCCGGAGCGCGCGGACCCGCTGTACGGCTCGAGCTACCTCCCGCGCAAGTTCAAGACGGCGATCACCATCGAGGGCGACAACTGCGTCGACGTCTATGCCAACGACCTCGGGCTGGTCGCCAGGGCCGGCGCCGGCGGCGGCCTCGAGGGGTTCGAGGTGCTGGTCGGCGGCGGGCTCGGACGCACCGCCAACAAGCCGAACACGCGGCCGTACGTCGCCCAGCCGCTGGGCTTCGTGGATGCCGCTCGACGTCGTCGATGCTGGCTCGCGCGGTCGTCGCCGTGCAGCGCGACCACGGCAACCGCTCGGACCGGCGTCACGCGCGGCTCAAGTACCTCATCGCCGACCGCGGCCTGGCACTGGTTCCGCACGGAGGTCGAGTCGCGCTTCGGCCGCCGCCTGCAGCCGTCGCGGCCGCTGCGCTGGGATGGCGCCGCCGACCACCTCGGCTGGCAGGAGCAGGGAGACGGGCGGTTCTTCTACGGCCTCTTCGTCGAGAACGGCCGCATCGAGGACCGCGACGGGTTCCGGCTGCGCAGCGCGCTGCGAGAGCTGGTCTCCACGCTGCGGTGCGAGGTGCGGCTCACGCCGCAGCAGAACCTGCTGCTGACGGGCCTCGGCGCAACCGATCGCGGCCGCGTGGCGCGGACGCTGCGTGCGGCGGGCGTCACGCTCACCGAGGACGTCGACACCGCCGTGGTGCACTCCATGGCGTGCCCGGCGTACCCCACCTGCGGCCTCGCCGTCGCGGAGTCCGAGCGCGTGCTTCCGTCGCTGATCCGCCGCATCGGCGTGGTGCAGGCCGCCGCAGGGCCTCGGCACGCAGCCGATCAGCTACCGCATGACCGGCTGCCCCAACGGCTGCGCCCGCCCCTACCTCGGTGACGTCGGCATGGTGGGCACCACTCTGGGCAAGTACGACATCTTCCTCGGCGGCGACTTCGAGGGCACGCGGCTGAACGAGCTCTACATGCACAACGTGCCTCTCGACGACATCCCCGACGTGATCGCGGGCCCGCTCGCTGAGTACGCGCGCACCCGGCTTGAGGGCGAGGGGTTCGGCGACTGGTGTCACCGCCACGGCGTCGAGGGGCTCGCCGAGCGCTTCTCGCTGCAGGAGGTGAGCGCGTGATCGCCACACTCGCCGAGGAGACCCTGGCCACGACCTTTCGCACGTATCCGCGCGTCGCCCTGGTGGCGAGCTTCCAGGCCGAGTCCGGGGTGCTCATCGACATGGCCACGCGCCTCGGCGTCCGCCCCGACGTGCTCACCATCGACACGGGTCGCCTCCCGGCCGAGACACACGCGGTGATCGAGGAGTTCACCCGCCGGTACGACATCAACCTGCGCGTGCTGCGCCCCGATCCGAGCGAGGTGCGTGCGCTCGTCGCCGTGCACGGCCCCGACCTGTTCCGTCAGTCCGTGCGCGCTGCGCCACAGCTGCTGCGAGGTGCGCAAGGTGCGCCCGCTGGAGCAGGCTCTTCGGGAGTACGACGCCTGGGTGACCGGCCTGCGCCGCGACGAGTCGCCGAGCCGAGCCGGGACGGCCACCGTCGCCAGGGACCACGCCCACGGCGGCATCATCAAGGTGGCGCCGCTGGTCGACTGGTCACGTGCCGACGTCGAGGACTACCTGGCGCGCAACGACGTGCCGCGCCACCCGCTGTACGCGGCGGGCTACACGTCGATCGGCTGCGCGCCGTGCACCCGGCCGACGACTGCCGGGGAGGACCTGCGCGCCGGCCGGTGGTGGTGGGAACAAGAGACCAACAAGGAATGTGGTCTGCATCCGCCTGATGAACAGGAGGCGGTGTGAGCACGAGCACCCATTACCCGGTGTTCCTCGACCTTCGCGGTCGCGACTGCTTGGTGCTCGGCGACAACGAGCTCGCCCGCGAGAAGGCGGACGGGCTGCGCGCGGCCGGAGCCAGGGTGACCCACCACCGGCGCTCGTTCCGCGCGGGCGACCTGGTCGGCGCGTACCTGGCCGTGGACGCCGGCGGGGAACCGGCGGCGCAGGAGGCGGCGCGCCTCGAGGCCGATCGCGAGAGAGTGTTGTTGAACGTCGTCGACGTGGCCTCGCGGTGTGACTGGATCGCGCCCGCGGTGGTGCGCCGCGGCCCCCTGCAGATCGCTATCTCAACGAGCGGCGAGAGCCCCTTCCTCGCCTCGACGCTGCGGCAGCGCATCGAGCGGTTGATCGGTGAGGAGTGGGGCCCGTTCACCGCGCTCATGGGGCGGCTGCGGCGCCGTCTGCGCCGCCACGGCGTGGACATGGAACGACAGCAGCGTGCGTATCGCGACCTGCTTCGCTCCGACGCGCTGCGCCTGCTGACGGACTCCCCCGCCGCCGCGGAGGCCATGGCCGCGGGGATCGAAGTCCGACGGCGCGACTCCCCGTCGCGGAGACGGCGACGGGACAGGTGGTGCTGGTCGGGGCAGGCCCGGGTGACCCGGGGCTGCTGACGGTGGCGGGTCGCGACGCCGTTGATGGACGCCGACGTGGTGCTGCACGACGCGCTGGTCGACGCGGACGTCCTGGCGCTGTGCGCTCCATCGACACGGGTGATCAACGTCGGCAAGCGCGGCGGGCAGAGCTCGACCCCCCAGGAGGAGATCACCGGCAGCCTCATTGAGCTGGCGCGGGCGGGCAACAATGTCGTCCGCCTCAAGGGTGGGGATCCCTTCGTCTTCGGGCGAGGAGGCGAGGAGGTCGCCGCGCTCGCCGGGGCGGGGATCCCGGTGCGCGTGATCCCCGGGGTCAGCTCGGTGCTCGCTGCCCCTGCCGCCGCGGGCATACCGCTGACCTTCCGCGGCGTGGCCGCCTCGGTGGCGGTGGTCGCCGGACATCGCGCCGCCGGCGGCGACGACACGGTCGAGCAACTCGCCGCGGCGGCGGACACGCTGGTTGTGCTGATGCCCGGCGACCTCGAGGCGCTCGCCGGTCGATTGAGCGCCGTCCTGGGATCGGCGTGCCCGGCGGCGCTGGTGTCGTCGGCCACCACCGCAGCGCAGGTCGTCGTCCGCGCTCCGCTCGGCGGACTGGCGTCCGCGGCGCGCGCCGCCGCCCTGGTCGCACCGCTCACCCTTGTTGTCGGGGAGGTGGTCTCTGTCCTGCCTGCGCTCGACCAAGCAGCCGTCCGGCGGACCCTTGCCACGAGCGGACGCTGACAACCCTTCATTTCTGTACAGCAACAGCAAACACGCCCGCGTCGGCACCTGACCAGGACGCGAAGCCAGCGCCATGATTGTGGCAGTGATCCTGCTCACCCTGTTCCTCGCGATGTACGTGGCAGGCCCCGCGCTGTACGTGTGGTCTGCGTCAGGTGAGGCCCGAGGGAGTAGCCGTCGTCTCCTGACCGCCGGCGGCGCCAGCCTGGTGGCCGTGGGGATTCCGTTGCTGATCCTCGCTCTTGTGGCCGTCGGCTTCGGGGTGGAGCTCGCGGTCGCTCGCAACCAGGCAGTGTCAGTGGGGGTCAGCCTGCTTCTCGCGGGCCTTGTGCTCGGCCCGATCACCCTGATCGTGCTCGGGGTCCTCGCGGCACGCGGCAGACGGGTAGCGGCGATGGTCGCGGTCGCTCTCTGCGTTCTGGCGTACGCCGTGTGCCTCGTCCGCGTGCTGGCAGCGTCCTCGCCGGGCGTCAACCCTTCGGCGAGTGACATTCTCGTCCCAGCTGCGATCGGCCTGCTACCGCCGACCCTGCTCACGGCTGGACTGCTGCTTGGTGACGCGTCGAGGACTGGCGCGCTTCCCGGTGACGAGCGGGGCGACCCCAACGCGCTGATGACGTCGGGTCGTTGAAACCCCACTGCCAACGGGCCGGGTACGGTCTCTCCGCGCCACCCTGAAGGCTCGCACGTCAGCCGGGGAGCCGATCGCGCCATACGGTGCCGGTGGCTTCCCAGTCCACTGCCAGTGCCTGCCCAGCGTGAACGGCGGCACTGCGGACCTGGCGGTCGAGGAAAATGTGTTTTCGTTGATGTTTGTAAAGGTTCGTCCAGTCGTGCGTTCGTTCGATCAAGGTCGTGATTGACAAACGTCACATCATTTGTAGACGACGCTGTCAGTATCTGGGTCGGCCGCGAGGTGACTGCAGCACGTTTACTTTGACAACCTTCTTGGCGAGTGGCAGAATTCGGATCCCATTCAGCGCGGGACGCGCAGGAGGGTTCGACCGTGAGGGGGAGCGTCGGCAGTGTGCGCCGTGTCAGCACGCTCATCCTCGTTCTCGCCCTGGCGCTCAGCGGCGGCACCGCCGTCCTGATGACAGAAGCCACTCCAGTCCTCGCCTGCTGTGCCAACAGCACCACGACTGTTGCGGGGTCTCCCAACCCGTCCAGCGCGGGTGACCTGGTCACGGTCACGGCCCACGTGTGCAATGCCGGGGACACCGTGTTCAACCCGAATCACCCGCACGGTTCGGTGAATTTCACTGACCAGACCAACAGCGTTTCCCTGGGATCGGGGTCGCTGGTCCACGATCCGAATGCGGCGAAATGCAGCTTCGCCTCCATCACGACCTCAACGCTCGCCACAGGCCAACATCTCATAAAGGCTCTGACCCCCCACAGCGACGATGGGTCCGACGACCTGGGCAACTTCTCTGAAGGGATCAACCAGAGCTCGGGCACCTACACGCAGACCGTGCAACCGATTGTCACGGCCATCGCGACGACTGCCTCGCCCGGCGTAGCTGTGGGAGGCAACATCCACGATACGGCGACCTTGTCCGGCGGCCTCAACCCCACGGGGACGATCACCTTCAACCTCTACGGACCGAACAACTCGACCTGCGGCCTGACGCCCGTCTTCACTGCCCAGGCCAGTGTGAATGCCGGCAACGGCGACTACGGCTCCGGTGACTTCATCACCACCGCCGCAGGCACGTACCACTGGACAGCGAGCTACGGCGGTGACGGCAACAACGCACCATCGAGCACCGCGTGCAGCGACGAGCCGGTGGCGATCTCTCAAGCGACGACCGGTCTGAGCACCGTGGCTTCTTCGGTTGTGGGTGGCAAGATCCACGACGTGGCGACCTTGTCCAACGGATTCAGTCCCACCGGCACGATCACCTTCACGCTGTATGGACCGAATGACTCGACGTGCAGCCTGACGCCGGCCTTCACCGCACCGGTCACTGTGAATGCCGGCAACGGCAGCTATGGCTCCGGCGACTACGCCCCCACGGCGTTGGGGACGTATCGCTGGATTGCGTCCTATGGCGGTGACGGCAACAACGCCGGCGCCACCACCGTGTGCAACGACGCCAATGAGTTGGTGGTGGTGACGAAGGGTAGCCCGAGCCTGACCACGACGGCGTCGGCGTCGGTGGCGGTGGGAGGCACGATCGCCGACACCGCTCATCTGAGCGGCGGGATCGCACCCACCGGGACGATCACGTTCAAGCTCTATGGCCGCGGCAACACAACCTGCGCGGGCGGGCCAGTCTTCACCTCCGCGGTGAGCGTCACCGCGGGCAACGCGGACTACGTGTCCGCCAACTTCGCCACCGCGGTGCCGGGGACGTACCGCTGGACGGCCTCCTACGGCGGTGACGGCAACAACGCCAGCGTCGCCACCGCCTGCAACGACCCCAACGAGTTGGTGGTGGTGTCGAAGGCGAGCCCGAGCCTGACCACCACGGCGTCCGCTCGGTGGCGGTGGGCGGTACGATCAGCGACACCGGACACCTGAGCGGCGGGTTCACTCCCACCGGCACGATCACGTTCAGGCTCTACGGCCGCGGCAACCCAACCTGCGCGGGCGCGGCCAGTCTTCACCTCGCGGTGAGCGTCACCGCGGGCAACGGCGGACTACGTGTCCGCCAACTTCACGCACCGCGGTGCCGGGGACGTACCGCTGGACGGCGTCCTACAGCGGTGACGCCAACAACGCGGCGCCACCACCGCCTGCGGCGACGCCAACGAGTTGGTGGTGGTGACGAAGGCGAGCCCGAGCCTGACCACGACGGCGTCAGCGTCGGTGGCGGTGGGAGGCACGATCAGCGACACAGGACACCTGAGCGGCGGGTTCGGTCCCACCGGGACGATCACGTTCCGGCTCTACGGCCGGGCAACCCAACCTGCCCGGCGCGGCCAATCTTCACCTCCGCGGTGAGCGTCACCGCGGGCAACGCGGACTACGTGTCCGCCAACTTCACCACCGCGGTGCCGGGGACGTACCGCTGGACGGCCTCCTACGGCGGTGACGGCAACAACGCCAGCGTCGCCACCGCCTGCAACGACCCCAATGAGTTGGTGGTGGTGTCGAAGGCGAGCCCGAGCCTGACCACCACGGCGTCCGGCTCGGTGGCGGTGGGCGGTACGGTCAGCGACACAGGACACCTGACCGGCGGGTTCACTCCCACCGGCACGATCACGTTCAAGCTCTACGGCCGCGGCAACACAACCTGCGCGGGCGGGCCAGTCTTCACCTCCGCGGTGAGCGTCACCGCGGGCAACGCGGACTACGTGTCGGCCAACTACACGCCCACGGTGCCGGGGACATACCGCTGGACGGCGTCCTACGGCGGTAACGCCAACAACAGTGGCGCCAGCGGGGCGTGCAACGACGCCAACGAGTTGGTGGTGGTGACGAAGGCGAGCCCGAGCCTGACCACCACGGCGTCCGCCTCGGTGGCGGTGGGAGGCACTGTCAGCGACACGGGACACCTGAGCGGGGGGTTCAATCCCACGGGGACGACCACCTTCAGGCTCTATGGGCCAGCCAACACAACCTGCGCCGGCGCGGCACTCTTCACGTCCTCGGTGAGCGTCAATGCGGGCAATGGCGACTATGTGTCGGGCGGCTTCAAGCCCACGGTGCCAGGGACGTACCGCTGGACGGCGTCCTACGGTGGTGACGCCAACAACGCCGCTGTCGCCACCGCCTGCAACGACCCCAACGAGTCGGTGACGGTCAACCCCTGAACGCATGACCGCAGGGGTCGCCTTTACTTCTCCTAACAGCATTCTGCGATATGGTCCGGCGGCCGATCCTTGTCCGATGAGAGGGTGACGACACAGATGCGACGTACCACACATGCACGCAACGCCTGCCTGCCTGCGTCCCGCCGACGAGGGCTGTTGACAGCGTTCGTCGCCGGCCTCGCCGTCTGCGCGACCATGATGGGCGGGACCGCCTCGACTGCAGTCGCGAGTGCCGGCGGCGCCGGCATTGCGCTTCCCACGCCGACGCTGACCCCGCTGCCGATCACGCCCTCGTCGGCGCCCTTCGGCGCCATGGTGGCGGGGAGCGCGCCGCGCACCGTCGAGACCGAGTACGTGCTGCGTGGCAGTGCGCGCACCTGGAACGACTCCGGTGCGCCGAGCGCGGGCACTCAGCAGTACACGACGAGGCTGCTGGTGCGGACGCCCGCCCGGTTTGGCGGAACAGTCATGCTGGAGCTCCTCAACGCGTCGGCCGGGTTCGACCTCGAGCCGATGTGGGACTACCAATCCGCCAGCCTCGCCGAGCACGGGATCGCATGGATCGGGCTGACGTACAGCCCGGCGTCGATCGCCTTCCTGGCCGGGTGGGACCCTCAGCGCTACTCCGCACTGAACGCCGGCCTTGCCGACCCGAGCCAGGTGTGGGACATGGTCACCGAGCTGGGGCGGCTGATCGCGGGTGACGGAGGTCGCCACCTGCTCGGCGAGCGCGGCCGGACGGCGGTGCTCACCGGCTACTCGAGCGCCGCCTGCCCGGTGTCGACATGGACGCAGCACTTCGGTGGGCAGCGCTCGCCATTCGCCGGGTACCTCGTCGGAGGCTGCAACGGGTACGCGGACGCTCTTTCGGAGTCACCGGGGTCGTACACCGACGGCTCCGTCCCGGCCGCCACCGCCGCGCCCACCGTGAGGATCGACAGCGAGACCGACCTCCTGCCGGAATTCGCGCCCATCCGCCAACCGGACTCACACAACATCCGCAGCTGGGAGGTCAGCGGCGGATCGCACATCGACGCGCAGCTCGCCGCGCGCTTCGCGGCGATGTGGTCACGCGACCTGGGGCTGCCGCCCGCCTCGAGCTTCTGCGTCGAACCACTGAACCCGCTGGTCATGGGTGACGTGTGGAACGCCGCGCGAGAGGATCTCCTGCGATGGTCCGCGGGCGGCCCGCCGGCGCCGGCCGCGCCGCGGATCGCAACGAGCTCAGCGGGCGCCATCCTTCGTGACGCTAACGGCAACGCGCGAGGGGGCCTTCGCCTCCCCACCATCGACGCACCGACGGGCGCCCTGGGTCCCTCCAATGTCCCCGCTGATTCGTCGGCACTGGCGCAGTTCTGCCCGCTCGTCGGGTCGTTCAAAGCCTTCACCCGCGCGCACCTCAGGCAGCTGTACCCGCACCATCTCGACTACGTTCTGCGCGTGGCCGACAGCGCGTTCTCTCTCGCCGTCAAGCGCTTCCTCCTCCCCGAGGATGCTGTGCGTCTGGTGTTCGAGGCAGCAACGTCGGGCGTGTAGGGCGAACCCTCGCGCGTAAATTCGACCCTCGGCTCCTTCACTAGCCGCGAACCGGAGGCGGCTGCTGGGACCCGGCGTACAGGCCGACTTGCCATCTTCTCCTCATTGAGAAGTGCGCCGATGACCTCGGGCCCGGCGCCTCGCCAGGGCGGCGGTGACCATCGACGCGGTACCTGCCAGCACCAGCCCGAGAGCGCCCAGGGGTGACTCCGGCACATTGGCCGCTGGCAGGCCGGACACGCCATCCCATGCCCACGCGAAGTACGGTGCCCCGCCCGGCTTGGGGTTCGTCAGGCACCCCTGCGGCTGCAGGAAGTTCGACTTCTGCAGCTGTCCGAGGGGTGCCCGCCGCGGCGCTTCGTGCGGATCGTCACCGGAGCGGTTGGGGACGTCCGCGGCCGGCGGTGGGTCCGTGCCGTTCATACCCGACGGTGCGCCGGACCGCACCGGGCCGGTATCGAACATGGTGATGAGCGAGCCGTCACAGGGCAGCGGGTCTGGGGCCTGCGCGATGCCCCAGAAGGGGTCGACGTAGAGCCCCAGTCGCCCCGGCACGACCGCAGGCCGCAGGCCGTAGGCGCCGATGGTCCGCGCCTCGGTCTCCGCGGTGATGTTGGCCACCTGGTGGTCGCCGTACGCCGGCTGCAGCAGCAGCTCATGGGTCGGCGTGTTCGGCAACCCACTCCGCATGTGGGATGCGTACCCGTTGGGATCGGAGCGGTCCCAGAGGGTCTGGATGAGGTCGAGGATCAACATCCGCTGCGACTGGTCGGGGTATGCGGTGTCGAGGATCTGCGAGTAGCCGATCGAGCCGGTGGGATCGTTCGGGTTGAACGCGTTGGGGTCGGATAGCCGCTGCGTCGCCACGTAATCGCTGGAGCGCGGAAGCAACACCGAGTAGTTCATTCCGAGAACGCCGAGGGTGCAGCGCCGCACGTCGATGGAGACGGCGCACACCGTGCCACCGTAGATGCCGCCCTGGCTGTTGCCGTCGTAGTAGGGCTGCGTGGTGTCGATGAGCGATGCGCCGTCCGCGAAGTGGAACGCCGCGTTGCTGCCGAGGCCCTGGGGATGGACCATGAGCCGGGCCAGGTAGAGGAAGTCGAGTTCCCCCTGCTGCACCCGGTCGGTGATCACCGGGAAGTGCGAGAGATCGGTGAGTGCGATCACCGCGTTGGGCACGTCCGCGCTCGCCATGCCGAACCAGTCCGTGGCGCAGTACATCATGCCGTAGTTCTCCGCCATGGTCACCTGCGGGTCGGAGTTCACCTCGCCGGCCCCGCCGAAGAGTCCGTGTCCATACTCGACGGCGCGCTCCCGCTGGTGGTTCTCGAACGCCGAGCGGCCGATGTTGCAGATGAAGTTGGCCTGGTACGTCTGTCCCGGCGTCTGCGTGGGCACGGCGTCCGGTTTGGTGGGGTCAAGCGCGAACTGGCCGGGTGTCGGGCAGTCGTCGGCGATCCCCTGGCTGATCGAATTGCACTTCTGCGGCGGGTCGCATGTGGGAGCGATGTAGCACGGTACGGTGAAATGCCCCGTGACCTGGCGTGCGACCTTGGCATTCTGCGACGCCGTGTAGTTCGTGACCGCGTCCACTGTGAACGCGGGAGACGCGCCCTCGACCACGCCATCGGTAGGCGTGGTGTCCCCGAGTTGCGCGAAGGCGTCGTTTCGAATGGCGAGCAGACGGCCGGTCACGTTCTTGGTGCTCGCCGTGGTGAAGTCCCATGCCAGGTAGAGGCTGCTCCTGGCAACGCCCGCACGTTGCAGTGTCGAGAACAGGCGCTCCATGTGGGCCTTGCGCGTGTCGCCGGCGGCCACGGTTCCGTCCCGGTAGGCTGCGAAGGAGGCCGAGGCTTGCGCGATGCTTCCGCTGTCGGTGTGCAGATGGCGCAGCGCCACGATGTAGCGATCACCGTCGGTGAGGTTGATGGCGGGATGGATCATCAGGTCCTGCTGCACGGTGCCCGTGCTCGTCGGTCCCGACTCCTGGGTGTACTGGTCAACCTCGACCCAGACCGGCACATGTTCCCCGGTGCGTGTGTCGAGGAGCACGACGCCCGGATCGGGCCCGTCGTTGAGGCTGAGGTCGGTGACCGGCGGCAGGCCGGAGGGCACGAGGTCGGCATTGCTGGTCATCCCCGGCACCATGGTCAGGATCTGCGCGCCGGCACTGAAGCCGTCGCTGCGGTTGAACTCCTGGGTCTCGATGGGCTTGCCCGCGGTGTTGTGCGGCATGCCGGCGACGACAAGGTCGAGCCGGCGCCCGGTGCTGCTGGTCGGATCCGGCTTGGTGAACCAGTCGTTCGGGTAGGGCAGCATGCACTGCGCGGGATCGAGCGGGTCACACGCCTGGAGATTGGTCGGGTCGGTTCCGTGCCCGGACCAGTTGTCGTCGGGCTGCGGGACCCAGGTGGTTGCCGCCCGTGGCGTGGCGCCTCCCGCCGTTGCCGCGGCGACGTGGGTCCCCGACATCAGCCCCGACACCACCGTGCAGACGGCTACCGCTGTCGCCGCCATCCCGCCGCACCTGCTCATTCCACTCACCGGCATCCCCTTTCCCACAAGCGCCGATCACACTGGCGCGCGCGTCGACGCCATCTCGCTACGAGGACAGAACGCTCGGATGGGCACCGACCTTGCGGGCCAGGCGCGACCGGCGGGCGGCTCGTTAGCCGAGACCACCCCAGCTTGTTTCCATTATGGTAAATTAGCTGATATGGAAAGTACGGGAAGATCCTGATAGTGTCGATCGCCGAGGACCGCCTGAGCGAGACCTTTGCCGTGCTGTCGAACTCAACGCGGCGAGCAATCCTGGCCCGCCTGGCGCAAGGCGAGGCGACCGTCAACGAGCTCGCCAAACCGTTCGATCTCACGCTTCCGGCTGTCTCGAAGCACATCAAAGTCCTGGCCAAAGCCGGGTTGGTGGTCCGGGGTCACCGCGCTCAATACCGGCCGTGCGCTATCGACGCCGCGCCGCTTCAGGAAGTCTCGAACTGGACCGAGCAATACCGGCCAGTCTGGGAATCACGATTCGACCGAATGAATGACTACCTAGCTCAACTCGGACGGCAAGAGGAGGCCGGCAAGCAGGATGGCTGAGGAGAATCGTTCCCAGGACGCGGTGGTGATCGAGCGTAGCTTCGATGCGTCAGCCGACCTCATCTGGCAGATGTGGACGGACCCCGAGCACTTGAAGGAGTGGTTCGGGCCGGCCGGTGCCACCATCCCAGTCGCCAAGATGGACGTGCGCGTCGGCGGAAGCCGCCTGGTTTGCATGGATGTCCAGACGCCGGCGGGCCGGAGGTCGATGTGGTTTGCCGGCGAATACCTCCAGGTCGTCGCAAACCGACTCCTTGTGTATACAGAGTTCATCTCCGACGAGAACGGCAACGCGGTATCCCCCTCTGAGATGGGCATGAGCGACGGCCATCCCACCACAACCGAGGTCCGAGTGGAACTCAAGCAGTTGGACGGCGTCACCAAGATGGTGATGACCCATGCCGGGATTCCCAGCGATTCGCCGGGTGCGGCGGGATGGACGATGGCGCTCGACAAGCTCGCGGCGCGCGTGGCAACAGTCAGCCGCCGATGACGCCCGTTGTCGGTTCCATGCCGTGCCGGCGCACGCCTGTCAGGCGTACGTGAGGCCAGTTGTCGAAAGCCTGCGACGCCGATTTCGCATTCAAGCCTGCTCGGTGAGACACCTCGGGGGCGCCACGATCGCAGCGGTCAGCGGACCCAGCGCACGGGTTCGACGTCCCAGATCCAGGTCGGCGAAGCCAAACCTCGGCAAAGGCTTGTCGAAGGGACTCGAGCAGTCAATGGCGCGCGCCTGTGGCACTCACCGCCCCGCCACCGTGATGGCCTTGCTGATGGAAGCCCATTGACCGGTGCTGTCCCTAACGGTCAGCGTGACCCAGTATGTCCCCGCCGCCGCAAACGTGTGGTCCACCGCGGAGCCGACCGCCTCGGCAGATTGGTCGCCGAAGTTCCACACCGCGATGGCGATGCTGCCGGCGTTGTCCGTCGATGCCGCGTCGTTGAACGAGACGGGCTGACCCAGGCGAGGACGTGCCGACGTCACTGTGATCACCGGGTCCGGACCTGGCTGTCCCGTTGCGATCACGCGAGCCGTTCCGATACTGGTGCCGTCCCGTCCAACCACGGTCAGGGCGACCAGGAAGCGGCCGCTCACCGGGAAGGTGTGGTAGATGAACGGGTTCGTCGTCCGTACCTGGGAGAAGGTCGGGTAGCTGTCGTTGAACTGCCATGAGTAGTACGCCACACCACCCCGAGGCGCGGTCGACTGGCTGGCGTCGAAGGTCATGGCACTGCCGCCCTGGGGCTGGCTCTCGAACTGTGCGGTGTTGCGTCCATCCCGTGGTGAGAGGCGCTGCATGCACTGCTGGTCGCGGTTGCTCCACTCCTCCTGGTACCAGTACGGGTGCCCGTTGATGACCTGGTTGTAGGGGGAGCCGTTCGGCGCCGTGCCGAGAGGACTGCCGCTGATCGGTCCCCATTGGCACTTGTCGCCGACCTCATACCCTGTATCAAGCCCGTTGACGTAGTCCAACCAGGAACTCACTGTTGGGTCGGTGATGGACTCGTTGTGCTCGTGCGACACCCCACCGGCGAGCTCGCCGTCGGAGCTGCGGCCGTTGGGGTGATTCCCGTCCTCGCAGCGAGTTCCCACGTCGTACGGATCAACCGAGTAGATGAAGGTCGGCTGGCTGAGGCTGTAGCCATGGTAGGCGCAGAACAGCGGATTGGGGAAGGCGTTCACGGAGCAGGACGTCCCCGCGTCATCTTGGCACACCTCGACGCCTGGCGGAGTGAAGAGGAAGTACTCGTGCTCCAGGTCGCGTGGCAGATGATTCGCGTCGATGAAGCTCGAGAGCTCAGCCGTCAGCTGGGCGTCGGTGATGCAAACGGGGGCGCTGAGGCAGACATCCGACGGGTACGCGTTGCTGTCGTGCAAGGCCCCGCCGAATGCTGACGTGTAGTTCGCGAAGTTGCCGAATGAGTCGCCGTACTGCGCGCTCACCGAGTCCACGTTGGTCGCGCGCCCGCTGTCATGGGCGATGTCGCGGAAGTACTGATCCAGCCCGGTCTCATAGTCGGATGGGTACGCGGGAGCGCCGGGGGGCTGCCAGTACACCGCGTAGTTCGTGTTCGAGGGCATGACAGGGCCGCCGAAGTAGTCGAGCGTGCTACCGCTGCCCAGCGCCGTCGCACCGGCATGGTTCTGACTGGTCCGCACCGGCAGCGGACGCGTCGTACCCAGCGCGCCGACCATGGTGCCCAGGCGGTGGGCTGGCTGAGCCTGACGCGTGGCAGCCACCGGCGTTGCCCGCACCGCGCTGGCTGTGACCGTTGTGGCGCCGCTGGTGGCGGCGCCAGCTGGCCGCACGCCGCTGATCGCTGCCGAATCGTTCTCTCCGTATACCTCAGCCAGCGTGTGCGTTGGACCGGCGAGGTGGTGGAGGTCACCAGCCGCGACACAGATGTCGGCGGCGAGGCAGTCCACGGCGTCGAGCTGACTCGTCCCGTCCGCAATCGGATTGGGTGAGATCTGAATCGCCCAGCTTCCGGACTCCCAACGCATGACGAGCGTCGCGTCCGTGCCTTGTGCATCACGGGAGAACCCGGTGGCGACGCAGACGTTGCTGTCCGGGCAGGATACGTCGAGGAGGTAGGCAAGAGTGGAGCCTGGGATCGCCGGGAGGGATTGTAGAGCCCAGCTCGTCCCGTCCCATCGTTCTGCAAAGGGCACCCAAGAGCCGACGCTGTCGAGTTCGAAACCGACCGCTGTGCACGCGCTCGGAGAGGCGCAGGCCACGTTGTACACGGCCGTCTGCTGCGCCCCGGGCGGCGCAGGCATGCCATGGATCGTCCAGCTCGACCCGTCCCAGAGCTCTGCGAACGGCAGCGCAGCTGGCGTTCCGTTGTACCAGCCGCCGACCGCGACGCAGGCGTTCCGCGCCGTGCACTCAATGGACGAGAGGTACCCGCCGCCGGGCGGGTTCGGGGTCGTCATCACCACCCACCGGTTGCCATCCCAGTGCTCCGCCAGCGTGGCGAAGTCGCCGGCCATGTCAAAGTCGTAGTAGCCCACACCGATGCAGGATGTCGGTGAGGCGCACGAGACGTCGAACACGTTGTCGCTGACACTCCCCGGCCGATTCGGTTCGCTCTGCACGGACCAGCGCCTCCCATCCCAGCGCGCATCAAGCATGCGGTCGGTGCCTCCCGCGTATCCGCTGAGCGGGGTGACGCCGACCGCCATGCACGAGTTCGCCGCCGGGCAGGAGACCCCCCAGAGATGCCCTGAGCGCATACCCGCCGGGATCGACAGCGTGTTTGCTGTCCAGTCCTCCCCATTCCAGTGCTCGACGAAGGGCTGTCCGACATTGCCGCTGACATGCTGACCGACTGCTGTGCACGCCGCTGCACTGCTGCAGGAGAGGTCCTCGATCAGGAGGGAGTCACCATGGTGTGCCCCGGGGTTCGGGGTCGGTTGTATCGTCCACGCTGGCGCGGCCATGGCCCGCTGGGCGCCAACGCCCAGGGTTGCGATGACGACGAGACATCCGCCGATCGCCAAATGGAGACCAAACCGATGCATGTGCCTCACCTCGTTGCTAATGGATCGGAGCCGCGCCGGTCACGGCGGCGGCTGAGCAAGGAACTGCTGCCAGGGACCGGGCTGCGCAAGCGTCGTGTCGACGTCGCCGCCCGCCTGCACCCAGCTCGGGAACCCGCCGCCCAGGTGGGCAACGTCCGGGAAGCCCATCGCCCTGAGGGTCATCACGGCGAGCGCGGAGCGGTTGCCGCGCGCGCAGTAGAGGAGGATCCTGCGGCCGGGGTCGAGCTCCTCGGCGTGCACCGGGAGCGACGGGTCGGCGCAGAACTCGAGCATGCCACGCGGGACATGCACCGCCCCGGGGATGGCGCCGTGCGCCTCCCTCTCAGCTCCTTCACGCAGGTCGATGAGAACCACGCTCTCGCGCTTCAACTCGTCCGCGAACTGCTCGGCCTCGAGGGTCTCGACGAGCGATAGGGCGTCGGCGACCAGGCGGGCTGCGGGTGTGGGGGTGGCCGCGGTCATGGGTGGGGCCCCATGCACCCGGCCTTCCCCCGCTCGGGGTCGTGGCTCATGGACTGAGGCATTCGGTTCACCGGTGGGCGAAGCGGACTGCATGCGTCGAACCTAGATGCCCAGAGCGCCGCCCACATCAACCGTTCGGTCGATCTATCCCCGTGACGGCGGCTCGATGATGTCGTGCTCCAAAGCGAAGAGCGTTGCCCCGGCCCTGGTGTTAATGCCAATCTTGCCGTACACGTTGATGATGTGGGTGTGCACCGTCGCCGGCGAGATCGAGAGCCGGCGCGCGATCTGCTTGTTGGCCAGACCACGCGCCATCGCCTTCAGCACATCCACCTCGCGATCTGTCAGACCTGACGGCCAGGCGGGGCCACGGGGTCTCGCGGTCTGAGGCTCGCCGGCCGCCAGCAGAACCGCTTCGACAGCGCGGTGGTCGAGACGGTGCGAGGCGACCTCCTCGCGAAGCTGCCGCACTGCTTCCGCCGGTGCCAGCGGCGGCCGCCGGGCGCGGTCCTCGCTCATCGACTGGTGGACCTCGGCGACGGCGAGGATCCGGGCGCTCAGCGAAAGCCCGGACTCATGCAGCCCGCGGTGGTAGCCGGAGCCGTCAAGCCGCTCATGGTGGAGCCCTGCGATGGCTGCCACGTTGCGTAGCGGTGCGGCAAGGCTGAGGACCCTCTGGGTGTGGTGCGGGTGCATGCGCACCCGCTCCCAATCTGCCGGGCTGAGCCGCCCCGGTTTGACCAGCACCCGGATGGGGACGCCCACCATGCCGAGGTCGTGCACCTGGCCCGCACGCCGGACGGTCGCGGCCTCCGCCGCGTCGAGACCGGCATTCAGCGCGCCGCCTTCGGCCAGACGCGCGACGCGCGCGGAGTGACCGTGCGTGTACGGCGAGCCCAGGTCGACGAAGTCGGCGATGGCGGCGCTGACCTGGTCGAGATGGGCGACGCCCACCCGCCGGTGTGGCTCAGGTTCCACGCTCAAGGCCTGATCCCACACCGATTCGTCGGAGAGGCGGCCAAGGAGGTCGTGGCTGCTATGCAGCCAGAGGCGCGCCAGCTCAGGGTCGAACTCAGATCCGCTGCGCTGGCGCACCACTGCGTCGGCCACCTCGATGCCCCCGACCTGGTGGTAGATCTGCGCGACGTGGACCATGTGGACCAGCCGGGCGGTCGCGGAGAGGCCCTCACCGCTCGGAAGTGCGGGGAACAGCTTGCCGTCCCAACGCCCGTAGGCGTGGCACAGCGAGTCAGTGACGCGCGGGCTGGCCCCGAGTCTCTCGGAGAGCCGCGCAGCAACCTCGGCGACGTTGGCGAATGCCTCCGGCATGTCGCGGGCCGCTGATGCGAAGGCCGCCAACCCGGGCGCCCACGCGGAGGGAGGCCAGTGTGGTGCCAGCTTGGTGACCGCGAGGCGGGCCATTGCGGCTCGGTTCGAATGGTCGACCTCTGACATCCAATGCCGCACGACGACGTCGTCGCCGCCGCCGAGACGGCTCTGGGCCGCTACCGCGCCGGTGCAGCCGATGTGATACAGGAGGGCCAGGTAGTAGGCGTCGGAGACGTCGGGGTCGGCCCAGCCCATCAGGCGGGCGAGCTCGACCGTGAGCACCGCGTCCCGCAGGGCGCTCTCCGCTGAGACGTCGTGCGCCAAGTCGGTCGCAAGCGACACCGCGGCGAGCAGCTCGGCCAGGCGTACGCCCCGGTCGGGCCTGGTTGTGTCGACGCCCACGCCCCATCTCCTCCCGCGGCGCCTCAGCCCGCCCATTATGGGGCAGCAGGAAGGCCTGCAATGAAAGTCCCGCTTGAGCCGAGCGCTACTCTGAGGGGAGAAACCCCGAACAGAGCAGGTCGACTCCGGTGATGCCGTCCGAGCCAAGGTCGACGAAAGCGACCTGCTCGATCACCTCTGGCTCCTGGCCATCGCGACTCATACGAAAGCGCCAGCTGAGCCGGCTGCGTGTTCCCACCCGGCCGACGCTCGAATCGAGCACCTCGAACTCGGAGGCGCGCGCGAACCACGCCTCGAAACGTCGTGCGATCGCCTCCCGCCCGGACTGCATCTCTGGGCCCCGCGACCGGAGCATGCGGGCGCGGGCCGACGGCGCTAGGCAGCCGGCAAACCGGTCGAAGTCGCGGAGCGACAGCGCTGCGACGAAGAGATCCGGTGTGGTCTCATCGATCATGCGCTCATCATGGCCGCGAAATGTCAATGCGGCATCAACCGAACAGTGGATCTTTCGGGTGCAATACCGAAGCGCTCCAACCTGAGATCGAAATGACCGCCACGGCAGCGCGCATGGAGCGGGAGACGAGACTCGAACTCGCGACATCCAGCTTGGAAGGCTAGCGCTCTACCAACTGAGCTACTCCCGCTCGGCGAACCTTCCCGCGAGTATAGGGAGGGGTGGACGGCACCCCGCCGCGAGCGCCGGCACCGGACGCCGTCTTAAGACCAAGGTCCTCTTCCCCCGCAAAGGGACCGCGCAGAAAGTGGGAAGGGCCACCAATGGCGAGAGGAGGACCGAAATGCGCAGATCCGTTCTTGGTGTGGGAGTCCTGCTGACATCCCTCGCCGCGTTGTCACTGCAGGCGCCGATCACCGTGGCGGCGCACGGCGACGGCGACCATGGCCGTTTCAACGCCGAAGGCAACCTGCTGATCACCGACCAGTACAACAACCGGGCGATCGAGGTGAACCCGGAGAGCCGTGCCATCGTCTGGAGCTTCGGGTCGAACAATCCCTCGCTGTGCAACCCAGGCCCGGGCGCGATCATCGGCCCCAACGACGCCGAGCGCCTCGGCGACGGCCTCACGTTGCTCGCGGGAACCGGTGTGCCGCTGGGCGCGTCACCGGCCGATCCCAACTTCAGCTGCGCCGACAACCGGGTGATCGTGGTCAACCGCCATGGCAGCATCGTGTGGCAGTACGGCCAGGCCGGCGTCACGGGCTCGGGACCGAACCAGCTCAACGTCCCCGTGTTCGCGATCCAGCTGCCCAACCGCGACATCATGGTCGTCGACCAGGGCAACAACCGCGTCATCCAGATCGACCGGTTCAGCAAGTCGATCGTGTGGTCGTACGGGCCGGCGTCGGGTCCGGGAGCGCTGAACAACCCGAACAGTGCCGAGCTCCTGCCCAACGGCCACGTCCTCATCGCTGACGAGAACAACAACCGCGTCATCGAGATCACCCGCGCCGGGCACATCGTCTGGCAGTACGGCAGCGGCAACCCGTCGGTGACCAAGCCGCTCCAGTTCGCCGCCTTCGCGAGCCGTCTGCCCAACGGGCACACCCTGATCACCGACTCCGGGCACAGCCGGGTCATCGAGGTCACCGAGGGCAAGGCGATCGTCTGGCAGTACTTCACGAACAAGGGTGCTCACAGCAACGCAAATCCGCTGCCCACCAACGCGGTGCGGCTGGAGAACGGCGACACGTCGATCGCCGACCAGTTCAACCACCGCGCGCTCATCGTCGGCGACGACCGCGAGCTGGAGTTCCAGTACGGGCACACCAACGTGCCGGGCAATGGCCGTGGGTTCATCGACGGGCCCTACACGTCGTTCGTGATCGGTGACTACACCGGTCAGACACCACCGCCCGACGACTTCTAGACCAAGCCGGCAGACACCGAAGGGCCGGGAACACGCTACGTTCCCGGCCCTTCGCGTGCTTCAGCCGGTCAGGCCTCCCCCGCTGCCCACCGCCCGCAGGGCCAGCAGCATCAGCACGAACCACGCCACCGCGAGGATGGCCGACTCGGCGCGATCCGACCGTCCTGCCGCCACCCGCCGCGCCACCGGCAGCACGAACAACGTGATTGGCCCGACGACGAAGTGGGTGGCGCCGTCGGCAGGCCGGTTGCC
This sequence comes from Candidatus Dormiibacterota bacterium, assembly GCA_963751755.1. Classification (GTDB taxonomy): domain Bacteria; phylum Chloroflexota; class Dormibacteria; order Aeolococcales; family Aeolococcaceae; genus Aeolococcus. The sequence goes on along the minus strand of CAVVVH010000003.1, from coordinate 81,269 downwards.
CATGATCGCCAGCACGATGCCGAGGACGGCCTGGAGCCCGATCAGCGCCGACATCGCGATGGTGAGCGTCAGCAGTCGTGGGTGCACCGCGCCGCGGCGCAGCCAGTCGTGGACGGCCCAGATGGTGCCCCCGAGCGCCGCGAGCACGACGAGCAGCGCAATCGTCCGATGCAGAGCGAGGATGGTCGCGTCCCTCCCCCGCCCGACGATCAGCGGGTCAGTGCGAGCAGGCCTTCGCCTCGCCGGCGCTGTCGGCGGTCTGGAAGCTGTGGCCGCAGCCGCAGGTCTTCACCGCGTTGGGATTGTTGATGGTGAAGCCGCCGCCCATGATGGCGTCGACGTAGTCGATCTCAGCCCCCTCGAGGTACTGGGCCGAGTACGAGTCGACGTACACCCGGAGCCCGTTGACGTCCACCACCTGGTCGTCCGGCTTCGGTGGGTTCTCGTCGATGCCCATGCCGTAAGAGAATCCCGAGCAGCCGCCCGACTGGATGTACACGCGCAGGCCCACCTGCTGCTCTGGCGCCTGCTCCGTGAAGAGGGTCTGGAGCTGGCCTAGGGCGGTGTCGCTGACGCTGATCATGCGGGGGCTCCCTGCCTGGGGTGAACGTATTCCGGGCCACCGGGCTGGTGGCCTCTCGATCATAGCGTACGTGCGTTCCGGATCCGGCCTAGACCTTGCGGAACTCGGGCACCCAGGCGCCGTCCTCGCGGCGGGTGAAGTCCTGGAAGACGCCGGGGGCCTCCTCGACCATGATCTCGCCGAGCCGGCCGAAGATCAGCCGGAGCTCCTCCTCGGCCCCCGGGTCGGTGCGCATCTCGATCACGTGCCTCAGGGTGCGCAGGTTCATGGTGAGGATCAGGTCGGTGCTGAGCCCGATCGGCGCGAGGCGGCGGAGCGCCGAGGTAACCTCCTTCTTGACGTGGAAGGGAATGCCGTCATCGTCGATCTTCAGTGCCTGCGCGGCCGAGAGCTGGAACTCCTCCAAGCGCTCCACCAGTTCGACGCACTGCTGGCGGAGTGGCTCGAGGGCCGGCGGGACGCGAAAGCCGATGTCGACGAGGCGCACGTAGCGCAGGCTCTCCTGGCTGTATGCGGCGCCGGCGCGATGGCGGACGATCTCGTGGGTGGCCACCCGGCTCACGTTGCGGAGCGCGAATGAGTAGTTGGCGTGTTCCAGCACGCTGCCGTGGGCGCTCTTGAGGATGTTCCTCAGGTAGTCACGCTGGTCGGCCCTTACCCGGGTGACATTGGCGTTGAGCCCCGGCTCCCAGCTGCGGTAGCAGGCCCTGCCGCCGAACTCCACCAGCAACTCACCCGCATTCGGCGCCGTATCCGCCTCGGTGCGGCGGTCGAGCCATGAGGCGCCGCCGACATCCTCGAGGTACGCCCGCATCCCGTCGAGGTCGACGGCCGGGCGCGCGATCACGTGGATGGAGGGGGTGGTGTCGTGCGCCATGGGGCTACCTCGGTGCTGGGACGGATGGCAGGGCCTGAAGGTGAGCGCAAGCATGGCGGCTGCCCTTTTCCACCGTCAACGCGCCACCTGAAGCGCGCCGCACCGGTCCCCGTACAATTCCGCCGGTGACCGACCTGGCCGTGCCTCCGCGCTTCCTCGAGGACGTCTACCAGGCCGCCAGCGAGTGCAACAAGTGCTCGCTCTGCCAGGCGGTCTGCCCGACGTACGTCACCAACCCCGTCGAGTGGGAGACCGCCCGCGGCCGCGTCTCGCTGGTGCGCGACGCCATCGAGGGCAGGATCGAGCTCCGCGACATCGCCGATGGCCCGCTCTCCACCTGCCTCACCTGCGACAACTGTGTGGCGGCCTGCGCGCCGCGCGTGCCCACCGCCTGGATCGTCAGCCGCGCGCGCATGGAGCTGAACGAGCAGGAGGGACACCCCTGGGGCCGGTCGCTGGCCTTCCGCTCGGTCCTGCCGCGACCCGGGGTGCTCCGTTTCCTGCACGGCTTGTCGCGCGCCGCCCAGGTCACCGGTGTGCACGCTTTCGCCCGCAAGACGGGGCTGACGAGGTGGCTGGGGACCGGGGGCGCGCTCATGGAGCACGTCGGTCCACTGCCTCGCAAGACCGCGTACCAGCGCACCGGTCAGCTGCCCGCGGCGACGACGCCGGCGCGCGGAACGGTCGGGTTCCTGGTCTGCTGCTACCAGAACCTAGCCGTGCCGCAGGCAACCGAGGCAACCATGCGCGTTCTCCTGGCCAACGGCTTTGAGGTCGTGGTTCCCAAGCTGGCGTGCAGTGGGCTGCCCGCCAAGTCGCTTGGAGATCGCGAGGCCATGATGGACATGGCGGCGGCCAACGTCGACGTGCTCCGCGAGCTGAGCGTCGACGTGCTGGTCGGCGACGTCGCGTCCTGCACGGCGCACTACAGGTCGTACGACACCGTCCTTGCCGACGACGTCCAGCACGCCATCGACGCGCAGCGGGTGGCCCAGCGCACCATGCTGGCCACCGAACTGCTCGCCGATGCGGGCCAGCGCGCCACCCTTGGACCGCTGCGCTGGCGGGTGGCGATCGACGAGCCCTGCTCGCTGCCGATCGATGGCCCGGCCCGATCGGCGGCGCGCCAGCTGCTGTCCGAGGTTCCCCGCCTCGAGATCGTGCCGCTCGAGGAGGCGGCGATGTGCTGCGGCGGCCCCGGGCTGTACTTCCATGAGCAGCCGGAGCGCAGCGAGGCGATCCTGCAGCGCAAGTTCGAACACGTTGTCGCCAGCGGCGCCGAGGTCCTCGTCACCGAGAACGTCTCCTGCCTTCTCCAGCTGCGCAACGGCGCCGCCCGGTACGCACCCGGGGTGCGCGTCATGCACGTCTTCGAGCTGCTCAACGAGTCGATCGAGACCGCGCGCCGCCGCAGCGCGGTCATCCCCGAGTAGAGCCGGGACTCAGCCGACCGCGGCCAGCGCCTCCTCGGGGGTCGTCAGCATGCAGGTGAACGACGGCACATCGCGAACGGTGTGCGTCGACGCCTCGCTCTCGCGCATCTCCTGCACCAGGTCGAGGAAGTCTGAGACGGAGTCGCTCTCGAACGCCACCACGAACTCCTGGTCGTCGAGACCGAAGGAGTACGTCGTGTTGATCTTCACGCCCGGGTAACGGTGGCCCATGGCGATGTGCTCGCTCATCTGCCGCTGCCGTTCCTCGCGGCTCAACCGGTACCACGCTCGCGTCTTCACGAACGGGTACACGAAGAGGTAGCGCCGGTTGGTCGGAGCGATGATCAGCCGGTTGCTCCTCCCCTCCTGGTTGCGGTGCTCGTGCTTCTCCACGTACATGCTCTGCTTGGTCATCGAGAAGTAGCTGTACGGTGAAGTGAGGAAGGCGGCCATCGATGTCTGGTTCAGGCGGCGCCGAGAACTCGTGGAGGTCCTCGAGGCGATCACTCACCAGCCACACCATGAAATCGGCGTCGCCCCGGGTGCCCACCAGGCTGTAGGTGCGCAGCAGAGCGTTGGGGCGGCTGTCGATGTCGCGGATCAGCGCCACGACCTCGGCGCGGTCAGCCTCGCGCTGCTCCTCGCTGCGCAGGCGCCACTCGGGCTTCACCGCGAAGAAGGCGAAACGGATGTGCTGGCGCGCGGTGGGGGGTGGCGCGGTGGCGTCTCGAACGGCCAGGGGCGCGGCGGCGATGTCGGTCACGGCGAACACTCTACCGCGGCGGCTGCCGAGTTCAGTTCCCATGGACGGTACAGAGGCGGCATCATGCTCTGTGGCAGGTCGGGCAAGGGAGGGCGACGATGACCGAGCACACCGAACCGACAGTCTCGGACGATCCAGAGATCACCGAGGAGGGCCAGCCGGTACCCGCGGATCCCGACGAGGGATACGACGAGGACGCCGCCGCCGAGCGCGAACAGGAGGGACCCACCCGCAGCGCCGACGTGCCCTGACATGGTCACCGACGCCTCGAGCGCCCCGTCCGGCCGGCTCACGGCTGACCAGCGCAACACGTTCATCGCCAGCTTCCTCGGCTGGTCGATGGATGCATTCGACTACTTCCTCATCGTCTTCGTCTTCCAGGAGCTGGTCGCCACCTTCCACTCGACGCTGACGGCGGTCACCTTCGCGACGACCCTGACGCTGGCCGCGCGACCGCTGGGCGCCCTCATCTTCGGGCTCGCCGCCGACCGATGGGGTCGCCGCCCGGTGCTGATGGTGGACGTCATCTGCTACTCCTTCATCGAGTTCCTCACCGGCTTCTCGACGTCGCTCGCGATGCTGCTGGTGCTGCGTACCCTGTACGGCATCGGCATGGGCGGCGAGTGGGGCATCGGCGCATCGCTCTCGATGGAGAAGCTGCCGGTGCGGCGGCGCGGGCTGTTCTCGGGGATCCTCCAGCAGGGCTACCCCTTCGGGTATCTCCTCGCTGCGGTCGCGTACTACGTCATCGACAAGCCGCTCGGCTGGCGCTGGCTGTTCTGGTTGGGGTCGCTGCCGGCGCTCATCGTGCTGTTCATCCGTTCACGGGTTCGCGAGTCGGAGGTGTGGGAGGCGACGCGGCAGCGCCGGCGCAGCGCTCGCGAGGTGTTCTTCAGCGGTCGCATCCTTCGCCGCTTCGTGTACCTGGTCGGCCTGATGACACTCTTCAACTTCATGAGCCACGGCACACAGGACCTCTACCCCACCTTCCTCAAGGAATCGCATCACGCCAGCACCGATGTGGCGGTGCTCATCGCGGTGATCTACAACGTCGGCGCCATGCTGGGCGGCGCCACGCTCGGCTGGCTCTCCGAAGTCGTCGGCCGCCGTCGCCTCGTCCTCGGCGCCACGCTGCTCGCGCTTCCGGTGGTCCCGTTGTTCGCGCTCTCGCAGGGCCTGGTCGCGCTGGCCATCGGAGCCTTTGTCATGCAGTTCTTCGTGCAGGGCGCCTGGGGGGTGATCCCCGCGCACCTTTCGGAGCTGTCACCGGACGAGATACGCGGCTTCTACCCCGGGGTCACCTACCAGCTCGGCAACCTGCTGGCGGCGCTCAACCTTCCACTCCAGACGGCCATCGCGGGCCACTACAACAAACAGTACGGCGTGGGGTTGGCGCTGGTGATCGCACCGGTGCTGCTGCTCACGGCCATCTTCACCATCCTCGGGCCCGAGAACAAGGGGGCCCGCTTCGGACCGGAGCGAGCGAGCCCCATCGAACGCGTTCCCCTGTCGGCACGCATCGCCTGACCGGTCCGTCCAGCCGCCGTCCCACAACCGCGCCACGTCTGTGACAGCCCGGACTCGCGCGCGCCGACAGCTCAGCCCGGCTCCCGCTGCTTGCCCTTGGCGGCGTCGCTGAGCGCGCGCTTGCGCACCAGACGCTGCTGGCGGCGCACGTGCGCCTGCTCCTGCCGGCGTCTTTCATCATCTGTGCCGGCGGCGATCGCAGGTACTGTCGTCGGCCGACCGTCGAGGTCGAGCGCCACGAAGACGAGGTGCGCACTGGCGACGTAGCGCCACTCCTCGGTGGCGATGTTCTCCACGTCGACGCGCACGCCCACCTCCATCGAGGTCCGGTGCGCGTCATTGACCATGGCCCGCACCGTCACGAGGTCGCCGATGAACACCGGGGCCAGGAAGCTCATGTCGTCCATCGCCGCGGTCACCACGCGACGGTGCGAATGGCGCATGGCGGCGATCCCCGCCGCCTCGTCGACCAGCCGCATGATCGATCCGCCGTGCACGTTGCCATCGTTGTTCGCCTCGGCGATCTGCATCACCGCCGAGATCTCGGTGCGCGACGCGGACGGTGGCCGCGGCGTCATGTCGAGCGGCTCGCTGTACTGGTGGGTGCGCTGCGCCCGCAGTCGCGCCCACGGGTCGCTCACCGCAGCACCTCGAGCGCGGCCCGAACGAGCGTCCCCACACCGACGGGCAGGCTGCGCTCGTCGATGTCGAAGTCCGCGCTGTGGTGGGGTGGCACCAGGTGGTGCGCCACGTCGCCGGCGCCCACGAGGAAGTAGCAGCCTCTGCCGGCCTCGTTGATGAGACAGGCGACGTCGTCGCCCACGGTGATCGCCTGCGGGGTCACCACGTTGTCCTCACCCACCGTGGCGATCGCCGCCCGGCGCACGACCTCCACGGAGTCCGCGTCGCTGATCACCGGCGGGCAGCCCGCGGCGCGCTCGAACTCCGCCGAGGCTCCCGACGCCGACGCGATGGCGGACGCCACCTCGGCGACCCGGCGCAGCAGGCGCTCGCGCTCATCGGGGTCGATCGCTCGAACGGTGCCGCGCAGCCGCACCTCATCGGCGATGACATTGAACGCGGTCCCGCCCTCGACGCGGCCGACGGTGACCACCGCAGGCGAGAACGGTGACGTCTCGCGGCTGACGATGCTCTGCAGCGCCACCACCACGTGCGCCGCAGCCACCACCGGGTCGATGCTGGTGTGGGGCATCCCCCCGTGGCCGCCACGGCCGCGCACGGTGAGCCCGAACTCGTCGGCGCTGCCGAAGATCGGGCCAGTCTTGACACCAACATGACCCACCTGCAGCGGCGCCCACAGGTGGATGCCCAGAACGCGGTCGACGCCGTCCAGCGCGCCGTCGTCGATCATCGGCACGGCCCCCGAGGCGATCTCCTCGGCGGGCTGGAAGCAGAGGCGGATCCGCCCTCGCCAGCTGTCGCGCACCGAGGCCAGCACCGCCGCGGCCCCCAGGGTCATGGCCACGTGGCCGTCATGCCCGCAGGCATGCATCACGCCGGCAACCTCGGACGTGGCCACGCGGTCGCTGCCGCGCTCGATGATCGGCAGCGCGTCCATGTCGGCGCGGAGCATCAGCGTCCGGGCCTTCCCGTCGCCGGCGCCCGTGCCCTCCAGGTCGGCAACGACGCCAGTGCCGCCGACGCCGCTGCGCACCGTGAAGCCGAGCTCCTCGCTGCGCCGGGCGGCGATCTCCGCGGTGCGGTGCTCCTCCAACGACAGCTCGGGGTGGCGATGGAGATCGCGGCGGGTCTCGACAACCTCCTCGCGCACGCGGTCGAGCTCGGCGGTGACGCGGGCGTCGAGGTCAGCCATCCGCTGTCCCTCCGATGAGCCGTACCGCCGCCTGCTGAAGGGCGCCGTTGGTCACCACTTGGTCGGCGCCGTGCGCCATGGCGCGCACCCGCACCTCACGGTCGTCGTGCTGGCAGAAGCCGATGATCCGCGTGCCGCCGCGCGCCCGCAGCTCGCTGATCAGGCTGATGCGCGCCTCGGCGTCCTGGTTGAGGTCGACGAACACAGTGCCCGCCGAAGGGATGTCCGCAGCGACGGCGGCGACCACCAGCGGGACGGTGGGGGCCAGCGCGGCGCGCAACCGGCTGGCGAGGAGGAGGTCGCCACTCACCAGCGCGACATCAGGCATGGGCATCGCCGCCATCATAGGAGCGCCGCCGCGACTGCCTGTCGCGGCCCGACGTCCGCGCCCCGGCGGACCAGTGGAGGCAGACATGGAGATCAGGACCGTCGGCATCGTCGGCGCAGGGCTGATGGGCTCGGGCATCGCCGAGGTATGCGCGCGCAGCGGGCTGCGCACCAGGGTGGCCGAAGCGGACGGCGAGGCGCTCAACGCCGGTCGCCAGCGCGTCGAGAGGTCGCTGGAGCGTGGACGCGCCGGTGGCAAGCTCAGCGACGACGACATGGAGCGCATCAGCGCGCAGTTGAGCTTCAGCACCGACCTGGACGAGCTCGGCGACTGCGACATGGTCGTCGAGGCCATCGTCGAACGCCTGGCCGACAAGGTGGACCTGTTCGGCCGCCTCGATCAGATCGTCCCCGACCACGCCATCCTCTCCAGCAACACCTCCTCCCTGCCGATCATCGAGATCGCGCGAGCCACGCACCGGCCGGACAAGGTCATCGGCACCCACTTCTTCAACCCCGCGCCGGTGATGAAGCTCCTCGAGGTGGTGCGCACCATCGCCACCAGCGATCAGACCCTGGCCGAGACTCGGGCGCTGGGGGAGAAGCTGGGCAAGCGCGTGATCGTGGCCCAGGACCGCGGTGGGTTCATCGTCAACCTCCTGCTCATCCCCTTCCTCAACAACGCCGTCCGCCTGTACGAGTCGGGCTTCGCCACCAAGGACGACATCGACGAGGGCATGCGGCTCGGCTGCGGGCACCCGATGGGACCGCTGCAGCTGCTCGACTACATCGGGCTCGACACCGCGCAGTTCGTCTGCGACGCGCTGTACTCGGAGTACGCGATCCGCGACTACGCCGCCCCTCCCCTGCTCAAGAGGATGGTCGCGGCCGGCTACCTCGGCCGCAAGAGCGGGCGCGGCTTCTACGAGTACGAGGGCGCGGAGACACGCTAGCTCCGTCGCGGATGCGACAGCGGCGCGAGAAGCGCCGAGGAGTGGGGTGAATCAGGTCGAATTCACTTCGACCTGATGAGGGGCGAGGATCTGCCTCGCCCCTATGACAGGGTCCCCCACGCGGCCTGCCGCGTGGGGCGCTGACTATGCGGGCCGCGGGCCGCCTGGAGGGTTCAGCGGCGCCTGCTGCTCCAGCACGTGCAGGCGTACGGTGGTGAGCAGCTCGCCCTCGCGCCAGAACTCGGCGGCATACTCACCCGGCTCACCAAGGGTGGGTTGCAGAACGGTGACCGTCGAGACGCTCACCTCGCCGGCGCCGGTGGGCGGCGGGCCGGCGGACTCGAAGCGCATCGTCGTGGGCGGAAGCACCAGCTTGCTCAGGTTGTCGACGAAGCGCAGCTCGACGACCTGGACCTGGCCGGCGTCGGCAGCGGTGAAGCGGAACCCGGCGACCACGGCAAAGCTGGCCATCCCCGGCAGCTGCGGCAGGGCGAGCGCGCTGAAGCCACCGCCGAGCACGTACACCTTGCCATCGGCGGGCACGGTGGCCGAGTTGGCGAAGAACGCGAAGCTCATCTCCATGCGGTCGACTCTGACGCACCGCCCGCCGGGCCCGCAGCGGACGTCAGACCCGCCACCTGCGTCACCATCGCAGCATGGACGCGGCACAGGCACCGGCGCCACGCAACCTGCACGTCTTCGTGTGCACCACCGTGGGCCGGCACCACTGCGGCGGGATGGGCAGCGAGCGAATCCTGTTGCGGCTGCGCGACCAGCTGGAGCGGCGCGGCCTCACCCACGTCCGCACCACACGCATGGGCTGCAACCAGCAGCACCACCAGGGCCCCATCCTCATCGTCTACCCGGACGGCGTCTGGTACGGCAACCTCCGCGTCGAGGACGTCGACGAGCTCATCGACGAGCATCTCCTCGGCGGCCGCCCGGTGGAGCGCCTGCGCATCACCCCCGACGGTGAGTGGGCTTCGACGGCACTCACGTAGTAGGGTGGTCGCTGTCAACAGCGATCGGGAGGAGCAGACAAATGGGTTACGTCCGCGGCTTCGTTCACGGCAGCGTCATCGGGGCCGTCGTCGGCATCTGCGTCGCCCCTCAGCCGGGTACCAAGACCCGTCAGCAGCTGGCCGCCTTCGGCGCGGCAGCCCGTGACGGCTACCAGGTGGCCGAGCGCACCGTTCGGCGGGTCGCGCCGTTCGCCAGCGCCGCTGCCGACATCGCCCGCCACCAGGTGGACAAGGTGGTACGCGACGACGAGCCGGTGTCGGTCGAGGGGTCGGTCCGCATCCACAACGAGACCAACGGCCGCCACTGACCACCGGCGACGCCGGCGCGTTCGGCGTCAGCCGCGCAGCACGGACCGGGGCGCCGGCTCGGGATCCTCGACCGTGCCGAGCGCGGCGAGGATTGCGAGCACCCCGACGACGAGGTCGAGGACGTTCAGCGCGGTCGTGAAGTGGAGCCCGAGGAACCCCTTGGTCGCGGCCGCGTCGTCCCCCACGACGAAGCCGACGATGGCCAGCGCGAGGAGCGCGACCCCGATGGCGCCGACGAGGATCCGTCCCTGCCGGCGTGGAGCCACGAAGCCGACGTAGCCGAAGAGCGCCAGCAGACCGATGTCGAGGGCGTCGCGCGCCCAGGTGAGATGGAGGATGAGGCTGCCGAGGTTGCCGCCCCCGTTGGGGGCGGGCGGTCCGGCACTCCCCGCCGCCAGGCCGCCGACGCCCACGACGAGGAAGACGAGCGCGCAGAGCTGAGCGTAGAGACGTGCCATTCGCCCGGAGTCTGCCCGATCGTCAGGCGGCTGCGCCCGGCGTGAGCGGGCCGGTCACTGGGCCAGGATCGCGGTTGGCTCGCTCGCCGACGGAGTGTTGAGACGCGGCGCGATGGGCGGCGCGCGCTGCCGCCAGGCACACCGGCGAGCAGTAGCGCCCGCGCAGCTCCATCGCCTTGAAGCCGTCGTAGCCCGACCCGCAGTGGGCGCAGATCTTGACGGCGCGGGGGTGCTGACGGCGGGGCATCGAGCTCTCCTGGATGGCTGGCCGCGGGTGCGGGTGCAGTGAGAACGCCGCAAATCCCCGATTGGTAACGGCCGGTCCAATCGTGCCACGACTTGGCGCTGTGTGCACGCCGTACGGCACGTTTGTCAGCTGTCGAGGCGGAATGCCACGACGGTGACGTTGTCGGTCGCCCCCGCGGCCAGCGCCGCCTCAGCCGCTCTCTCCACGACTGCAGTCAGCGGCCCTGGCGTCCCGAGCAGGACGGCGATGTCCGGGTCGCTCAGCGGCTCCCAGAACCCGTCGCTGCACAGCATCAGCACGTCGCCGGTGGCGAGCTCGACGTCGACGGCCTCCGGCTCGAGGGCGTCCCCCATCACCGCCCTGGTGATGACGTTGCGACGCTGATGCCGGCGTTCCGACCCGGGCGGGAGGGCCCCGGCGCGCACCTGCTCGCCCACCCACGAGTGGTCGCTGGTGAGCACCCGGGCTTGGCCAGCGCTGACCAGGTAGGCGCGGCTGTCGCCGGCATGGCCGATGGCAGCGTGCTGTCCGGAGACGGCCGCGATGGTGAGCGTGGTGCCGGGCTGTCCTCCGATCCCCGCCTTCAGCTCCCCGACAGCGCCGTTGGCGGCGAGCACTGCGGAGACGACCGTCGCAGCATCGGCGGAGCCTGCCGCGAGCACAGCGAGGGCTGCCGCCACCGCGGCGGTGGCCGCCTCGCCTCCGCCCGGGAGGCCACCCATCCCGTCCGCCACCACCAGCGCGATCCCGTTCTGCCCGAGGAGTGGGGTGGCGCCGAAGGCGTCCTGGTTCTCCTTGCGCACGGGACCGATGTGCGTGGCCGCGGCCAGCTGGGACCCGCCCGACGCGGGTGACGAGAGGTCGACCACCGTGACCGGCGGTGTGGTCACCCGCTGACGCCGGCGGACTCGGGCTCGGCCGCGGCGGAGCGACCGAGCAGCAGCTCGGCCACCTCCTCGGCGATGGCCACAGGGTCGGCGCACTGGATGGTGGTCATGCCGAGCTCCGTCGCGGCCTCGACATTGCAGCGCAGGTCGTCGACGAAGAGGCACTCCTGCGGCGCCACGCCGAGGCGCTCGCAGGTGAGCAGGAAGATCGCCGGGTCGGGCTTGCGCAGCCGGACCTGTGATGAGTTCGACCACGACGTCGAACAGCTCCTCCACCGGGAGGAGCGAGCGCCACAGCGCCTCACCACTGCGCGAGATGTTGGTGAGCAGCGCGGTCCGGTAGCCCGCGCCCTTGACCTGCCGGACGGTGTCGATCATCGCCGCGCACGCCACCATGCCGTGCCCGAACACCACGTACTCGGCCAGGCGTGCGTCGACGGCGTCGTGACCACCCTGCTCGATGTACCGCGAGGTCATCCGATCGAAGTACTCGGCGTCTGAGATCGCGCCCGTCTCGAGCAGGTGGAGGTCGTGCGCGCCGGTGGGCAGGTGGTACACGTCCTTGAACTCGTTGACGAAGAAGCGCAGCAGGTCCAGCTGCACCGGGTCGACGATGGTCTCGCGATGGCGGCCGAGTGGCTCGGTCATCACGCCGCCGAGGTCGAAGATCGCCCCCTTCAGGGTGCGCTCGATGGGTTGCTCGCTCACGACTTCATTGTCGCGGATCCCTCGCTCGCGTCCGCTACGCGGGCTCGGGGTCGCTGCGCCCCGCAACCAGGCCACTGTCACCGGCGGTGCCACTGAGGAGTTGGGAGGGGAGCATCGCAACCACGGCAGCGGCCACCGCCGCGACCGCAACACCGGCCAACGTGTCGGTGAGGTAGTGCTCGGCCATGATCAGCACCGCGAACGCTGCCGTAGCCGGGTAGAGAATCCACAACCAGCGCCATCGCGAACGCAGGGCGGCGATGACGGCTCCGCTCACCAGGACGGGGATGGTGACGTGCAGCGAGGGCATGGCACCGAACGGCTCGGGGTCGGCGCTCGCGTACAGCGAGCCGGCGTGGAGCGACTGGAGCACGTCGATGACGCTGCGATGCAGGTGAGGGAGCAGTCCGTGCTGGGCGGCGTACCACGGCGGCGACTGCGGGAAGGTCAGGTACACGGCGAAGCCGATGACCATCGCCAGGATGTAGGTGGCCACGAAGCCGTCGAAGCGGTGGCGGTGATGGCGCCACAGCCACCACGCCGTGCCCAGGGGCGCGATGTAGTGGGCGAGGTACACGGCGGTGAGCGCGGCGGCGGGCGCGCCGAGCAGCGCGGGAAGATGCTGCTGCAACCAGACCGGCACGACCGTTCCCGTCAAGGCGCGGTCCACGCTGATGAGAACCGTGGATGCGGCGTGGCCCCTCTGCCACCCGGAGAGCCCGCCCAGCGCGAGGAAGACAACGGCGATCAGCAGCATGGGCGCCCAGCGGCTCAGCCACTGCGGCACCGGGAGCATCAACGCCGCCACTGCGACCACGCAGAGCGCGACGAGCCACCAGTCGAAGGCGCCTCCGACGGCGAGGCTGAAGAGCGTCACCACCACCGCGTCCGCTGCAATCAGCGCGTACACGAATGGCACCCGGCGAATTGCCGGGATGCGCGCCAACCCCCGTTTGGCCACCTCCATCGGCACAGCAGCCTACTCGCGCCGCCCCGGCGGCGGCCACCGGTCAGCCGGTGGTGGTGCGGATCCTCTGCAGGCGGCGCAGGGTGTCGGCGAGCGCCTTGACCAGCTCCTCGCGCGGCGCCTCCTCGCCGATGCCCACGGGCCGCTGGCTGCGCAGCGGCGCGTCGGGCGGAGGCAGGTTGGGGATCGGGTGGTGGTCGCGGGATGGCGCGGGCCGCAGGAAGGCCTCCTCAGCCGGCCGGAGACGGGCGCGGCGGAAGCGGGAGGCTGTCTCCGGGGGATTGCGCCGGAGTCGCTTCTCCAGGCGACCCACTGCGTCGTCTCGGAACAGACGGGAGTCGGAGAACTGCTGGACAGCCGCCAGCGCGATGTCGAGCAGGCCGTCACCGCCGGCGATGGTGACGTTGCGCAGCCCCCGGTATCGCTGCGCCGCCTCCGGCGCAGACACGCCGACAACGAACCGGCCGTCGAGTCCCGGCAGCCATTCGGCGATGCCCTCCTCGTCGACGACCAGGTACACGGGCAGGCTCTCATGCGGGATGGCGTGCGACCACCACCGGTCGAGCTTCTCCTGCCGGTCGCCGTCGGCGAAAAAGGCGATGCCCCTGACAGGTGGCACGGCGATCACGGCCAGTGGGCTGTCCGGCAGCCGCACCTCGTCGAGAGCCGCGGCGAGTCGCTGTGCCTCCTCGACATCGGGCACGAGCACTGTCATCGCGTACTGCTGCGCGGAATCGATCGGGATGGTGCTCATGCCTCGGATGTGACGTTGGACAGGGACGTGGAGTGGATCAGGTGGTGCAGCGTTGCACCGATGATAGCAACCCGAGAGGGTGCGGTTCGTGGCGCCGGCCGGGTCACCGAGGGATGTTGGCAAACACTCCATCCGCGCCACGACGCGCACCCGCACGACGCGCGGTTCAGGGACTCTGCGGCTGCCGCGCGCTCACTCCATCGCGATGGCGTCGAGGACGTTGAGCCGCGCCGCCCGCCGCGCCGGCAGTACGGCGGCGAGGACGCCGATGACGAACGCGGCCACCACGTAGGCGAGCAGTTGCGTTGCCGGGAAGGACAGCTTGCTCAACCCCTGGCTGGCCAGCGCGCGCACCACCGCGGTGCCCATGCCCGCGCCGATGACGAGGCCGAGGACGGCGCCGAGCAGCGCTATGATCACCGCCTCCCAGCGCACCATCGACCGCGTCTGCCGCCGGGTCAGACCGAGCGCCCGGAGCAATCCCAGCTCGCGCGACCGCTCCAGCACGCTCAGCGCCAGCGTGTTCACGACGCCCAGCGCAGCGATGATCACCGACAGGATGAGCAGCACGTCGATCAAGGATTGGGCCTGGTCGATGCTCTTCGAGTTGGCGTCGATGAACTCCTGCTTGGTCTGAACGATGAGCGTCGGGAACGCTGCGAGGTCGGACTTCAGCGCAGCGTCGGCGGTGCTCAGCGTCTGTCCCGGGGCCGGGTTGGCGAGGACGGCGATGTCCTGCTGCGGCTTGGGGAAGTTCGCGGTGTACGTGGCCAGCGACACCACGAATCCGGTGATGAGCGCGTTGCCGTGGTACACGCCGCCGATGCGCTTGGTGACCGCGGACGATGCGTACGGGAACTGCGCCTGCACGACTGTGCCCGTGGTCCAGCCGCGGGTCGTGGCCGTCCCGTCGTCGACCAGCATGTCCTGGGAATCGGTGATCGATGCCGCGGCCCCGCTGACCATGTCAAAGGTCACGGTGTGGTTGATGGCAGCCACGTCGATAGCCAGGAGTGACTGGTTGGCCGAGCCGATGACCACCGAGTTGGCACGCACCTCGGTGAGGTCGGCGAGGCGAGGATCCCGGCCGAGCGCGCTGCCCACGTCGGTGGTGAAACCACCCTGGCTGGTGTTGTCGGTCACCAGCAGCTGCGAGTTGAGCGACCCGACGATCGATGCCTCGCCGGACGCCTTGAACGACGCCGCGATGACCGCCACCGCAGCGATCAGTGCGACGCCGATCATCAACGCTGCGGCCGTCGACGCCGTGCGACGTGGACTGCGGATCGCGTTCTCGCGTGCGAGCCGGCCCGGCACGCCGCGAAGCCGCGCCAGCGGCTGGCCGATCAGCCCCGCAACCGGCCGCACCAGCAGCGGCGACAGGTACGCGATCCCGATGAACAACGCGAGTGCGCCGACACCGAGCAGGAGCAGCGTCTGGCCCGTGTCCGCGAAGAGCCCGGCGCCCAGCAGCGCCGCCCCGACCACGGCGACGATCGCTCCGCCGGCGATGCGCCTTCGCGTCACCGGCGCGGCCTCGGGCACGGCATCACGCAGCGCTGCCATCGGCGCCACCCTCGTCGCCCGTCGCGCCGGCAGGATCGCCGCAACGACAGTGACCACCGTCCCGACCGCGATGGAGACGATGAAGCTGCGCGGGGTGATGGTGAGGCCGCCGTTGGTGAGCGAGAAGCCCAGCAGCCGCGCCAGGCCGATGGCCAGCAGGATGCCGAGCCCGGCCCCGATCGCCGATGCGACCAGGCCGGTCAGGAGCGCCTCGGTGAGGACGGACAGCATCACCTGGCGCCGCGTCGCGCCCAGTGCGCGCAGCAGCGCAAGCTCGCGCGAGCGCTGGGCGATGAGGATGGTGAAGGTGTTGACGATGAGGAAGGAGCCCACGAACAGGGCGATGAGCCCGAAGACCAGCAGGGCAGTGCTGAGGATCCCGATCACCGACTGCGTGGCCTGAACCTGCTGGGCGGCCTGCGCGGCGCCGGTCTGGGCGACCATGTCGGCGGGCAGCACCTTGGCGACGCGGTCGCGAAGTGTCGTGTCGCTGACGCCACCTGCCGAGTACACCGCGATCTGGTCGAAGTTTCCCTGCGTGTCGAGGGCGCGCATCGCTGTCGGCGTCGTGAACAGCGCGATCGTCGCGCCGGCGACGTTGTCGGCCTGCCCGTAGCCCACGATCCCGCTGACGAGAAAGGACTGTTTGGGGCCGCCGTTGAAAACCATCTGGATCCGTTGTCCGAGGTGGATCCCGTTGGCCGTGGCGGTGGCAGCGTCGACGGCGACGTCGTCGGCGGCCTGTGGCGGGTGACCGGAACGGAGGTGATACGGCGAGGCCGGCGTGTTCGCCCAGTTGGCGCCAAAGGTCGGCGCACCGTGGCCTCCGATGGGTTTGCCGTCGGGCGACAGCAGCGTTGCGCCGGCCCGGAAGATGATCCCGTAGGCCTGCGAGACCCCGTCCACCCTCTGCACGGGCGCGACGAGCGAGGCCGGCACAGGGCGGCGCGCGCCGCCGCCGATGTCCTGGCCGGCACCGGCGAGCGTCGTCCCCTCGACGACCACCGAGATTCCCTTGTTGGCGTCGTTGAAGATGTTGCCGAACACGTTGTTGATGGTGTCGCCGACAACGAACGTGGACGAGACGAACGCGATGCCGAGGACCACCGCTACGGCGGTGAGGCTCAACCTGAGCTTGTGTGCGAGCAGGCCGCGCAGCGTGACCTTGAGCACGCGTCAGGGGCCGAGGTGCTTCATGACGTCGAGGATCCGGTCGGAGGTTGGCGACGTCATCTCGTCCACCGTGGCGCCGTCTGCGATGAAGACCACCCTGTCGGAGTGCGCCGCCGCGAGCGGGTCGTGCGTGACCATGACGATCGTCTGGCTGAAGTTCTCGACAGCGGTGCGCAGGAATCCCAGCAGCTCGGCTCCGGCGCGGGAGTCGAGGTTGCCCGTGGGCTCGTCCGCAAAGATGATGTCCGGCCTCGAGACGAGCGCGCGCGCCGCGGCAACCCGTTGCTGCTGACCGCCGGACAGCTCGCTGGGGCGATGCTCGAGACGGTCACCCAACCCGATCGACGTGACCACGTCGTCGAAGAGGGCGGCGTCCGCCTGTGCGCCGGCGATCGCCAGGGGCAGGGTGATGTTGTCGCGCGCGTTGAGGGTCGGCACGAGGTTGAAGCTCTGGAAGATGAAGCCGATGCGCCGCCGGCGCAGCAGGGTCAGCTCCGTGTCCTTCAGGCCACCGAGCTCGGTGTCGCCGATGAACACCTCCCCGGACGTGAGCGTGTCGAGGCCGGCCAGGCAGTGCAGCAGCGTCGACTTGCCCGACCCCGACGGGCCCATGATGGCGGTGAACTCGCCGGCGCCGAAGTCGACGGACAGGTCGTCGAGCGCGCGCACGGAGGCGTCCGCCCGCCCGTACACCTTGGTCGCATGCGCGGCACGTGCGGCCGCCTTCGGAGCGGACGGGACAGACGACGGCGGAGGGGCGGGCAGTTCGGTCACCCCCGCATGGTAGGAGACGGCCGATTGGACGCCTCCCCACGCTGGCCTTGGTACGCCAGAACACCGACAGATCAGGGATCGCTGGTCATACTGAGGTGCAATCGCGACAGTCGCGTTCGCGCTCCCGCGCCGTCAGGCCGCATAGGAGCCGCGTGTGCGTCGCCTGAAGCGCCCGGAGTGCATCGCCAGCGTGACCCAAGCCGTCGCCGGCTCAACGCGCCTCGCCGAGGCCACGACCCTCACCAGCTCATCGCGGCCGCTGGTGAAGACGGTCGATCCGTATGTCGAGCTGAAACGCGTGGTCGCAGAACGCGGCCTGCTGGAGCGGGATCCACGCCGCCAGCTCCTGCCCGGCGCCGGGCACGTCCTGCTTCTCGCCATTGTGGTGGCAGGGGTCGCCTTCACCCGCGGCACCTGGTGGGTGCTGTTCCTTGCCGCGCCGGCGGCGCTGCTGTTCGGCCAGATCGGCTTCCTCGCGCACGATGCCACCCACAACCAGATCCTCAACACCTCGCGCGCCAACTACGTCCTCAGCGTGCTGCTCTTCAACCTCTGCCTCGGCGGCAGCCGCGGCTGGTGGGCGGAGCGGCACAACACCCACCACGCGCAACCCAACAGGCTCGGGGTGGACCCGGACATCGAGGGCGGGGTCGTCGCGGTGAGCGCCGACCAGGCACGCGCAGCGCGCGGGTTTGTGCGGTTCATGATCCGCCACCAGGGCGGCACCATTGCCCCGCTGCTGTCGCTGAGCGCGCTGCAGATCCGGGCGTACAGCGCACTCTTCATCAGGGCGCGCTCTCTGCGCCACCCGGTCGCGGAGCTGAGCCTGTTCGCCGTCCACTACGCGCTCTATTTCAGCGGCCTCATCTTCGTGCTCGGCGTCGGCGGCGGACTCCTCTTCGCCGCCATCCACCAGCTGCTGCTCGGGCTGTACCTGGGTGGTGCGTTCCTGCCCAACCACTTCGGGATGACCGTCCTCACGGACGAGAAGCTCGACTTCCTCCCGCGGCAGGTGGTCACGGCGCGCAACCTCCGCGCCGGGAGGGTCACCGACTACTTCTTCGGGCCTCTCGGCGCCCAGATCGAGCACCACCTCTTCCCGGCGATGCCTCGCCACAACCTCCGCAAGGCGGGCCCACTGGTGCGCCGCGTCTGCGAGGAACAGGGCATCGCCTACCGCGAGACCTCGCCATGGCAGGCGTTCTGCCAGGTGTACGGTCACCTGCGCACCGTGGCTCGCGCCACCGGCGGCCTGCGGGCGGCACTGATCTCCGACTGACGGCCGGCGCTGACCGGGTCGGTGGTGGTCGGGGCGACTGGACGACGCGCGGTTCAGATCGTGGCGCGCCGATCCTTATCGCCGCAGACGGGTCAGGTCGTCGTGACCCAGGCCGAAAAGTTGGATGCCATGCTCTGACCCTCGGCGTTCTCCGCGAAGACGATGCAGGAGTACGCGGTCTTGGAGGGCAGCCCCGTCAAGGTCGCCGACCGCGCACTGGCCGAGGTGTTGGCATAGGCGGACGCATCGCTCTGCTGCATGCATTGGACCTGGTATCCAGTGATGGGTTTGCCGCCGTCTGACGCCGGGGCGGTCCAGCCGACCGTGACGGAGCCGTGCCCGGCATGCACGGACGTCAGTTTCGGCGGCGCGGGGTGGCAGTAGACCGTGTACGGACCGACCCAAGCACTCGCGGGCCCGGTTCCCGCAGCGTTGATCGCGGAGACCCTGTACCGAAGTGCCACGCCGTCCGGGATGTTGCTTATCTCCCCTTGATTGAACGGCGCGCCCAGGGAGGTCACGCCGTTCGACGCCGTGATGAGGTCGGCGGATTCTGGATACTGAGCTGGCGGTTGCTGCCACGTGAAGTCGATCACGCCGCAGCTTCGCGGGGTGCCCGCGATATTCGTCGGCGCCGTGGTGGGAGCCGTCCCAGTTCCACCGTTGGCCGGCAATCTGTATGCGTACACTCCTGCCCCGCCAGGCTCGTACAGCGTGCCGTTGACGACGATTGGCGGAGCCCCGTAGCCGCCGGAATAGTCGTTGACCCAGCGCTCCCAGATTGGTGAACAAAGAGTGGAGCAACTGGCCGGAAAGGCCAGGATGGCCCCCACAGCGCTACCCACGTACACCACGCCGTTGGACACATTGGGTCCGGAGATGTACATGCCGGCGAGCCCGAGCCTGTCAAAGGGCGCCGTCCAGAGGATCTTCCCGGTGGTTGCGGAGAGCGCGTTGAGGGAGTCGGTGGCGGTCGCAAAAACCACGCCATTCGCGACAGCGAGCCCACAGCAGTCATCGCCGCCGGAGACGCCCGGCGTGTAGTTGTGCAGGTGCGTTGACCACAGTGGCGCGCACAGGGTCTGGGGCGCGCAACCCGCCGCGGGGAGCGCCTCAACCGTGGGCCCTGACGTGCCGACAAACACCTGCCCGTTGGCAACCGCCGGCGTGCCGCCCATCCCGGCCGCCGCCGTCCAGAGCTCGGCGCCGGTCGCCTCGCTCAGGGCGGCGACGCCCGCCTTGGCGTTCTCTTCATACAGAACGCCGTTGGCGCCGGATGGGCTGGGGGTGACCCAACCCGTCCCGGTGTCGGAGATCCAGCGAACGTGTCCGTTCGCGATGTTGAGACTGTAGAGCCTGCCGTCGATGCCGCCGACGTACAGGGCGCCATCGACCACCCTCGGATCGGCGTTGAACTGGCTCAGACCTGGACTCGACCAATGTCCAGCGCTTGGCTCCGGTCCGCGCGTCGTAAGCCGTTACGGCAGCCGGGAAGTCGCTGGTCGCGAAGACCAAACCGTTGGCAGCGGCCGGCACACCCACTTCCCCCGGCTGTGACCACCGGAAGGCACCCGTGGTTGCGTCGTAGGCACACAATCCTTTGCTGCAGTCGGTGTAGATGTCACCGTCGGCGGCGATCACCTGGAACCCCGGTGCATCGGACCCTGTGACCCACGCCGGCCGGAGTGTTGCCACGTTGCTGGCCCCGACGGTGGATTCCGTCGGATTGTCACCTGTGGCTGCGCCGTCCATGCCGGCCTGCGGCCAGCTCGTGACGGTGGCCGAGGCAGCGGTCGGTGGCGCGGGGCCAGCGGCCCCAACGCCCACGGCGAGCATCGCGCCGGCCAGGCACGCCGTCACCCTTCGTCTAGCACGCCGGTGTTCCAGACCGCCTGCCATCGCCACCCGCCCCCTCGAGCCGATCGCCGCGCTCAGCGGGTTCGGTAGCCCTGGCGCGACTTGCACCGACGAGGCTAGCACGCTGTGCCCGCCGCCACCAGACCCTCTCGAGGAGCCGCTCGCCGGCGCCGGACACGGGTGGTCGGGGCGACTGGATTCGAACCAGCGACCCCCTGCTCCCAAAGCAGGTGCGCTACCGGGCTGCGCCACGCCCCGACGCGGCTAGAGCATAGGCGGGAGAGCGCACGGGCCGGATGGCCCGCCACACTGGCGCGGTGGATTTGCTCGACGCCGTCATCCTCATCCTGCTGGCCTCCGCGCTGTTCTCCGGGTACCGCCGCGGCATCAGCTGGGTCGGCCCCTCGCTGATCGGCCTGGTGATCGGCATCCTCGTCGGAGCCGCGGCCGCCCCGCCCCTGGCGGCGGTGTTCACCAAGCAGCCGAGCGTGCAGCCGCTGGTCACGTCCGGTTTGTTCCTCGGCATGGTGCTGATCATCCAGGGGGTCGGGACCGCCCTCGGCTTCCGGGCCCGCGTGCGCAGCCTGCGGAGCCGATTCGCCCAGTGGGATTCGGCGCTGGGCGCCGTGCTCGCCACCCTCGGTGTGCTGGCCGGGTCGTGGTACCTCGGTCTCACCTTCTCGCAGAGCCCGTGGACCGCGCTCGACAACCAGATCAGCGGCTCGTCCATCGAGAAGGCGCTGGACGCCATCGCTCCCCGGCCGCCCGGGTTCCTGGCCACCCTGGAGAATGCCCTGCGCAACAACAGCTTCCCCAACCCCTTCTCGGGCATCGCGCCGATCGCACCGGCGCCGGCGGCGATCCCGCCGCTGGTCGACACGCCGGGGATCCGCGCGGCGCGCGCTGTCACCTCGAAGGTCATCGCGTTCGGATGCGGCGGCGCTGAGGCGGGGTCGGCGTGGCCCATCGGCCAGGACGACGTCGTGACCAACGCGCACGTCGTCGCCGGCTCGCAGCACGTCGAGCTCGACACCACCGACGGCGCCACCCACCCGGCGACCGTGGTGTTCTTCGACCCGGACATCGACGTCGCCATCCTCCACGTCCCTGGGCTCGGCGAAACGGCCCTCCCCATCGCCACCACCGACCCGACACGGGGTGTCAGCGGCGCGGCCATCGGCTACCCCGGCGGCCAGAGTGAGAAGGTTGTCGGCGCTGAGGTTCGTGGCACCGAGCGGGCGGTCGGATACAACATCTACAACTCCGGGGTGGTGAGCCGCGACATCGAGGTGCTCGCCGCCCAGATCATCCCCGGCAACTCGGGCGGCCCGTTCGTCGACAAAGCGGGCGTGGTGCAGGGGCTCGTGTTCGCCGCCAGCACCACCGACCCCAACGAGGGATACGCGTTGACGATGACGCAGATCGCCGGCGACCTGCAGCACGGCCGCGCGAACACCCAGGCGGTGTCGACGCAGCAGTGCACCAACGGGTGACCGCGGCGCGGGGCTCGGCACGCACACGCAAAGGCACCGCATTCGTCCTCGGCGGCGGCGGCCTGCTGGGGTCCGCCGAGGTGGGCATGCTGCGCGCTCTGCTGGAGCGCGGCGTGAAGCCCGACATGATCGTGGGCACGTCGATCGGAGCCATCAACGGGGCGGCGATCGCGGCGCGACCCGACGCCGATGGCGTCGCGGACCTCGCCCAGCTGTGGCGTGAGGTCACTGCCAGCGGCGTGTTCGCGGGGTCGCTGATCAGGCGCGTCACCACGCTGGCGCGCACCCGAACGAGCCTGCACAGCAATACCGGGTTGCGACGCCTTCTCGAGCGTCATCTCCCACTGCACAGCATCGAGGACCTGCCGGTGCGCTTCGAGTGCGTCGCGGCCAGCATCGAGGCCGCCGCCGAGCACTGGTTCACGCGCGGCCCGCTGGTCGACGCGGTGCTCGCCTCTGCGGCGGTGCCGGGCATCCTCCCTCCAGTGGTGGTCCGTGGCGAGCACTTCATCGACGGCGGCATCGTCAACTCGATCCCGGTCAGCCGCGCCGTCGCGCTGAGGGCGAAGACAATCTACGTGTGCCACGTCGGCCGCATCGACAGCAAACTCAGGGCACCCCGCCAGCCCCTGGAGGTGGGCCTCGTGGCTTTCGAGATCGCGCGCCGTCACCGGTTCCACGCCGACATGGCCAGCCTCCCCGACGACGTCGAGGTGCACGTCCTGCCCACGGGCGACCGCACGCCGGCGCGCTACGACTCCCTCGCCAGCCTGCGCTACCGCAACTTTTCGCGCGTCACCGAGCGCATCGATGCCGCGTACGCGGCGACGGCACGATACCTCGATCGTCTGGAGCGCAGACCATGAGGGTGCCTCCGGTGCTGGTGCGCCGGCTCCTCATCCAGCCACTCTTCATCCTCCTGACAGTCCTGGCGACAGTGCTGTCGCCGCTGCTCCTGCTGGCAGCGGCCGCGGCCTCACCCTTCGTCACAGGACGCTGGCGGCCGCTGCGCGTCCTGCTGTTCACGATCATCTGGATGCAGCAGGAGGTGGCCGGGATCGTCGGGTGCACGGCGTTGTGGGTCGCCGCCCTGGGTCGCACCGGTACGCCGGCCATGCGGCTGCAGCACTACCGTTTGATGCGCTGGTTCCTGCGCAGCGCGCGGCGCTGGGGTGAGCGTGTGCTCGACGTCACGGTCAGCATCGATGACGACGGCCTGGCCGAGCGTGCGCTGAGCGCCAACCGGAGGCCGCTCATCGTGCTCAGCCGTCACTCCGGCCCGGGCGACACCTTCTACCTGGTGGACATGCTCCTCGACCGGTACGGTCGGGAGCCGCGCATCGTGATGAAGGAGATGCTCGAGCTGGACCCGGTCATCGACCTCGCCGGCAACCGGGTGCCCAACTACTTCGTGCCCCCGCGCGAGCGCCGCACGGACGGGTCATGGCAGGCGTCGATCGCGGCGCTGTCGAGGGGCATGGATGAGCGCGGAGCGTTGCTGCTCTTCCCGGAGGGCGGCAACTTCACCGAGGAGCGCCGGCGACGACGGCTGGCGCGTCTGTTTCGTCGCGGCCGGCGCAGGGAGGCCGCGCAAGCGGGTGCGATGCACCACGTCATCGCGCCTGAACCGGGCGGCGCGCTGACGGCGCTCGCATCGTCTCCTTCGGCGGCGGTCATCCTGGTCGCGCATGGCGGGCTGTCAGGACTCGGTGAGGGCGGCGGGCTGTTCCGGCGGGCTCCCATCGACCAGGTGTTTCGTGTCCACCTGTGGTACATCGCCAGAACAGACATCCCCGACGGCGAGGAACAGCAGCGGCAGTGGCTGCTCGACTGCTGGCAGCGGATCGACGAGTGGGTCGCCCAGGACGCCGCCGGGAGCGAGCTGGCGACCCCGGCGGCCGCCGCCCCGGCGCTTCGTCCAGAGCGCGAGGCGCCTGAGACGGCCTGACCGTCAGTGCAAGAACAGGGTGGCGACCAGCGCGACCGCGGCCGCCCCCATCACCATCGTCGCCAGCCAGACGAAGCCGTTGCTCCACGGACCACTGCGGCGCTTGCCCATCACCCTGCGATCACGAGCGAGAAGTGCGATCAACACCAGGATGGGCGGCGCCACCACCCCGTTGATGATCGCGGTGACCACCAGCGCCTTGATGGGGTCGATGTTGAGGAAGTTCATCAGCAGCCCGCCGATGATGGCGATGACGATCAGCGCGTAGAACGTGGGGCGGTAGGACGGCTTCTCGAGCAGGCTGCCCCGGAAGCCGAAGAACTCCTTCACCGCGTACGCAGCGCTGCCGCTGAGGACGGGGATCGCCAGCAGACCCGTGCCGATCATTCCGGCGGAGAACAGCACGAACGCGAACGGACCAGCCAGGGGTCGCAGCGCGTCGGCTGCCTGCTGCGCGCTCTGGATGTTGGTGTTGCCCGACGAGTGCAGGACCGACCCGGAGGTCAGGATGATCGAGTACATCACCAGCTGGGAGAACAGCATCCCGACGAAGACGTCGATGCGCGCCGCGCGCAGCTCCTTGCGACTCACGCCGCGCCTCTTCCGCTCGGTGGTCGCACCCGACGCCTTCCTCTCCTCCACCTCGCTGGAGGCCTGCCAGAAGAACAGGTACGGGCTGATGGTGGTGCCGAGGATGGCCACCACGATGCCGAGGAAGTCCTTGGTGAACTCCACGTGGGGGATGAAGGTCGACTTCAGCGTCTGCAGCAGCGGTGGGTGAACCACGATGACGGTGATGACGTAGGCGAACAGAGCCAGCGTCAACAGCTTGAAGACGCGGAAGATGGTTGCGTAGGCGAGGCGCAGCTGCATGAACCCGATGAGCAGGGCCACCGGGACCACCAGCCACGCGGGGTGCACATAGCCTCGCGTCAGCAGGCTCCCCGCCGCCGCAACCGCGCCGAGGTCGGCGCCGACGTTGACCGTGTTGGCGGCGAACACGGCGAGGATGCAAGCCCCCACCAGCCAGGTCGGAAACTTCCGGCGCAGGGAGGTGGCCAGGCCGACGCCCGTATGCAGCGCGATGCGCGCGCACGCCTCCTGCACCGCCACCATCAACGGGAACGTGAAGAGGGAGAGCCAGAGGGTGCCGAAGCCGAACTGACTGCCCGCCTGCGAGTAGGTGCCGATCCCGGATGGGTCGTCATCCGACGCGCCGGTGATCAGCCCCGGGCCAAGAACCTGCAGGAGCCCCTTGGGCCCCTTCGACAGAGCGTCGTCGAGGCTCGTCCGGCCCCCGGAGGGACCGCCCGTGGCCGCCGCGCCGGCGCTGTCCTTGACGGCGGCCGGCGTGCCGGTCCGGTGCGGCTTGGCGCCAACGGCGCGACGAATTGGGTCGCGCTTCTCGTCGTCCTCTGCCTGCCGCGCTGGAGCTCTCGCTCGCGATCGCGCCATATGCTGCAGCATGATAAGGGCAATGTCATGATGTATGAGCATCGAAAGGACGTCTCGCTCAGTGCAGGACGAGGCGGAGCAGGGCCGTCGCCACCACCGCCGCGGTGACCACCACCAGGAATGGCGCCCGCAGCAGGACGGCGACCAAGGCGACCAGCAGGCCCGCGCCACGAGCGTCCAGCCCGACCCTGGTGCCGGCGGTGAACGTCTGGACGGCCACGAGGGTGGCCAGCAGCGCGATCGGAAGGGTGTCAGCGATGCGCTGGACCCGCTGGTTGACGAGCACCCGGCGGGGGACGGAGAGGCCGGCGAGCTTCAGCAGGTAGCAGCCGCCCGAGGCGACCAGGACGGCGACCCACATGTCAGCCGGGTCCGTCGAGCGGCTGGACAGCCGGCGATGCCGGCGAACGGGCCGTCACCGCACCGACGACGATGGCCACAAGCGCCGCCACCAGCACCGGTCCGCCCACCGGCAGCAGCGGCACGCTCGCCATCGCGATTGCGGCGGCGAGCAACGCCACCCTCAGAGAGGCCACGCTGCGGACGCGCGGTGCCAGGAGAGCGAGGAACGCCGCCGGCGCGGCGGCGTCGAGCCCGACCGCGCGGGGGTTGGCGAGCGCGTGCGCACCCAGCGCTCCGATCAGGGTGCCGAGGTTCCAGAGCACGTAGACGCTCGCGCCGGTGGCCCAGAAACCGAGTCGATTGGCCCGGTCGTCGGGCTGGGTGAGGCTCATCGCGGTGCTCTCGTCGATGACCAGCTGTGCCGCAACAAGCCGGCGGGGCCCGCGCGCGCCCAGGAGCGAGGACAGGCGCAGGCCGTAGAACGTGTTGCGCGTTCCCAGCAACACGGCGGTGGAGATGGCGGGAAGGGCCCCCCCGCCCGAGCCGAGCACGCCCACCAGCGCGTACTGCGAGGCGCCGGTGAACATCGCCAGCGACAGCACACAGGTCTGCAGCACCGACAACCCCGCGGCGGTGGACACGGCCCCGAACGAGATCGCGTAGGCGCCGGTGGCGACACCGATGCCGGCGGCATTGCGGAGCACGGCGCTGCGAACGCGCGGCCAGTTCGCCGGGGCGATGTCCATGATGCCAACGCTACCCGTTGGCAGCGCCCCGACAGGTGGCGGCGGACCCGGCCGTTGTGGTTGCATGACGCACCCATGAGAGGTTCAGCCGCCGCGGCAGCAGTTCAGCGCCCCGCCGGCACCGCCTCGCGGCGGCACTTCATCACGCTGCACGGTCAGCGCCTGGCCTACCTCGAGGCCGGCCAGGGACCGCCCCTGCTGCTGATCCACGGCATCGCGGAGGCCGCCTGGGCTTGGGAGGTGATCATCCCCGCGCTGGCGCGCAAGCACCGCGTCATCGCGCCCGACCTGCTCGGCCACGGCCGTTCGGCCAAGCCACGCGGCGACTACTCGCTCGGCAACCAGGCGACGCTGATGCGCGACCTCATGATCTCGCTGGACATCGACCATGCCACCCTGGTCGGTCACTCATTGGGCGGTGGCATCACCATGCAGTTCGCCTACCAGTACCCGGAGCGCTGCGAGCGCATGGTGCTGGTGGCCAGTGGCGGGCTGGGACAGGACGTGACGTTCTTGCTGCGCAGCCTCGGGCTTCCCGGGGCCGACCTGGTGGCGCCGCTGTTCCTGTCGAACACCACGCGGAACGCGATGCTCGGCGCTGCTCGATGGCTGGGACGGCGCGGCGTCAAGGCGAGCCCGGGCCAGAAGGCGATGTGGCGCAGCTACGCCGGGCTCACCGAGCCCGCCACCCGCGCCGCCTTCATCGCGACGGTCCGTGCCGTCATCGACCAGCGCGGCCAGCGGGTGTCAGCCCTGGAGCGCCTCTACCTCGCGCAGAGCATGCCGACGCTGCTTCTGTGGGGCGAGAAGGACCGTGTCATCCCGGTGAGCCATGCTCGCAGCGCGCACGAGGAGATGCCGGGCAGCCGGCTCGAGGTCATCAGCGACGCCGGGCACTTCGTGCAGCTGGAACGACCACAGCGCGTCGCCGAGCTGATCCTCGACTTCCTCGCCACCACCAAGCCGGCGCGCATCACCGCCGCCGACATGCGTGACGTGATGCGCGCCCACCGTCCCAAGCACCGCTGAACCGCGGCGCGGGCCGCTCAGTGTCGGATCGGACCCGTCGCGACCGCTTCGAAGGCGCTGCCCGGCACCGACTTCAGCTGATCGAGGTCGTTGTCCTTCCAGCGCGAGTCCGTCGAGCCGCTGACGTACCAGCTGCTGCCGTTGTCCGCGACGAGCATGCCGTAGCGCTTGAGCGCGGTGAGGATCACCAGGGCCTCGCCGTGGAATGGCGACAGGTCGAAGGACGCCTTGAGCCGGAAGCGAGCGCCCATGGGCGGGTCGCTGGCGTTGGCGACGCCGGCCTGGTGCGTCGCCGGGTGGATGAAGCCCTTCTGCGACTCGTCGACGGTGAAACGCAGCGCATGGTTGATGACACCCGCGGCCACCTCGTCGTACCGCACCAGCCCGGGGAGGATCGGCAGCCCCGCGGCGTCCGCCGAGGTCCAGGTGTCCGGCCGCAGCGCGTTGCTGGCGAGGTCGAACACCGCCCCTGACGCCGCGTTCCACCCGCCGCCCTGCTGGTGCGCGCCGTACAACTCGTAGAGGTGACAGTTCCCCGAGTTGACGACCAGCACGTGCGCGTCACTGCCGGACTCGACCGGCGCGTTGAGCGGCACAGGGTACGGACCGGGATCGCTCTCGCTGCCGTACGCGGTGAAGGTGATCGGCACGCGCGGCTGCGTGCCGGGAACCACCGTGTACGGGATGCCGTACGTCGGGTTCGAGCCGAAGTCCGGGTGGAGGAACTGGCGGAACGAGTCGATGCGCGCCACGTACGCAGCGGAGTTGGGATCGACCGGCGCGCGCGAGATGTCCTGGTTCCAGGGGTTCGAGGACGGGAAGACGGTGCATCCGCCGAGGCCCGGGCCGCCGCCGAGGCGCAGGGTGATCGCGCCCGGCGTTGCACGCGGCGTGGGGCGCGGCGTTGCGCGGGGCGCGACGGTCGGCGTTGGCGGCGCGACGGTCGGCGTGGCGGGTGTCGCGGTTCGCTTCGGCGGGTCGGCGCTCCAGCGCAACGCGACGGGCGTCCCCGTCGCGGAAGGGGCGACCGCTGCGCTGCTGCCGCACGCGGCGACGGTGCACAGGAGCGTGGCGACGCCGGCGGCTCGGCGCGCTGTGGTGAGGCGGTGCATGCCCAGCATCATCGCCGGGCTGCGCGGGGCCGTTGTGACGATCCTGTCACTGCGCAAGCCGTGCCGGGAAAGGGAATCGAACCCTTACGCCCTTACGAGCACAGCGCCCTGAACGCTGCGTGTCTACCAGTTCCACCACCCCGGCGAGCGACGGCGGCCACGATCCTAACAGGCGGCTCCGTCAGCCCCGGTGCCACGTCACGATGTCGTTGAACCGCGCCGAGCTGGCTCCCACAGGTGGGACCGTCACAGTGATGCCGGCGTGCACCACGAGCGACAGCTCGGGCGTCTCGATGAACACCGCCGGAAGATCGTCCGCGAGTTGCGACGACACCGATGCCGCGGCCGCGACCCGTGTCGCGATGTCCGAGAGGGTGGCGAGGCGGTCGAGCGCCTGGTCGAGGAAGGGGTCGACGGCGCCACCCGATACGTTGAAACCGGCAGGCGGCACCGCCGTCGAACGCCAGAAGGTGCTGACGTCGGGGTCGGGGCCGTTGTCCCAGTCCGCCACGGCAAGGTCGTAGCCCGCCCCGGCGACGAGCACCTGGCGCAGCGAGCCGGTCGGCATGCTGTTGACCTGGGTGGCGATGCCGACGCTGGCCAGCTCCCCGCTGATGCCCGCGGCGAGGTCGCGGAGCGGCACGATGTCGGCGACCGCGAAGGTCAGCGCGAGCCGGGTGCCGCGGTGGACGCGCACGCCGTCAGGGCCCGGCGTCCACCCGGCGGCCGCGAGGGTGGCGGCAGCGCCCGTGGGGTTGGGGTCCGGCGGTGGCTGCCGCGGCGCAGCCCAGGCGATGCCCGCGGGAATCGCCGAGCCCTGGGGCACGGCCATCCCCCGCAACGGTCCGGCGACCAGCGCCGGTCGGTCGATCACCATGGCGATGGCCTGGCGCACAGCGGGGTCAGCGAGGATGCCGCGTTCGTTGAAGAGCAGGTCGACGAAGCGGAAGGTCGCCATGTCGTGGAAGCCGCCGCCCGCGGCGGCCAGCTCCGCGCGCTGCAGGGGGTCGGTCGCGAGCACCGCGTCGACCGTGCCGGCCCGGTAGGCCGCCGCGGCGTCCGCGAAGCTGCCGAAGAGGTCGATCTCCACCTGGTTGAGTCGCGGATGGACCGCGGCGTGGGGATTGGGAAAGAGCGTGACCGCGACCGAGGTGGAGCTCACCACGTAGAACGCGCCCGACGTGGGCAGGGGCACCGCAGCCGTCTTGGGCAGGGCGGCGATCGCCGTCCGTGACAGCGTCCCCAGCGGCAGGATGGGCAGCTGGGTCAGCTGCGCCGGGAACGAGGCGCGGGGACCGGCCAGGTCGAAGCTGACGCCGTCACCCACTGCGCGCACATGCACATCGCGCCAGCTCGAGGCGGTTGCAGAGTCCCCGAAGCCTGCCGATTGCACCCACGCGACCGTGGCGAGGACGTCGGCGACGGTGATTGGTTGCCCGTCGGACCACAGCTGGCCGCCTCGCAACGGCAGGTGGTACGTGATGCCGTCCTGGCTCAACGTGTACGCCTTGGCAAGGTCGGCGACGGGGACGGCGCGGTCGTCGAGGCGCAGCAGGCGGCGATACAGGAGGGTGCCGAGGTCGCGCACCGACTGGTCGGTGGCACCCACCAGCGGGTTGAGTGACAGCGGCCGCTCAGTGCTCACCATCCCCTCGCGGTAGTCCGGGGTGGCGGTCTTGAGGTGAGAGAGAGCGCTCACGCCGAGGACGCTGGCTGCGATGACAACCAGGATGAGCACGGCGCCGATCTCGGCGCGGCGGTGCGGTCGGGCTAGTGGGCGCCGACGTACGTCTGGACGATCGACACCGCGACGAACAGGAGGATGAAGACGATCGTCACTCTCAGCAGGCTCGCCTCGAGCCCGCGGCGCCGGCGATAGCCGCCACCCGAGTCCCCACCGCCGCCGATGGTCCCCCCGAGCCCTGTCGCCTTCGGCGTCTGGAGCAACACGCCAAGCATCACCAGCACTCCGAGGACGTCCTGGGCGACGGCGAAACCGATCTTCACGCAACGAGACCTCCTGGCGCCACGGACGGGAGTATACGGGCGCGGTCGCGGAGGCCCCGCTCGCGGACGGCCTGAGTCCTACCAATTTGTGTATTCTCGGGCGCTAACATGTGCCGCGCCCTCCTGCTCGCCTCGGTGGCCGCGCTCGGTCTGGCGGGCTGTGGGCTGCCGTCCCCGCCCGCCACCGGTTCGAGTGCGACCGGCACGAGCGCGCCGGTGCTGGGCCCCGCCGCTGCGATCCGCGCCGGCGCCGACAGCGTCACCGTCCTGCGCAGCGGCGAGGCGACGTTCACGGAGTTGCGCCGCCTGCTGGACGGGGCACGGCTCCACATCCAGGTCGAGGTCTACGAGTTCGGCCGGCCCGACCTGGCGGCGGCCCTGGCAGTGGCGCACGCTCGCGGCGTCGCCGTCACGGTGATCGCGGACCTCTCGGAGTCGGCCACGGCGGCCACCGCGTTGACGCTGCGTGCCACCGGCATCGACGTCGTCGACTACCCGGTGCGCGCGCGGATGATCGACCACGTCAAGCTCCTGGTCGTCGACGGATCGGTGGCTGTGGTCGGCGGCATCAACTGGGGCGCGGGCTCGTACGCCAACCACGACTTCGACGTCGAGCTGCGCGGCCCTGCTGTCGACAACCTCGGCCGCGTCTTCACCCGCGACCTCGTGACCTGCGGACGGCTGATGGTGGTGCCCGCGGCTCGCGCTGACCCCGCCGTCCTGGTCGCCGCCACGCTGCCCGGCGCGGAGATCCTCCCGATGGTCATGGGAGCGGTCGCGGCGGCGCGGCGCAGCCTCGACGTGGCCATGTACACGCTCACCGACGCCGACGTCGTCGCCGCCATGGAGGCCGCCCATGCGCGTGGCGTCTCGGTGCGGGTGCTGCTCGACCCCAGCGAACGACCCAGCGACCCGTCGGCAGCATCGCTGCGCGCGCACGGCGTGGACGTGCGCCTGTACCACAGCAGCGGCGAGAAGCTGCACGCCAAGGCGGCGATCGTCGACGGGTCGACGGCGCTGCTCGGCAGCGCCAACTGGACGGTGAGC
The DNA here is from genome assembly GCA_963751755.1 of Candidatus Dormiibacterota bacterium. Taxonomy (GTDB): domain Bacteria; phylum Chloroflexota; class Dormibacteria; order Aeolococcales; family Aeolococcaceae; genus Aeolococcus. The sequence goes on along the minus strand of CAVVVH010000003.1, from coordinate 49,792 downwards.
GGCTTCGAGCACAACCACGAGCTCGACGTGGCCATCCCTGCCAACCCTGCGGTTGCCGCCGCACTGGAGGAGCAGTTCACTCGCGACTGGACCGCGAGCGCCTGAGCACTCGCTCAGAACAGGCTGCGGCCGGTCATCTCGCGGGGAACCGCCAGGCCCATCGCGGTGAGCACGGTGGGCGCGACGTCGGCGAGACCCCCGCCGGCGCGCAGAGCGTGCGCATCCGTGCCACACAGGATGACCGGCACCGGGCTGGTGGTGTGCGCGGTGAGCGGCGAGTTGTCACGCGCATCGATCTTCTGCTCCGCGTTGCCGTGGTCGGCGGTGATGAGCAGGCCGCCACCGGCTGCCGCCACCGCCGCGTCGATGCGATCCAGGCACGTGTCGACGACCTCGACCGCGCGCACGGTGGCGTCGAAGACGCCGGTGTGCCCGACCATGTCGGGGTTGGCGAAGTTGACGACGATGAGAGCGTCGACCCCGCGTTCGACGTGCTCCACCACCGCGTCGGTCACCGCCTGCGCGCTCATCGCCGGCGTGGTGTCGTACGTCGCCACCCGGGGCGACGGCACCAGCAAGCGCTCCTCACCGCTGAACGGGTCCTCGCGGCCACCGTTGATGAAGTACGTGACGTGCGCGTACTTCTCCGTCTCGGCGACGTGGAACTGCTGCAGGCCTGCCGCGCACACCTCCTCCGCCAGCGTGTGGGCGACGTCCTGGCGCGGGAACGCGACGTGGGCGGCAAGGTCGCGCTCGTACTCGGTGAAGGTGACGAAGTGCAGGTTCTGCAGCACCCGTGAGCGTTCGAAACCGGTGAAGTCGGTGTCGACGAGCGCATGGCTCAGCTGCCGCGCGCGGTCGGGCCGGAAGTTGAAGAACACCACCGAGTTGCCGTCCTCGATGCGCACGCGCTGACCGGGTTCCGCGGCGATGGACGCAGGCGGAAGGAACTCGTCGGTGACACCCTGTGCGTACTGCGCCTCGATGTACTCCACAGCACCCGGCGCGACGGTGCCCTCCGCGTCGCCGGCGAGCTGCTCGTAGGCGAGTTGGGTGCGCTCCCAGCGCGTGTCACGATCCATCGCGTAGTACCGTCCGGTGACGCTCGCCACAGTGCCGCAGCCCGTGGCCTCGAGGTCTGCGATGAATCGCGCGACGAACCCGGCGGCGCTCGCCGGCGGCTCGTCGCGCCCGTCGGTGAACGCGTGGAAGTACACGCGTTCCAGCCCTCGGCGGCGCGCCAGCTCGGCGACCGCCACCGCGTGCGCCTGGTCGCTGTGCACCCCGCCCGGAGACACCAGTCCGAGGCAGTGCAGGGCCCTGCCGCCGTCTTTCGCCGCGTCCACGGCAGAGCAGAGCACCACGTTGTCGAAAAAGCTCCCGTCTGCGATGGCGCGGTTGATGCGCGTCAGCGGCTGGTAGATGACCCGCCCGGACCCGATGGTGAGATGACCCACCTCCGAGTTGCCCTGCTGACCCTCCGGGAGCCCCACTGCCTCCCCGCTGGCGGCGACCACCGTCGCCGGCCATCTCGACACCAGGCGGTCCACGGTCGGCGTCGATGCCGCCGCGATGGCGTTGCCGAAGGGATCGTCGGACTGTCCCCAGCCGTCGAGGACGGCGAGGACGAATGGCCGCACCGGCCTCACGGCGTGCTGCCGGCCCGAGCTGCGGCGGTGACGATGGCGGCGAACACGTCGGCCTTGAGGCTGGCTCCCCCGATGAGGCCGCCGTCGATGCCGGGCCGCGCGAAGAGCTCGGCTGCGTTGCCTGCGGTGACGCTGCCTCCGTACAGCACGCGCGGTGCCGCCCCGGCGCGCCTCGCCACCGTCTCCCTGATGTGCAGGCACACCTCGTCGGCCTGCTCCGGAGTCGCGGTCCGGCCTGTGCCGATCGCCCACACCGGTTCGTAGGCGACGACCCACTCGTCCGGTCGCGGCGCGGCGCCGGCGCCGCTCAGCACCGCGTCGAGCTGCCGGTCGACGACTGCGAACGTGTCGCCGCCGTCGCGCTCCGCCTCGGTCTCCCCCACCGCGACGATGACGCGCAGCCGACGGCGGCGCGCGGCGGCGAACTTGCGGGCCGTCTCCGCGTCGGTCTCGCCGAGCAGGTGACGGCGCTCAGAGTGACCGACCAGGACGAGATCGCACCACCCGGCCAGCATCGCGGGCGACACCTCTCCGGTGAATGCCCCCGCGTCCTCCCAGAAGACGTCCTGGGCACCGAGCAGGACGCTGCTTGTCGAGAGCACTTCCCGCACCGACCAGAGGTGGACGAACGGGGGCAGCACGGCCACCTCGACGCCGCTCACGGACGCACAGCGCTCGACCACGGCTCGCGCCAGGGCGACACCGTCGGGGACAGTGGTGTTCATCTTCCAGTTGCCCGCCACCATGGGCAGGGCTTTCGCCGCGGTCAGGAGGCCACCGCCTCGCGGTCGCGCAGCGCCGCGACACCGGGCAGGACGCGGCCCTCGAGGAACTCCAGCGTGGCTCCCCCGCCCGTGCTGATGAAGTCGATCCTGTCCGCAACCCCCGCGTCCTCGACGGCGGCCCCGAGGTCACCTCCGCCCACGACGCTGAAAGCGCGACTCCCGCCGAGCGCTGTGGCCACGGCGCGCGTGCCACGGGCAAACGCCTCGACCTCGTAGATCCCCAGCGGTCCGTTCCACACCACCGTGCCCGCGCGTGCGAGGTCGGCCTCGATCGCCGCAACTGTCTTCGGACCCACGTCGACGACCATGCGGTCCTCGGGGATGCCATCCCACGCCACCACCTCGATGGCCGCCCCATCGTTTGGCTCCGTGGCCACCACGACATCCGCTGGAAGGTGCAGCACGGCGGCGGCGCGCGCGGAGTTGAGCACCTCCATCGCAACCGCCACCTGGTCCTCCTCGACCAGCGACCTCCCTGTGTGCGCCCCCTTGGCCCGGAAGAAGGTGCAAGCCATCGCTCCGCCAACGTGCAGGCTGTCGACGCGCTCGAGGAGGCTGGTGAGCACGCCCAGCTTGGTGGAGATCTTGGCGCCGCCGAGGATGGCCACCAGCGGGCGGCGCGGGTCGGTGAGCACGCCACCGAGCACGTCGAGCTCGCGCGCCATCAGATACCCGGCCACCGCGGGGAGGAGGTGGGCGACACCCTCGGTCGACGCGTGGGCTCGATGCGCGGTGCCGAACGCGTCATTGACGAACACATCGGCGAGCGAGGCCAGCTGGTGGGCGAACGCGGTGTCGTTGCGCTCCTCCCCAGGTTCGAAGCGCACGTTCTCTAGCATCGCCACCTCGCCGTTGGCGAGAGCCGCGACCGTTGCCTGCGCCGACGGTCCCACCACGTCGCCGGCCACGGCCACGTCAACGCCGAGGAGCTCGCCGAGGCGGTCCGCCACGGGCTGCACGCTCAGCGAGCGGTCGACGCGTCCGCCGGGCCGCCCCAGGTGCGTCACCAGCACCGTGCGCGCGCCGCGCTCGCGCAGCGCCTCGATGGTCGGCAGCGCCTCGCTGATGCGGCGGTCGTCGCCGACACGCCCGTGGCGGAGCGGGACGTTGAAGTCGACCCGCACCAGCACCCGCTTGCCGGCGACGTCGATGTCGTCGAGGGTCGCCTTGGTCATCGGGTCATCGGGTCATCGGGTCATCGGGTCATCGGGCGGGGTCAGAGACGCCCGGCGATGTGCTCGGCGAGCTCGACGCAGCGACACGAGTACCCCCACTCGTTGTCGTACCAGGAGAGCACCTTCACGGTGCGGTCGCCGATCACCATCGTCGAGGGGGCGTCGACGATGGACGAGTGGCTGTCGTGGAGGAAGTCGATGGAGACGAGCGGCTCGTCGGACACGGCGAGGATCCCGTTCAGCGCGCCGTCGGCGGCCTCGCGGAAGGAGGCGTTGACGTCCTCGACGGTGGCCGCGCGCTCCAGCGTGACCGAAAGGTCGACCAGGCTCACGTCGCTGACCGGCACACGCAGCGAGATCCCATGCAGCTTGCCCTTGAGCTCGGGCATCACCAGCGACATCGCCTTGGCGGCGCCGGTGGAGGTGGGGATGATGGACAGGCCGGCTGCGCGAGCGCGGCGCAGGTCCTTGTGCGGGGTGTCGAGCAGCACCATGTCGTTGGTGTACGCATGCACGGTGGTCATCAGCCCAGCCTCGATGCCAAAGCTGTCGGCGAGCACCTTGGCCACCGGCGCGAGGCAGTTGGTTGTGCACGATGCGTTGCTGACGACGTGGTGCTCGGCCGGGTTGTAGGCGGTGTGGTTGACACCGAGGCACACGGTGATGTCCTCGTTGGTCGCGGGCGCCGAGATGATCACCTTGCGCGCGCCGGCGTCGATGTGCGCGCGGGCTTTGTTCGCGTCCGTGAAGAACCCGGTGGACTCGATGACGACGTCGACGCCGAGGTCGCCCCAGGGCAGCCGCTGCGGGTCGCGTTCGGCGAGCACGGTCAGCCTGCTCCCGTCAACCGAGATCTGGTCGCCCTCGGCGCTCACCGCACCGGGGAAGGGACCGAGGATCGAGTCGTGCTTGAGGAGGTGGGCGAGCGTGGTCGCGTCGGTGAGGTCGTTGACGGCGACGATCTCGAGCTCGGAGTTGCGCTCGCGGGCGGCGCGATACACGTTGCGCCCGATCCGCCCGAACCCGTTGATGCCAACCTTGACAGCCATCCGTCAGCGCTCCTGTGTTGGCGGCTCGGGAACCCGGGCCGCGGGGGTGCCCGACACTACCACCGCGTTCGGCGCAACCGCGCCGTCATCCGCGCGCGGCGTCGACGAGCCGGTGGAGCCGCCCCGCCATCGCAGGGCGGCTGACGCCGGCCTGCTCCGCGAGCGAGCCGAGGGAGGCCTCCGGGTGGGCGTGGCGCAGCTCACCGGCGGCACGAAGCGCGGCGGGCAGCGTCTCCCACCGGCCGCCCTCAGCCCGGAGACGGTCGACGGCGTCGAGCTGCCGGACGGCGGCGTCAACGGTGCGGCGCAGGTTGGCGGTCTCGCCGTTGAGGCTTCGGTTGACGCCGGCGCGGACGTCGCGCACCACCCGTCCCTGCTCGAATGCGAGCCGGCCGCCCTGGGCGCCGATGGAGCTGAGCGCGGCCCCCACGGCTGCCACCGTGCGCACCGTCACCACCGGGCGGCCCCGGCGCGAGCGGATGGCGGCCGGCACCTCGAGCGCCGCCAGGTCGGCGACAAGAGTGGCCGCTGCCTGGGCGTCGCGAGCCGGGATCTCCAGGTGGGGCGGACGGTCGGGGCGGTTGACCGAGCCGAGCGCGAGGAAGGCGCCGCGCAGCCGGCTCCGCCTGCAGCAGTTGCCTGTGGTCACAGCGGCGCCGCCGGCGGGCAGGTCGACGCGGTACCGCGTGCGGCGGGCGGCGCGGACGCGGCTGGCGTGACCGTCCCGCCCGTCGGCATGGAGGACCGCTACGGCGCAGCGCGCCGCGACGGCCCGAGGAGTCTCGACAGCGCCGTCCTCCCCGCGAGGCGCTCCGGTGAGGCTCATCCCTTCGAGCAGGGCGGAGCGGCAGTGCGGCAGCGGCGGCAGGTGCGGGGCGAGCTCGGCCACCACGCTGTCGGTGAACGAGCCGGCGCGCACGTCTATCGCGGGTCGGGTCGGTGGACGTCGCGGTGGCGCACGTCCACGGTGACCCCGTCCGCGGCCAGCGCGCCGGCGAGCTCGACGGCGATGACCACGGAGCGGTGACGGCCCCCGGTGCAGCCCACCGCCACGTGCATCGCCTCGCGCCCCCGGCGCCGCGCGGTCGCGACCACCCATGCCAGCAATGAGGCGGTCCGCTCGATGAGCTCCTTTGTCTCCTCCTTGCCGAGCAGGTACGCACGCACCGGCTCGTCGAGCCCGGTGAGCGGACGCAGGTCCGGCTCCCAGAACGGGTTCGGAAGGACGCGGCTGTCAACCACCCAGTCGGCCTCCAGCGGCGGCCCGTACTTGAAGCCGAAGGAGGAGACGGTGCAACGGAAATTCGTGTGCGCGTCGGCGCCGGGCGTGACCAGTTCGACGATGCGCTGCGACAGCTCGACATCGCTCAGAGCACCGGTGTCGATGATGCTGTCCGCAGCGGCGCGCAAGGGGCCGAGCGCGGCGCGCTCGGCGGTCACCGCGGCCTGGCCGGTCCCGGCGGCGGCGCACGGGTGGGGCCTGCTGCTGTCCGCCAGCCGGCGCACGAGCACGGCGTCCGGCGCGTCGAGGAAGACCACGCGAGCGCCGCGAAGCGACTCGAGCGAGGCCAGCTCGGCCCCGCGACGGGCGTCGACGACCGCCACGGCCGGCTGCGCCCCCGACGCTGCGATGAACGGGTCGAGGAGCGAGACCGGGAGGTTGTCGACGCAGGTCACCCCGGCAGACTCGAGCGCCCGCAGCGCGGTGGCCTTGCCCGCCCCGCTCATCCCGGTGAGCACCCACGGCTTGCGCTGCGGGTCTGGCGGGGTGCTGGTCACAGCCAGAGTGTAGTGAGCAGGGCTCGATCCGCCCGCCGTGGCCGAGCCCATGTCATGAAATCGCAAGGTGTTTGACTATCCTCAGAGGAGGATGAACTCATCGATGCGGGACTGAACATGCGCATCTTGGTGGCCGAGGACGACCCCGGCCTGCGCGCGGTGCTCACCCAGGGACTGGAGGACCACGGCTTCTTCGTCGACGCGGTGTCGCGAGGCGACGACGCCATCGACCAGCTCCGCTTCTACGAATACGACGTTGCCGTGCTCGACTGGCGCATGCCGGGCGCCTCGGGCCTGGACGTGGTCGGCTGGGTGCGCCGCGAGAAACGCCCCACCCGCCTGCTCATGCTCACCGCGCGCGACACCACCGCCGATCGCATCGACGGGCTCGACGCCGGCGCCGACGACTACCTCGTCAAGCCGTTCGATTTCGGCGAGCTGCTGGCCCGCATCCGAGCTCTCCAGCGGAGGCCGCCGGGCACCGACAGCGCCACGCTGGTGCGCGGCGGTCTCGAGCTCGACCCCAGCCGGCGGGAGGTCACCGCGCAGGGCCGGGCCATCCACCTCAGTGCCACCGAGTTCAACATCCTCGAGCTGCTGATGCGGCGCGCGCCCCAGGTGGTCGACCGCAACAGCATCGCCCAGCAGGCATGGCGCGACGAGACCGACCCGCTCGGCTCGAACGCCATCGACGTGCGCCTCAGCCGGCTGCGCGCCAAGCTGCCGGATGCCGGGGTGCGCATAGTCACCGTGCGCGGGTCGGGCTACCGCCTGGAGCACGCGTGACCTTCTGGGCACAGAGCTCCACCCGCCGTGTGTTGGCGCGGGCCATGTCAACGCTGAAGGCAGCGCCGCGCGACGTTCGCCGCGCGTCGTTCCGGGTGGCCCTCGTCGCCACCGCTGTGGTGCTGATCGGCTACGTGCTGATCGCGGGAGCCGTGATGATGATCGTCAACCACAACCTCGTGGCCGCGGTCGACGACCGCTTGAACAGCTACCTGAGCGCCAACGTGACGGGGACAGTGCAACCGCCCGCGCCCGGGACCTTCCGCACGCCGGGCCCCGTGTACCAGGAGCCCCTGCTCGTGTGGGTGGTGTTGTCCGATGGGGAGATCGGACAGTACCTGGGCCGCCAGCTGTTCGCGGCCAACGGCGCCAACAACACCACCCCGATGCCGGAGTCAGCGCGGTCGGCCACCGCGCCGACGACCGCGACGCTCGCCAGTGGTGATGAGATCCGGCTCGCGGGCGTGGGCAACCTGACGCTCCCATTCACGCGGAATGATGGGCAGACGCTCACCGGCACACACGTCGTCGTTGGGCAGTCCCTCGACTACGTCGCCGCGACGCAGCACAACATTCTCACCGCCGAGCTGCTGATTGGCCCGGTGCTCCTGCTCGCCGTCTTCTTTGGCGCGCTCATGGTCGGCCGCCGGGTCGGCGCGCCGATCGAGCGGGCGCGGCAGCAGCAGATCGCGTTGACGGCCGACGCGTCGCACGAGTTGCGCACCCCGTTGTCGGTGATCGAAGCGCAGACGTCCCTAGCGCTCGAGCGTGAGCGCGACACCGCCTGGTACCGCAATGCCTTCCAGGCCGTCGGCGTGGAGAGCAAGCGGATGCGGCGGCTGGTCGACGACCTCCTCTGGCTGGCCCGGTTCGACAGCACGGGTCCGACACCGACGTCCGAGGCAACCGATCTCGGCGTGCTCGCCGAGCAGGCGGCGCAGCGGTTCACAGCGGTCGCACAGTCGCGCGGGCTGACGCTGCGCGTCGAGGTCGAGCCCGTGTCGACCATGATCAGCGCCCCCCCGGAGTGGCTCGATCGCCTCCTCGGCGTGCTCCTCGACAACGCCTGCCGCTACACGCCGCCCGACGGCACTGTCGACGTGCGTGTGGGTCGACGAGACGGTCGTGTGCGGCTCGCCGTCGACGACTCCGGGCCCGGTATCCCGGCAGGCGAGCGCAGCCACATCTTCGACCGCTTCCGTCGCGCCAGTGACCTGCCCGGCGGGTCGGGGCTCGGGCTGGCCATCGCGGACGCCGTTGTGGGCGCCAGCGGCGGGCGCTGGGAGGTGGGCACCTCGCCGGCCGGAGGGGCCAGCATGGCGGTGACGTGGAGCCCGCTCATCCGCGGGGGGGCGCAGACGGAGGCAACAGACGGCGCGCCAGCCCAGCGAGGCGCCGCCGGTTCGCTGGCATCGCCGCCTCCGCCGCAGCCCGCCTAGACCTCAGAGCAGCTCCTTGATGCTCAGCGCCACGGCGCGGGGCACCTCCTCGCTCAGCGCGTCGACCGTTGCCGCGCGGATGCCATCGACGCTGCCGAACCGGCGCAGCAGCGTGCGCTTGCGCACCGGGCCCAGCCCGGGGACGCTGTCGAGCCGCGAGCGCAGCGCGCTCCGCGAGCGCTTGGCACGGTGATGGGTGATGGCGAAGCGATGCGCCTCGTCGCGGACGCGCTGCACCAGGAAGAGGGTGGGGCTGTCCTTCTCGATGATGATCGGCCGCGACACACCCGGAGCGAAGAGCTCCTCGTTGCGCTTGGCCAGCCCGAAGACGGGGACCTGGCTCAGGCCCGCCTCACGCAGCACCCGGTGCGCGGCACCCAGCTGACCCTTGCCGCCGTCGATCAGGATGAGTTCGGGGAGCACGCCGAAGCTGTCCTCGTTGGAGCGTTCGTTCCTGCGGTGTTCGGCCGCCTGCCGAGCGCTCACCTCACCATTGCTCCCCGCGGGGTCGTCGACTGGGATGTCCTCGGCCGTTACCCCCTCGGCGCGGCTGCGCAGAAGCCGCGCGAAGCGGCGACGGAGCGTCTCCTCCATCGACGCGAAGTCGTCGCTGCCCTCGACGGTGCGGATGCCGAAGTGCCGGTAGTGCGAGGGGCGGGGCCGTCCGTCCTCGAACACGATCATGGACCCGACCGAGTTGGTGCCCATGGTGTTGCTGATGTCGTAGCACTCGATGCGCCGCGGCGGTGCCGGCAGGCGCAGGCGCTCGGCGAGGTCGACGAGCAGGGCGTCGGTGCGCTCGCTGTCGTAGTCATCGACGATGCGTCGCTGCCTCAGCGCGCTCAGAGCAGTGGTGCGCGCCTGCTCGACGAGCTCCCTGCCGGTGCCGCGCCTGGCGTGGCGCAGGTCGACTGGGCCGCCGCGCTGCTCGGCGAGGAAGTCCTCGACCACAGCGGCGTCGTCGAAGCCGTCCGACACCAGGATGGTCCGCGGCAGGCTGGGCGCGTTGCTGTAGTACTGCGGGACGAACGCGCTCAGGCACTCGCCGGCGCTGAGGTCGGCGACACCCTCCAGCTCGTGGGTCTCCATCCCGAGCACGCGGCCACGACGGACCGCGAGCAACGCCACCATCGCGCGCCCGCCCTCCAGCGCCACTGCCACGCAGTCCTGGTCGGATCGAGAGCCGGTGAGCATCTTCTGCCGCTCGGCGATGCGATCGATGGCACGAAGGCGGTCGCGGAAACGGGCGGCCAGCTCGAAGTCCAAGCGGCCTGCCGCGTCCTCCATCTGGCTGCGCAACTGCGCCTCGAGAGCGTCGCTGCGTCCCTGCATGAACAGCTCGACCTGATCGAGCAGGGTGGCGTACTCGCCGGCGTCGATGCGCCCCTCGCATGGGCCGCTGCACCGCTTGATGTGATAGTCGAGACAGACCCTGCCGCGCCGGAAGATCTCGTCGCTGCAGGTGCGGAACGGGAAGATGGTGCGCAGAGACTTGACCGTGCTGCGCAACGACTGTGCGCTCGTGTATGGGCCGAAGTACCTCGCCCCGTCTCGCGCGATGCGCCGCGTGTAGTACGGCCGCGGGAACTCCGTCGCCAGCACGCCGCGCTCTCCGCGGGGAGCGCGCAGCTGCTCACGGGCGGTGCCCGGCGCGTGGGCAGGCCCTGCGCCGGGCTTGGGGATCTTGAGGTAGAGGTAGCTCTTGTCGTCCTTGAGGCGCACGTTGTAGCGCGGCCGGTACTGCTTGATGAGGCTGTTCTCGAGGATCAGCGCCTCGCGCTCGTTGCGGCAGGGGATCACCTCGAAGTCGAAGACTCGGTCGACCAGCGTTCGGGTCCGGGCCGGCAGCGAGTTCGACCCCCGTGAAATACGACCGCAAGCGGTTGCGCAGGCTCGCCGACTTGCCGACGTACGTGACGCGCCCCTCGAGGTCGCGCATCACGTACACACCCGCCCCGGTCGGAGCGGCACGCAGGCGCTCGCGGAGCAGCTCCGGGTTGTCGAGGAGCCGGGCTTGGCGCGATGCGATGCGCGTGCTCATGCCACAACTGTATTCAGCCGCCCGCGGCGGCCAGCTCGTCGAGGAACGCCTGCTCGTCGATGACACGCACGCCGAGCTCCTGGGCGCGGGCCAGCTTGGTGCCCGGCGAGGCGCCCGCCACGACCGTGTGGGTGCGCTTGCTCACGCTCGACGACGGTGAGCCGCCCAACGCGCGGATGCGCTCCTCGGCCTCGGGGCGAGTCAGATTCTCCATGGCGCCGGTCAGCACCCAGGACTGGCCTCGCCAGGGCCCATCTGCGGCTGCGCGGACCGGCTCGGCCTTCACCCCCGCAGCACGGAGGCGATTGATGAGGTCCTTGCTCTCATCGGTGCCGAACCAGTGAGCCACACTGGCCGCGACCACGGGTCCGACGCCCTCGACGGCGGTGAGCTCCTCCGCCGAGGCAGCGGCGAGCGCCTCCAGGGATCCGAAGTGGGCGGCGAGCAGGGCGGCGGTGTGCTCACCGACGTGCGGGAGGCCGAGGGCGTTGATCAGACGCGGAAGCGGCACGGTCGCGCGCGCCGCGATCGAGTCGTGAAGCTTCTGAGCCGACCGCTGCGCGAAGCCCTCGAGCGTCAGCAGCTGGTCGACGCTCACGCCGAAGAGGTCGGCGGCATCGGCGACGTAGCCTGCGTCGACGAGCTGGTCGATGATCGCCTCGCCCAGACCCTCGATGTTCAGCCCGGAGCGCGACGCGAAATGGCGAAGACGCTCCCGGCGCTGCGCCGGGCAGAGAGGGTTGACGCAGCGGCGCACCACCTCGTCGGGCTCACGCACCAGTTCACTGCCACACGCCGGGCAGTTGTTGGGCATCACCCAGGGTCTGGTGCCCTTCGGCCGCCTGTCGAGCAATGGGCGGACGATCTCGGGGATGACGTCGCCCGCCTTGTGGAGCAGCACGGTGTCGCCGATGCGGACGTCCTTGCGAGCCACCTCGTCCTCGTTGTGCAGCGTCGCCCGGCGCACCGTCGACCCGGCGACGAATACAGGGCGGAGGTGCGCCACCGGCGTGACCGCGCCGGTCCGGCCCACCTGGACGGCGATGTCGAGGACCTCGGTCTCCACCTCCTCGGGAGGGAACTTGTACGCGATCGCCCAGCGCGGCGAGCGCGACACCTTGCCGAGCTCCGCCTGCTGCGCGAGGGATGACACCTTGATGACCACGCCGTCGGTCTCGTAGTCCAGGTCGTGGCGTTTCTCGGACCAGTGCTCGATGAAGGCGAGCACCTCGTCCAGGGAACCGGCAACGTGCCGGTGCGGGTTGACGCGGAAGCCTGCCCGCTCGAGCAGGTCGAGCACCTCCGCCTGGCTCCCCGCGCCGCGCGGTGGGGGTTCGAGCTGGTACATGAACGTGGAGAGGCCGCGCTTGGCCGTCACTGCGGGGTCGAGCTGACGCACCGCTCCGGCGGCCGCGTTGCGCGGGTTGGCGTACGTCGGTTTGCCCGCCTCCTCGAGCTGAGCGTTGAAGGCGGCGAAGCGCGCCTTGGGCAGGTACACCTCGCCGCGCACCTCGAACTCCTCGGGAAGCCCTGTCGAGTCGCGCAGGCGCATCGGGACGCTGCGGATGGTGCGAACGTTGGCGGTGACGTCCTCTCCTTCCACGCCGTTGCCGCGCGTCGCCGCGCGCACCAGCGCACCACCGTGGTATGTCAGGGAGATCGCCAGCCCGTCGATCTTCAGCTCGCAGACGTACGCGTCGACGTGGCCGGCGCCACGCTCGGCGCGCGCGAAGAACGCCTCCACCTCAGCGGCGCTGAAGGCGTTGCCGAGCGAGAGCATCTGGCTGCGGTGGCGCACCTTGGTGAAGCTGTCCAGTGGCGCGCCACCCACCCGCTGGGTCGGGGAATCAGGCGTCTGCAGGCCGGGAAACTCAGTCTCCAGGTCGACCAGCTCGCGGAAGAGCCTGTCGTACTCGGCGTCGGTCATCTGCGGGTTGTCGAGCACGTAGTACAGGTGCGCGTTCTTCTCGAGGAGGTCGCGCAGCTCGGCCGCGCGCTGGCGTGCCCGCTTGGGGATGGTGGGCGCGTCGTCAGTCACAGCCCGACTGCCACGGCGATCAGCCGGCGACCGGGTAGATCGCCGAGTTCGACACGGCGAAGATCTTGACCCCGGCGCTGTCGAACTTGATCACCACCTCCTCCCCGGAGCGGGTCATCGTGCTCTTCAGGATGGTCCCCTCGCCGAGCTTGGGATGGGCGACGCGGTCCCCCGCGTGATAGCGCTGTGGGGCAAGCTCGACCGGGTTGGGCCGCACCGCGTGGGCGTGCACCGCCTGGCGGACGGCGCCGGGCGTGCGCGGGGGCGACGGAACGCCCGCGCCGGGTCGTCGCACGATGTCGAGGACGTCGGGAGGCAGGTCGGCGAGGAATCGGGAGGCCTCGGCGAGGTGCTGCGAGCCGTACAGGTGCCGGCGAAAGGCGTGGAGGATGTAGAGGCGTCGCTGTGCCCTGGTGACCCCGACGTAGGTCAGCCGGCGCTCCTCCTCGATGCCGCTGTCACCCTCCTCGAGCGCGCGGATGTGGGGCAGCAACCCCTCCTCCATCCCCGCGAGGAAGACAACCGGGAACTCCAGGCCCTTGACCTGGTGCAGCGTGATCAGGGTGACGCCGTTGGCGGAGTTGTCGAGGGTGTCGACGTCGGAGACCAGCGCCACGTTCTCGAGGAACTGGGTCAGCCCCTGGGGTGGCGGGACGTCCGCGTACTCCGACGCCAGCCCCACCAGCTCGGTGATGTTGGCCCATCGTTCCTCGTTCTCTGGGGTGCCGTCGCGCAGCGCACGCTCGTACCCGGTGTCGTCGAGCACGCGGTCGAGGAACTGCGGCAGCGGCATGCGTTCAGAGAGGTCGCGCAGCCCATCGATCAGCCTGCCGAACTCGGCGAGCGCGGAGCGCGCCGCGGGCGTGATCTCCGCGCTGTCGTCGAGAGCGCGCACCGCCTCGAAGGGTGAGATGCGCTTGCGACGCGCCAGCCGCTCGACCTCGGCGACGGTGCGGTCGCCGATCTTGCGCCGCGGCACGTTGACGACGCGGCCGAAGGACACCGAGTCGCGTGGGTTGGCGATGAGCCGCAGGTAGGCGAGCACGTCCTTCACCTCGCGGCGCTCGTAGAAGCGCAGGCCACCGACGAGCCGGTACGGGATGCCGCGGCGCAGCAGCACGTCCTCGAACGCGCGGGACTGCGCGTTGGTGCGGTACAGCACCGCGCAGTCGCTCAGCGAGAAACCCTCGCGCCCGATCAGCATCTCGATCTCGCCGCAGACCGCCAGCGCCTCCTCCTGCTCGTCGTACACCGAGATCAGCCGCACCGGCTCGCCACCGCTGCGGTCCGTCCACAGCTTCTTGGCGGCGCGGTCGGGGTTGTGCCGGATCACCGCGTGGGCGGCGTCGAGGATCACCTGCGTGGAGCGGTAGTTCTGCTCGAGCGTCACCACCTTGGCGTCGGGGTAGTCGCGGCGGAAGCTGAGGATGTTGCGCACGTCAGCTCCTCTCCACCCAAATATGGACTGATCGTCGTCGCCCACGACGGTGAGGTTGCGGTGCTTCTCGGTGAGCAGCTTCACCAGCACGTACTGGGCCAGGTTGGTGTCCTGGTACTCGTCGACGAAGAGGTGGCGGAACCTGCGTCTGGTAGTCCTCGCGCACGGGGTCGGCACTCGCGCAGCAGCTGCACCGTGCGCACCAGGAGGTCGTCGAAGTCGAGCGCGTCGGCGCCGCGCATCTCCGCCTCGTAGGCGACGAACGCGCGCGCCACCGTCGCCTCGTACGTGTCGCCCGCGTGCTTGGCGGCGTACGCGTGGGCGTCGAGCAGCTCGTTCTTGGCGGCGCTGATGATGTGACCGACCTTGTTGACGGGGAAGCGCTTGTCGTCGATGCCCTCGGCGAGCATCGCCCGCCGCAGCGCGGCGCGCGCGGTCGGCCTCGTCGTAGATCGAGTACCCGCTGGGGATGCCGATGGCGCTGCCGTCGCGGCGCAGGATGCGCGCCCCGAGCGCGTGGAAGGTGCCGATCCACATCCCCGACGTGCTGCCGCCGAGGAGCACCTCGATGCGCCCGCGCATCTCCCGCGCCGCCTTGTTGGTGAAGGTGACCGCGCAGATCTCGTGGGGGCGCACGTCGCGCGTCGCCAGCACGTAGGCGATCCGGTGGGTCAGCACGCGCGTCTTGCCGCTGCCGGCGCCCGGCGAAGATGAGCAGCGGGCCGTCCGGCGCGGTCACCGCCTCGCGCTGGGCGTCGTTGAGGTCGGTGAGGAGAGGCGTGGAGGGAGTGGTGGCGCTCAGGATGGGGTGACTGTGGTGACCGCGCCGGCTGGCCGCGGAGGGCGAACGACCACAGCATTGTAGGAGTCCGGCCGGCGGTCCTCGATCAGGTGGTTGCGCGGCGTCCGGCGGCGAGCCGCCGCCACGCTGTCGAGGTCGACGTCGGCTCACCAGCAGCGCCTCATCCTCGTGCCCGGCGGGTCCCTCGAGCGGCCAGCCGTCCGGGCCGACGATGACGGAGCAGCCGAGGAACCGGACGTCCCGCTCCACGCCCACGCGGTCGGCGCAGGCCACGACCACCCCGTTCTGCCCGGCAGTGGCCATGGCGACGATGTCCCCGAGGCAGTACCCGGCGTCGTTGTAGACCTGGCGACGGAACGAAGCGACCCAGTTGGTCGGCACGGCGATGATCTCGGCACCGGCAAGCGCCAGGGCCCGTGCCGCCTCGGGGAACCAGAGGTCGAAGCAGATCACCATGCCGACGCGCCCGAACGGCAGCTCCACGACGGGGAGCTCACCGCCCGGCTCGAACCACGACTTCTCGTCGTTGAAGAGGTGGAGCTTGCGATAGGTGGCGATGTGGCCCTGCGGACCGACGACGACGGCGCTGTTGTGCCGCGCCGAACCGTCGCGCTCGTTGAGGCCGACCACGCAGTGCATGCCGGCTCCGGCGCACACCTCCGTCAGCGCGGCGACCAGCGCGCCGTGATGCGGCGTCCTCCGCGGTCGCCGCGGCCTCCTGCCTCCGACTCGAACACGTACCCGCTCGACGCCAGCTCCGGCAGCACCAGCAGGTCGACGTTCTCGCGCGGCCGCGCGTTGCGCCCACGCGCACCGCCGCGGCCCGGTTGGCGGCGACGTCACCGACCTGCGGGGCGTACTGGGCCACGGCGATCCGCACGATCCGGCTCATCTCACTCCCCGTTGCCGTTGACGGCGACCCGCGGCACCCGCGACGACACCGCGCAGAGCACCTCGTAGGAGATTGTGCCGATCGAGGCGGCGATGGCGGCCGCGTCGATCGTATGGCCGCCGGCGTCGCCCAGGAGCACGACGGGGTCGCCCGCCCGCAGGGCCGGGCCTCGCTGATGTCGACGGACAGCTGGTCCATGCTGATGCGGCCGATGATCGGGCAGATCGCGCCACCGGCGATCACCGCCCCGCGGTTGCCGTTGCGCCGGTCCACCCCGTCCCTTCGCCTGGGTGATGAGCGCGTGGACGGAGAGGGGCGGCCGCAGCGCTGATGCGCCCTCGCAGAAGGCGGGCGGGTAGCCGTAGAGTGCGAGCCCGGCCTGGTGATCTTGTGGTGGGTTCATCACCGCGCCGTCCGGCCCGGCTAGCTCGTGCAGCCACCGGGCGTTGTCGCGCATGGCGTCGAGGTCCACCTCGGCCCATTTGGTGCTCGGCGGGGACTGCGTCCCCGTGGGTCGCCCACGTCGATGCCGGTGACTACGCGGTGTGCGGGCGCAGCAGCACGATCGGCGTCTGCTCCTCGCCCTGCCCAGCGGGTTGTCGAGCACGGCTAGCCGCACGTCGGCGACCGGCACAGGCACGCCGCGGCTGGCGCCGAGCACCTCGACGTTGACGTTGTTGGCGTCGACGATCACCACGGGCCACCCGGTGGCGTCCTCGATCGCCTGCGCGTCGCGCGGCGGATCCTCGGGACCAAGCATGGCGAACTCGTTGAACGGCCGCACGGTGTGAGGGTTGAACCCGTCGATCTCCGACACGCGGTTTCCGGCGAGGCGGTAGAAGTCGCCGTGACGGCCGAACAGGCGGGTCATACCGCCGACACACATGGCGAACGCCATGCGCGCCCAGCCTGCGCGCATGATCGCCACCTGCATCTTGGCGGGGTCGGAGAAACCGACGTCGTCCTTCAACTTGGTCACACCCTTGACGAGCAGCCTCGCGAGCAGACCAGGGCGGACCAGCGAGCGGTGGATGACCCGGCCCTGGGTGATCGCCACGAACTTCTCCGAGAGCACGAGCACGTCGCCCGGCTCGAACACCGGCGTCACGTAGGTGCGCAGCACGTCGAGGATGGGCTCCTTGACGTGCACCAGGTGGGTGCGCACCGCCGCGCGCGCGTAGGTGCGCCCGTCGCACCTGCGCGTCGCCGCTGCCACGTCACCGCCGTCCGCGACCGCGCTCATGCGGCCAGCGCCACCGGCTGGTCCATGTAGCGCTGCATCCACAGCTCGGTGACCATGGTCCGCCAGAAGATCAGCGGATCTCCCGGTGCGCCCGCGAGCCAGGCGTCGAAGTCCTTCACCAGGCGGTCGTTGTCGTAGATGCCGCGGCCGCGGCACGTCGCCGAGTTGAAGATGGCGCGCATCCGCGCGCGCGCGACCGCGGATCCACGTGACCTCGGGGTTGGTGAAGCCGATCTTGCTCCGGCGCTTGCGGTTGAGCTCGGGAATGCGGCCGCGCATGGCGCGCCGGTACACGGCGCGGTTCCAGCCGCCGTCGATCTTCTGGTCGATGGGCAGCTTGAAGATGAACTCGACGAGCTCGTGGTCGAGGAAAGGCACCCGCGCCTCGATGGAGAACGCCATCGAGTTCTTGTCCTCGTAGCGGAGCAGGTTCGGCGTGCGAGTACGAGAGCACGTCGTGAGCGAGGCGCCCGTTGAGGTTCCGGTCGGGCGTGAAGGTGACCTTCTCGAGCGCGCCGTCGCGATCGGCGAGGAGCGGGCGCATGCTCAGCAGGCCGCCCCGGCCGGGCAGCCGCGTGCGCAACGCCTCGCCGAGGTAGCCGCGGTAGAGGTCGGCGCCCGCGCACCAGCTCGCGCGCGGCAGCGAGCCAGTGCCCCTGGTCGCGCGCGGAGCGTGAGATAGGCGCGGAAGTACGGGATGTAGCCGGCGAGGAGCTCGTCGCCACCGTTGCCGGAGAGCATCACCTTGACGTGCTCCTTGGCGACGCGGTACACGCAGTAGTACGCGTACGGCGCCGAGGCGATCGTCGGCTCCTCCTGGAACCAGACCCACTCCTGCATCTCCTGCCAGAACTCGTCGAGGTTGGGGTAGGCGTAGTGCGGGACGCTGCCGGTGGTCTGCTCCACCTCGTGGATGTACTGGCTCTCGTCGATGGTCTGCCCGGGAAAGAGCGCCGAGAACGTGTGCAGCGTTCCACCGGTGTGCAGGTCGGTTCCCTGCTCCATGAGATGGGCCATCGTGCACACGACACCACTGGAGTTCGAGCCCGCCGGACAGCGGCACCCCCACCGGCGCGTCCGACAGCAGGTGTCGCGCCACCACGCGGTCGAACAGGGCCGCGAACTCCGCGGCGTACTGGTCATCGGTCCTGCTCCCGGAGAACTCCAGGTTCACCTCGGGGTTCCAGTACCGCCGGATGCGCCGTATCCCCTCGGGTCCCACCGTCATGGTGTGTGCCGGCAACAGGCGCTTGATGCCGTCGAAGAAGGTGTCCTCGGTGGCGTCGTGGACGCGGAACAGCAGGAATCGCTGCAGGACGGAGAGATTCTCGCGCCGCGGGATGGTGGGGTCCTGCAGGATCGCCTTGATCTCCGACGCGAAGATCACGCGGGCGCCGCGCTGCGCGTAGTACAGCGGCTTGATGCCCAGGCGGTCGCGCGCCAGGAACAACTCCTGGTTCGTCGAGTTCCACAGCGCGAAGGCGAACATGCCGGTGAGGTGGGTGACCACCTCCTGGCCCCACTCCTCGTAACCGCGCAGGATCACCTCGGTGTCGGAGTGATCGGTCGAGAATCGGTGCCCCTTGGCCTCCAGCTCGGTGCGGAGCTCGGGCGCGTTGTAGATCTCGCCGTTGTTGATGAGTGCCAGGCGACGGTCGTCCGTGTAGATGGGCTGGTTGCCGCCGTCGATGTCGACGATCGCCAGGCGCCGCATGCCGATGGAGAAGTGCTCGTTGACCTCGACGCCGAACCCGTCAGGGCCGCGATGGACCATGGAGTCGAGCATTCGACCCAGCAACTCCTGGTCGATACCGGTGAAACCGGCGATCCCGCACATCGCTGGCCAGTCTAGGCGCGGCCGGGCGATTCGCGGCCAGCCGGCGGGCCGAGGACCTCAGAAGTCGAGGTCGTCCCCCATGCCCATGCCACCCATGCCGCCCATGCCACCCATGCCATCCATCCCGCCCATGCCGCCGCCGTGCGAGTGGCCATGACCGCCGCCGCCGCCGGCGTCGTCGTCCTCGGGCTCGGGGGCGTCTGCGACGAGCGCCTCGGTGGTGAGCACGATGGTGGCGATGGACGTGGCGTGAGAGAGCGCGCTGACCACCACCTTGGTGGGGTCGATGACGCCGCGTTCCACGAGGTTGCCGTACTCGCCGGTGCGCGCGTCGAAGCCCTCGTCCCCGGTCAGGCCGGCGACACGGTTGGCCACCGTCGGGCCGTCGAAGCCGCCGTTGGAGGCGATGATCCGCAGCGGTTCCTGGAGCGCCCGGCGCACGATGCGCGCGCCGGTGGCCGCGTCGTCAGCCAGGTCGAGCGCGTCGATGGCGTGCGCGGCGCGCAGCAGCGCGACCCCGCCTCCGACGACGTAGCCGTCGGTCAGCGCGGCGCGAACAGCGGCGAGCGCGTCCTCGACGCGCGACTTGCGCTCTTTCATCTCGGTCTCGGTGGCAGCCCCGACCTTGACCACCGCGATGCCGCCCACCAGGCGGGCGAGGCGCTCCTGCAGCTTCTCGCGGTCCCACTCCGACTCCGTCTCCTCGATCTCGCGACGGATGTCCTCCGCGCGCGCGTCGACCGCCGCGCGATCACCACCGCCGCTGAGGATGGTGGTGTCCTCCTTGGTCACCACGACCCTCTCGGCGCTGCCGAGCTGGTCGAGGCGGACGGCGTCCAGGCGCAGCCCGACCTTCTCGCTGATGACGGTGGCGCCGCACAGGACGGCGATGTCGGTGAGGATCGCGGTCCGGCGATCACCGAAGGCGGGCGCCTTCACGGCCACGGCGGTGAAAGAGCCGCGCAGCCGGTTGACCACCAGCGTGGCCAGGGCCTCGGCCTGCACGTCCTCGGCGACGATCAACAGCGGGCGACCAGACTGCACGACGAGCTCGAGCGCGGGCAGCAGGTCGGCAACCGCGCTGACCTTGGCGTCGGTCACCAGCACCGCCGCGTTCTCCAGCACCGCCTCCATCGCCTTCTGGTCTGTGACCAGGTACGGCGACACGTAGCCCCGGTCGAACTGCATGCCCTCGACGACGTCGACCTCGGTGTCGATGCCGTTCCCCTCC
The DNA here is from genome assembly GCA_963751755.1 of Candidatus Dormiibacterota bacterium. Lineage (GTDB taxonomy): Bacteria > Chloroflexota > Dormibacteria > Aeolococcales > Aeolococcaceae > Aeolococcus. The sequence continues at coordinate 29,608 of CAVVVH010000003.1, read as the reverse complement.
TCGACCGTCACCACGCCCTCGCGTCCGACGCGCTCGAATGCCTCGGCGATCATGGTGCCGATCTGCTCGTCGCCCGAGCTGATCATGGCAACGCGCTTGAGGTCCTCATTGCCCGCGACATCGTGCGACTGGGCGCGAACGGCCGCGATGACCGCATCCGCGGCGGCGATCATGCCGCGGCGCAGCTCCATCGGCGAGGCGCCGGCGGCGAGGTTGCGCAGGCCCTCGTTGATCAGCGCCCGGCCAAGGACGGTGGCGGTGGTGGTGCCATCGCCGGCGATGTCGTTGGTCTTGACCGCGATCTCCTTGAGCAGCTGCGCGCCCATGTTCTCGAAGTGGTCCTTGAACTCGAGATCGCGTGCGATGGTGACACCGTCGTTGATGATCAGCGGCGAGCCGAATCGCTTGTCGATGACCACGTTGCGGCCGCGCGGACCGAGCGTCACCGACACAGCGTTGGCGACAGAGTTGACGCCGCGATGCAGCGCATCGCGCGCGTCATTGCTGAAGCGAAGTTGCTTGGCGGTCATGCGAGTTCGGGCCTCCGGTGCAGGGACACGTCAAAGGCGCGCCGGCCGGCGGCGGCCGTTGCGGTGTGCGAGACGGTCAGTTGGATCCGTTGCTGCCGACGACGGCCAGGATGTCCTTCTCGCTGAGGATCAGGTACTCGACCTCGTCGATCTTGACCTCGCTGCCCGCGTACTTCGCGTACATGACGCGGTCGCCGACCTTGACGTCCAACTCGACCCGCTTGCCCGACTGCTCGTTGTAGCGACCGCTGCCGACCGCCTCGATGGTGCCCTCCTGGGGCTTCTCCTTGGCGGTGTCGGGGAGCACGATGCCGCTCTTGGTCATCTCCTCGCGCTCGAGGGGCTTGACGACGACGCGATCAGCAAGGGGGCGGAGTTTCAGGGCCACTGCAGGACCTCCCGTTAGGTGAGCTATTGCTTAGCACTCTCGGCTTACGACTGCTAACACTCTACGTCACCGAGTGCCAAACCCGCAAGTTCTCGCGTCGCCCTCAACGCAGGCGACTTCATGTCGCCGGAGTTGAGACCGCTCAGCTGGGGGGTGCCCGAGGGGGGAACGCAGTTCCCCCCTCGCTTCTTACGCTCCGACCGCCTTCAGGACCATGTCGGTGCCGTAGCCGGCGAGGAAGCCGCAGAGGAGGCCGAGCATCCCCATCTGGTGGCTGCCGATCTTGCGGTTGACGTGCTGCAGCTCACCGATGACGTAGACGATCGCGCCCGCGGCAAGGCCGAGGAACAGCACCGAGACCGCCTGGCTGCCCAGCGAGGCCCCGCCGAGCCGCGTCACCCCGTACCCGATGATGGTCCCGACGAAGGTGGGCCCGCCTCCGACCGCGCCGAGCAGGCCGAGGAACCGCCAGCTGGGGCGCCTGCCGATCATCGGTCCACTGATGCCGAAGCCCTCGGTGATGTTGTGCAGCCCGAAGCCGATCACCAGCAGCAGGAAGAATCGGTACGCGCCCGAGGCCGCCGACTGACCGATGGCGAGGCCTTCGGAGAAGTTGTGGAGGCCGATGCCGATGGCGATGAAGAGCGCCGTGCGCAACGGCGCCTGGAGCGGCGGCCGGCGCCGTGCCGGCGGCGGGACGGCCGCCATCGCCCCCGGGCCGGCTGGCAGCGGGGTCCGCCGTGAGACCCGCTCGAAGACCACGAGCACAGCCAGGCCGACCGCGATGCCGGCGGCCAGCAGCAGGCCGAGCGTGGCCCCCTGCCCCGACGACCGGCTGAGCCGGGCCTCGACGGTCTCGCTGGCGTTGCGGATGACGTCGTAGAAGATGAACAGCAGCACGCCGACGGACGCCGAGGTGAGGAACGCCATGAGGCGCCGCCCGGGACGGCCGACACGAGCGATCGGCAGCCCGAGCAGGATGGTGAGCCCGGAGACGGCGCCGAGCACGGCGGTCGCGGCGAAGCTCATGGAGTTAGGTTAGCCTAACCTAACCGCATCGGATCAATCGGGCGCCGACTCCACCCACACCGCGGCGGCGACCCCCTCGCTGAGCACCACCGGGTGTCCCTCGACGATGAGCCGGAGCTGACCCTCGCCGCGCTCACCGACGCGGATCCGTGCCTCGGGGACGACACCGCCGTCGTGGAGCACGGCGAGCAGCTGCGGTGCGTCGTGCTCGGCAACCTCCGAGATCCGGAACACCCGCGACTCGACACCCACGGGCAGCTCGACCAGCCGCTGCATGGGACGCCCGGGTGGAGGCCTCCGGCCGGGGATGACGTTGCCGTGGGGACATGTCGACGGCCGGCCGAGGTGCTCGTCCAGCCGTTCGAGGACGATCTCCGACACGCCGTGTGACAGCGCCGCCGCCTCCCGGTCGGCCGTCGCCCAGTCGAGCCCGAGGATGTCGGTGAGCCAGCGCTCGATGAGCCGGTGGCGGCGCACCACCGCGGCCGCGGCCACCCGCCCGGCGTCGGAGAGGTGCACGCTGCGGTCGTCGGCGACGATGAGCCAGCCGTCCCGCGCCAGGCGCTGCAGGCTGACGCTCACCGTCGGGGCGCTGACGCCGAGCCACTCCGCGATGCGTCCCGGGCGGGCCACGTCGCCCTCGTTCTCGATGTAGAAGATGGTCTCGAGGTAGCGGTCGGTCACCTCGCTCCGAGCCGTGACGGCGTCGGCCGTGGCTCACCGCCCGATCGTAGCCGCGCGTCGGCCGCCGCGACCGATCAGGCGTAGAGGTCGAGCGCGGGGTCGACGGCGACACCGGGGCATCCGCGCCGCGCAGCTGCAGGCGCTGCCAGCCGGCGGCACCGATCATGGCGGCGTTGTCGGTGCAGAGCGGCAGCGGCGGGACGGTGACGCGAAGGCCGCTGAAGCGCTCCTGCACGGCCTCGCGGAGGGCCCGGTTGGCCGCGACACCACCGACGACGGCCACCTGCTCGGCGCCGCGGCGGTCGGCGATCGTGGTCAGGATGTAGCAGCAACTGGTCGACCACCGCGGCCTGGAAGGAGGCGGCGAGGTCGGCGACCATCGCGGGATCGCGCGGCGTGCCGCCCTCGGTGAGGGCGTCGGCGCCGAGGTCGCGGACGGTGTAGCGGAGAGCGGTCTTCAGGCCGCTGAACGACAGCGCACCGGGCAATCGCGTCCGAGGCATCGCGAACCGCGCGGGGTCGCCGCCACGCGCGGCGCGCTCGATCGCCGGGCCGCCCGGGTAGCCGAGACCGAGGAGCCGGGCGGCCTTGTCGAACGCCTCCCCCGCCGCGTCGTCGCGCGTCGACGCCAGCCGCACCGCGTCGCCGTGGTCGCGCAGCTCGACGACGTCGCTGTGCCCGCCGCTGACCACCAGCGCCAGGTACGGCGGCTCCAGCGCGACGTCGCTCAGCCACGCGCTGTAGACGTGCCCGGCCATGTGCGAGACGCCCACCATCGGCAGTCCGCGGGCCACCGCGGCCGCCTGCGCGAACGCACGCGCCGACGAGCAGGCAGCCGGCCAGCCCGGGGCCCCGCGTCACCGCCACGCGCGTCGACGTCGTCCCAGCCGCCGGGGAGCGCCGCCAGCGCCTCGCTCGACCACCGGGCCGATGACCTCGAGGTGCGCGCGAGCGGCGAGGTCGGGCACGACGCCACCGTGGATGGCGTGGAGCGCGATCTGCGAGGAGACGACGCTGCTCAGCACCTCCCTGCCGTCGCGCACCACCGCCGCCGCCGTCTCGTCGCACGAGGTCTCCACCGCGAGCAGGTTCAGAGCGGGTACTCCGGCGACGGCGGGCTGCCGATGCCGATGACGTCGATGCCGGCGAAGATGTCGAGGAAGCGCCGCTTGAACGCCGGGCGCGTGGATGCTGTCGCTCCACATGATCACCGCGTCCTCACCGTTGTCCGTGTAGTACCCGCGACGGCGGCCGATCGACTTGAACCCGAACCACTCGTACAGGCGCACCGCGTGGTCGTTGCCCGCCCGCACCTCGAGCGTCATCCAGCGTGCGCCGAGCTCGTAGCTCCGCTGGATGAGCGCGGCGAACAGCGTCTTGCCGTACCCCTTGCCCTGGTCGCGCCCGCGCACCCCGATGGTGGTGACATGCGCCTCGTGGACCACCTTCCACAGGCCCGCGTAGCCGACAAGCTCGCCGTCCTCACGAAGCACGATGTACGACGCCTGGCGGTTCTGCGCCAGCTCGGTGGCGTAGGCGTTGCGCGGCCACGGCGAGAGGAAGATCTCCCGCTCGATGACCTGCACGGCGGGGATGTCCTCGGGGCGCATGCGCTCGATGGCGACGCGCGGTACGACCTGCATGGCACCCACCGGCAATGGCTGATCCGAAGGTCCGAGTTTACAGTGCCTCTGTCGCTTTCCTCCGCCGGCTGCGCCGGTGGGGGCGGCGGCTCGGCGTGCACCGCGGCGAGGCCGACGAGGTTCAGCGGAGGCAGCGCCAGCGCCGCGCGGCACCGCGGCGGCGAGGACGCGGACGGGGTCGAGGCGGTCGACTCTCACGCCGGCGACGTCCGCACTGCCAAAGATTCGGCCACCGACCTCGAGCTGGTCGAGCTCGGACCCGCTGCACGCCCGACACCTGCTCGACCTGCGGGGCGGCCGCGAAGCGTGCGACGTACACGCCGCCGCGACCGGCGTCGGCGACGACGGTGAACTCGCCGCCGTCTGCCGGGGTTGGCCGCGACCGCCACCGCCATGAGGCTGCCCATCCCGTGCAGCGCCACCGAACGCGCGGCGGCGACGCCGAGCGCCGCCGCCATCCCGGCACGCACACCGCTGTAGGAGCCCGGGCCGGTCAGCACGACGACGGCGCCGAGGTCGTCGGGCAGGAGGTCGGCGAGCACCCCGGGCAGACGACGGTCGAGCTCGCCCCCGGGCATCTCGCGGGCTGGCGACGACGCTGCCGGTCTCGGTGGCCAGGAGCGCCCAGGGCGCGCTCGCGCGACGCGGAGTCGATGGCGATGACGCTCACCGCGCACCGGCGCGCTGCGCAAGCGCCGACCAGGCGCGCTCGAGGTGCGCGGCAACACCGGGCTCCATGCGCAGCATTCGCTCGGTGTCACCGAGGTCGCCACCGTCGATCGACACCGTGGTGGGGTGAAACTCGCGGAGATCAGCGTACCCGCCCCACTCGATCACCACCGCGCCGCCGTCGAGCAGGCTGTCGAGGTCGAGCACCTCGATCGAGGCGCCGGCGCCGAGGCGGTACAGGTCGACGTGGTGCACCGTGATGGCGCTGCCCCGGTGCGGCTGGTGCAGGACGAAGGTGGGACTGCGAACCGCGGTTCCGTCGCCACCCGCGCCGGCGACCATCCCGCGTACCAGGCACGTCTTGCCCGCCCCCAACGGACCTTCGAGCACGACGACGTCCCCGTCGCGCAGGACGGCGCCGAGCGCCGCGCCGATGTGCTCGGTGGCCTCCGCCGAGTCACTGTGGAGGTGAACGGTCGCCGTCATGTGAAGTGCCCCGCCAGCGACGCGGGCAGCGGCAGCTCGGAGCCGCCCATACGGTCGAAGAGGCGCAGGCCCGCGCCCTCGGTGAGTCGCCCGATGACGGTGAGCGGCGCCAACGCCTGTGGCCAGTCACCGAGCAACTCCGGCACCTGCTTCTCCGCGACAGCGGCGACGAGCTCGAAGTCCTCGCCTCCACCCACTGCCAGTTCCAGCCACCTCTGACCGAAACGCTCGCGCAGATGCTCGTCGACGGGCACGCTGTCGGCCCAGATCTCGGCTGCGCACCCGCTGGCGGCAGCCGTCCGGGCCACGTCGACGACGATGCCGTCGCTGACGTCACCCGCGCAGCGCACACCGGCCTGCAGCAGCCGCACCCCCTCGCGCAGGCGCACCACCGCGTCGAGGTGCGTGGCGATCCACCCGCGTTCGACGCCCGACGCGCGGGTGACGCCCTCGAGGAGCAGCTGCAGGCCGGCCGCCGAGCGGCCCAGGACACCGGTGGTGAGGAGGAGGTCACCCGGGCGCCCCGCGGCGCGGCGAAGCGCCAGCCCGGCCGGCAGGCTCCCGGTGACGCAGACATCGATGACCAGTGGCCCGTCGATGCCGCTGACGTCGCCGCCCACCACCCGGCACCCTACGGCCGCGGCGGCCTCGCAGAGGCCCTGCTGGATCGCCAGCACGTCCTCCGCCTGCTCGGAGGGCCGTGCGCAGAGCGTGGCGACGCAGGTCACGGGCTCGGCGCCGGTCGCGGCCAGGTCCGAGACGGCCACGGCGAAGGCCCGCGCGCCGAGGCGGCGCGGATCGATCCACGAGCGCCGGAAGTCGATGTCCTCGACCAGCGCGTCGATGCTGACGGCGAGGTCGCGACCCGCCGGCGGGGTCCACACCGCGGCGTCGTCACCGCTCACCGGCCCCGAGCCGTCCAGCTGCTGGGACATCGCCACCAGGCGATCGAGGAGCTGTCGCTCGCCCAGCTGCGCGAGGGTCGGGCCGCCGCTCCCGAATTGGCGGCGCGACGGTGCGTTCGAGGATTCGGACATCGTCGCGCCTACTGTACGGACAGGTCGCGGGGAGAAGCCCGGCGCCGTCGACCGATTTGCATTCGGGCCCTCCAACCCTCTATCGTGCCGCGGGTCGCAGGGTCCCGCACCCCGCGCGGAACAGTCATTTCAGGGCCTCGGCGACGGGGAACGGAGGGCACCTATTGCGGGGTACTCGAAAGCTTCTGTCGATCGTGGTCGGCTTCGGTGCTCTCCTCAGCATCGGTATCACCTCCATCCCTTCGGGTCAGGCTCAAAGCAGCGCCAACGACGCGCTGCGGGCGCGACGGGCTCAGCTCCTCCAGCAGCTGGCAGCCCTCGAACCAGCCAAGAACAGCGCCTCCTCCGCTCTCGCAGCGGCCGAGGCCGCGTTCGCCGCGGAGGAGTCGAAGCTGCTGACCGCGCAGCAGCGACTCGCGGCCATCAACGCTCGTCTCCTCGCCCTCAGCGGCCAGATCGCTGACGACCAGGCGACGATCGTCAAAGCCAAGCAGGACCTCGGCACGCTGACACGTCAGACGTACGAGAGCACCACCACCAACTCGTGGGTCGCCGCGGTACTCAGCGCGACCACGTTCAACCAGGCGATGGACCGCCTTGCCGGCACCTCGCACGTCGCCGAGCAGGTGCGCAATCTCCAGGCCAAGGTGCGCGACAAGCAGAACGCGATCGCCGCTGAGCGGGCTGAGGTGCAGAAGGACGCCAACACCACACTGTCGCTGGAGGGCCAGCTCGCCCAGGACAGCAACGCGCTGCTCATGCTCGTGGACGCGCGCAACGCCGCGCTGCAGTCGGCCAGCGCCCCGGCGCGCGCCATCGAGATGCAGATCGCGAACATCGACGAGCAGATGGCCGGCGGCAGCGCGCCCCCGCGGTCGGGCGCCAACCAGGGCTCGTGCGGCAACCATTTCGCCTACGGACAGTGCACCTGGTACGTGGCCACGCGGCGGTGCATCCCGTGGGTCGGCAACGCCAAGGACTGGTTCACCAACGCGGCGCGGATGGGTTACCCCGAAGGCCACATGCCGGCGGTCGGTGCGGTGGTCACCTTCTGGCCGGGCGGCGATGGCGCCAGCCGCGTCGGCCACGTGGGCTATGTCGAGGCGGTGGGCCCGGCTTCTGGCGTTCCCGCCGGCTACTTCCGCTTCTCGGAGATGAACTACAACGGGTGGGACCGTGTGAACTACCGGACGCTGCCGGACAACTCGAGCGGCATCCAGGGATTCATCTACTCGAAGTAGCTTCGGCGCAGCTCGGCAAGCCGGGTCGCGTCGAGCTCGCGCAGCGAGCGCAGGCGTGTGGTCGCGGCGGCAAGGCGCGGATCGTCGGCCGTCACCCCGTCGGGGATGGCGATGCACGCCATGCCCGCCGCACGAGCAGAGAGCACGCCGGCCACGGAGTCCTCGACGGCCAGGCAGCTGGCCGGGCTGACCTCGAGCTCGGCCGCGGTGCGCAGGTAGATGTCCGGCGCCGGCTTGCCGTGCGCATCGTCGATGGCAGAGCAGACCACGTCGACGGCATCGCGAATGTCGAGCCTGTCGAGCACGGCGCTGATGAGCACCGGCGGCGATGACGACGCCACCGCACAGAGCAGGCCCGCGCCGCGCACCGCGTCGAACGCGGCCGGCACACCGTCCATGCCGTTCCCTTCCGCGCGCACATGGCCGGCAACCCCGTCGACGATGCGCGCCGTGACCTCGTCGACGGTGGGCCCGGACCAGGGTCGTCGTGAGTTCCACATCTCCACCACCTCGCGCACGCGCATGCCCATCGTCTGCCGGCACTCGGCCTCCGTGATCCGCACGCCGAGCGAGGCGAACACCTCGATCTCGACGCTGCGCCACACCGGCTCGGTGTCGATGAGCACACCGTCCATGTCGAAGATGACGGCCCGCAGCGGCGAGGTTGCCCGGCCGGCGGGCGCGGCCGAGGTCATCAGCCGCGCCGCCCTTCCAGGACCCGGCGGGTCCGCTCCTGCGCCAGGGGCAGCTCATCGAGGAGGTCGCGCGGCAGGGCACCCGCCCGGCCCAGCCGCGCCTGCACCGCGAGAGCGGCCTCGGCGTGGACGAAGACTGCCGCAGCGGCGGCGTCGAACGGGTCGAGACCCTGGGCGAGGAACGACCCAAGGAGCCCGGACAGGACGTCACCGCTGCCCGCCGTCGCCAGTGCCACCACCCTGATCGCGCTGAGATGGACGCGACCGTCGGGGGCCGCGATGACGGTGTCGCTGCCCTTGAGCACCACCACGGCACCGCTCCTTGCGGCGAACTCGACGGCGAGCTCCCGCCGCCGCGACTGCACCTCGGCGGTCGAGATGCCGCAGAGGCGGCCCATCTCCGCCGGATGGGGGGTGAGCGCGAGCGGCTGTGGACACGATCGCCAGTCGAAGCGGCGGGCGGCGGCGATGTTGAGCCCGTCCGCGTCGACCACCGCGGGCGCCGGCAGCTCCGCGAGCAGGTCGAGGGTGAAGGCCTCCGTGGCCGCCGACCGGCCGAGGCCGGGACCGAGGACGATGGCAGTGGCCCCCGCGAGGTGTCGCTCGCGCAGGACGGCCAGAGCCTCGACGGCGAAGCCGCCGTCCAGGGCGGGGAGAGGGTGCGCCATCACCTCGAGCGTCTGCGCCGCGACGATCGCGTACACGGGTTCGGGCACGCACACGTGAACCTTGCCCGCGCCGCCGCGTGCGGCCGCGCTTGCGCTCATCAGCGGGGCTCCGCTGAAGCCGACGGCGCCGCCGACGACCACCACGGTGCCGAACGTCCCCTTGTGGGCGTCCTCCGGTCGATCCGGCAGCCTCAGCCCGTCGGGCACCTGGGCATGCGGCGGGGCGCTGGCCGCGCCCGCACCAGCGGCGCCGTCACCCGGACCCGCGGTCACTCCACGGTGACCGACTTGGCCAGGTTGCGAGGCTGGTCCACGTCGCAACCGCGCTCGACGGCGACGTGGTATGCGAACAGCTGCAGCGGGACGATGTTGATCAGCGGCGAGATCAGCTCGTCGGTGAGCGGAACCTCGATGAGGTCGCGCACGAACCCGGCGTCGAAGGGGTTCTCGCCGGCGGTGACCACGGCGATCACCGGCGCGTCGCGCGAGCTCACCTCCTGGATGTTGCTGACCATCTTCGGAAGAGTGCGCGACCGCGTTGCCAGCGCCACCACCGGCACGTCAGGGTCGAGCAGCGCGATGGGGCCGTGCTTGAGCTCACCGGCGGCGTATCCCTCGGCGTGGATGTAGGAGATCTCCTTGAGCTTCAGTGCACCCTCGAGCGCCACCGGGAAGTTGATGCCACGGCCGATGTACATCGCGTTGCGGGTGTGCGCATAGCGCTGGGCCATCTCGGCGAGCTGCGGCTCGAGCCCCAGGGCTGTCTCGATGAGGTCCGGCGCCTCGACCAGCGCGGCGGCGAGCCGCCGGTGCTCGTCGTCGGACAGGGTGCCGCGCGCCTGGCCGAGGTGCAGCGCGAGAAGGATGCCGCAGGCGATCTGGTTGAGCATCGTCTTGGTGGCGGCGACGCAGATCTCCGGGCCGGACTGCATGTACACGACGCCGTCGGCCTCCATGGACAGTGCGCTGCCGACGACATTGGTGACCGCGATCACGGTGGCACCGTGGCGCCGCGCCTCACGGACGGCGGCCATGGTGTCCGCGGTCTCGCCGGACTGCGAGAAGGCGAGCACCAGGGTCCTGGCGTCGACCAGAGGGTCCGCGTACCGAAACTCGCTCGACGGTTGGACGTCGCAGTGCACGCGCGCCAGCCTCTCGATGGCGTACTTGGTGACCAGGCCGGCGATCCACGCCGACCCGCACGCCACGATGGTCACCTGGTCGAGGGCGCGAACATGAGCCTCGTCGAGCAGGATGTCGGGGAGGTCGACGAGCCCGTCGTCGTCGACCCGGCCGCGCACGGCGCTCCGAAGCGCCTCCGGCTGCTCGTGGATCTCCTTGAGCATGAAGTGCGGGAACCCGTTCTTCTGCGCCTGTTCGGCTTCCCACGTCACCTCGATGACGCGGGGCTCGACGGGGGTCCCGTCAAGCCGGGTGAACTCCACCGACTCCGGGGTGACCGACGCTATCTCGCCCTCGCCGAGCAGAGCCACTCGCTTGGTGTACGGGATCAGCGCGGTGATGTCGCTGCTCACGAACACCTCGCCCTCGCCGAGGCCGACGACAAGGGGCGCGTTGAGCCGCGCGCCAACGATGCGCGATGGCTCGTCAGCGGAGACCACGACGAGTGCATACGCACCCCGGATCCGCTGCAGCGTCGAACGCACCGCCGCGGCGAGGTCACCCTCGTAGTACTGCTCGATGAGGTGCGGCACCACCTCCGTGTCGGTGTCGCTGGTGAACTCGTGACCGGCCGCCGTCAGCTCGACGCGCAGCTCGCGGTAGTTCTCGATGATGCCGTTGTGGATGATGTGGATGCGGCCGGTGCAGTCGCGGTGAGGATGCGCGTTGGCGACGGTGGGGCGGCCATGGGTGGCCCAGCGCGTGTGCCCGATGCCTGTGTGTCCGCTCGGCATGCCGGCGCGCTCGAGCTGCTGGAGGAGGTCGGCGACCTTGAGGTTGCTCTTGGCCACCGCGGTGGCGCCGCCGCCCTCGTCGAGGACAGCGATGCCAGCCGAGTCGTAGCCGCGGTACTCGAGCCGCTGCAGGCTGTCGAGCAGGACCGTGGCAGCCTGGCGAGGGCCGGCATAGCCGATGATGCCGCACATGTGATCTGGTCAACGCCTCTGAGAAAGGGGTGGTTACTGGGTCGGGCGTCGCTGCGAGGCCGGGCGACTCGCCCCTCTTACGTGGGCGAAGGGGTCGGCGTCGGCGTGGGCGCCGCCGTGGGTGGCGGCGTGGGCTGGATGAACGACCCCACCGTGATGGTGACTGTGACCTTGCTGGGGTTGGCCGTCACGCCCGCGGGCGGCGCCAGGTCGACGGTGAAGCTGAGGGTGCCGGTGATCCCGTTCAGCGAGATCGTCTGCGTCTGCACCGAGTCCAAGGTGTTGAGCAGGTCCTGAGGACCGTTGAGGACAGCGGTTGGCGGGCTGACGCTCTCGGCCGCCAGGAAGTGACCGGGCCCGACCGAGCCCACCACCTTGGGCAGCACCGCGCTGGCGCGCGAGGTCAAGACTGGCAGCCACCGCGACGCTGACGAGCACGCTCGACTGCGCATGCCCGCCGACGTTGATGGTGAGACCGAAGTTCCCAAGCCGCTGCTGCGTGCGCGAGTCGAACAGCCCCACGGTCTCGTCGGCCTGGAAGTTGGTCTTCTGGCTGGAGAGGTTGAGGATGACCTTGGCCTCGACGTTGGCGAGCTGGTTGTGCGGGCCGATGACGCTCACCGTCTGACGGTGTCGTCGTCGGATTGACCGCGACGTACCCCTGCGGGGGCGGGTGCTGGCCGTAGTCGACGATCACCGGCACCGAGCGTGAAGTCGACGCGATCGATCTCGACGACGATGCTCGTCGGCGCGGTGTCGAGCGCCACGTCACGGTCGTTGTTGATGACCGTGACCGGCAGCGACTGGACGCCGGTCCGTGCGTGATCGCCTTGTAGTTGACGCTGACCACGATGTCGCCCGGCTGGAAGGCGGTGAGGTGGTCGCGGGTGCCGCTCACCCTGATCACCAGGTCCGGGATGGCGTGGACGAGCACGTACGGCGTCACCGAGGCGGTGTCCTGCGGCACCGGGACGGTGACCGAGCGCGTGTCGGGCGGGTTGCTGGCGTACGCGACGCCCGCCCAGAGGATGGCGGCAAGCAGCGCGGCCGTCCCCTTGAGGCCGAGGTTGCGGGTCGCGAACGCCGGGCACCCTCATGGGTGCGTCCGGCGCCGGATCGCGCGCAGCGCCGACGGCCGCGGCATCAGGCTCTGCCGCTGCGGCGCGTCGGCGCCGGTCAGGGTCATCAGGGTGCTGCGCAGGGCCTTCGCGTCCAGCCCGCGCGTGATCCGCCCCTCGTGCGCGACGCTGATCAGCCCGGTCTCCTCGCTGACGATGAGCACGGTGGCGTCGCTCTGCAGGGTCAGGCCGACCGCGGCCCGGTGGCGGGTGCCCATGCGACCGACGCCGGGGATGGTCTCGGCGAGCGGCAGCACGCAGCCCGCCGCGACCAGGCGGGCGTCGCGGATGATCACGGCGCCGTCGTGCAGCGAGGTGCCCGGCATGAAGATGGTGGCCAGCATCTCCGCGCTCACCTCACCGTTGATGCGCACGCCGGTGGCGGCGATGTTCTCGAGCCCCGTCTCGTGCTCGAACACGATCAGCGCGCCGGTCTTGCGCTCGCTCAGCGACGACGCCGCGCGGATCACCTCGTCGACGGAGCGCTGCGCGTCGGCCCCGGCGTGCTGTCCGAGCAGGGAGCGCACCGGCCCGAGCCGGCCCACCTGGTCGAGCGCGCGACGCAGCTCGGGCTGGAAGAGGATCACCGCGGCGATCACGATCGCCTGGCCGCCGTTGGCAAAGATGAATTGCAGGAGGCGCAGGTGGAGCGCTTCAGCCGCCAGCCCCACCACGATGATCACACCGAGGCCGACGGCCAGCTGGGCGGCCTGGGTGCCGCGGATCAGCTTCAACAGCTGGTACAGGAGCACCGCCACGATGAGCACGTCGAGCACGTCGCGCCAGCCGATGTTCTGCAGGAAGATGAGCGCGTCGCGCCACGGCGAGCTCACGAGGCTGACCGCCGCGACGCGCTCGCTCGGTCGGAGACGCGCCCTCGAACACCAGTGCCAGCAAGGCCATCTGGGCCCAGAGCCGGTTCTCCGCCTGGTCGAACACGATGGAGCGCGGACCGTCGAGCACCCTGTCGGTGATCTCCTCACCGCGGTGCGCGGGCAGGCAGTGCATCACCCGCGCGGAGTCGGGCGCGAGCGACAGGAGCGCGTCGTTGACCTGCAGGTGGCCGAAGTCCTCGCGCCGGCGCTGCTGCTCGGCCTCCTGGCCCATGCTCGTCCACACGTCGGTGTACACGATGTCCACGTCGCGCAGCGCGGGCTTGGGGTCGTGCCCGACCGCAAAGCCCGTGCCGTTGCCGCGCAGGCTGGCCGCGCGGTCGAGACGTGGCCTCCGCCGGCTCGTAGCCGGGCGGGGACACGATGCGCAGGTCGATGCCGGTGATCGCCGCGGCGTACAACCACGACGTGCACACGTTGTTGCCGTCGCCGATGTACGCCACGCGGGCGCCGGCCACCGTGCCCGTGGCCTCGCGCACGGTCATCAGGTCGGCGAGGAGCTGGCACGGATGCTCGGCGTTGGTCATGCCACTGATCACCGGGCCGCGCATCGCGGCGGCGATCGCGAGCAGGTCGCGCTGCGAGGTGAGCCGCGCGATGACCCCGTCCGCGTAGCGGTCGAGGATGCGGGCGATGTCGCCCGCCGTCTCCCTCTCGCCGAGACGGATCTCGTCTCCGAACAGGGCGATGGGGTGGCCCCCCAGCCTGTTGATCGCCACCTCGAACGAGACCCTGGTGCGGTTGCTGGGACGCTGGAAGATGAGGGCAAGGTTGAGCCCGCGCAAGGGCGTGCCCAGCTCCTCGCCGGCCTTGGCGCGCACCGCGAGGTCGAGCACCGCGTTGATCTCATCACGATCGAGGTCGGCGATGCTGAGCAGGTCGCGGCCGGAGAGTGCGCGAGACATTCGACGATCCAGTATATGAGCGCACCGAGATTGCGCCCGATCTGCATCCGGCGAGATGCGCGGCGCATGCGCGGCCCGCTAGGGTTGGGCACCGTGAACATCGTCGTCGTCGTCTGTGGTGGGCTCACCGAGACGCTCCAGGCAGCGCCGCTGGTTGCCGCCGTGTCGGCGGGGATCGACGAGCCTCTGCTGGTCATCGGCCCCCCGGTGGCGGCCGACGTCGCCCAGGGGCTCAGGGGCGCCGACCACTTCCTGCCGGTTCGTGGCCTGGACACCCGTCCCACCGCGCTCGGCCTCGCCCGCCTCTGGCGAGAGCTGCGTGGGCGGCGGCTCGACGTGGCGCTGGTCTGCACGCCGCGGGCCTCGGTCCGAGCCGCCGTGTACGCCGCGGGCATCCCGCGGCGCATCGGCTGCGCCTCCGGGGCCAGCGACCTCTTCCTCAGCGACAGGGTCCCCTGTCCCCGGGAGGCAATCGCGCTCGGTCGCTGGCTTCACCTGGCGGGCGCGCTCGGGCTGACCGGCGGCGACGGGCGCAGCGAGTTCCTCGCGCCGGCAGAGGCGGCGCGCACCGCCGAGCAGGTACTGCTCAGCACGGGCGTGGGTGACGGGCGCCTGCTCGTGGCCATCGCTCCGGGCCACGGCTTCGCCGACGGCGACGGGGCGCCGTGGAGCTCCGAGCGCTTCGCCCACCTCGCCAATCGGCTGGCCGCCCGTCACGGCGCCGGCGTGGTGCTGGTCGGCGATCCGCGCGACCGCGAGACCGCCGAGGCGATGCGCCTCGACCTGGCCGCCGACACCGTCGACGTCTGCGGCGAGCTCGACCTCGCCACCACCGCGGCGGTGATCGGGCGCTGCGACCTCCTCATCGCCACCGACACTCCCCTCCTCCACCTCGCCGCCGCGGTCGGCACCGCGTCGGTGGGCCTGTTCGGCCCCACCAGCGGGCGCGTCCGGGCTCCGTCGGGTGGTCAGCACCGCGTGGTGCAGGCGCTGGCTGGCGCGGGAGCCCCGGCGAGCCTCGACCGCATCCGCGTGGACGACGTCCTCGCCGGCATCGAGAGCGCCCTGTAGCTTTGGCGATGGCGACGATCCGGGTGACGAACAACCCCCTCGAAGTCGACATCGAGCTCGCCCACCGTTGGATCGCCACGACCTATTGGTCGCACGACATCCCCTGGGTGACCTTCGAGACGGCGTGCGCCAACAGCCTCCTGTGGGCCGCTCGTATGGACGACCACCAGGTTGGGTTCGCCAGGGTGGTCACCGACCGCGCGACCTTCGCCTGGTTGTGCGACGTGTTCGTCGCGGAGGAGGCGCGTGGTAGAGGCGTCGCGCGGCGCCTTGTCGAGGCCGTGCTCGGCCACGAGGAGCTGCAGGGGCTGCGCCAGTTCGTTCTCGGAACTCGTGACGCCCATGGCCTGTACGAGAAGTTCGGTTTCGAGCGCATGGGCGACACCGCCGGGCGCTTCATGCGCATCGCCCACCCTGCGCGGGAGTTGTACGGGCGGTGAGCCGGCGCCGTCGCTCGCCGCGTCTCAGGAGCGAGGCGGCGGGCGGTCCAGGCTCCAATGACGAGCGGCCGCGCCGAGCCACGCCACCTCAGGCACCGGGAGCACCCCGAAGCGCGTGATGCACCGCTGGCCTCCCTCGAAGTCGCCGTACAGGAGATCGATGGTGAGCGGGCCATGTGCCGCGATGGCGTCGCGCGCGGCGGCGAACTCGGGGGCTGCGGGATCCCGGAAGGCGCCCTGCCAGAAGCCGGTCTCGCCGGCGGGCACATAGAGGTCTCGCGTCAGCCGGCGAAAGGCCCGCGGGTCAGGCGCCGAGCCGTCTCCGGCAACACGCTCCGGGTGGAACTGCCAGCCGTGGAGCACCGCGATCCCGCGTCCCACGTTGCGCAGCGCCATCCCCAGGTAGATCGCTTCACCGGTCACCTCGGTGGCCACGTGCCCACCCTCCACCCGCAGCCAGTGCTGGTCGACGAATGAGATCTTCTCGGGTGGGTCCTGCAGCCTCGAGGGCACCAGCAGAGGGCGGAGCCCAGCCAGGAGCGACCCCTCGGCGGCCCGCGCGGCGCGGTTCGCCGATCGAACGGAGGCGAAGGTGGCGACCCCGAGAACCAGCGTCCCACCCGCGGTGGCGAGTGCCGAGATCGTGGCCCAGTCCATGGTGACCAATGAAAGCAGCCGCACCGCCCGCCGCGTTGCCATTCGACCGGCTTGTGGGCGTGCGGAGGCCGGGACGTCCGATGCACAATCGGCCCGAGGTCCGCGGGGCCGCCGCTACCGTTAAGTGACAGCCGAGGTGTGGGTATGGAACGGCGCCGGTCGTCGCGGTGGGTCCCCGGCGCAGCGGGCACTCTGGTGGCGGTGGCGGCCACACTGACGATCGGCGCCGGGGTGAGAGCTGCCGCGGCTCAGCCGGCGCTGCCAACGCCGCCGTCGCTCCCGACGCTCCCGGTGACCGCCCCGCCGCTGCCCACGCTGCCACTCCCATCACTGCCGCTCCCATCGCTGCCCCTCCCGTCGCTGCCGCTGCCGACGTCCCTGCCGACGGTGAGCGGAATCCCAGCCCCGCCCGGCTCCCCGCCCGCCGGCCAGCCGTCCAGCGCGGCCGGTGCTCCGCTGCCGGGGTCGACCCCGCCCGGCGGCAGCAGCGGGTCGCCTCCAGTCGTCCAGGCGTCGCTCTTCGACGGTCTGCTCGGGCTCCTCGGGACACCCGCGAACGTCGGCGTGGAACGGCCGTCGCTGGAGCACTTCGACGTCAGTGGCGCGCTTGCATCCAGCCGGCTGTCGCCGCCGGCGCGGGCGGTCCCCGGGGTCGGCTCACCGGCGCCGGCTCTCCTGGTGGGGCTGGTCGTCGTCAGCCTGCTGGTGGTGATCGGGGTGGCGGTGACCCGGCAGCGCCGTCGCAGGCTGTCTCGGCTGCGGGCGGCAGTGGCCGGGCCGCTGGTCCTCCTGGCCGGGGTCATGGGTGTTGCCGCGACGCAGGGCACGTGGTTCCCGGCCAAGCCGGCCGCGGCACCCACCACAGCCGTCGTGCCGGGCGCGGGGCTCCGCTCGGCGGCCGAGGTTGCGCACGCGGTGACCGCAGGGTCTGCGCTGTTCAGCCGCCTGGTGGGCTTCGAGACTCGGGTTGCCGCGATCGCAGACAGCGCTGCAGTCGCCGCCGGCGGGCGAGGGGGCCGCACTGCTTCGCGGCGAGCGCACCCTGGCGACGGCCTTGGAGGCGGTCGAGCAGCAGGAGTATGCGTTCTACACCGCAACCGCGCAGGACCCGGCGCAAGCGGCAGCACTGACGCAAGCGACCGCCACACAGCCGGCGGCGACGAAGAGCGCCGTGTCCTACGACGTCCAGGCCGTCCAGGCACACCTGGCCCAGGAGGCGGCAATCGTGCAGGCGTCCCAGAGCAACGCGGTGTCAGCGCCATCGCTGCCCATCTCGGGGACCGCCCCGCCGCTCGCGAACGCGCCTCTGGCGTGGCCGATGAGCGGGGTGGTGACCCAGGGATTCGGACCGAGCCAGAATGCCATCGAGCCGGCGGTGACGCTGGCGGGCATCACCTACCAGCACTTCCACACCGGCATCGACATCTCCTCCGCCTTCGGCACCCCGGTGCAGGCGGCAGCGAACGGGGTGGTCGCCCTGGCGGGGTCCGAGGTGGACGGGCTGGGGCACCTGGTGGGCTTCGGGAACTACGTCGTCATCGCCCACGGTGCCAACCTGGTCACCTTGTATGGTCACCTCGAGCAGCTGCTGGTGCGCGCGGGAGAGACAGTGCACGCGGGCGACCCGATCGGCCTCGAGGGTTCAACCGGCAACTCGACGGGCCCGCACGTGCACTTCGAGCTCCGCGTGCACGGTGTGCCGACCGACCCCACCGGGTACGTGCGCTCCCGCTAGCAACCGTTCAGCGCACTGTTCGTCTGCTTGTCAGCGGATGTACATGAAGTTGCGGCGCAGCACGTCGAGGTTGTCGACCGCGAGCGCGGTGCCGCGCACGGTGCAGCCATCCGGGTCGGCGGCGACGCGAGCGGAGCACCCGCTCACCACACCGATGTGACGCTCCAGGCCCTCGAGGCGAGCGCCACCGCCGGTGAGGAGGAGACCTCCGCGCCTGACGTCCTGGCGCAGCGCGGGCGGTGTCTCATCGATCACCTCGAGAAGGGCCGCGTCCAGCGCACGGAGGTGTTCGGCAACCAGCGGGGCCAGCTCGTGCGATGACAGCAGCACCCCCGCGATCTCCGCGGTGCGCTCTTCGTGCGACGCGGCGACGAGCAGCTGGTGCGCGGCGCCCAGCTGCTGTGGTGTCAGCGTGACGCCGTGCACCGCGTGCACGTGCGCCCGCACCCTCGAGAGCAACCCGTCCGAGCCGGTGCTCAGCGAGCGCCCGGCGACCGTGCCCTCGAGCGCCAGCACCGCGACGTCCGTCTTGCCGGCGCCGATGTCGATGATGAGGCTGGCACGAGGCGCGGTGACGGCGACCCCGGCGCCCATCGCGGCCGCGATGGCGGCGTCGATGAGGTACACCGTGCGCGAGCCTGCTCGGGCCGCCGCGTCCAGGACGGAGCGGCGGTCGTCGCCGCTCATGCCGGCGCGCACCGCGATGACCAGGTCGGGCTTGAAGATCCGCTGCCTGCCGGCGGCGCGGTTGACCGCGTGGTGCACGAGGGCGGTCAGCGCGCGACGGTCGGCGATGTTGCCTCCCTGCAGTGGACGGCGCAGCTCGAGTGAGCTGTCCGCCGCGGCCGCGTCGATCGCCGTCGACCCGAACAGGCTGAGCACAGGCTCACCCTCCGAGATGGCCACCACCGACGGCTCGGCGATGACGGTTCCCTCGCCGCGAGTGATGACGCGCGTGGTGCCGGTGCCGAGGTCGACTCCCAGCTTCTTGCCGAGCACGCGGCGCGCCTAGTCGCCGACGACGCCGCTGAGGTCGCGGGTGGCGGGCTCGCCGTCGCCCTCGACGGTGACGCGCTGGATGTCGGCGCCGAGGCCTCGCAGCTTCTCCTCGAGAGCCTCGTAGCCGCGGTCGAGGTGGTACACGCCGTCGAGGTCGCTGGTTCCCTGCGCGCACAGCGCCGCGATCACCAGCGCAGCACCCGAGCGGATGTCCGGGACGGTGGCGCGGGTCCCGCGCAGCGTCACCGGCCCTTCGACGATGGCGCTGCGACCCTCGACGCTGATGCGCGCCCCGAAGTCGAGAAGCGCCGGCACGTGACGGAAGCGGTTCTCGTACAGCGCTTCACTGACGATGCTGGTTCCTGTCGCCTGGGTCATCAGCGCGCAGAACTGCGGCTGAAGATCGGTGGCGAAGCCGGGATGAGGCCAGGTGGTGACGTCGACGGACGTCAGGCGTGCGCCGCGCACCCGCACGTGGCTGGCGCCTTCGACGACGTTCGCACCCGCGCTGCGCAGCTTGTTGATGAGCCAGCGCACGTCGCTGGGACGCATTCGCTCGACGACGACGTCGCCGCCGGTGGCGGCGGCGGCGGCCATGTACGTCCCCGCCTCGATGTAGTCGGTGGTGACACTGTGCGTGGTGCCGTGCAGGAGGCCGCTCTGACCCTCGATGACGATCAGCTCGGTCCCGGCGCCGGAGATGCGAGCGCCCATCCCCACCAGGCAGCGCACCAGGTCGAACACGTGCGGCTCGCGTGCGGCGTTGGCGATGACCGTGATCCCGTCGGCCAGGACCGCCGCCATGATCAGGTTCTCCGTGCCGGTGACGGTCGGCATGTCCAGGTCGATCCGGGCCCCGTGCAGCCGAGGGGCGGCGGCGGCATACGTGTCGGCCCGCTCCTCCACCCGCGCACCCATGAGGCGCAGCCCCTCGAGGTGCTGCTCGACACGGCGCATCCCGATGTCGTCGCCGCCGGGCTTGGCGATGGCGGCTGCGCCGGTGCGCGCGATCAGAGCGCCCAGGAGAAGGAAAGACCCGCGCATGCGCCTGGTCAGCTCGGCACCCACGTCGACCGACCGCACCGTCGCCGCGTGGAGCCTCCACGACGATGGCGAGAGCCGGTCGACATCGACCCCCAGGTGGCCGAGCATCGCCGCCATGGCCTCGATGTCCTCGATGTCCGGCACGTTGCTGAGCTCCAGCACCTGGTCGGTCAGCAGCGAGGCCGCCATGACGGGAAGGGCGGCGTTCTTGCTGCCCGAGATCGCGACGGTGCCTCGGAGAGGCCGGGGCCCGGAGATGCGCAGGAGGTCCATGGCGGCGTAAACGTATCCCAGCGAGGGTCGGTTCTGCGGCCGACGAGGCACAGTGGAGAGTCGATCGGCGAAACTGGCGGGTGAAGAGCGCACCAATTGGAGAGACACGCGATGGCGACGGCAACGGCAACCCCTCTCGGCAAGATCGAGAGCCTCCTCGGGAGCGAGGCTCAGGGCCTCCTCGAGCACCGCTGCAAGACGGTGCCGAAGGATCTGCTGCACCTGCCAGGCCCTGACTTCGTCAACCGGGTGGTGGCCGCGAGCGACCGCAACGTGCGCGTCCTGCGCAGCCTCGAGACCCTCTTCGGTCATGGCCGGCTCGCCAACACCGGCTACCTGTCCATCCTGCCCGTCGACCAGGGCATCGAGCACTCCGCCGGAGCCTCCTTCGCCGCCAACCCGGCCTACTTCGACGGCGAGAAGCTCGTCGAGCTCGCCGTCGAGGGAGGCTGCAACGCGGTGGCCTCGACGTTCGGCGTCCTCGGCTCCGTGGCGCGCCGCTGGGCGCACCGCATCCCCTTCATCGTCAAGCTCAACCACAACGAGCTGCTCACGTACCCCAATCGCTTCGACCAGGTGATGTTCGGCGACGTCCAGCAGGCCTGGGAGATGGGCGCGGTGGCGGTGGGTGCAACGATCTACTTCGGCTCCGAGGAGGGGATGCGCCAGCTGCAGGAGGTGACCGAGGCCTTTCATGAGGCCCACGAGCTGGGCATGGCGACCGTCCTCTGGTGCTACCTGCGCAACAACGCGTTCAAGAAGGACGGCGTGGACTTCCACACCGCCGCCGACCTCACCGGCCAGGCCAACCATCTCGGGGTGACCATCCAGGCCGACATCATCAAGCAGAAGCTGCCGACCAACAACGGGGGCTTCACCGCGCTCAACTTCGGCAAGACCGCCCCCGACGTCTACGAGAAGCTGTCGAGCGACAACCCCATCGACCTCACCCGCTACCAGCTGCTCAATTGCTTCTCCGGACGCTCACCTCTGATCAACAGCGGCGGCGAGTCCAAGGGGTCCGGCGACCTCGCTGAGGCGGTGCGGACCGCGGTCATCAACAAGCGGGCGGGCGGGGCTGGGCTGATCACCGGCCGCAAGGCGTTCCAGCGCCCGACCGCCGAGGGCATCGAGCTGCTCAACGCCGTCCAGGACGTGTACCTCAGCGCGCAGGTGACCGTCGCATGAGCGAGGTGACCGGCCCGGCCGACGGCGACAGCGAGCTGGCCGCCCCGGCCGGCGAGCTGTCGGACGGCAACGCGGGCACAGCGTCCGTCGAAGACGACGACACGGTGCGCGCCAAGACACGCCCGCGTCCCAGCAACGCCGTGATGCTCATCGGGGCCATCCTCGTGATCGTGGTGGCCCAGCTGGTCACCAGCTTCCTGGTGCTCACGTCGACCAACCAGCTGCGCGACCAGTACACGACCGCCAACGGGCTGCAGCGCTGCCTGATCCACGCCCAGCTCAACGCCAACACGACCACCGACCCGTCCGGGACCATCTACAAGGCGGCGGTCAACAACTGCCTGAAGTGACCGTCGCGTAGAAGCCGCGCCTCACCGCGTCGCCTTGCGCAGCTCGTGGCGGGCGATCGACTGCAGGTGCACCTCGTCGGGACCGTCGAGGATGCGCAGCGCACGGGTCCACGCGTACATGCGGGCCAGCGGCACGTCGTTGCTCATGCCCGCCCCGCCGTGGACCTGGATGGCCCGGTCGACGATATCGCACGCCACCTGGGGCGCGGCCACCTTGATCGCGGCGATCTCTGCGCGCGCGCCCTTGGTGCCCTCGGCATCCATCAGCCAGGCGGCCTTGTGGCACAGCAGCCGCACCTGCTCCAGCTCCACCCGCGAGCGTGCGATCGCCTGCTGCACCACGCCCTGCTCGGCGAGCAGCTTGCCGAAGGCGGTGCGGGTGCGGGCGCGCTCGCACATCAGGGCCAGCGCTCGCTCCGCGGTGCCGATGACGCGCATGCAGTGGTGGATCCGTCCCGGGCCGAGCCGCGCCTGCGCGATGGCGAACGCGGCGCCGCGCTCACCGATGAGGTTGGCGGCGGGCACTCGCACCTCGTCGAACATCACCTCGCAGTGACTGCCCGGGTCGTCGTAGCCGAAGACCTGCAGCTGCCGGACGACGCGCACGCCCTGGGCCTGCATGGGCACGAGCACGAACGAGTGGCGCCGGTGGGGTTCTGCGTCGGGGTCGCTGAGGCCCATCAGCAGGGCCACGCGCGCCATCGGGTGCGCGGCGCCGCTCGTCCACCACTTGCGCCCGGTGATGATCAGCTCGTCGCCGTCGTGCTCGATGCGCGTGCTGATATTGGTCGGGTCGCTGCTGGCGACGTCCGGCTCCGTCATGGCGACGCAGGAGCGGATCTCCCCGGCCAGCAGCGGCTTGAGCCACGTCTCCTGCTGCTCGGGGCTGCCGAACAGCGCCAGCACCTCCATGTTGCCCGTGTCCGGCGCTGAGCAGTTGATCGCCTCAGGTGCGATCAGGCTGTGCCCCGTGATCTCGGCGAGTGGCGCGTACTCGAGGTTGGTCAGCCCGGCGCCGAACCGCTCGTCGGGCAGGAACAGGTTCCACAGCCCGCGCGAGCGCGCCTCAGCCTTGAGCTCCTCCATCACCGGCGAGATGTGGTGAGGCACCGTCGCCGCGGAGAACTCCGCGAAGTAGCGGTCCTCGGCGGGGAGCACGTGGGTGTTCATGAAGTCCCACAGCTGCTCGCGCAGCTCGATGACGCGGGGCGAGTAGGCGAAGTCCATCAGGTTCCTCCCGAGAGCCCGGCGAGCCCGGATGCGCTGGCTCTTTCCAGCGCACGATCGACGATGAGCGGGACCGCCGGCCCCATGGTCTCGAATCCCTCGCCGACGGTCATGCCGAGGAGGAAGCGCGCGTTGATGCCCTCGGCGATGATCGCCAGCTTGTAGTGCCCGAGCGCGACGTACCACTCGAGGTTGCTGAGGTCGCGGCCGCTCGCCGCGGCGTAGCGCGCGACCATGTCCTCCCGCGTGGGGAAGCCCTCGCCGAGGCTGACCCGCTCGCCCGGCAGCGCCGACGCCGCCGGGTCGCTCGGGTCGGTGACCCAGTACACCACGAGCAGGCCGAGGTCGCACAGCGGATCACCGACGGTGCTCATCTCCCAGTCGACCACGGCGACGATGCGGCCGGGGTCCGCCGGCGCGTAGATGACGTTGTCGAACCTGTAGTCGCCGTGAACGATGCCCGCCGCGGATTGTGGCGGGATGGCCGCGAGCAGGCGGCGATGCAGCTCGTCGATGGCCGGCAGCTCCCGCGTCTTCGACGCCTCCCACTGCTGCCACCAGCGCCGCACCTGGCGCTCGAGGAAGCCGTCGGGATGACCGAAATCGCCGAGGCCGACGTCCTCGGGCCGCACCGCGTGGAGATCGAGGAGGGTGTCGACGAGCGCCGACGACATCGCCGCCGCGGTGGACGCGGTCGCCGGCCACGGCTCGGGCAGCCGGTCGCGCACCACGTGCCCGTCGACGAAGTCCATGACGTAGAACGGCGCGCCGATCACCGAGGGGTCCTCGCAGAGAACCACCGCGCCCGGCACGGGGATCTCGGTGTGCTGCAGGGCGCTGATCACGCGCCATTCACGGGCCATGTCATGCGCGGTCGGCAGCACATGGGCGAGCGGCGGGCGGCGCACCACCCAGTGGTGCACGTCGTCGCTGACCGTGTACGTGAGGTTGGAGCGCCCGCCCGCGATGACCTCGGCGCGCAGCCGGCCGGCGGTGGGCACGTCGTGCGACTCCAGGAACGACGCGAGCGCGACGAGGTCGAGGCCGGGAGGGCTGTCCATGGCCGGGCAAGCCTACAGAGATAGACTGCGCTTCGCGAATCGGCCGGCAGAGTGAGGCACGAGATGGCGGGCGACACCGGCAAGGGGCAGGGCACCAAGGACGATCCATGGCAGCTGACCACCCCGAGCGGCACCTCCGAGTACCAGATGTACCGGGACGAGACCCTCGATCCGCCGGCGATCGTCTGCCAGGTGGGGACGACGCAGCTGCGCTACCACCTCAGCGCCATCGAGGACCTGCACAGCTGGCTGAAGGCGCAGGGCGACTGGGTGCCGCTGGGCAGCGCCGACGAGCAGAAGCCTGCCGCCGACGGCACGGTCGAGGCATGGGCACGCTCGGAGGACAACCCGGTCGGCGGTTGGTACGGGCTGAAGAAGGGGCTGCGCGGACGGTTCGGCATGTACATGCCGCCGCTCCTCGAGCGCCTCGGGCTCGCCGAGGTGGAGCACAACCCGCGCAACAACCGGATGCGCGCGACCTGACCTGTCAGTCGCCTCGGTGGTCGCGGCGGTGGTGGCGGCGGACCTCGGCGACGCGCAGCCGGAAGATGGCGCGCTCCAGCTGCGCGGCAGCGTCGGCGTCGCCCTCGTCCTGGGCGAGCGCGTCCTGGGCGGCCTTCCGAGCCTCCTCGGCCGCCGCCTCGTCGATGTCCTCGGCGCGCTCGGCCACGTCCGCGAGGATGACCACCTTGTCCGGCATCACCTCGAGGAAGCCACCGGCCACGAAGAAGTAATCCTCCTGGCCGTTGTTGCGCACCATGATCTCCCCGGTGCGCAGCGGCGTGAGCAGCGGGATGTGCCGCGGCAGCACGCCGAGGTCGCCCTCGAGCCCGGGGGCGACGACGAAGTCGGCCTCCTGGCTGAGCACGTGGCCCTCGGCGGTGAGCAGCTCCACCTGCAGCTTGTTGGCCACCTAGCTGGACTTCCCCTCCGTGGCCTGGACTTGTCGGCGTCCCTGGCCTCATCCGCTGTCTTCGCCGGCGCGTCGCCGTCGGCTGAGGCCGACGCCCCACCCTTGACGGGCTTCGCGTCGGACGTGGCCTCTGTGTCGCCACCCTCCTCGGCGTTGGCGTCCTCGGCCGGCTTGGCGCGACCCTTGGGCTGTTGCCCTTGGAGTCGGACTTGTCCTTTGCGTCGCTCTGGCCCTTGGGTTGCTCATCCTTGGCGTCGCCGGCGTCGGTCTTGCCCTTGGGCTGCTCGTCCTTGGAATCGCCCCTGTCGTTGGTGTCGGTCTTCCCCTTGGGCTCCTCGTCCTTGGCGTCGCCGGTGTCTGTCTTGCCCTTGGGCGCCTCGTCCTTGGCGTCGCTGGTGTCGGCCTTGCCTTTGGGCCGCTCGCCGTCGCCGCTCTCGCTTTCGCCCTCACCCTCCCCGTCGCCCTCGGCCTGCGGGCCGGCGGGCTTGTCGTCGGGCGCGCTCTCGTCCTCACCGCCGCCCAGCTCCTTGGCCTTCTCGACCGCCTCGTCGATGGTGCCGACCATGTAGAAGGCGTCCTCGGGAAGGTCGTCGTGCTTGCCGTCGAGGATCTCCGCGAAGCCGCGCACCGTCTCCTCGAGCGGGACGTACTTGCCCTCACGGCCGGTGAACTGCTGCGCCACCGAGAACGGCTGGGAGAGGAAGCGCTGCACGCGGCGGGCGCGCTGCACGGTCACCTTCTGGTCGTCGCTCAGCTCCTCCTGGCCGAGGATGGCGATGATGTCCTGCAGCTCCTTGTACTCCTGGAGCACGCGCTTGACGCCCTGGGCAACGCG
The DNA here is from genome assembly GCA_963751755.1 of Candidatus Dormiibacterota bacterium. Lineage (GTDB taxonomy): Bacteria > Chloroflexota > Dormibacteria > Aeolococcales > Aeolococcaceae > Aeolococcus. The sequence goes on along the minus strand of CAVVVH010000003.1, from coordinate 3,721 downwards.
GTAGTGCTCGTCGCCGACGACGGTCGGGTCGAGCGCGCGGCTGAAGGACTCCAGCGGGTCGACCGCCGGGTAGATGCCGATCTCGGTGAGACCTCGGCTCAGTGCGACGGTGGACCCGAGGTGGGCGAACGTCGTGGCCACGGCCGGGTCGGTGAAGTCGTCGGCGGGGACGTACACCGCCTGCACCGAGGTGATCGAGCCGTCCTTGGTCGAGGTGATGCGCTCCTGCAGGTCGCCCATCTCGGTGCCCAGGGTCGGCTGGTATCCGACCGCGCTCGGCATGCGCCCGAGCAGTGCCGAGACCTCGGCGCCGGCGAGCGTGTACCGGAAGATGTTGTCGATGAAGAGGAGGACGTCGGACTTCTCCTCGTCGCGGAAGTGCTCGGCGATGGTCAGGCCGGTCAGGCCGACACGGGCGCGCGCGCCCGGCGGCTCGTTCATCTGGCCGAAGACCAGCGCTGTCTTGTCGAGGACCCCCGACTCCTCCATCTCGCCGTAGAGGTCGCGGCCCTCGCGGGTGCGCTCGCCGACCCCGGCGAACACCGAGAAACCGCCGTGCTCCTTGGCGATGTTGTTGATCATCTCCTGCACGATGACCGTCTTGCCGACGCCCGCTCCCCCGAAGAGCCCGATCTTCGAGCCCTTGCTGAAGGTGCAGATGAGGTCGATCACCTTGATGCGGTCTTGTCGAGGACGCCGGACTCCTCCATCTCGCCGTAGAGGTCACGGCCCTCGCGGGTGCGCTCACCGACCCCGGCGAACACCGAGAAGCCGCCGTGCTCCTTGGCGATGTTGTTGATCATCTCCTGCACGATGACCGTCTTGCCGACGCCGGCGCCGCCGAAGAGGCCGATCTTCGAGCCCTTGCTGAACGTGCAGATGAGGTCGATGACCTTGATGCCGGTCTCGAGGATCTCCTGCTCGGTCGACTGCTCGTCGATGGGCGGCGCCAGGCGGTGGATCGACGCCAGCGGCGCGTCCTTCAGCGCCGGCTTGCCGTCGATCGGCTCGCCGATGACGTTGAACATGCGTCCCAGCGTCTTGCGGCCGACGGCCACCTGGATCGGGCCGCCGGTGTCCTCGAACGTGTCACCGCGGCGCAGCCCGTCGGTGGTGTTCATGGCGATGGTGCGCACCGTGCTGTTGCCGAGGTTCTGCTGCACCTCGAGCACCAGCCGCGTCTTGTCCTCGCGGATGCGCTCCAGCGCGTAGTAGATGTCGGGAACGCGGTCCCCCTCGAACTCCACGTCGACGACAGGACCGATCACCTGCACGACGGTGCCGGTGCCCACGCCCGCTCTCTTCTCGCTCTTCTTGGCGGCCACTGCCATCTCTGCTCTCCTTCGGCTCCGGGCCTCAGCCCGCCAGCGCGGCTGCGCCGCCGACGATTTCCATCAGTTCGGTCGTGATCGTGCTCTGCCGCACCGTGTTGGCGGTCAGCGTGAGGTCCTGGATCAGGTCGTTGGCGTTGTCGGACGCGTTGCGCATCGCCACCATCTGCGCCGCCTGCTGGCTGGCCAGGTTCTCCAGCAGCGCCTGGTAGATCTGCGACTCGACGTAGCGCGGCAGGAGCGCGTCGAGCACGTCCTTGGGCTCCGGCTCGTAGATGAAGTCCGCGGCCAGCTTGGCGGTGGCCTCGGGGACCTCGAGCGGGAGCAGCCGCCGCGCGACTGCGCGCTGACGGCCCGCGCTGATGAACTGCGCGTACACCAGGTCGACCTGGTCGACGTCGCCGTTCTCGTACTGCTCCATGGCCACGCGGATGGCGGGGAGCACGTCGCCCATCGAGGGCCGGTCGCCGAGGCCGCTGCGGTCGGCGACGAGCTCCTTGCGCAGCCGGCGCATCGTGTCGCGGCCCTTGCGCCCGATGGTGACCACCGACGCCGGCACCGGTGACTCGTTCATCTCGCGCAGCGCGAGGCGGATGTTGTTGCCGTTGAGCGCGCCGACCAGGCCGCGGTCGGTGGTGATCAGCACCACCAGCCGCTTCCGCACCTCGCGCACCTCGAGGTACGGGTGCTTGTACTCCGGGTCGCGCCTGAAGATGTCGGCGATGACGTTGGTGATCTCCTCGGCGTACGGGCGCGCCGCCTCGACGCGCTCCTGGGCGCGCCGCATCTTGGCCGCGGCGACCAGCTCCATCGCCTTGGTGATCTTCTGCGTGTTCTTGACGCTCCTGATGCGCCGGCGCAGGTCGCGAAGAGATGCCATCTAGCCTCCGGCGAAGCTCTCTTTGAACTTCTCGACCGCGGCGACCAGCGCCTTCTCGGTCTCCGGCGTGAGCTGCTGCTTCTCGTCGATGTCCTTCTCGATGTCGGGTTGCTCGCTGCTGAGGTAGCGCAGCAGGCCCTTCTCGAACTCGCCGACGCGCTCCACGGGGACGTCGTCCATGTAGCCCTTGGTGCCCGCGAAGATGGCGATCACCTGCTGCGCGAACGGCACCGGCGAGTTGGCGGGCTGCTTGAGCAGCTCGGTCATGCGCTGGCCGCGGTCGAGCGTGGCGCGGGTGCGCTTGTCGAGGTCGGCCGCGAACTGCGCGAAGGCCTTGAGCTCGTTGTACTGGGCGAGGTCGAGCTTGAGCTGGCCGGCGACCTGCTTCATCGCCTTGGTCTGCGCCGCCGAGCCGACGCGCGACACCGAGATGCCGACGTTGATCGCCGGGCGGATGCCGGCGTTGAAGAGGTCGGACTCCAGGAAGATCTGGCCGTCGGTGATCGAGATGACGTTGGTGGGGATGTACGCCGACACGTCGTTGGCCTGCGTCTCGATGATCGGCAGCGCGGTGAGCGTGCCGCCGCCCTCCTCGTCGCTCATGCGCGCGGCGCGCTCGAGCAGGCGCGAGTGCAGGTAGAAGACGTCGCCCGGGTACGCCTCGCGCGACGGCGGGCGGCGCAGCAGCAGCGAGAGCTGGCGGTACGCCTGGGCGTGCTTGCTGAGGTCGTCGTAGACGATCAGCGCGTGCTGGCCCTTCTGCATGAAGTACTCGCCCATCGCGCAGCCGGCGTACGGCGCCATGAACTGCATCGGCGCGGGGTCGCTCGCGGTGGCCGCGACGATGATCGTGTTCTGCAGCGCGCCGGCCTCCTCGAGGCGCGCCGCGACCTGGGCGACGGTCTGGCGCCGCTGGCCGACGGCGACGTAGATGCAGATGATCCCGCTGTCCTTCTGGTTGATGATGGCGTCGAGCGCCACCTGCGTCTTGCCGGTCTGGCGGTCGCCGATGATCAGCTCGCGCTGACCGCGGCCGATGGCGAACATGGCGTCGATGGCCTTGATGCCGGTCTGCATCGGCGTGGTGACCGCCTGGCGGAACATGACGCCCGGCGCGACGTGCTCGATGGGCAGGTTCTGCGAGGTCTCCACCGGGCCCTTGCCGTCGAGCGGCTCGCCGAGCGCGTTGACGATGCGGCCGATCAGCTCGTCGCCGACGGGCACCTCGGCGATGCGGCCGGTGGTCCGGACCGTGTCGCCCTCCTGGAGGTGCTGGTACTCGCCCATGATGACCGCGCCGACGCCGTCCTCACGGAGGTCGAGGGCGAGCCCGAGCACCGGCTGGCCGCCGGGAGGGCCGGGAAACTCGAGCAGCTCGCCGGCCATCGCCTCCTCGAGCCCGTAGATGCGCGCGATGCCGTCACCGACGGAGGTGATCACGCCCTCGTGCGCGTCAACGACGGGGGCGTCGAAGCTGGCGATCCTCTGCTTGAGGATGTCGCCGATCTCG
>CAVVVH010000002.1:0-129639 GCA_963751755.1 Candidatus Dormiibacterota bacterium | reverse complement strand
AACCGGCTGCTCAACGACCTCGGCGCCGGCCTGCTCGACGGCACCCTCTCGCGGCGGGCCGGCCGCTGTCCAAGGCCACGGTGCACAGCTACATGCGCGCGGTGAACACCTTCGTCGCCTGGGCCAACGCCCAGGCCGGCGAGGCGATCGGCGGCAAGGCAAGCTGCCGACGATAGGGCGGGGGTGCTCGACGTGCTCTCCCGCGAGGAGGTGGCGGCGATGGAGGACGCCGCCACCAGCGAGCGCGACAAGCTGATCGTCCGGCCCCTCTTCGAGACGGGCATGCGCCTCGGTGAGCTGCTCGCCCTGACGGGGGAGGATCTCCAGACCACCGGGGCGCGCGGTGCTGGTGGTCCGCCACGGCAAGGGTGACCGGGGTCGCCTCGTCCCGCTCTCCCCGGCCCTGGCCCGCCGGCTGCGCCGCTACGCCGACCGGAGCCGCCGCGACTCCCGCAGCGATCGGCTCTTCCTCGGGCTGAAGTCGCCGCGCCGCCACGGGTGAGTTCGAGCCGCTGACCAAGTCCGGGGCCGAGCAGATGATCCGCAACCTGGCCGACGTCGCCGGGATCACCAAGCGGGTCTATCCCCATCTGCTCCGCCACAGCATGGCCACCGACTTCCTCCGCCGCGGCGGCAACCCGATCCTGCTCCAGCAGATCCTCGGCCACACCTCCCTGGCGATGATCACCCAGACCTACCAGCACCTCACCTTCGGCGACGCTCATGACGAGCTGATGCGGGTGCTGCTCGGCGACGCCAGGAACTGATCGCAGGTCGCTCATCAGTCCACCGCGATGCGCAGCTGTCCGGCGGCGTCCGTCGCTCCAGGCCGAGGCGATCGACGCGGCTCGGTGCGTCGGTCGGTGTACCGACGCCGGAATCGGCGCCGGACGTTGAGCTGCCCCAGCACTGCTGTCGCCGCGGCGCAACCCAACCTCGGACGCCGGCGGCCGCTCGACCCACTCGAGCAGCTCGGGGATTACCGGCTGCGCGGCGACAGCGCGCGCGACACGCAGCGCCGTGGTCACGTTGACCGGCCGTCCCAGGGCAGCGGAGGACGCCGTGGCTACGGCAACGCCGGAGCGACGCGCGACGTCGGTCAGCGACAACCCGCGCACATGCATCGCGTAGCGCAATTCGGCACCGAAGGTGATGCGACTGTTCACGCCCTACAGAACCGCCTACCGACCCGCTCGGTCGGACACAAGCCGAGCGGATCCGTGCGCCGCGGCGGCCGCCGGCTCGCCGAGCTGGACCGTCCTGGCCAGCGCCTTCGTCGGTCTTCAAAACCTACACACACCAGTTTGGTGCCACTGTGTGTATGGGGTCAGGCGCGAACCAAGAGAGCTGATCGGGGCGAAGTACCGCAGCGTGGCGTGCGCGCGGCGGGCGGGTGGCGCGCAGGCGCGGGGGACGAGCAGCGGCGCGCCGGGCGGCCGCGACGGGAGGCTCGTCCGGCCCTTGGCAGGCTCCCCGCGCCGGGCGCCCCCGGCGCCACAGCTGGCGTCCGCTCCCAGCTCGGCCCCCTGCCGCGGCCGCGCTCGAGGAGCGCCGTAGGCCCGTCCATCCCTCCTGGCTCGCGCCTGACTTGGTGCCACACAGTTCCACCAAACAGGTGTGTGTAGGTTTCCTGTCGTCGGTCGACATCGTGCTGCTGCGCTGCGCGACGGGACTCGAACCTGCATTGAGGGAGCCGGAACTGCGTCGAGCGGCGTAAAGGGTGTACCCGAACACCGGCCTCGCCACTCACCGGGGCAACACAACCACGCCCGCGTGAGCATCTGTCCACGGCGGTTCAATGGAGTGTTCACGAACACGTGTTGTCCACAAAAAGCGGCAGACGACGGTCGCCCCCGTCGCCGGCACCGACGACTACTTCTGGCGGATGCACCAACGATGGTGAGCCCGAGCTTGCGCACGAGCTCGGCAGCCATCGCATCCCGCGTCTGAAAGGTGGTCCTGATTCCATGGTGGGCTCGCCCTTGTCGTTCTCGAGACAGCTCACCGCCAGCGCCCCGAGCTTCGTCCACACAGGGTTGTCGTAGGAGAAGTAATCGACGCTCTTGCCGTCGACGACCACAGGGCTCGCTCGGCAGGACTCAGGACCGAACCAATATCGGTTCCGCTCCGATGCAGCTCCGACGCCGCCACGATGAGTTCATGGATCGAAACCGCCGTCCCGCTCACGGAGCGCTTGCGCGCCTCCTGGCGGGCTGCCTTGGTGAGGCGACCGTACTCAGGCCGCACACCCACGAGCTGATTCCAGAAGTGCACGAGGAACTCGGCCTGCTCGCGCTCCTCGGCCTCGTTGAGCGGCTCGCCGTGCCAGTAAAGCTCCAGTCCCCGGGCGAAGGTGTTGAAGGTTGCGAGCTTCGGCGAGTTGGCCGACACCGTGTTCGAGAGGACCTCTACGTTGTCGATCCCCAGGTGCGGCGTGCCGTCGACGAGGCGGCGAGCCAGACGCTGGCCTGCGGTCTCCTGCCAGGCGAACTTGGCAGCGGAGTCGTTGACCTTCTCGCCACGGGTGTTGTAGTTGGCGGCCACCCGCTTGGCCGTGGTGTCATTGACCACCCAGATCCGGACGGCGAACCGAGCGTCCTTGAGACGGTCACCCATGGGGCTGTTCAGCGCCTTGACGATGGCCTTGAGGCGCGACTTGGAGTCACAGCGGTGTCGAGATGGCCACGCTGGATGATCAGGAACTCCTGGCCCTCATCGTCGACCTCCGTCTCGAGCAGCGCGGTGTCAGGGTTGACCCGCACGGACAGGTTGCCGATGACGGCATCGCCAGCGAGAAGCTCCATCGCCCACTTCTCGATCTTTCGGTGTGTCTCTTCGTTCCCATCCGCTGCCCCTCCATGTGGTCGGGGCGGATGTTGCCCTGAAACTTCAGCAGCCCATCGTCGACCAGCGACTTGATGAACCGTGCGGTCCAGACGCTCTCGAAGTGAACGCTGCCCGCGTCGTCCACCTTGGAGATGTTGGTGATGATGAGCGCGGCTCGGCGAGGGTTGCCACGGCCATGTCAGTTTCCCTTTCCTCCCGCCTTCTTGGGCGTCAGCTACGGGAGGGAGTAGCCGGCTTCCGAGGAGTGTACGCGCGGTACGTTGGATTTTGCAAGTAGCACGTGCGGTTAGAGAGCTGTACGTGTGGTGGCGTGGCGGTTGGGTACCTCCCTACAGAACCGGCTAGTATCCTCCTCGATGGCGAACATCCATTCGGTGCTCCCGACCGCGATGGGCAAGCCGGTCGACGCCATCGCCAGGATTGCCGTCGTCTCCCTGAATCCGCCATCCGCGGCCGACCCGGCCGAATAACTGCGCTCGCCGCGGGCCTGGTCGAGCTCCTTCTCAATGGGCTTCGGGCGTCCGAGCCGGTCGGTCTCCATGTCGAGGATATGACAACGCGTCGGGGGCACCGCGAACTCGGCATTGTCCGCACACGTGGTGCGGCGCGAGAGGTCCATCTCACACCGCGCATGACGGCTACGAAGGAGTTCGCGGGGGGTCGCACAGCTGGCGCGCGGCTCCTTCTCGACGCCGCTGTTGAGCCGTTTGACCGCATGGGCCCGTTGTGTATTGCCCGCCGACCGGCACGGTGGCCACGCCGACCCACGCACCACCCGTCGTCTACGACGACGGCCGCCAGTCTCTCGACCGTCACGTTTCTATGCTCTGGCGAGCCTCCTGGGATGAGGGCCACCATGCCGTCCACCGTCTCTGCCCGACCCGCAGCCCCGGTCCCGTCGTCGCCGGCGGTGCGTCTGCGCCTGCAACGGCAGCCGTCCCGCGACACCCCGGTGGAGATAGCCTTCCGCCAGGTCCTCCATCGTCGTGGCCTGCGTTTCCGCATCCACCGTCGACCTCTCCCCCAGCTGGCGCGTGTCGCTGACGTCGTCTTCTCACGTCACCGCGTCGCCGTGTTCGTCGATGGATGCTTCTGGCACGGCTGTCCCACGCATCTCATGTGGCCGAAGTCCAACGCGGCCTGGTGGCGGGACAAGATCAGCGGTAACCAGAGACGTGACCGCGACACCGACTCGCGCCTGACCGAAGCCGGTTGGAGCGTGTTCCGCATGTGGGAGCACGAAGATCCGGCAGTGGCAGCGGATGCTCTCTCCGCTCTGCTGGTGACTGTTTGGAAGACACGCCGTGACGGACCTGGCATCAGCGACAACGTTGTCGTCCGCCGGGCAAACCGCCACCACCAGCCCTGGGAGTTGACCGCGGAGCGGCGTGATGCCTACCGAGAGATGTCCCGCGCATCCCGCGAGGCGAAGCTTCGCGCTGTGCGCGGCGAGGGATTGAACCGCGGCACCCGGTCAACGTGCCGCGCTATAACCCAGAAGTGCTGATGCCGCAGCGCCCCCGGCGCGGCCTGCGTTCACTGTCCCTGTTCAGCGGTGGCGGCGGCCTCGACCTGGCGTTCGATCGCGCTGGCTTCGACACCAAGCGTCGTACGAGATTCTAGAGGACGCAGCCACCACCCTGCCCCAACCGACCGCAATGGCAGATCAATGGGGGAGCGGCCGGTGACGTCACCGATGTGCGCTGGCGTCAATGGCGAGGGGCCGTCGACGTCATCCATGGCGGGCCACCCTGCCCGCCCTTCAGCATCGCCGGCCGACAACACGGCGCCCGTGACGACCGCGACATGTTCCCGACCTTCGTCAAGTCAGTCCTCGCCATCGAACCGCTCGCCTTCGTCGCCGAAAACGTTGCCGCGCTTGGCGGTGCCAAGTTTCGCCCCTACCTTGACGAGATGGTGCTGAGCCCTTGTCGCAAAAGTACACCATCTCCCGGCTTGATCTGCGCGCCGAACTCTTCGGCATCCCGGAGCAGCGCCGACGCATGGTGCTTGTGGGTTTTCGGCGAAAGGGCGACGCGTCACGTTGGCGAGCACCGACGGCGACGCACAGACCGCGTTTAGGAGAGCCTCCTTCAGGCGTCGATGCTTCATTGCCGCTGTGTATGGGCACGCGCGAAGCCCTCGGCCTGAGCGACATTGGCTGGGACGCTCCCGCTCCCACGATTCGCAGCACCTCACCGGTCCGCGGCACACGACGTCCGTCCTCAACAGCGTTTCCTCGCGAGCCGTTTGGGAGCGACTCCAGGTCTCGCCCAGCGGCGTGGCACCCAATCGCGAGGCGGCGCGCGCTTTCGTCGCCGAGAACGGACATTTCCGGCTGTCCGTCCCCGACGTCGCGCTGCTGCAGGGCTTTCCGGAGAGTTGGTCCTTCCACGGCGCGGTGTACATGGCCCTCGGCCAGATCGGCAACGCCGTACCGCCGCCGCTGGGCTACGTCGTTGCGGATCGGTCGCTGACGCCTTGCTGTCCTGAAGCAAAGCTTCGGTCGCACCGCTCCCGAAGCCAGTCACGACCGTCGAGCTCGGACTCCGCCGCGAACACGTTGTCGTCACCGACCATGTCGCGCAACTCCCTGAGCGTGATGTGCGGATTGTTTCGTTCGAACCGCGGTCGAGGAGATAGCGGCAGCGTTCGCGCACCAGAATCAGCATCCGCTCCGGTGAAAACGCAGGAACCGGCTTTTTCGCGGGCGGCAAGGCTGGCAGTTGGAGATCCGCCAGGTCCTCGATCAGCCGTTTGGACATCTTCTTCGGGATTTCGCCGCCGCGCGCCTTGAGGAACTGCAAGAGTTCCCCCGTCATGTGGGGAGCGCCCTCGTCGTCGGCTTCCACGGTCTCGAGCTTCTGTTTCTTGAGGAGTTTTCCGACGTCTTCAGCCGTGTAAGAGTCCCTCGCGCCCACGAGCTCCGCCATGGTCTTGGCGTCGATCATCGAGGGCACCGTACCGACCAGGTCCCAGTCAAGATTGACATACTCCTCCTGCTTGGCGATCCAGGGCTCCAGCAACCACGGCGGCGCGTACAGGAACTCGTGTGCGCCGTCGCGCGGTGTGAGGCCGCGGCGGTAGACACCGAAGAGCCAGTGATGTTGACGCCACTTCCGCAGATGTTCGCGGCCCACATCACGGGCGGTGCTGAAGCTCGTGCCATCAGTGGACTTCAACTCGAAGGAGACGTCATTGGCGTGAGGGAGCTTCAGCACGGCGTCCAGGCCGCCGCGACCCTCGCGGGTTCCCTGCATGCCGAACCTCAGAGCCATGTCATCTTCGCGTTCATGCGCCTGATAGGCGCGGACCTGCCCGCTCTCGACAGCCATGCCGGAAGTCTTGCCTGCCCTGAGATCGAAGGAGTCGAGCGCAAGGCAGGGGCTTGACTGCCAACCCTACGTACCAGCTAAGTAACGTCAGCCTTAGTCAGCTTGATCTGGGCTGACGTCACATCTAGGAGCATGACGTGGTTACACTCACGTTCGACCCGACTTCGGCAGAGGAGGTCCGACCGTCCAGCGTCTGCCCCTCTTCGGGCAGGGGTTAAAGTGGAGGGCGCCGACGAGGAGCGGTTCTGGGCCGACCTTCGGCCGCGTCTGGGCACCGAGAGCCTGCTTCGGCTCTGCGTGGATGCGGCACGGCTGGCACGTTCCCGAACATCGCGGCGCTGGCCGGCACATGGGTGTCGCCCGAGCAGACCGTGCAGTCCTGGAGGCGGAATCTTGGTCGCTCCGAGACGCAGGCCAACGAGGCGTGTGGGACCAGCATGACCGTCTTCGCCTGGGACGCATTCAACCAGCGGTACCAGGTGCCCGCCCGTCTCGCGGCGGCGATCCTGTCGGCGACAAAGCGTAGCCGCGCCCTGAGGGAAAGCCACCGACCAGCCGGTCGGTGGCTTTTTCGTGTGCGGCGCCCCTCCCGTCTGTGAAGTCCACAGCTAGTCGGAGCGCCCTCATGCTGGCGCCGTGGATACGCCACTGCCGCTAGAAGGGCGACTGTACGGGGGGATCGTCGCTCGTGACTCCTCCGCCCTTCGGCACCCCCTCAACGCGTCTGACCTGGCACCCAACTCCTCCTCCAAACGGCCAGGTGTTGCAGGTGCATCGCACTCACAAGGGCGTGGATCGTGTGGTGTGGAACGGGGTTTTCGAATACCGCCGCTCCTACGATGGTCGCGTGACGGTGCAGGGTCACACGGCCGACGTGCTCCTGAAGGACATGCCCCTACCGTTCCGACCACCCGGGTTATCCTGGGCTGCGGATGCGCGCGGGTTCGAGCACTGGTGGCGCCTGTTGACGTATGTCTTCGACCTACCAGATCCCAGCCTGTTTCCAAGCCTCGGATCTCCGTTGCGGCCCGAGGATGAGCACGTCGTGCGCCGCTTCATCTCGCAGTCGCATCACCTGGCAGCCAGCACCATCATGAGCGCCACTGGCGGAGTGGACGTCCAGCCAGGAAGCGGCGGCGCGGAGGACGTGATCAACGTTGATTTCCCCACCCATGAACTCCAGACCGGGTTCGCTGTGATGCTGCGGCAGTGCGAGGCGGACAGCAACGCGGCCGACTTCCCCCGCGTGGGAATCCTCAAACGCGCTGCTACGACCAGCGATGCCGTGACGTCCGGTACGCAGTTAGACGTGCTCGAAGCGTGGCGAGCTGCCGAGGCCAGTCTGCACAAGAGATCTCTCAACCAGCTGATGTGTGACGCGTTCGTGGAGCGAGAGGGCTGGGCGGGCTTTGCGTGCTCAGATGAGTGGACCCCAAGAGAGCTGCTCGAGACCTTTCGTTACGGTGACTTGATTCATTGGCATGACGCCAAGGCCGGCCTGGTCGATACGAATGAGGACGAACCGACGGCCGCGGGTCAACGCTACGCGTTTCTCTGCGCGGCTCTGGGACTGGCTCACCTCTACGTTGGATTTGGGCAGTTGGCTCGGGCGGCGATTACTCCAACTTCATCAGTGCTTGTCCCTAGTCCTCGTCGCGATGAACATGTGCCATCGTAATTTGGGTCTTCGTCGAGATCGAGACCAGGATCGGTTGGTAGGCAGGCGGGTTGTTGACTCCGAGTGCCTAGTGTCTTCGACCTGTCAATGACCCGTAGTGGGAGAGATGCGTGTGGCTTCAACGGATGACATCGAGGAACGCGAGAGAGAGCGCGAGGAATCTGATCGCGTTCTACCAGCTCACGAACGACGCGCAGATCCGATGGTCTACACACCGGGAGGTTGCCACCAAGGCAGGGATCCCCGAAGAGCGAATCATGGCCGTGGGTCAGTACCTTGCGAAGAAGGGCTTCGTTGAATTCCGGACCATGGGCGAACTCGACGGATTTGTCGAGCTCACTAGTGCTGGCGTCGATGAGGCCGAGCGGTTGATCAAGCGTCGGGGAGCTCAAACTGATGGGGCTACCGTCGAGGTTGCCGAGAGTACGCCACAAACTGATGAGGCTTGGGCGCAGGAATACCTACCGATCCTCAAGCGCGCCTTTGAGGCCTACATGAGGGACGGGTCGTGGCCCGAGCTTGATGCGCTACAGCGGGCCCTCGACCGAGAGAACCGCCGCATTGACGTACGAGCGGCCCTCAAGCAGCTCCCCAAACTGCCCGGAGAGACGCGCGCGCAGTACCCAACGCATTTTTCCCTTCCGATCCAACTCCTCAGGTTCCTTCCTGAAGCGAGAGGTGCTCGACTTCTGCGTCGAGCTTGTGCAGAGGGCCGTGGACCTCTACTTCTCTGACAGCGACGCCTTGCAGATTTCGAACAACGACGCATGGATCGCTATGCTGCCGTCCGACGACAACTTGGCGGTAGCTGCGCGCCTAATGTTGAATGACTTTCCCAGCCCGTTCGCCGGTGGAGGGTTTGGGCCGGATGGGTCGTGGAAGTTTTCGCAATCGACGGCCGTCGCCCCGGCGCTTCAACGACATTAGCTCCGTCGACGATTACCTCGATCGACAGGTCGAACTCCGCCGCGAGAGCGCGCAGGAATTTGCTGCCCTGACCGGTGGACTCGGACGGAGAACCAGGCTTGGTCCAGTCGTGGAAGGCACCCCTCTTCCGGAGCGTGAAGGAACCTCAGATCGGACTGACCCGAGCATCTTCGTGGTAATGCCCTTCACGCAGGCTTGGTCGCCAGGCGTCTATGATTTTATCAAGCGAGCTGTGCGATCCCTTGGTTATGCCGAACGGCTAGTCGTCCGCGCCGATGAAATTACTCACCCCCGGGAGGATCGATCAGCAGATCATCCAGGCAATACGCGCGGCGAGCGTGGTAATTGCAGACGTAACCGACGCCAACGCAAACGTCATGTGGGAGCTCGGCTACGCGGAAGCCGCTATGGTCCCCGTCGTGGTGATGAACCAGCGAGTCGATGAATCACCCTTCGACCTCAGCACGACCCGTCAAGTGTCGTATCGGTTGGCGCCAACCGACGATGACGAGAGCAAACTTGCAGCGCATATCAAATCCGCGCTGGCAGACGGCGCGAGCCGGGGGAGCTAGCCATGTCTTGGTCGCCATCAGCAGCCACGCTGGAGCGGTTACCTAAGCTTCGAGCCTTTCACTGGCCGCCACGAACAGGCAGGCACCAGAGCAAACGCACCTTCAGGTGGCAGATGCTGTCGAGCAGCGACGGAAGGGAGAGGCTGTCGCTGCAGCGAATTCGAGTCCGGCGAGTGCGCGAGCAAACCCACCGCCTCGTAAGCGGTAGGTCGTCAGTTCAATCCTGACCGTCGGCTCCGTTCCGGCGAGCCTCTGTACGATCTCGCGGTGACCAGCACCCCGGCCGCGGCGCAGCACCTGCGCGACCTCGCGCGGCTCCGCCGTGTCCGCGACCGCATCGACCGCGAGTACGCGCAGCCGCTGGACGTCGAGGCGCTCGCCCGCGGCGCGAACATGTCGGCCGGGCACCTCAGCCGCGAGTTCAGGCTCGCGTTCGGCGAGTCGCCGTACGGCTACCTGATGACGCGGCGCATCGAGCGCGCGATGGCGCTGCTTCGTCGTGGCGACCTCACCGTCACCGAGGTCTGCTTCGCTGTCGGCTGCTCGTCGCTGGGCACGTTCAGCACTCGCTTCACCGAGCTGGTCGGCGTGCCGCCCAGCACCTACCGGCGCGACGAGGCGCGCGCAACAGCGGGCATGCCGTCGTGCGTGGCCAAGCAGGTGACCAGACCGGTCAGGAATCGAGAAGCGCCGCGTCGCCGAGCCGCACCTAGCATGACCGGCATGGACATCAAGACCACGATCCGGAGGAATGACCATGACCACCGCCACCCAGGGAATCAAGACCGTGCTGCATCCGGTGTCCGACCTGGCGAAGGCCAAGCCGGTGTACACCGCGCTGCTCGGCGTCGAGCCGCAGGCCGATGCCCCCTACTACGTCGGCTACGACGCCGAGGGCCAGCACATCGGGCTGGTGCCGGGCGGCGGCCCGCAGGGCATGACCTCGCCGTTGGCGTACTGGCACGTGTCGGACATCGAGGCGAAGCTGGCCGACGTGACCGCGGCCGGGGCGACGGTCAAGGAGACGCCGCACGACGTCGGCGGCGGCCGGCTGGTGGCCACCTTCACCGACGTCGACGGCAACGTCCTCGGGCTGATCCAGGACCGGTGAGCGTCGACCACCATGGACATCACCGTCAATGACCTTCCTGCCACATGACGATCCCGACGCGCCGCTGGCCTTCTATCGCGACACGCTCGGCTTCGAGGTCCGCAACGATGTCGCCTATGGCGGGATGCGCTGGATCACGGTCGGCCCTCCCGGCCAGCCCGGCACGTCCATCGTGCTCGAGCCGCCCGGTGGCGGACACCCGCTCCTCGACAACGAGCGCCGCACCATCGCCGAGCTGATGGCCAAGGGCAGCTACGCCCACGTGGTCCTGGCCACCGCCGACCTCGACGGCACCTTCGAGCGGCTGCAGGCCAGCGGCGCCGAGGTCGTCCAGGAGCCGACCGAGCAGCCGTACGGGGTCCGCGACTGCGCTTTCCGCGATCCCGCGGGCAACATGGTCCGCATCAACCAGCTGCGCTGAGCCCTCTGGCGTCTCGGTCACCTGTGCACCGATGATTGCCACCGGACCGGGGAGCGACGGCGAACGCGCGCGTACGATGGTGGCGTGGAACGACCCACGGCGTGGCCTCGTTCGGCTGGCTGCCGCCGGCGCTGAGAGCCCTCGAGCGCAAGCTCGGTGCGGACCGTGAGGGCCGCACGCTGTGGGTGTGGGTCGTGCCGGCCTCCACCCTCGTGGTCACCTTCGTGATCCTCGCGTTCATCGGCGTGCAGGGGAAGGTCGACCTGGCGCTGACCCTGCCGATGGCGCTCGTCCTCTCGCTGTTCCTCGGCTCGCTGTCGGCCTTCTACCTCACCGCCGCCAGCTCCGACGAGCGCGACAGGGACGACGGCCCCGACGACCGCCGCGGCCCGGTGACCCCGCCGGAGCAGCCTCCTCCGCCCGGACGCCGAGGTCACGCCGGTCGTGGTCCGGGTGCCCGGCCGCCGCCGCGCGCCGCGACGAGCAGCGCACACCGCTGGAGTCCGGGCGCGCGGACGGCGCTGACGCTCAGGCCGGCGCGCCGATGCGCTCCGCCAGGTAGCGCATCGCCACCGGGTAGCGGTACTCGATGGACATGTGGCCCGCGTCGAAGAGCTCGAACTGCACGTCGGTGACACCCGACCGCGCGTCAGCGCGTCGCGGAACGCGACGGCGCCGAGGTCGAGGAAGAACTCGTCGCTGCGTCCCGGCGTCGATGTAGATCGCCCACCAGCGACCGCAGCGCGTCGGCGTGGCGCGGCACCATGCGCACCGGGTCCCACGCCAGCCAGCGCTCCCACACCTCGGGGATCATCCGCCCGGTCGACGGTGTCGAACGGAAGCTCGACGGTGCCGTCCGCGTCGGCGGAGTACGCGGCCGCCATCGCCCACATGTTGGAGAGCATCCCGTCCTCCTTGCTGGTCCGCGGCAGCCGGCCGCGCAGGTCGTCGAAGAACCGCGCGTACGAGCCGTCGTAGCGCTGTGCGCAGCGCGCGCACCACCTCGGGCACGTCGCGCCAGTAGCAGAGCTCGAAGAGCGCGTCGCCGGCGTGCGTCGCCAGCGCGCCGAACAGGTCGGGGCGGAGCATCGGCGTGACCATCGCGCCGTAGCCGCCGCTCGACTTGCCGGTGATGGCGCGGTGGTCGCGGCGCGCGAGCGTCGGGTAGTGGGCGTCGACGAACGGGCACCACCTCCTCGCAGAGGTAGGTGTGGTAGCGACCGGTGGCCGGCGAGTCGAGGAACTGGCTGCCGCCGAGCGACGTCCAGCAGTCGACCATGCGCGACGCGGCACGGCGGCACCGAGGCGTCGCTGAACAGCTCGTCGATGAGCTCGATGGCGGTGAGGCGCTGCGGGCTGCGGTTGCGCCACATGTCGAGCTGCCCGCTGAATCCCTGGATGAGATAGATCACCGGCAGCTGCGGCGTCCGCGCGCGGCGCCGGCGGCGAGTACACCCACAGCGGCCGGACGCTGGGATCGCCGAGCGGGTTGTCGCGCAGCGCGACGCTGTCGATGACCAGCTCGTCGAGCCGGCCGCGCATCGGGCGCTGCCAGGGCGGCCCGAGCGGCGTGCGCGCCGGTGCTCACAGCTGCCCGATCACCACGCGCGTGACGCCGAGGCTGTCGCGGTGCGAGCGCACGTCGCGCAGACCCGCCGCGGCGCAGCACGGTGGCGGTGTCGCGCGCCAGGTACGGGGCGATCTCCACGAGCACGTAGCCGCCCGGTGCGCAGCCACGCCGGGGCGTCCGACGCCGAGGCGGCGCACCATGCCCGAGCCCGTCCGACGAGCCGTCGGTGAGCGTGTGCCGCGGCTCGAAGCCGCGGATCTCCACGGGGAGCGTGCGCACCTCCGCGCGCGCGACGTACGGCGGATGGATGGTGAACACCTGCACCTCGCCACGCAGGGCCGACGGGCAGCGCGGCGAGCATGTCGCCGTGGCGAAGTGCACGTTGTCGAGCTCCAGGCGGCGCGCGTTGAGCCGTGCCGAGCCGGACCGCGTCGGACGAGATGTCCACGCCCCACACCTCGGCGCCCGGCACCTCGGACGCCGAGCGCGAGCGCGATGGCGCCGGCCCCGGTGGCCACGTCGACCGCGACGCGACGGCCGCGACGGCGGCGCAGCCGCGCGGCGGCCAGCTCGACGGTGAACTCGCTGGAGGCGCGCGGCGAGAACACGCCGGGCCGCACGGTGAGGTCGAGGCCGCAGAACCGGAAGCGCCCGGTGATGTAGTTGACCGGCTCGCCGGTCAGGCGGCGCTCGACCATCGCCTCGAAGCGGCGCCGCTGCGACGCCGTGACCGGCATCGATCGCAAGCCCGTCGTCCTCCGGGTCCGACGCCGAGCACGATGCGCGAGCAGCACCTCCGCGTCCCAGCGCGCCAGGCCGGGCTGCCAGTGCTCGATGTTGCGTGACGCGGCGATGCGCGCCTCCGCGTCAGACAGCAGTTCAGCGGCGGTGGCGCCTACACTGGATCGAGAAGAGCCCGCACTGCGGCTCGCAACCCTGGACATTTCGCGCATGGTAGCCGAGCAGGACCAACCCACCCGCCGCGCGGCCGCGTTCTTCGACGTCGACCGCACCCTGCTGCGCGGCTCATCGATGCTGCACGTCGCCCGCCCGATGCGGCGCGCCGGTTTCATGCCGACTCGCGCGATGTTCCACTCGCTGGTCATGCAGGCGCGGTTCAGCCTGTTCGGGTTCGACGAGGTGCAGATCCACGAGGCGGTGCGAGGGTGCCGGCGCGCTGGTCGCCGGCATCGAGTCCGAACGGCTCCTGCGATTTCGCCCGCGAGGTCATCCCCGTGTACGTGGCGCCGCGCGTCTACCCGGAGGCGCGGGCGCGCATCGCATGGCACCGCGCGCGCGGCGACCTCGTCTTCCTGGTGTCCTCCTCGCCGCGCGAGTTCATCATCGGTCCTGGGATCGCTCCTCGGGCGTCGACGGCGTGGCCGGGACCGAGGCGGAGTTGCGCGACGGCCGCTACACCGGGCGCATCCTTCGGCTCTGCCACGGCGCCGGCAAGGCGGAGGCGGTGCGCGAGCTGGCCGCCGCCAACGCGCGTCGACCTCAGCGCCTCCTACGCCTACGGCGACAGCTTCGCCAGCGACCTGCCCATGCTCGAGGCTGTCGGCCATCCGGTCTGCGTCAACGGCGACCGGCTGCTGACGGCGCACGCGCACCGCCTCGGCTGGCCCGTCGAGCGGTTCCAGGGCATCCGCCGTCCCGCGCCGCGCCGCCGGTCTGCGCCGGCTGCCGCGCCGCGTCGCCTCCGCCTCGGCGCCGGCTGTTCGCCGTGCTCATGGCCGTGTCCGCAACACCGCCCGGGCTCTGCGCGAGCTGTGAGCATGCCCGCGTCATTCGCGGAGCACGCTCGCAGTTCTGGCTCTGCCGTCTCTCCGAGTCGGACGCCCGGTTCGCCCGCTACCCCGCCCTTCCGGTGATCCGCTGCAGCGGGCACACGCCCGGGCGAGCCGGAGCAGTCGGCGCACCGGCTGACGCGTCAGGCGGCGCGGGCCGCGGCCGGCTGGCGCGAGAGCGAACACGATGACGGCGAGCTCGCGCCGCGGTCGGCACTGGGACGCCCGCATCCTGGCGCGAAGCGCGCCAGGGTGGGACGCCCGCCGATCTCGGTGCGGTGCAGCTCGAAGCGGCCGTTCAGCGTCTGCTGGTCCCCGCTCATGGTCGTCACCGCCTCGCGGAAGCCCGCCTGCCGCCACCATCTGCGCCACCGCCGGGTTGAAGGCGCCATACGGGTACGCGAAATCGAGAACGGGATGGCCGAGCAGCGTTCTCGAGCGCGCTCTTGCTGGCTGTCGATCTCGTCGCGCGCCACCGCCGCGCGGCACCGCGGCGAGGTCGACGTGGTGCACGGTGTGCGCGCCGATCACCATGCCGTCCGCCTCCATCTGCAGGATCTGCGCGGCGCTCATGTAGCGTGGCCGGTTGACGAAGCCGCTGACCACGAAGTCGGTCGCCACGAACCCGTAGCGCGCCATCACCGGCTGCACCGCGGTGGCGAAGTCTGCGTAGCCGTCGTCGAACGTCAGCACCACCGGTCGCGGACGGCAGGCTTCGCTTGCCGGCCAGCGCGGCCATGAGCGTCGCCAGGGTGATCGGGTGGGCGCCCTCCACGTGCAGCAGCGCCATCTGCTCAGCGAAGAGCGCGGGCGGGATGGAGAGCTGGAAGCTCAGCAGGTTCTGCGCTGTCGGCTGGATGTTCCGGATGTAGTGGTAGTAGAGGATCGGCACCACCAGGTGCGGTCCGATCGGCGCGGCGACGGTGACCGGCTCCGGGGCGCGGCCGGGAGCGCGTCGTCGGGGAGGTCCGTGCGGCGGCGCCGGCCTGGCCTGGTGCACCGGCAGCTGGACCGCCCGACGGCGACGCCGCCGCCGCGCGGGCAGCAGCGCTGAGCGCGCCGGTCGCCGAGAGTGACCGCCAGGGCCACCAGCAGCGCCAGGGCCGCGAGCCGGCGCGCGTGCGTGACGTGTACGACGGGGGGATCCAGTTTGCTGTCATGCCTGACCGAGGATAGCTGCGTCTCCGCTGACGGGAGCGCTGCTGTCAACAGGATAGGTGAGGTTCGCCGCTGGTGGCTCATTCCGCCGGGGTCGCCGGCGGCGTGCGACGCGTCGCGCGGCGGGCCGCCAGATCGTCTTGACGTTGACGAACTCGCGGATGCCGAAGCTCGACGAGCTCCCGCCCGTAGCCCGCTCTCCTTGATGCCGCCGAAGGGGATGCGCGCATCCGAATGGGTCATGCCGTTGATGAACACGCCGCCGCTCTCCATGCGCCGTGCCAGCGCAACCCCACGCTCCTCGTCGCGTGTCCAGATGTTGCCGCCCAGGCCGAAGTCGGAGTTGTTGGCAGCGGAGAGCGCCTCGTCGGCCGAGCCGACGCGCATCACCGCGGCCAGGGGGCCGAACGTCTCCTCCCGGAACGCGGGCATCTCCGCGGTGCACCCGGTCAGCACCGCGGGCGTGATGAAGTAGCCGCGGCCCTCCGTGCCGGTCGCCGCCGCAGCGCAGCGTCGCGCCGGCGGCGACGCTCTCCCGAAGCTGGCGCTCGAGCGTGTCGCGCAGGTCGCCGCGCGCCAGCGGTCCCATGGTCACCGACTCGCGCAGCGGGTCACCGACCACCACCTTGCGCGCCTCGGCGACGAGGCGCTCCTCGAACTCGGCCGCGACCGCGTCGACGACGATGAAGCGCTTGGCGGCGATGCAGCTCTGCCCGGCGTTCTGGAACCGCGCCTTGGCGGCGGTGGCGGCGGCCGCCTCGAGGTCGGCGTCCTCGAGGACGATGAACGCGTCCGATCCGCCGAGCTCGAGGACCGCCGGCTTGAGGGTGCGGCCGGCAGCCGCCCCGACGCTGCGACCGGCGGCGGTGCTTCCCGTCAGCGTCACCGCCGCGATCCGCCTGTCCTCGATGATCGCCGCCACCCGGTCGTTGGGGACCAGCAGCACCGCGAACACCCCGCGCGGGACAGCCGGCGTCCGCGAAGAGCTCGCCGATGGCCAGCGCGCAGCCGCTGACGTTGGACGCGTGCTTGAGGACGCGCGCAGTTGCCCGCGCACAGCCCCGGCGCCGCGAATCGGAACACCTGCCACAGCGGGAAGTTCCACGGCATGCCGGCGAACACGGTGCCCAGTGGTTCGAAGGCCACGAAGCTGCGCGGGCTGTCGCTCGGGAACGGCTGGTCGGCGAGGAACTCGGCGGCGTGCTCCGGCGAACCACGCGCAGGTGAACGCGCACTTCTCCACCTCGGCGCGGGCCTCGGCCAGCGTCTTGCCCATCTCGGCGGTGATCAGGGCCGCGAGCGCGTCGCGGCGCTCGAGCAGCAGCTCGCCGACCCGCGCGACCAGCGCGCAGCGGTCGGCGATCGGTGGTGGCGCGCCAGCCGCGACGCGGCTGCTGCAGCCGCGTCGAGCGCGGCGTCGACCTCGCGCTCGGAGTGCACCGGGTACGTGCCGATGCGCTCCTCGGTCGCGGGGTTGACGGAGTGCATCTGCTGCAGCTCGACGGCCATCTGCTGTCCTCCTCGAAGCCATGGTACGGGGGCGCACACAACGCGCGTCGTCGGCGGCAGATGCCGTAGGGTGGCCGGCGATGACGACGCTGGCGCGGCCTCCTGTTCTGCAGCGGGTGGGCGGCGGGGTCATCGCCGCATTTGCCGCGGTCTACGTCATCTGGGGCTCGACGTACCTCTTCATCAGGGTCGCCGTGGAGACGATGCCGCCGCTGCTCATGGCCGGGCGTCCGCTTCGTCATCGCCGGCGCCGTGCTGCTGGCCATCACCGCCCGCATGGGCGGCGCGCGGCCAGGACCCGATCGGGCGGCGGCAGTGGCGCGCCGCCGCGATCACCGGCGCTCTCCTCCTCCTCGGCGGCAACGGCGGGGTGAGCTTCGGCGAGCAGTACGTCGCGACCGGGATCGTGGCGCCTGCTGGTGGCCACCGTGCCGCTCTTCATCGCGCTCGTTCGGCGCGCTCGCCCTCGGCCACCGCCTCAGCCGCGTCGCCGTCGCTCGGCATCGGCATCGGGCTGCTCGGCACCGCCGTGCTGCTCCGCCCCGGAGGCGGCGGTGCGGCGACGTCGGTCACATGCTGCTGGTGCTGCTCTCGCCGCTGAGCTGGGCGATCGGCTCGCTGTACGCCACCCGCGGCCCGCTGCCCAAGCGCGCGCTGGTGGCGACCGCCATGGAGATGCTGTGCGGCGGCGCGCTGCTTCTCCTCGCCGGGCTGCTCACCGGCGAGGCCGGCGCGGTGCACCTCGAGCGCATCAGCGTGGCCTCGTGGCTGTCCGCTGCTCTACCTGATCGTCTTCGGCTCGCTGGTGGCGTTCAGCGCCTACGTCTGGCTGCTCACCAAGGTGGCCACCACCGCGGTGTCCACGTACGCCTACGTCAACCCGCTCGTCGCGGTGCTGCTCGGCTGGGCCGTGCTCGGCGAGCGCATCACCGGACAGACGCTCATCGCCGCCGCCCTCATCGTGGTCGCCGTGGCCCTGATCCTCCTGCGGCCGCCGCGGTCGAGCCGAACCATCGCCACCACGTGCCCGTGCGGGAGGCGGTGTGACCGAGACGCCCCGACCGGACGACGCGGCGTCGACCGACGCCGCCGGCGCGCGAGGACGTCGACGAGAGCGCGCGCCGCCAGCTGTTCGCCGACGCCGGGCATTCGCGACGTGCTCTGCCTGGGGCCGATCTTCGCCAAGTCGATCTACTACTACGCCGGGCATCCCGCTGGGCACGGCGCTGCAGTTCACCAGGCCGCTGTATGCCGAGCTGCTGCGCGGCAGCACCATCTCGCTGATCATCGCGGGCGCGTTCGCGGCGGGCGGCCGGCTGCCGCTGTGGGCGGTGCTGCTGGCGCCGATCCCGTACACGATGCTGACCGACCCCTTCTACTACTGGGCGGGCCGGCGCTACGGCCGGCCGCTGGTGGCCTACCTCGAGAAGCACGACCGGCGCTGGCACCGGCGCGCGCGGCGCGCCGAGTCGTTCTTCGCGCGCTGGGGGCTCGTGGGCCATCCTCTTCGCGTACTTCCTGCCCGTCCCCAACGACCTCCTCTACTTCGGTGCCGGCGACGCGCGCATCAACTTCTGGCGGTTCATCGCCACCGACGCGGTGGGCACGCTGCTCTTCATCGCGCTGTGGGTGGCGCTGGGCTTCGTCATCGGCAAGCCGGCGGAGAACGTCGCCGACGCCGTGGGTCAGTACAGCGGGCGGATCACCATCGCGCTGGTGGTGGTGATCGTGCGTGATCAGCATGGCCTCCGCCTGGCGCAGCGCCCGCCGCGAGCGAGCGCTGACCGATCAGGGACGCGGCGCCGCTGAGACGACCGGCCATCGGCGGAGCCGGCCGCCGCGTCGACCAGGTCCGCGGTCGGGCCGCGAGCGCCACCACCGGCGGCCGCGGTATCGACGGCCGACACTGGTGTCACGACAGTTGGTGATGCACCGTTGTTGCCGTCGCCGTCGCAGTAGTTGGTGCAGAGCGTGTCGCCGTTGCCGAAGCAGTGCGACGTGCACGACGCTGTTGCCGTTGCCCTTGCAGTAGGTGATGCAGTGGGTGTTGCCGTTGCTGTTGCAGTGGTTGGTGCAGGTGGGCGAGGTGTTGGTGCAGCCCGGCACAGCTCCACGGGTCCGGCGTCGGCGCTGGGCTCGGCGTCGGCGTGGCGTGGGCGTCGGCGTCGGGCGTCGGGGTGGGCGTCGGGGTGGGGGTCGGCGGTGGGCTTCGGGGTCGGGGCGGGCGTGGGCTTCGGCGGTCGGCGCGGCGGTGGCGGTGGCCGTCGGGGCCGGCGGTCGGCGTCGGTGGTCGGCGGCGGCTGTCGGCGGTCGGGCGTCGCCGTGGCGAGCGCCGTGGCCGGCGCGCGCTGTGGCGGTCGGCTTCGCGTGTCGGACGCGGGGTGTGCGATGGCGCCGCCGCGACCGGCGGCCGACGCCGGGCCGCCGAGCACCGGGCCGGGCGCGGGGCCGACCACGCCGCGTGACGGCCAGCACCGTCGCCGTGGTCGCGCTGGCGATGCCCATGCTCATGCCGGTGCTCGCCCACTGGCCGACGCCGAAGAGGCGGCCGAGCTGCGGGATCTGGGCGATCCACGCGCCGAAGCCGATGGTCTGCCAGAGGCGTCCCACCGACACGTTGAGGAAGGCGCGCACGATCACCGGGTCGAGCTGCGTGCCGGCGACGCGCACCAGCTCCTTGCGGGCGGCCGACACGCTCATCGGCCGCTTGTACGGACGCGGAGCCGTCATCACCTCGTAGGCGTCCGCGACGGCGACGATCCGCGCGGCGAGCGAGATCTCGTGGCCCTTCAGCTGTGGGGGTAGCCGGTGCCGTCGAAGCGCTCGTGGTGCTGCTCGACAGCAAGCCCCCACTCCCCCAGCCACGGCAGCAGCGGGCCCACCAGGCGCGCCCCCTCCTCGGGATGGCGGTGCAGCGTCGGCCCACTCCTCCTCGCTGGGCGCGCCCGGCTTGTTGAGGATGGTCGCCGGCACCTCGAGCTTGCCGATGTCGTGGAGGAGCGCCGCCCAGCGCAGCCGGTTGCGCCCGTTCTCGGGCACCTTCAGCTCGTCGGCGAGCAGGTCGGTGAACACGCGCACCCGCTCGGAGTGCCCGCGCGACGCCTTGTCGTGCACGCTCAGTGCCAGCACCAGCTCGATGATCGACTGCATCCGGCGGGCGTCGTCCTCGTGGCCGGTCTCGTGGGCGCGTCGCAGGCTCTCCTGGAGGTCGCGCGGCCGGCCCGGTGCGCCGCGCCACCGCGAAGCGGGCGGGCGCCTTGTCCGGGAAGATCAGCGACAGGTTGAGCAGCGCGGCCAGCGGCAGCAGGCGGCGCGCGGCGCGCTCGAAGGCGACCAGCGTGACCAGCGAGGCCGCGGCGATGAGCCGACACCGACACGACGGTGGTGGCGACGCTGTCGGCGCGCGGCAGCAGGTGCGTCAGCAGCGCGGCGACACCGAAGGAGGCGGCGATCGGGCCCGGCGAAGACGGTGACCCGCACCGCGCGGCTCAGGCCCGGGCGGCGGTCCCACTCCCGGCTGCGACGGACCTGCGCGTCTCTGTCGCCCTGCTGGCGGGTCCCCATGACGTTGCACTACCTCTGCTCTGCGGCAGACGCCGACGGCGCCCCGCGACAAGATGGCAGCGGCGGCTCACGGACCCTCTGATGCCGGGGTGACGATCCTGTGCGGTCAGGATCGGAATCGCGGCACCCACCTCGGTCACATGAGGGCGGCGTGCGACCCCGGCTGCGCGGCTCGTGTCGCGAGCCGGCGTGTGCCGCGCGGTGCAGCGCGCGCACGGATGACCGCTGGTCAGCGGCGCGGCTGCAGGCCGCCGGAGGCGCGGCAGAACGACTGGCAGCTCTTGTTGTTGGTCCCCTGGCAGTAGGTGATGCAGGACTTGTTGTTGCTGCCGAAGCAGTGGGAGAGGCAGGCCTTGTTGTTGTTGCCCGTGGCAGTAGGTCGTGCACGGCATGTTGTTGGCTGTTGTTGCAGTAGCTGGTGCACTCGGCGAGGTGTTGGTGCACTGCGCGCAGCTCCAGGGGTCCGGGGTGGGGACCGGGGTCGGCGTCGGCGGCGGTCGGCGCTCGGTGTCGGCGTGGGGCGTCGGCGTGGGCGTGGGGTGTGGGGTTCGGCGCGCGGTGGCGGCTGGCTGATCGCCGGCGGTCGCGGGTGGCCGGCGAGGGCGCCGTCGATGCCGGGACTGGTCGACGGCGCGCCGCCAGCGGCGGTGCCACGGGCGGTGGCGGTCGATCGCAGGCGGCGACCGTGCGGCCGCGGTGGCTGTGCTCGCGGACGGGTGGGACGGCGCCAGGGCGACCGGCGGCGCGCATAGCCGCTCGGGCTCGGCGCCGGCGGGCGTCGGCGACGGGCCGATGACGCCGCCCACCGCCAGGACGGTCGCCGTCGTCGCGGTGGCGATGCCCATCCCAAGCCCGGAGCTCGCGAACCCGCCGAAGCTGAACAGGCGACCCAGCTGCGGGATCTGGGCGATCCACGCGCCGAACCCGATGGTCCGCCACAGCCGCCCCACCGAGACGTTGAGGAAGGCACGGACGATGACGGGATCGAGCTGCGTCCCGGCCACGCGCACCAGCTCCCGGCGCGCGGCCGCGACGCTCATCGAGCGCTTGTACGCTCGCGGCGCGGTCATCACCTCGTAGACGTCGGCGACGGAGACGATGCGCGCGGCCAGCGAGATCTCGTGCCCCTTGAGCTGGTGCGGATAGCCGGTGCCGTCGAACCGCTCGTGGTGCTGCTCCACCGCCAGGCCCCACTCGCCCAGCCACGGGCAGCAGCGGAGCCACCAGCCGCGCGCCCTCCTCAGGGTGGCGGTGGAGCATCGCCCACTCCTCCTCGCTGGGCTTGGCCGGGCTTGTTGAGAATCGCCGTGGGGACCTCGAGCTTGCCGATGTCGTGGAGCAGCGCGGCCCAACGCAGCCGGCCCGTCCCGCCGCCGGGATCTTCAGCTGGTCGGCGAGGAGGTCCGTGAACACCCGCACCCGCTCCGAGTGGCCGCGCGACGCCTTGTCGTGAACGCTGAGCGCCAGGACGAGCTCGATGACCGTCTGCATCCGCCTGGCGTCGTCCTGGTGGCCGGACTGCCTCGGCGCGCCGCAGGCTCTCCTGCAGCTCGCGCGGCTTGCCGGAGCGCCGCGCGATCGCGAATCGGCCGGGCGCCTTGTCAGGGAAGATCAGGCGAGAGGTTGAGCAGCGCGGCCAGCGGCAGCAGGCTGCGCGCCGCCCGCTCGAAGAGCACGAGCGTGCCCAGCGACACAGCGCCGATGATCGCGACGGAGAGCGCGGTGGTGGCCACGCTGTCCGCGCGCGGCAGCAGCTCGGGTCAGCAGGGCAGCCACGCCGAACGAGGCGGCCACCGGGCCCGCGAACACGACGACGCGAACGGTCCGGCTCAGCGCGGGCCGGCTCTGCCACTCGCGACTGCGCCGGAGCTGCGCGTCGCGATCGCCCTGCGGCCTTGACCCCATCGTTCTTCACGTCCTCTCGGTGGCTGGCGCGCGGAAAGCGGCCAGACACCACGGTTTCACACCGAGAACACGCTCGCCCCCATGCCGCCATCACGGTCCTGTTCCAGCCCTGCCGGAACGACGACCCGTCGATCGCACACGACCCGTGTCAGGTGATCGCCGCCCGCTCCGCGAACCGGGGATCGAGGTGCGCCTCCGTGCGCAGGACCTCGCAGCAGGCGCTCGACGGCATCCCACACGTCGACGTGGCGCACGTACAGGGGCGCGAAGCCGAACCGGCAGACGTCGGGGGAGCGGAAGTCGCCGACCACCCCGCGCTCGATCAGCGCCCGCACGATCCCGTACCCGTGCGGGTGCCGGAACGCCACCTGCGAGCCGCGCCGGGCCGGGTCGCGGGGCGAGGCGAGCTCGAAGCCCATGCCCGCGCAGCGCTCCTCGACGAGAGCGATGAACAGCTCGGTGAGCGCCACCGACTTGGCGCGCACCGTCGGCCATGTCCACCTCCAGCCAGAGGTCGACGCCCGACTCCAGCGCGGTGAGCTGGAGGATGTGCGGCGAGCCGGTGATCATCGACGCGCAGCCCGGCCGCGGGCCGGAACGCGGGCTCGAACGCGAACGGCTCGGCGTGGCCCAGCCAGCCCGGGATGGGGTTGCGCAGGCCGTCGTGCAGCTCCGCGCGCACGTGCAGCAGGGCCGGCGCGCCGGGACCGCCGTTGAGGTACTTGTAGCCGCAGCCCACGGCCATGTCGGCGCCGTCGGCGTTGACGCTGCAGCGGCACCGCGGCGACGCTGTGGCAGAGGTCCCACACGCGCCAGCGCGCCGGCGTCGTGCGCCGCCGCGCTCAGCGCGCGCCATGTCGTGCATGTAGCCGGTGCGGTAGTCGACGTGGGTGAGCATGAGCACGGCGACGCTCTCGTCGAGCTCGTCGCGCAGGCGGTCGCGGGGCACCACCTTGACGGTGGCGCCGCACAGGCGGGCGGCGGCGGCGGCGACGTACAGGTCGGTGTGGAAGTTCTCCTCCTCGGTCAGCACCACCGACGCGCTCCGGCCGCATCGCCAGCGCGGCGCACGACCAGCTTGAACAGGCACACCGACGTGCTCTCGGCGACGACCACCTCGTCCGCGCCGGCCCCGATCAGCGTGGCCAGCTTGGCGCCGACCCGGCGCGGCGCCTCCATCCACTGCGCGTCCAGCCAGCTGCGCACCAGGCCCTGGCCCCACTCCTGCTCGACGACGGTGCGCGAGGCGACCGCGGCGTCTGCGACCGGCAGGGCGCCGAGGGAGTTGCCGTCGAGGTAGATCAGCCCGTCCGGGATGACGAACCTCTCGCGCATCGGCGGCGAGCGGGTCCGACGCATCGCGAGCGACGCAGGCGGCGCGGTCGATCGTCGAGATCACAGCCGGCTGCGCACCTCCCACAGCTCGGGGAAGAAGCGCCGATCCAGCGTGGACTGCAGGTAGGCGACGCCGAGGCTCCCCCCGGTGCCGGTCCTGCTGCCGATCTCGCGAGCGGCCATCAGCGCGTGGTGATGGCGCCAGCGCGCGATGGTCTCGTCGTGGTCGACGAAGAGCTCGCACACCTCGTGGAGCACAGTGCGCGCGGCGTCGTCGTGGTCGCGGTACAGCGACGCCAGGCTGCTCAGCCGGCGCGCGCGCGCCGGCGTCGTCGGAGCCGTCCGGGAAGTCGAAGCCGGCAGCCCTGAACGCCACGCCGAGCGCGCCGTACAGCGAGCGGCGCGCCGAGCCGTGCCTGCCAGCTGTGCGCGCTGCGCGTCGCTGCGTCCGGCGTCGCGCAGGTGGCGCGCGTCGCCGGCCCCGGAGAGCGCCTCGATCTCACGGAACTGCGTCGACTGGAAGCCCGACGCCGGGGCCAGCGGGTCGCGGAAGCGCAT
This sequence comes from Candidatus Dormiibacterota bacterium, assembly GCA_963751755.1. Lineage (GTDB taxonomy): Bacteria > Chloroflexota > Dormibacteria > Aeolococcales > Aeolococcaceae > Aeolococcus. Next base: position 105,359 of record CAVVVH010000002.1, on the reverse strand, counting down.
GAAGCCGTCGGGGCTCATGCTCTCGAGCACGCGCAGCTGCTCGATGAGCAGCTCCTCCACCGCCACCGCGCGGCGCATCGGCGCCAGCGCCGCGTGCGGCGCGCTCGCTCGTCGAGCGCGGCGGCGACGGCGTCGAGCTCGTGGAGGATGAGCTTGAACCACAGCTCGTACACCTGGTGCACGACGATGAAGAGCATCTCGTCGTGGGCGCCCTCGCTGAGCGGCTGCTGCAGGTCGAGCAGGTCGTCGATGCGCAGGTACGTGGCGTAGTCGGTCTGCACGCCCATCGCGTGCCACTGTATCCAGCTTCAGGCCGCCTCGGCGATCCTCCGGCGCAGGAAGGCGAGAACCGCGGCCTCGCGACCGGAGAGGTCGTCGAGCGACGTCGGCCAGCGTCTCCTCGGCGCGGCGCTCCAGGTTGGCGAGCAGCCCGCCGTCGAGGTGCGCGCTGATCACCTCGGGGTGGACGTAGCAGCGCCGGCAGACGGCGGGGGTGTTGCCGAGGTGGCGCGCCACCGACTCGACGGCCTCGACCACGTGGCGCTTGGCCTGCGTCTGCGAGGCGTACTCGCCGAGCTCCTGCAGCGCCCACGCGGCCAGCACCGTGCCCGCCCAGGTGCGGAAGTCCTTGGCGGTGAAGTCGCTGCCCGACGCCTCACGGATGTAGGCGTTGACGTCGTCGGACTCGACGCCGTGGAGCTCGCCGTCGTCGTCCTGCCACTGGAAGAGCTGCTGGCCGGGCAGGTCCTGGAGGCGGCTGACCACGCGCGCCACGCGCCGGTCGGTGATGGCGACGAGGTGCTGCTTGCCGCTCTTGCCGCGGAACTGGAAGCGCAGCTTCGAGCCCTCCACCTCGACGTGGCGGTCGCGCATGGTGGTGAGCCCGAACGAGCGGTTCTCGCGCGCGTACTCCTCGTTGCCGACGCGGATGTACGTGGAGTCGAGCAGGCGCACGATGGTGGCGAGGACGCGCTCGCGGCTCAGGTCGGGCCGGCGGAGGTCGCTGTCGACGCGCGCGCGGATGCGCGGCAGCACCTCACCGAACGCGACGGTGCGCTCGTACTTGGTGGCGTCGCGTGCCTCGCGCCAGCGCTCGTGGTAGCGGTACTGCTTGCGCCCGCGGGCGTCGCGGCCGGTGGCCTGGATGTGGCCGTTGGCCAGCGGGCAGATCCACACGTCGGTCCACGCCGGCGGCACGGCGATGTGGGCGATGCGCTGGATCTCCGAGGCCTTGCGGATCGACCCGGCCGTCGACGCCGATGTAGCGGAAGCCGCCGCCGCGGCTTGGCCTCGCGCCGGATCCCCGGAGAGCCGTCGTTGACGTAGCGCAGCCCGGCCGCACGCGCGGCGGCGACGGGGTCGGTGTCGATGACGCGAGGACGGCGGGGCACACGCGATGCTAGGCGCGCGGTACCTAGCCGGCGTCGGGCAGGTCGACGATGTCGCCGAGGCGGAAGGCGTCGGCGGGCGTGAGCTGGTCGTACGTGCAGGTCTTGGGATCGCGGTCCTCGCGCCAGCGCAGGAACCGGGCCGCGTGGCGGAAGCGCTGCCCCTGGAGGTGGTCGAACGACACCTCGCAGACCAGCGTCGGGCTGCACCGCCGTCCAGTCGGCGTCCTTGGCCTTGGTCCACCGGCTCGGGGCGCCCGGCGTGCGGCCGTGGCCGAAGCTGTCGCCGCCTGCCAGCGGCTCGAGCAGCTGGACGAGCTCGCGCTTCTCCTTGGCGGAGAAGGACGACGTGTGGCCGACGTGGTGGAGCACGCCGTCACCGTCGTAGAGGCCGAGCAGCAGCGAGCCGACGCCCGCCGCCGGTGACCTCCATGCGGTAGCCGCCGACGACGCAGTCGACGGTGCGCAGGTGCTTGATCTTGGTCCAGCCGCGCTCGCCGCTGCGATAGGTGCTGTCCTCGGGCTTGGCGATGAGCCCGTCGAGCCCGGCTCCCTCGTAGCGGGTGAACCAGTCGGTGGCCTCCTCGAGGTCGGCGGTCTGCGGGGTCAGCGCCACCCGCGCGTTGGGGGTGATGGCCCCGAGCAGCAGCTCGCGGCGGGTCACCAGCGGGCGGTCGCGCAGGTCGCTCGCTCCCTCGCCGAGGAGGTCGAAGAGGATCACGGTCGCCGGGGTCTGGCCCGGCGAGCATCGCCACCCGCGAGGCGGCCGGGTGGAGGCGCAGCTGCAGCGCGTCGAAGTCGAGCCCGCGCGGCGTGGCGATGATGATCTCGCCGTCGACGACCGCGCGACCCGGGCAGCGCCTCGCGCAGCGGGTCGAGGATCTCCGGGAAGTAGCGCTGCAGCGGCTGGCCCTTGCGGCTGCCGATGTGCACGTCGTCGCCGTCCCGGAAGACGATGGCGCGGAACCCGTCCCACTTGGGCTCGTAGCGCCAGCCCGGCCCGGAGGGGATCTGCTCCGCGGCCCGGGCCAGCATCGGCTCCAGCGGCGGCGCGACGGGAGGGTCACCGGCGGACGCCGGCGCGCCGGGCCGGCGCCGGCTCATCGCCGCGGCGGAGGCCGGGCAGCGAGGCGGAGCAGGTTGTTGACGTCGCCGACCCCGGCGACCGAGCGTGCGGTGACCTCGTAGGCCTCGATGTCGTCGAGGTTGGCGACCTCGCCGCGCAGGGTGACCGTGGACCGGTGCGCGCTGACGTGGAGCGTCCGGAGCGTCGACCGCGTGCCGGGCCTCGAGCTCGGCTCGGACGCTCTCGGCGAGCTGCTGCTCCCTGCGGCCGCCCCGGCCCGACGTCGCCGCCACCGAGGCGCCGACCATGGTGGCCACGTTGGCGGACTGGCGGCGCGCGACGCCCGCAGCCGCCCTGCGGTTGCGGGCGCCCGAGCGCGGGTGCAGGAAGACGGCGGCGCCGAGGCCCGCGATCCCGGCGCCGATTGCCGCGGTGATCCGTCCCAGCCCCTTCATCGCGCCCGGAGTTTAGGGGATGCCGCGGTCCTGCCGGAGTACGCTCGCCGCCATGGCAGCGGGGGCCTCCGGCATGAGGCGGATTCGTCGCTGCGGTCGCACTGACCGTCGCGGTGGTGATAGCCCGTGTCCGAGCGCCACCGCGCTGGCGGGGTCGAAGTGACAACACGCCGTCCGGCTGTCGCCCAGACGCATTGGCGACGCCGAACGCGATTGCCGCCGCCGACGTCGAACTCACCGACGCCGACGCGCCGACGCCGACATCCACGCCGACACCGACGCCCACCCCGACGCCGACACCCACACCGACGCCATCGCCCACGCCAACGCCGACCGCCGACACCGACCGCCCACGCCGTCACCCACGCCCGACCGACACGCCGGCGCCGACCGACACCCCGGCGCCAAGCGACACCCCCACGCCGTCGCCCACCGACACCGCCGACGCGGCACTGGCCGCCGCCGGGAACGGCCGCAGCTCGGGGCCGCCCACCGTCCTGCTGGCCGGCCTCGTGGTGATCGTGCTGATCGCGGCCGCCGTCACCGCCGCTGTGCTGCTGCGGCGGCGCCGCGCACGCAACGTCGACGCGGACCCCTTCCAGTTCGTCCGCTGATATGCGCGCGCGGCCGATGCGAAGAGGTGGCGCGCCCAAGAGGATTTGAACCCCTGGCCTTCTGATCCGTAGTCAGACGCTCTATCCGGACTGAGCTATGGGCGCGCGGCCCGACGTCTCGAGCGGGCTGCGAGTTTACACCGTGGCCGCGCAGCCGCCCCGGCCCGCGGCTGCGCTGGCGCGGGCCTGCGCTGCATGATGGTGCCAAGGAATCAGGAAGCGTTCGCGCCGGAGGTCTGGACCATGGCGATGACGGGCAGTCTCGAGAAGGCTCTGACCGCCGAGGACATCGCGTTCCTTCGCGACCTCGGGCAGCAGCTGCGCGTGGACGGCATCCGCGCCAGCACCAAGGCCGGGTCGGGCCACCCCACCTCGAGCATGTCGGCGAGCGACCTCCTCGCCGTGCTCATCGCCCGCCACCTGCGCTACGACTGGAAGAACCCGCGGCTCGACAACAACGACCACCTGATCTTCTCCAAGGGTCACGCCTCTCCTCTGATCTACGCGGTGTTCAAGGCCTGCGGCGCCATCGACGACGCCGAGCTGATGACCTACCGCACGCACGCGTCGCGCCTGCAGGGCCATCCCACGCCGATCCTCCCCTGGGTCGACGTGGCCACCGGCTCGCTCGGCCAGGGCCTGCCCATCGCGGTGGGCGTCGCGCTCGCCGGCCGGGCGGTCGACAAGCTGCCGTTCCACGTCTGGACGGTGTGCGGCGACTCCGAGATCGCCGAGGGCTCGATCTGGGAGGGCCTCGACAAGGCCGGCCACTACGGGCTCAACAACTTCACCGCCATCGTCGACGTCAACCGTCTCGGCCAGCGCGGGCCCACCGAGTTCGAGTGGGACATGGCCACGTACCAGCGCCGCGTCGAGGCGTTCGGCTGCCGGGCGCTGGTCATCGACGGCCACGACGTCGAGGAGATCGACGAGGCGCTCGCCAGCGCGCGGGCCGAGCGCGAGCGGCCCACCGTGGTGCTGGCGCGCACCATCAAGGGCAAGGGATTCAGCGAGATCGAGAACAAGGACGGCTGGCACGGCAAGGCGCTGCCGGCCGACATGGCCGAGCGCGCCATCGCCGAGCTCGGCGGCGATCCGCGACCTCCACGTCGAGCCCGCTGCCACCCGAGCCGGGCGACTCCGCCGTGCGCCGCGGGGGCGGCGCCACCATCACCCTGCCCACCTACTCGAAGGACGAGAAGGTGGCGACCCGCAAGGCGTACGGCGACGCGCTCGCGGCCCTCGGCGCTCGCGCGGACGTCGTCGCGCTCGACGGCGAGGTGAGCAACTCGACCCACTCCGAGGAGTTCCAGAAGGCGTACCCGGACCGCTTCTTCGAGATGTTCATCGCCGAGCAGCAGCTGGTCGCCGCCGCGGTCGGCATGAGCGTGCGCCGGCTGGTGCCCTTCGCGTCGACGTTCGCGGCGTTCTTCAGCCGCGCCTACGACTTCGTGCGCATGGCGGGCATCTCCGGCGCCAACATCCGGCTCGCCGGTTCGCACGCCGGCAGCGAGATCGGCGCCGACGGCCCGTCGCAGATGGCGCTCGAGGACCTCGCCGTCGATGCGCGCGGTGCACACCTCCATCGTGCTCTACCCGAGCGACCCGGTCTCCACCGCCAAGCTGGTGCTGCACATGGCCAGCACCGACGGGATCGTGTACATGCGCACCACGCGCGGCGCGTACCCGACGCTCTACGACAACGACGAGGAGTTCGAGATCGGCCGCTGCAAGGTGCTGCGCAGCAGCGACGAGGACGCCGCTGACGCTGATCGGCGCCGGGGTCACCCTGCACCACTGCCTCGCCGCCGCCGACCGCCTCGCCGCGGAGGGGGTGCGGTGCCGGGTCATCGACCTGTACTCGATCAAGCCGGTCGACGTCCGCACCCTGCGCGAGGCCTCGGCGCGGACACACGGGCGCCTGCTCATCGTCGAGGACCACTACCCCGAGGGCGGCATCGCCGGCGCCGTGCTCGAGGCGCTCGCCGACGACCCGCACCCGCGCCGCGTCGTCCACCTCGCGGTGCGCCGGCTGCCCGGCTCCGGCACGCCCGCCGAGCTGATGGCCGCGGCGGGCATCGACGCCGACGCCATCGTCGCCGCGGCTCGCGCCGCTGGCCAGCGAGGCGCACTGATGGCGGCGTCGAACCCGCTGCAGCAGCTCGCCGCCCAGGGCCAGTCGGTGTGGCTCGACTACATCAGCCGCGAGCTGCTGACCAGCGGTGAGCTGGAGCGCCTGATCGCCGAGGACAACGTCACCGGCATGACCAGCAACCCCACCATCTTCCAGAAGGCGATCGCCGAGGGCACCCAGTACGACGACCAGATCCGCGAGCTGCTCGCCGACGGCGTCGACGATCCCGCAGGACATCTTCCTGAGCCTGGCGGTCACCGACATCCAGCGACGCCGCCGACATCCTGCGCCCGGTGCACGACCGCACCCACGGCGCCGACGGCTTCGTCAGCCTCGAGGTGCCGCCCGAGGCTGCGCACAGCACCGAGCGCAGCGTCACCCTGGCGCTCGACTTCCAGAAGCGCGTGGACCGCCCCAACCTCATGGTCAAGATCCCGGCGACGACCGAGGGCGTCCCGGCGATCGAGCGCGCGCTCGTCGCCGGCGTCAACATCAACGTCACGCTCATCTTCGCGCTGGAGTCGTACGACAACGTCATCCACGCGTACCTCGACGCGCTCCGGGCGCGGCAGGCCGAGGGACGGCTCGCTCGACGTCCACTCGGTGGCGTCCTTCTTCGTCAGCCGCGTCGACACCGCCGTCGACAAGCTCATCGAGGAGAAGCTCGCGGCCGACCCCGGCAACGCGACCCTCGAGGACCTGCTCGGCAAGGCGGCCATCGCCAACGCCGTGCTCGCCTACGAGAAGTTCGAGAGCTACTTCCGCGGCGAGGAGTTCGCCCCGCTCGCCGAGGCCGGCGCGCACGTGCAGCGGCCGCTGTGGGCGAGCACCAGCGCCAAGAACCCCAAGTACCGCGACGTCGTGTACGCCGAGGCGCTGGTCGGGCCCGACACCGTCGACACCATGCCGCCGTCGACGATCACCGCCTTCCGCGACCACGGCATCGTCGACGGCAGCACCGTCAACCGCGACTACGCCGGCGCGCACCGGGTGATGGACCAGCTCGCCGAGGTCGGCATCGACATGGAGAAGGTCACCGCCGACCTCCTCGACGGCCGGGGTCAAGTCGTTCGCCGACTCGTACGACGAGCTGATCCGCGGCATCGCCGAGAAGGTCGACGCCATGCGCGGCGGCTACGGCGAGCCGCCAGCACCTCAACCTGGCGGCGAGCACCGCGGTGGTCCGCGACGCGCTGTCCACCGACGCGCCGCGCGAGGTGGCGCGCCGCATCTGGGAGCGCGACCCCGACCTCTGGAAGCCGGGCGACGCCGCCCACGCCAAGGTCATCGGCAACCGCCTGGGCTGGCTCGACGTCGTCGACACGATGCGCGGCGAGCTGCCCCGGCTCATCGGCCTCGACCACGGAGGTGCAGCAGGCGGGGTTCCGCAACTGCGTGCTGCTCGGCATGGGCGGCAGCAGCCTCTGCCCCGAGGTGTTGCGCACCTCCTTCGGCAGCGCCGCCGGCCAGCCCGAGCTGCACGTGCTCGACACCACCGACCCGGCGACCATCGCGGACCTCACCGACCGCCTCGACCCGCGCACCACGCTGTTCATCGTGGCCTCGAAGTCGGGCACCACGCTGGAGACGCTCAGCCACCTCGCGCATTTCTGGGAGTGGATCACCACCGCCGGCGTCCTCGACGCGGGCCAGCACTTCATCTGCATCACCGACCCCGGGCTCACCGCTCGCCGAGACGGCGCGCGAGCGCGGCTTCCGCCACGTCTTCGAGAACCCGGCCGACATCGGCGGCCGCTACTCGGCGCTCAGCTTCTTCGGGCTGGTGCCGGCGGCGATCATCGGCATCGACGTCGAGGCGTTCCTCGAGCGCGCCGACCGCATGCGCCTGCAGTCGCGGCCCCGGCACCCCGGCCGACCTCAACCCCGGCCTCGCGCTCGGCACGGTCCTCGGGCTCCTGCAGCGCAGCGGGCGCGACAAGGTGACCATCCTGGCGCCCACCGCGCATCGCGGCCTTCTCGCTGTGGGCCGAGCAGCTGATCGCCGAGAGCACCGGCAAGGAGGGCAAGGGGCTCATCCCCATCGGCGACGAGCCGATCGGCGAGCCCGGCGTGTACGGCGACGACCGCATCCTCACCGTGCTGCGCCTGCGCGACGAGGACCGCGACTTCGACGCCGAGGTCGGCGCGCTGCGCAGCGCCGGGCATCCCGGACGTCACCATGCAGCTCGACGACCTCCTCGACCTCGCCGCGGAGTTCTTCCGCTGGGAGTTCGCCACCGCGGTCGCGGGCGCCGAGCTCGGCATCGACCCGTTCGACGAGCCCAACGTCAAGGAGTCGAAGGACAACACCAAGCGCGTGCTCGACCAGTACGTCAAGAGCGGCAGCCTCGCCGACGAGTCGGCGACGGCGAGCGACGACGGCATCTCGGTGTTCGGCGCGCCGGGACGCGGCGACATCGACAGCGCCCTGACCGAGTTCCTCGCGGCGGTGCGGCCCGGCGACTACGTGGCGCTGATGGCGTACGTGACCCCCAACGCCGAGAACGAGTCGGCCCTGCAGCGCCTGCGCGTGGCCATCCGCGACGAGCACCGCGTGGCCACCACCCTGGGCTTCGGGCCGCGCTTCCTGCACAGCACCGGGCAGCTGCACAAGGGCGGTCCCGCCAGCGGCCTGTACATCCAGATCACCGCCGACGACGCCGTCGACGTGCCCATCCCGGGACAGCCGTTCAGCTTCTCGATCCTCAAGCAGGCGCAGGCGCAGGGTGACCTCCAGTCGCTGCGCGACCACGAGCGTCGGGTCATCCGCCTGCACATCCGCGGCGACCTCGCGCTCGGCCTCAGCCGGCTGACCGACTCGGTCATCCACGCGGCCACCGGGGCACGCTGATGCAGATCGGCTTCGTCGGGCTGGGACGGATGGGCGCCAACATGGTGCACCGGCTGCGTCGCGACGGTGACCACGCGGTGGTCGCGTTCGACCCCAACGAGCAGGCGCGCGCCGCCGGTCGAGGAGCACGGCGCCACCACCGTGGCCTCGCTCGCCGAGCTGGCGCCCAAGCTCTCCGTCGCCGCGCGCGGTGTGGATGATGGTGCCCGCCGGGACGATCACCGAGCAGACCTCGACGGCCTGCTCGCCACCCTCGAGCGCGGCGACACCATCGTCGACGGCGGCAACAGCAACTGGCACGACACCGTCGCCAGGGCCAAGCGCTGCGCGCGAGCCGGGCATCGCCTTCATCGACGCCGGCACCAGCGGCGGCATCTGGGGGCTCACCGTCGGCTACTGCCTCATGGTCGGCGGCGAGACCGACGCGGTGGAGCGGCTGCGGCCGATCTTCGAGACGCTCGCCCCGCCAGGCGGCTTCCTGCACGTCGGGCCGGCGGGCAGCGGGCACTACGTGAAGATGGTCCACAACGGCATCGAGTACGGGATGCTCCAGGCGTACGCGGAGGGGTTCAACATCCTCCACGCCAGCCACGACTTCCCCGACCTCGACCTGCACGGCATCGCCCACCTCTGGAACCAGGGCAGCGTGGTGCGCTCGTGGCTGCTCGAGCTCGCCGAGCGCGCGTTCGAGAAGGACCCCCAGCTGAGCCAGCTGCGCGGCTGGGTCGACGACTCCGGTGAGGGGCGCTGGACCATCGACGAGGCGATGAACCTCTCGGTGCCCGCGCCGGTGCTGGTGCTGTCGCTGATGGCGCGCTACCAGTCGCGCCAGCCCGACGGCTTCGGCAACAAGGTGATCGCCGCGCTGCGCAACGAGTTCGGTGGCCACGCGGTGAAGAGCGAGGACAAGCCGGCCACGGCGTCGACCGCGTCGTGACCGACACCGAGACCGCAGGCCGAGGCGGCCGCCGACGCGGCGACCCGGTCCAACCCGCTCACCGAGGGGCTGCGCCAGGGCCGCGTCCCGCTGCCGTGCGTGGTGGTGATCTTCGGCGCCACCGGCGACCTCACCAAGCGCAAGCTGGTGCCCGCCCTGTACGCGCTGGCGGCCGACGGCCAGCTGCCGCCCGGGCTTCAGCATCGTCGGCGCCGGGCGCACCGAGCAGTCGACCGACGAGTTCCGCGACGCGATGCGCGACAGCGTCGCCAAGTACGGCCGCGTGCCGCTGCGCGACGACGTCTGGAGCGTCTTCGCCGACGGGCTGCGCTACTGCTCCTTCGACCTCGAGGCCGAGGACGGGCTGAAGGCGATCCGCGAGACCCTCGAGGAGCTCGACCGCGAGCGCGGCACGGCCGGCAACCGCATCTTCTACTTCTCGATCCCGCCGAGCGGGTTCGCGCCGCTCGCCGAGCGCCTGGGCGCCGAGGGACTGTCCCAGCCCGCCGGCGGCAGCTACGCGCGCATGGTCGTGGAGAAGCCGTTCGGCCACAACCTGCAGAGCGCCCGCGAGCTCAACAACAAGCTGCACGCCGCCTTCAACGAGGAGCAGATCTACCGCATCGACCACTACCTCGGCAAGGAGACGGTGCAGAACCTCCTCGTGTTCCGGTTCGCCAACGGCATCTTCGAGCCGCTCTGGAACCGGCAGTACATCGACCACGTGCAGATCACCGTCGCCGAGAACATCGGCGTCGAGGGCCGCGGCGCGTACTACGAGGAGTCGGGCGCGCTGCGCGACATCATCCAGAACCACGTCATGCAGCTGATGGCCATCGTCGGCATGGAGGCGCCGAGCAACTTCCGCGCCGAGACCGTGCGCGACGAGAAGGTGAAGCTGCTGCGCGCGGTGCGCCCGATCCACCCCGACGACGCGCCGCTCGCACACCGTGCGCGGTCAGTACGGGCCGGGATGGATCGACGGCGAGCGCGTCCCCGGGTACCGCGAGGAGAAGGGCGTCGCGCCGGACTCGGTGCGCGAGACCTTCGTGGCCATGAAGGTGGAGATCGACAACTGGCGCTGGGCGGGCACGCCGTTCTACCTGCGCACCGGCAAGCGGCTGCCCAAGCGCGCCACCGAGATCGCCATCCAGTTCCGCCGCGTCCCCCACTCCCCCTTCGGCGGCAACACGCCGACGCCGTCCGGCCAGGTGCCGTCGGACAGCATCGATCCCAACCTGCTGGTGCTGCGCATCCAGCCCGACGAGGGCATCACGCTGCGCTTCGGCGCCAAGGTGCCCGGGCAGTCGATGCGCATCCGCACGGTGAACATGGACTTCCTGTACGGCAGCGCCTTCCTCAAGGAGTCGCCGGAGGCGTACGAGCGCCTGCTGCTCGACTGCATGCTCGGCGACGCCACCCTGTTCGCGCGCGAGGACGAGGTCGAGGAGGCGTGGCGCTTCTGCACCGCCATCCTCGACGGCTGGCGCGCCCACCCGCCCGAAGGTGCGACGACTTCCCCAACTACGAGGCCGGCACGTGGGGACCGCAGAGCTCGCGCGACTTCATGGCTCGCGACGGCCGGCAGTGGCGGCGCCTCTGAGATGACCGCCGTCGGCGCGCCGCTGCAGGTCTCGCACGCCAGCGGCCTGCACGCCGTCAACCGCGTGCTCGCCGAGATGCACCGCGAGATGCTGCGCAGCGGCGGCATCGAGGGCGGCGCGGTGCGCCTGTCGGTGCTCAACCTGGTGGCCGCCTGCGTCGACGCCGACAGCGCCGACATGGCGACGCAGGCGGTGGGCCGGCTCGGGGCGCAAGCACCCGGCGCGCGCCATCATCATCCTCGCCGACCCCGGAGGGTCCCGACCAGATGGAGGCCGACCTGTCGCTGCAGTGCTCGGCGGTCGACGAGGGCCAGGTGTGCGCCGAGCAGGTGCGCCTGCAGGTCGGCGGTGAGGCCGCGTACCACATGGCCAGCGTGGTCACGCCGCTGCTGGTCCCGGACATCCCGGTGTACCTCTGGCTGGTCGGGTCGCCGCCGCTGCACCAGGCGTTCGGGCAGGACGCGGTGGCGATCTGCGAGCGCCTGATCATCGACAGCGGCGAGTACGAGGACCACGCCGGCACGCTGCGCACGCTCGCCGACGAGCTCGACGCGGTCGGCGACGCCATCTCGCTGTGCGACGTCGCCTGGGAGCGCACCCGGATGTGGCGCCAGCTGCTCGCGCAGTCCTTCGACGGCGAGGAGATGCGGCCCTTCGTGCACGGCATCACGCGCGTCGACGTGGAGTGCAGCGGCGACCGCGTCTCGGCGCAGACCTGGCTGATCGCCGGCTGGCTGGCCAGCCGGCTCGACTGGCCGGGCGCCGACCGATGGCCCGCGGCGTGACCGCCGCCGCGCGCGAGGACCGACGACGTCAGCGAGCACGACCTCGTGCGCGTCGCGCTGCACTGCCGCGCCGGCGGCCACGAGGCGCTGGTGACGCTGGAGCGCCGCGGCTCGGCGTTGCACAGCCTCATCGACGTCGACGGCGGCCTGACCGCAGAACGCGCGGTGCCCGTCCCGGACCTCGACACCATCGACCTGGTCGGGCGGCTTGCTCGAGGGCAGCGGGGAGGACCCCGTGTACCGCGCCGCGCTGCGCAGCGCGGCGTCGCTGGCCAACGCCTAGCGATGAGCGCGCGCCGCGCTGCCGGGGGAGGTGCGGGTGGTCAGCGATCCCATCGCGCTGGCCGCGGCGGCAGCGGAGTGGGTCGCGCGATCAATGCCGCGGCGGCGGACGAGTTCCGCATCGCGGCGTCCGGCGGCACCACGCCGCACTTCCTCTACGAGGCGCTGGCGTCGTCGACGTTCCGCGAGCAGCATCGACTGGCAGCGCTGGCACGTGTTCTTCGGCGACGAGCGCGCCGTGCCGCCCGACGACGCGCAGAGCAACTACCGGCTGCTCGCCGACACGCTGCTCTCCAAGGTGGCCGTCCCGCCGGAGCAGGTGCACCGGATGGAGGCGGAGCGGCCCGACCTCGACGCCGCGGCCGCCGCCGTACTCGCACCTGCTCGAGACCGATGCGGCGCGCCGCCGCGACTCGACCTGGTGCTGCTCGGGCTCGGCACCGACGGCCACACCGCCTCGCTCTTCCCGGGCACGCCTGCGCTCGACGTCACGGACGCCTGGGCGGCGCGCGGGCAGCGCCCCGGACCCGCCAGCCGAGCGCCTCACCCTGACGCTGCCGGCGATCAACGCCGCGGCGCGCGTCGCCTTCCTGGTCACCGGCGCGTCCAAGGGCGATGCGCTGCGCGGCGTCATCGACGGCAGCGTGCCCGCGGCCCGGGTGCGGCCGGCCGCGGCGAGCTGCTGTGGTTCCTCGACGCCGCCGCGGCGCGATCGCTCGACTGACGCCGACGTGGCGCTCATCGTCGGCACCTCGGGCTGGCAGTACGCGTCGTGGCGCGGCCGCTTCTACCCGCGCGGCGCTGCCGCAGCGCAGCTGGCTGGCGCACTACGCGGAGCGCTTCGCCTGCGTGGAGGTGAACAACACCTTCTACAACCTGCCCGCGGCGGAGACGTTCAGGCGCTGGGGCGAGGAGACGCCGGCGGACTTCCGCTTCGTCCTCAAGCTGAGCCGCTACCTCACCCACATCCGCCGGCTGCGCGAGCCCGATGACTCGGTGCGGCTCTTCCTCGAGCGCGCCGCAGCCGCTGGCAGCCAAGACCGGGCCCGCTCCTGCTCCAGCTGCCGCCGACGATGCGCTGCGACGTCGAGCGGCTCGACGCCGCGCTGACCGCATTCCCGCGGCGCTGGCGCGTCGCCGTCGAGTTCCGTCACGCCAGCTGGTACACCGACGAGGTTGCGGCCTGCCTGCGCGAGCACGACGCCGCGCTGTGCCTGACCGACCGCCGCGGCCGACCGCTGCAGCCGCTGTGGCGCACCTCCACCTGGGGATTCGTGCGGCTCCACGAGGGCCGGGCGACGCCGTACCCCTGCTACGGCGACACCGCGCTGCGCAGCTGGGCCGCGCGCATCGCCGGCTGTGGGGCGCCGACGAGGACGTCTACGTCTTCTTCAACAACGACCCCGTCGGGCTGCGCGGTGCGGGACGCGGTGCGCTTCGCCGCGCACGCGTCGCGAGCCGGCCTGCGCCCCACCCGCGTTCCCGCGACTCAGCGAGGCGCCGGTGGGCTGACTCGTCGCCGGTCGGCGCCGCACGCGCCGCGGCGCGCGCGCGCCGCGCGCGACCCAGTCGACGCAGCTCGTCGCGGCGTCAGCGTGTTGAGCACCCGCTCGCGCGGCACGCCCGCCTCGATGAGCGCGGCGACGCCGAGCGGCATGGCGTCGAGGTCGACGGGGTGGTGCGAGTCCGTGTCCACCGCGATCCACACGTCGTGCCGCGCCGCCCGGCGCAGCAGCTCGACGTCGAGGTCCTGGCGGTCCGGGTAGGCGTCGACCTCGAGCGCCACGCCGAGCTCGGCCGCCGCCTCGAACACCTCGTCCCAGCGCGCGCTGCAGGCCCGACGCGGTGGTTGTACATGCGCCCGCGCGGGTGCGCCAGCACGTCGACGGTGGGGTTGCGCAGCGCGCGGATGTAGCGGTCGGTCTGGTCGTCGACGCAGGCGCAGCTTGGAGTGGAAGGCGCCGAGGACGAGGTCGAGCTCGCCGAGGACGCCCGGGTCGGTGTCGCCGCTGCCGTCGGGCTCGACGTTCATCTCGAGGCCGTGGAGGACGCGGAACTCGTGGCCCTCCGCGGCCAGCACGCTGTTCAGCGCGCGCACCTCGGCCGCCTGCGCGGCGCGCGTCGCCGCGTCCATGCCGTGGGCGATGCGCAGCCCCTCGGAGTGGTCGGTCACCGCCATGTGGCTGTAGCCGAGCTCGATGCAGCGGCGCGCCATCGCCTCCAGCGGACGCGTGCCCGTCGCTGCTCAGGGTGTGCATCTGCAGGTCGCAGCGGATCGCCGACGCCCAGCCCCGGCTGGCCGCGACGGTGCGCAGCGCGTCGGCACGCGCCAGGAAACCGGCGCGCAGCGGCGGCGCCGGCGGGGCGCGGCGCCCGGCGGCGATCCAGGCGCCGATGACCTCCGCGAGCCAGGGACCGACGCGTGGCAGCGTGGTCAGCGGCAGGCCCTGCGGCGACGACGTCGACGGCACGGACGTCCCAGCCGAGCGCGGCGCGCGACGCGCGGCGCATCGCGCGCTGACGCTGGCTGCCGTCCTCCTGCTCGTCCGCGGCGCGCGCGAGCAGCTCGGAGATGTCGCCGTTGGTCGGGGCAACGCGCCGCGGCGCTGCGGGTCAGGCGGTGCGCGCAACCTCGCGCTCGCTCACCGCGCCGACCCGTCCACCACGCCGGCGACCGCCTTGCGCCCGCGGCGCACCGCGGCGCCGACGGTCTTGCGGGCGGCGTCCACCGGCGTCGACACGGCGGCGGCGGCGATGCTGCCCGGCGGCTGGTCGGGCGCGGCCGGGTGCGGCCGCGGCGGCACCACCCGCTTGGCGGCGCGCATGTCCTCACCCATGACGACCAGGTCCTCGCGGCTGAACACCTTGCGCAGCTTGGGGAAGAGCTCCTCCTCCTCCTCCTTGATGTGGTGCTTGACGTTCTCGATGAGCACCTGCATCTTGGCCGCGAACCGCTCGTCGCTGGGCTGCATCTTCTCGAGCTCGGCGCAGGTCACCTTGACGATGTGGTGCTCCTCGAGAGCCTCGAGCACGTCGTCCTCGGACCTTGGGCATGGCCACCCGGGCGCGCGGGTACAGCACGTTCTCCTCGATGCCCGCGTGGATGGACAGCTCGGTGATGATCCTGTCGGCGAGGCGGCGGCGCGCCGCGTGCGCGCGGTCCCCGGTTGCGGAGAACTCCTTGAAGAGCTTCTTCACCGCGCGATGGTCCTCGCGCAGCAGTGCGATCCCGTCCTGAGCCGCCATGCGCCAGCCTCCTGTGGTCGAGCATCGATGGTGCGGACCGCGGAGCAGTCCGCGTCTGCGTCGATGCTATTCGCTCGTACCCGAGCGCATCGACCGCGTCAGGCGGCAGCGGCGGCCGCCGGGAGCTCGAGGCGGAACACGCTGCCCTCGCCGGGCACGCTGCGCTCGAGCCGCAGGGATCCCGCCGCAGGCCTCGGCGAGGACGCGGCCGACGTGCAGCCCGAAGCCGGTGCCCGGGACGCGGTTGTCGATCCGGAAGAAGCGGTCGAAGATCCGCGAATGCAGCTCTGGGCTGATGCCCACGCCGTGGTCCTCGACGCGGATCGCGGGCGGGTCGGCGGGGTCGACGGACAGCCGCACCCACGGCGACGGGCCGCCGTAGTTGATGGCGTTGTTGACCAGGTTGTCGACGATGCGGTCCACCTGGAAGCGGTCGGCGACCACCGCCACCGCTGCGGGCTGCGTCACGGCCTCCACCCGCGCCCCAGCCAGCACCGCGCGGGGCTCGCTGCGTGCCGCGGCGCGCGCGATGACGTCGTTGAGGTCGAGCGTCTCCAGGCTCACCGGCGCGGCGCCGCTCTCGAGGCGCGCGGCGAGCAGGATGTCGTCGACGAGCCGGTGGGTCTCGCTGCAGCTTGGCGGCGATCATCTCCATCGGCTTCTGCCACTCCTGCGGGCCGTCGCCGAAGGTGCCGTCACGCAGCAGCTCGACGTAGCCGGAGAGCACGGTCAGCGGCGCGCGCAGGTCGTGCACCACCAGGTTGAGGAAGGACATCATCGCCTCGGACGTCACCTGGCTCTCGGCGTGCAGCCGCGACTGCCGCAGCGCCAGCGCCGACCAGCGACACGTAGTCCTCGAAGAACGCCGACTCGTCGTCGGCCAGCGGCGCGGGCCGATCGCGCACCAGGAGCAGCGCGCCGAGCGAGCGTCGGCCTGCCGGCGCCCTCCTCCTCGTAGCGCAGCGGGGCGCCCACCAGCTGACCGCCCTCGGCGACGCGCAGCGCCCGCCCGAGCAGGCTCGCCTCGGCCTCCACGGGCTGGATGCGGTCCGCAGCCGGCGAGCACCTCGGGGAGAGGAGACGCGGCCAGCTCCCACACCGAGCCGGCAGTCAGGTCGCCGGTGCTGCCCGCCACGCCGACGACGCGCAGGGCCTCGGGCGCCGTCGATGACGCAGACCGCGCAGCCTCGGACCGACCCGGTGAGGGCGTGGCCGGCGAGCGTTCGCGCCAGCGAGTCGACGCCCTCACCGTCGGCGCGCGTTGCCGCGCAGGGTCGCCGCCAGCTCGCTGACGGCGCCGCCGAGCGCCCTCTCGACGTCGAGCCCCGCGCCGGCGCGAGTGTTCACCTTCCCACCATGAGGACACTAACTTTATGCGACTGGGCCGTTTCCACTCTGTACGCGTGCCGATCCGTCACGCTCTGACGAGAGCGGCTCGCTCGAGCCCGGAGACCGGCATCGGCTACCCTGCACACCGTGCCGCGATCGACCTGGGCTGCCTGCAGCGACGCCGTCTGCATCGCGCCCAGCATGCTCGCCGCCGACTTCGCCCGCCTCGCTGAGGCGGTGCAGGCGCTCGAGGGCGGCGGCGTCGAGCGCCTGCACGTCGACGTGATGGACGGCAGCTTCGTGCCCAACTTCACGTTCGGGACGGACACCGTGCGGGCGCTGCGGCGCGAGACCAGCCTGCCGCTCGAGCTGCACCTCATGATCCGCGAGCCGGAGCGCCACCTCGAGACGTTCGCCGCCGCCGGGCGCCGACGGCATCACCGTCCACCAGGAGGTGTCGCCCCACCTCCACCGCACGCTGGCGCCGATCCGGGCGCTGGACTGCCGCTCCGGGGCGGCCATCAACCCGAGCACGCCGGTGACCGCGCTCAGCGACGTCCTCGAGATCTGCGACCTCGCGCTGGTGATGACCATCGACCCCGGGTTCGGCGGCCAGACGCTGATCCCGCACACGCTCGAGAAGGTCGCGGCGCTGCGCGCCGAGATCGACCGCCGCGACCTCGCCACCGAGATCGAGGTGGACGGCGGCGTCGACGCCGCCAACGCAGCCGCGTGCGTCGCGGCGGGCGCGACGGTGCTGGTGGCAGGCACCGCGGTGTTCGGGCACGCCGACGGCCCGGCGGCCGGGGCGCGGGCCATCAGGGCGGCGCTGACCACCGGCTGAGCGCGCGCGGTGCCCACGTCCAGCGCCGTCGCCGGCGGACGCTACCATCGCGCGCAATGACCGAGACCGCTGCCTCGCCGAGCCTCGTCGACGGCAGCTACGACCTGGTCCGCGCCGCCGAGGACCTCGCCGCCCGCCTGCCGGAGCCGATGGCCGCCTTCGCGCGCATCGCCTACAACTACCTCTGGTCGTGGACGCCGGGGGGCAGCGAGCTCTTCGCGGCCATCGATCCGCTGCGCTGGGAGCGCTCCAACTGCAACCCGGTGCGCCTGCTGCTCGAGTTCGTCGGCGGAGACGCTCGGGCGCGTCGCCTCGGACGCGGCGCTGATGGCGCAGGCCGACTGCGATCCTCGCGTCGATCGAGGCCGATCGCGCCCGGCCCGCGCTGCAGGGCAGGGCGTCCGCGGCGCACCCGGTGGCCTTCCTCTGCGCGGAGTTCGCCGTGCACACCTCGCTGCCGATCTACGCCGGCGGCCTCGGCGTGCTCGCCGGCGACATCCTCAAGGAGGCGAGCGACCTGGCGGTGCCGATGGTCGCGGTCGGCCTGCTCTACCGCCAGGGGTACTTCCTGCAGCGCATGGACCGCACCGGCTACCAGCACGAGTACTGGATCCCGCTCGACCCCGATCGTGTTCCTGCCGCCCTTGTCCGTAACGCGGCCGGCGAGCCCTGACCATCACCGTTCCGCTGCGCGGGCGCGAGCTGGTCGTGCAGGTGTGGCGCGTGCAGGTGGGGCGGGTGCCGCTGTTCCTGCTCGACGCCGACCGGCGCGAGAACTCGCGCACCGACCGCTGGATCACGGCGCGCCTCTACGAGAGCGACCGGGGCATCAGGCTGGCCCAGTACGCGCTGCTCGGCATCGGGTCGATGCGCGCGCTCGAGGCGATGGGGATGGACCCCGCCATCATCCACCTCAACGAGGGCCACGCCGGGCTGGCGCCGCTCGAGCTGGCGCGGCGCGACATCGCGGCCGGCGTCGACCGGCACACGGCCTTCGCCGCCGCGCGCGAGCGGACCGTGTTCACCACCCACACGCCCGGTGGCGGCGGGCAACGAGGGCTACGACGTCGCCGAGATCGCCGAGGTGATGGGCGACTTCCCCGGCGAGATCGGCATGGACTTCGAGAGCTTCCTGCAGCTGGGCCGCACCCGCCCCGAGAACCCGCACGAGCCGTTCGTGATGACCCCGCTCGGCATCAAGATGAGCCGTTCCGCCAACGGGGTGAGCCGCCGCCACGGCGAGGTGGCGCGGCAGATGTGGCAGTCGCTGTTCCCGGAGCGGCCCGTCGACACGGTCCCCATCGGGCACGTCACCAACGGCGTCCACGTGCCCACCTGGATGGCGCCGCCGATGCGCGCCCTGCTCGATCGCCACCTCGAGGACGGCTGGATGACGCGCGCCGCCGACCCGGCGACGTGGGCCCCCGTCGACGACATCCCCGACGCCGAGCTGTGGGCCCTGCGCTGCCGGCTGCGTGCGGAGTTCGTCGAGTACGTCCGCGACCGCAGCGTCGCCACCCGGCTGGCGCGCAGCGAGGACCGGGAGATGGTCGCGGCGGCCGAGCGAGGGTTCAGCGCCGACTCGCTGACCATCGGCTTCGCCCGCCGGCTCGCCACCTACAAGCGCCTGTACCTGCTCACCCTCGAGCCGCACCGGGTGGCGGAGCTGATCTCCAACCTGGAGCGTCCGATGCAGATGATCCTCGCCGGCAAGGCTCACCCCAACGACGAGGAGGGCAAGCGCTCGGCGCAGGGTGTGTTCAGCTTCAAGGAGCTCGCCCACGCCGCCGAGCGGGTGGCGTTCCTCGACAACTACGACCTCGGCATCGCCTCCCAGCTGGTGGCCGGCTGCGACCTCTGGATCAACCTCCCCCGCCCGCCGCTGGAGGCGAGCGGCACCAGCGGGATGAAGTCCGTGCTCAACGGCGGCCTCAACCTCTCGGTTCTCGACGGCTGGTGGGCCGAGGCGTACGACGGCGCCAACGGCTGGGCCATCTCCGGCGACGCCGTGTACGACCCCAGCGTGCAGGACACCCGCGACGCGGCGGCCCTGTACGACCTGCTCGAGCACGAGGTGGCGCCGCTGTTCTACACGCGCGAGAGCGACGGCGTTCCGCACGAATGGGTGCGCCGCATCAAGCGGTCCCTGCGCACCAACGGACCGCGCTTCTCCGCGACTCGCATGGTCGAGGACTACATCGAGAGCGCCTACCTCCTGCGCTCCGGCAATGGCGGGTAGCCACGGCACCGCGGCACGGGTGCCGCCTGTGACACGCCTAGAATCGCGGCGGTGGAGTACTCGGAGAGCATCCTCGACCTGGTGGGCAACACCCCCCTGGTGAGGCTGCGCGCTCTGACCCGCGGGGTCGGCGCCACCGTGCTGGCCAAGATGGAGCAGCTCAACCCGGGCGGGAGCGTCAAGGATCGCATCGCCCTGGGCATGGTCGAGGAGGCCGAGCGCAGCGGCCGGCTGCGCCCGGGCGGGCACCATCGTCGAGCCCACCTCCGGGAACACCGGGCACGGCCTGGCCATGGTGGCCGCGATCAAGGGCTACAAGATGATCTTCGTCATGCCCGACAAGATGTCGGCGGAGAAGATCAGCCTTCTCAAGGCGTACGGCGCGGACGTCGTGGTCTGCCCCACCAACGTCGACAGGGAGTCGCCGCAGTCGTACTACTCGGTCGCCGACCGCCTGTCGCGAGAGATTCCCGGCGCCTTCCAGCCCAACCAGTACTTCAACGCCAAGAACCCGCAGGCTCACTACGAGACGACCGGCCCGGAGCTGTGGCGCCAGACCGACGGACGCATCACCGTCTTCGTCGCCGGCGTGGGGACGGGTGGCACCATCAGTGGCACCGGCCGCTACCTCAAGGAGCAGAACGCGGCGATCCAGGTGGTGGGCGCCGATCCCGAGGGCTCGATCTTCTCCGGCCCGATCGCCCCGTACAAGATCGAGGGTGTCGGCGAGGACTTCTGGCCGGGCACCTTCGACCCCGCCGTCGTCGACAGGATCATCCAGGTCACCGACCGTGAGGCCTTCGTCGCCGCTCGCCGGCTGGCGCGTGAGGAGGGCATCCTCGTAGGTGGCTCCGGCGGGCATGGCGCTGCACGCTGCGCTGGTCGTCGCCGCCGACACGGACCCCGACGGCGTCATCGTCGTCCTGCTGCCCGACACCGGGCGCAACTACCTCACCAAGTTCTTCTCCGACGAGTGGATGCGCCAGAACGGTTTCCTCGACCGGCTCGGGCCGGCGCGGGTGCGCGAGGTGCTCGCCTCGCACGCCGCGGACGGCCGGGTGCCCTCGCTGGTCGCCGTCGAGGCCGGGAGCTCGGTGGGCGAGGCCATCGACCTCATGCAGCGGTACAACATCTCGCAGCTGCCCGTCGTCGAGGGAAGCAACGGCGACCGGGTCGTGGTCGGCAGCATCGCCGAACGCACCCTGCTCGACCGCGTGTATCGCGACCCGGCGGTGGTGACCGCCTCGGTGTCGGCGGCGATGGACCCACCCTTCACCTCGGTGGCCGCCGACGCACCGCTCGACGAGGCGTTCGCGCCGCTGCTGTCCGGCGAGGCGGCGGTGACCATCATCGACGCCGACCGGCCCGTGGGCGTGATCACGCGCGCCGACCTCCTCGAGTACGTCGCCCACCATCGCTGACATGAACACGCGCCGCCCGGGCTTCGCGACCCGGGCCATCCACGTGGGCCAGGGCCCCGACCCGGCCACCGGCGCAGTGGTGCAACCGATCCACCTCGCCACCACGTTCGCCCAGGAGGGGATCGGCCGGCACGGCGGCTACGAGTACACGCGCAGCAACAACCCCACGCGCGAGCAGCTCGAGACCTGCCTGGCGTCTCTCGAGGGCGGCCGCCACGGGCTGGCGTTCGCGTCCGGGCTCGCCGCCACCACAACGGTGATGCTCCTGCTCGAGCCAGGGCGACCACGTCGTGTACATGCAGGACGCCTATGGCGGCACGTACCGCCTCTTCGACAAGGTGATGCGCCGCTACGGCATCACCTTCAGCGCGGTCGACGCCACCGTGCCCGGGCGCGGTCGAGGCCGCGATGACCGACCGCACCCGGCTGGTGTGGATCGAGAGCCCCACCAACCCGCTGCTGCGCATCGTCGACATCGCCGCCACTGCGCAGCCTGTCCACGGCCGCGGCGCCTGCCTGGCCGTCGACAGCACCTTCGCGACGCCGTACGCGCAGCGACCGCTCGAGCTCGGCGCGGACCTGGTGATGCACAGCTCCACCAAGTACCTCGGCGGCCACAGCGACGTGCTCGGCGGGTGCCTGGTGACCAGCGACGAGGACCTGGCGCAGGGGTTGCGATTCCACCAGAACGCCGCCGGCGCGGTGCCCTCGCCATTCGACTGCTGGCTGTTGCTCCGCGGGCTGAAGACGCTCGCGCTGCGCGTGCAGCGGCACAGCGACAACGCCCTGGCGGTGGCCCGGCACCTCGAGAACCATCCAGCCGTCCGCGCCGTCCATCACCCCGGCCTCGACATCTCATCCCCAGCACGAGCTGGCGCTGCGTCAGATGGGCGGAGTCTTCGGTGGCATGGTGTCCTTCGAGCTCGCCGACGAGGCTGCCGCCGTGCGCGTGCTCGAGGCGCTGCGCCTCTTCACCCTCGCCGAGTTGCTGGGGGCCGTGGAGTCGCTCGCCGAGCATCCCGGGCCTCATGACCCACACCTCGGTGCCGGTCGACGAGCGCCGTCGCATCGGCCTCGGCGACGGCCTGCTCCGCCTCTCCGTTGGGATCGAGGACCTCGACGACCTGCTCGCCGACCTGGACGAGGCCCTGCAACAGGCTGGTTGAAACCGCGACAGAAGCGAGCGCCGGGACGATAGGCTAGGGCGGTGACTCCTGACGATCTCCTGCGCTCCGAAGCCGAGGAACGGGTCAGCCTGATCTCCGGCCTCCACTACGACATCGACCTCGACCTCACCGCCGGGCCGGACGCGCCGACCTTCCGCAGCACCGCGGAGGTGACCTTCGCGGCACCTGACGGAGCGTCCACCTTCGTCAACCTCGACGCCGCCTCCGTCCAGGAGATCGTGCTCAACGGCACGAGCGTCGACGTCTCGGCGTTCTCCGAGAACCGGATCGCGCTCAGCGGCCTCGCGGCCAGCAACACGCTGCGTGTCGTGGCCGACTGCCGCTACTCGCACACCGGCATGGGGCTGCACCGCGTCGTCGACCCGGCTGACGGCAACGTGTACCTCTACACGCAATGCGAGCCGTTCGAGGCGCACCGCGTCTTCGCCTGCTTCGACCAGCCGGACCTCAAGGCCACGTTCACGCTGCGCGTCGCGGCGCCGTCGGAGTGGACGGTGGTCAGCAACGCGCCGGTGGACGCGCACCGAGGAGCGCGGCGCGTCGACGGTCACGGTCTTCAGCGCGACGCCGATCATGTCCAGCTACCTGGTGGCCATCGTGGCCGGGCCCTACGCGCGGGTCACCGACTCGCACGAGGGCGTCGAGCTCAACCTCTACTGCCGCCAGTCGCTGCGCCGCTACCTCGACGATGCCGAGATCTTCGAGATCACCAAGCAGGGGCTGACGCACTTCGCCAAGCGCTTCAAGATGAAGTACCCGTTCGGCACCAAGTACGACCAGCTCTTCGTGCCCGAGTTCAACGCCGGCGCGATGGAGAACGTCGCGTGCGTCACCTTCAACGAGGAGAGCACCATCTACCGCGGCCCGGTGCCCGCGACAGTGCTCGCCTGGCGGGCCGGAACGATCCTCCACGAGATGGCGCACATGTGGTTCGGCGACCTGGTGACCATGCGCTGGTGGGACGACCTCTGGCTCAACGAGAGCTTCGCCACGTACATGGGCAACGACGCCCAGGCGGAGGCCACCAAGTACACCAGCGCCTGGGTCGACTTCGCCAACGGCGACAAGTCGTGGGCAGCCCTGCAGGACCAGCTCCCGACCACGCACCCCATCGCCGCCGATGTCCCCGACGTCAGCACCGGCCGCCTCAACTTCGACGGCATCAGCTACGCGAAGGGTGCGTCGGTGCTGCGCCAGCTGGTGGCGTGGGTCGGCGAGGAGGCGTTCTTCGGCGGCGTCCGCGACTACTTCAAGGAGCACCAGTGGGGCAACGCCTCGCTGGTCGACTTCCTGGCCCCCCTCGAGCGCCACTCCGGACGCGACCTCCACGCGTGGACCCGCGAATGGCTCCAGACGGCCGGGCATGAACGTGCTCCATGCCGAGGTGGCGACCACCGGCGACGGCATGATCGAGAGCTGCACCATCGTCCAGTCGGCGGCCAACCCGAGGTTCCCGACGCTTCGCTCGCACCGCGTCGGCGTCGGCCTCTACGACCTCGACGACAACGGCCGTCTGGTGCGCACCGAGCGCCTGGAGCTCGACGTCGCCGGGGAGCGGACCGAGCTCGAGGCGCTGCGGCGCCGCGCGCGGCCCGCCCTGCTCCTGCTCAACGACGGCGACCTGACCTTCGCCAAGATCCGGCTCGACGACGTGTCGACGCAGACGGTCATCGACCATCTCAGCGACCTCGACGACGCGCTCGCCCGCTCGCTGATCTGGGCCGCCGTGTGGGACATGACCCGTGACGGCGAGCTGCCCGCCAGCCGCTACATCGACCTGGTGGCCCGTCACGCGCCCAACGAGCCGGTGCCGACGATCGTCGACGACATCCTCGGACAGGCGATCGGCGCCGTCGAGCTGTACAGCCACCCGGACAACCGCCCGGCGCTGCGAGCGCGACTGCACGAGACCTCACAGGCGATCCTGAAGAAGGCCTCGCCGGGCACGCCGCACCAGCTCACCGCGCTGCGGGCCACGGTGACGACGTCGGACACGGACGCCCAGCTCGGAGCTGCCGCCGGCCTCCTCGAGGGACGCGACCTGCCCCAGGGCATGGTGGTCGACCAGGACCTGCGCTGGTTCCTGATCCGCCGCCTGGCCGCCGCCGGCCGTATGGGCGAGGACGCCATCAACGCCGAGTCCGCCGAGTGACCGGACCGACGTGGGACTGCGCAAGGCCGCTGCAGCCTGCGCGGCCCGCCCCGATCCCGGCCGCCAAGGAGGCTGCCTGGGAGCGGCTCATCGACCCGGACACCCCGCTGGCGACGCAGAAGGCGCTGATCCGCGGCCTGCAGGAGCGCGACCAGGAGGAGCTGTTCGCACCGTTCCTCGACCGCTGGGTGGAGCTGGTGCCCCGCTACTGGCGCGAGCGCAGCTCGGAGGAGGCGGAGTTCTTCACGGCCGGCATGTACCCGGTGTACCGCGTCGACGACGGCGTGATCGCGGCGGCCGACCGGCTGCTCGAGGGCGGTGAGCTCAAGGAGTCGGCGCGCCGGCTGGTGGTCGAGAGCCGCGACCAGACGCTGCGCCTCCAGCGCGCCCAGGCCGCCGACCAGGCGTCGGAGGCCGAGGTGGGCGCGCGCAGCTAGAGCGGTACGCTGGGGGTCGATGCCACGCCCCTCCCACGGACAGGTGACATGACCTTCGACGCATTCCTGCACCAGCTGCCCGACAGCGACCCCGACGAGACCGCCGAATGGCTGGAGTCGCTGGACACCCTGGTGGCGACCGAGGGCGTGTCGCGCGCGCGCTTCGTCATCGGCAAGCTCGCCGAACGCGCGCGCAGCCTCAACGTCGGCGTCCCCGCGCTGGTGTCCACGCCGTACATCAACACCATCCCGCCCGAGGAGGAACCGTGGTTCCCCGGCGACGAGGAGATGGAGCGCAGGATCCGCCGCATCGTCCGCTGGAACGCCGCCGTCATGGTGACCCGCGCCAACAAGCGCAGCGACGGCATCGGCGGCCACCTCAGCACGTATGCGTCGTCGGCGTCGCTGTACGAGGTGGGCTTCAACCACTTCTTCCGCGGCAAGGACGACGGCCGCTCCGGCGACCAGATCTACTACCAGGGTCACGCCGCGCCGGGAATGTACTCGCGCGCGTTCCTGGAGGGCCGGCTCACCGAGGAGCACCTCGACAACTTCCGCCACGAGGCCGGCGGCAAGGGCCTGAGCTCGTACCCGCATCCGCGGCTGATGCCGGACTTCTGGGAGTTCCCCACCGTGTCGATGGGGCTCGGCCCGCTCAACGCCATCTACCAGGCGCGCTTCAACCGCTACCTGTACCAGCGCAAGATCGCCGACACCAGCGAGTCGCGCGTCTGGGCGTTCCTCGGCGACGGCGAGATGGACGAGCCGGAGGCCACGGCGGCGCTGTCGCTGGCGGCCCGCGAGCAGCTCGACAACCTCGTCTTCGTGGTCAGCTGCAACCTGCAGCGGCTCGACGGGCCGGTGCGCGGCAACAGCAAGATCATCCAGGAGCTGGAGTCGGTGTTCCGCGGCGCCGGCTGGAACGTCGTCAAGGTGATCTGGGCGCGCGAATGGGACCCGCTGCTGGCGCGCGACGTCGACGGCGTGCTGGTCGACAAGATGAACAGCACCAACGACGGCCAGTTCCAGAAGTACTCCACCGAGAGCGGCGCGTACGTCCGCGAGAACTTCTTCGGCCCCGACCCGCGCCTGCGCAAGCTCGTCGAGCACCTCAGCGACGACGACCTCCGCCACCTCCGTCGCGGCGGGCACGACTACCGCAAGCTGTACAGCGCCTACCGGCTCGCGCTCGAGCAGAAGGGTGCGCCGACGGTGATCCTCGCGCACACCGTCAAGGGATGGACCCTCGGCTCGCTCTTCGAGGGACGCAACGCCACCCACCAGATCAAGAAGATCGGCGACACCGAGCTGAAGGCGTTCCGCGACAAGCTGCAGCTGCCCATCAGCGACAAGCAGCTCGACGAGGGCATCGCCCCGTACTACCACCCCGGCAGCCGCTCGGACGAGATCGACTACCTGATGAGCCGCCGCCTCGCGCTCGGCGGCCCGCTGCCCAAGCGGGTGGTGCGCGACCGGCGCCTCACCATCCCCACCGACTCGGTGTGGTCGGAGTCGATCAAGGGCAGCGGACGGACGCGCCGCGTCGACGACGGCTGCGTTCGGCGCCATCCTGCGCAACCTGCTGCGCGACCCCGAGGTGGGCAGCCGCATCGTGCCGATCATCCCGGATGAGGCGCGCACCTTCGGCATGGACGCGCTGTTCCGCGAGGTCAAGATCTACGCGCCGTTCGGCCAGCGCTACGAGCCGGTCGACGCCAACATGGTGCTGAGCTACCAGGAGGCGCGCGACGGCCAGCTGCTCGAGGAGGGCATCACCGAGGCCGGCGCCATGGGCACGTTCACCGCCGCCGGCACGACCTACGCGACGCATGGCGAGCCGATGATCCCCTTCTACATCTACTACTCGATGTTCGGCTTCCAGCGCGTCGGCGACCTGGTGTGGGCGTTCGGCGATGCGCGCGGACGGGGGTTCATGCTGGGCGGCACCGCCGGACGCACCACGCTCAACGGAGAGGGGCTGCAGCACCAGGACGGTCACTCGCCGCTGCTGTTCTCCGCCGTGCCCAACTGCGAGGTGTACGACCCGGCGTTCGCGTTCGAGGTCGCCGTCATCGTCCGCGAGGGCATGCGGCGCATGTACGAGCGCGGTGAGGACGTCTTCTACTACCTGACGCTGTACAACGAGAACCACCCGATGCCGCCGATGCCCGAGGGCGTCGAGGACGGCATCCTGCGGGGCCTCTACCGCTTCCAACCGGCCGCCGAGGAGCGAGCCAACACTGTGCAGCTGCTGGCCAGCGGCACCGCGATGCAAGCCGCGCTGGAGGCGCAGAGACTGCTCCTCGAGCACGACGTCGCCGCTCACGTCTGGAGCGTCCCCAGCTACCTGGCGCTGCGCAACGACGCGCTCGCCGTCGAGAGGTGGAATCGTCTCCACCCGGAGGGACCGCACCGCACCTCCTACCTCGACGAGCAGCTCCACGACGTGAGCGGACCGGTGATCGCGGTCACCGATTACCAGAAGACGGTGCCCGAGCAGGTGGCGCGATTCGTGTCGCACCGGTTCATCCCGCTCGGCACCGACGGGTACGGACGCAGCGACACACGCGCAGCCCTGCGCAGCCACTTCGAGGTCGACGCGCCGCACATCACCGTTGCCGCGCTGGACGCACTTGCCGACGAGGAGCGCGTTCCACGCCACGTCGTCACCGCGGCTCTCGAGGAGTTCGAGATCCGCACTGAGGGCCTGGAGCCCCGGCTTCTCTGATCGCAAGCAGGTTGAGGGCTCAGGGGCGGGGGCCCGTCAGCGCACTGATCGCGGCGGGAACGCTCCTTGCGGCCCTGGCCTGCAGCGGGTGCGGTACGCAGACCCAACAGACCTCGAGAAACCGTCAGATCGCACCGGGCTCGCTTCTGGCCGCGCCCTCGCCGGGAGGTCCGCTCGCAGGCGTGTACTGCGTCAACGACCACTCCTGCTGGGCGGTCGGTCGCACCGCGGGCCGCGCCGTCGGGCGCACACCCGCTCATCGAACGGTATCGGGGCGCGGCGTGGACGGCGGTGGCCAGCTCCGACGGCGGCGCCGGAGGTGGCGGCGCCCTGGCCGGGGTGAGCTGCATCAACGCCACGGACTGCTGGGCGGTGGGGAGCGCGCCTGCCACGTCTCAGAGCGCCCCGCAGGCGCTGCTGGAGCACTACGACGGTTCCGGCTGGTCGGTGCGCAGCGGGGGGTTGCCCGGCGGCGCGACCCTCACGGGGGTCAGCTGCACCGGCGCTGGAGAGTGCTGGGCAGTCGGCCACAGCGGCCCGGCGCCCGGTGAGCGCCTGGTGGCGCACTACACGGGAGGGCGCTGGTCCACCGCCAACGGAGCGGGCCGGCCGGGTGACGGCAGCATTCTGTTGGCGGTGTGGTGCGGCGACCCGCACACCTGCTGGGCGGTCGGATCCACAGGTGCCAACCAGACCCTGACCGAGCGATACGACGGCGGGGCGTGGACCGAGATCCCGTCCGGCGACGCTGGGGACGCCGACTCCCTGAGCGGCGTCTCCTGCTCGCCCGCCGGCGCGTGCTGGGCAGCCGGCACCAGCGCGCGTGGCGGTGTTCAGCGCCCGTTGATCGAGCACTACACGGGAAGCGCGTGGACGGTGGTCGACAGTCCGATCCCTGCCTTCAGCAGGGCCGGGTCCCTCGGTGCGGTCACCTGCCTCAGCGATGCCGACTGCTGGGCGGTGGGCGTCGCCCGGGCGGCAGCCGGCGTCGACCAGGGACTCGCCGAGCAGTTCAATGGCGCCGGCTGGACGGTGACCAGGACCCCTCTGGTCACCAGCGCCACGTTCAAGGGAGTGACTTGTCCTGAGGACGACGACTGCTTCGTGGTGGGCGGCCATGGTCAGGCCTCACTGATCGAGCTGTACGACCTCATCCTCCCCGAGGGGCACTGACTGCGGACGCTGCATGTCGTCGCCGGCCGCGCGGAGCGCCACCACCTCGACGGGAACGTGACGCACGCCCTCCGGCGCGGTCACCGTCTCGTAGAGGATCGCGCGGTCTGCCGCGAATGCGGGAGTGGTGGGATTCTCCGTAGCAATGCGCCGCCAGCGCTCGCGCGCCTCAGCCGCCCATCCGGGGCGCGGGCGACCGAGGGTGCAGTGCGCGCGGTACCGACGCTCCTCCACCGCGAAGCCGGCCGCTCTCAGCGCCGTGCGGCACGCCAGCGCGCACGCTGTCAGCCGTGCGCGCTGGCCGTCGATGCCCCACCAGAGAACGTGCGGATCAGCACCCGAGGGGAAGGACCCCAGCCCGTGCAGGCGCAGTGACAGCGGCAGCTGCGCGCTCATCACCGCACGGACCGCTTCGAGAGCGCGTGTCGCCTCCAGGTCGCTGATCGCCCCGAAGAAATGCAGGGTGATGTGCGGGCTCGCGGCCGGGGCCCACCGCACCGCGGGGATCTCCGCCACGAGCCGCGCTCGCAGTCCATGGAAGGCCTCGAGCGCAGGAGGCCGGACGGGGATGGCCAGGAAGGCCCTCACGGAGTTGCTGACGCAGCCGGTGTCGGCGCTCGGCGAGGCGCTCGCCGACGCGGCTGCGCAGGGATCGTCGCCGACATTGCTGACGTAGATGTGGATCTGGCCCGCGGCGCAATCCTGCGCCAGGGATTCGAAGATGGCCTCGCCGAACCATCCCGGCCGCTCCTTCACGGTGTACGGCACGCGGCGCGTCGACGATGATGTGGCTCAGCGTCAGGGCGGTGGCCGTGGCCGACTCGAGCTCGACGATGTCGTACCCCTGGGCGTCGTGGACGGGCGGGTCGGTGTGCTGCGCCCGGCTTCAGCGCGAGCACCGCCGCCGCATAGGTGGGGTCGTCACCCTGGATCTGCGCGCGCGGGACGGCGCCGAGCGAACCCCCCTTGGCCGACGTGGTGGTGTCATCCGAGTACTGCGTGGCCAGGGTGGCAAAGGAGGTGCCCGCGGCCAGCTTCTGCTCGATCTCCGCGGCTCGCTGGTGGGCGAAGACGTCCTCGAGCTTCTGCTCGTTGAGCGACGAGCGGATCTCGTCGCGCAGCTGCGTGAGTGAACCACCGACAGAGGCCAGCTGAGTCTGCAGCTGCGACTGGCCGCCGGCTGTCTGGACGTCGGCGTCGACCTGAGCCTGCACCTCGGCGTCGGTCGCTGCGACGCCGGCCGCCGCCGCCTCCTGCGCGATGACCGTGTCGATGAGCAGGCTGCGCAGCACCGACGCGCGCACCTGCGCGGTCATGGCGGGGTTGTTCGACGGGCCGCCCGCCTGGATCGACCTGGGTCAGCGTGCTCTGCAGGCGCACCGCGAAGGCGTCAGCGGTGATGGCGGTCGGCCCGACTCGAGCGATCACCGACGGCGACGCCGATGGCACCGGCGAACCGCCGCCGCACGCCGCGCAGAGCAGCGCCGCGGCGAGGAGGACGATGATGCGACGCACGCGGCCAGTCTAGTCAGCACCGCTCCCGGCACGGCCTCGCTGCCGCGCGCCGCGGCACGAACGTGGCGCGGAAGCCGGGCGAGACGGCAACGCTCACGGCGACGACCCCGACGACGAGGGCGCCGATGCCGATGGCGTTGAACAGCCCCACCGCCTGGCCGACCCCGGCGTACATGACGGTGCCGAGCGGCTGCAGCCCGGCGAAGAGCATCGCGTAGATGCCGAGCAGGCGTCCGCGCAGCGCGGGGTCCGCGTCCGTCTGCAGGAGCGTCGTCATCGAGGTGTTCATGGCCAGGAACGAGAAGCTGATGCCCACCAGCGCCACCAGCGTGACCGGGAGCAGCGACGGAGTGCGCCAGCGTGAACAGGCTGACCGCGTACACCGCGCCGCCGACCAGCAGCAGCCGGCGACGTCCCGAGGTGTTGCCGATGGTGGCGATGACCACTCCCGCCGACCACGCCACCGATGCCGCCGACGGAGTACAGCACGCCGAGCACCGTGGCGCCGCCGTGCAGCTGAGTTCTCGCCAGCACTGGCAGGTACGGCATGTACGACACGCCGAAGAACGCCAGCGCCGCGCACACGATGACGATGCCGCGCACCAGCGGGTCGCGGCGTACGGTGCGCACGCCCGCGAGGAGGTCGCCCAGCGCGGTGGCGCCGGCGGCCCTCGGCAGAGGCGGCACGTCGGGGATCACCGTCAGCAGCACCGCCAGCGGCGCGATGTAGGCGAGTGAGAGCACCGCGAAGCAGGCGCCCGGACCGGCGGTGGCGATCAGCAGGCCGGCCAGGGAGGGGCCGATGATCCGGGTGGCGCTCATCGCGGTCGAGCTGAGCGCCACCGCGTTGACGATGAGGTCGCGCTGCACCAGGTCGGCGACCATCGCCTGCCGGGTGGGCAGGTCGAGCGAGTCCGCCGAGCCGTAGACGATGGCGACCGCGATGATCGACCAGAAGCCTGCGTGGCCGGTGAGCGCGAGCACGGCGAGCGTGCCCGAGCTGATCCCCAGGACCGACTGCGTGAACAGCAGGATGCGCCGGCGCGGCAGCCGGTCGGCCAGCAGCCCGCCGCCCAGCGAGAGCACCACCGCGGGGAGGCCGTCGGCGGCCGCCACGGCGGCCACGGCGGTGCTGCTGTGGGTGAGGTCGAACACCAGGAAGCCCAGCGCGACCACCTGCATCCACGTTCCCAGCAGCGTCGGCCACTGGGCGATCCAGTACCAGCGAAAGGTTCGCACCCCGAGCGCGGGAGGCGGCCAGCGTCGCAAGGGCGGCCCGGCCACCGGCAGCGGACCGACCGCCGGGGTCGCCGCGGAGATCGTCTGCGGCGCTTCAGCTTGTGGCGTGCGCTCTTCCATCGCCCGTCATCATGCCCGTCGGCGGAGGCGACTTCATGTCGCCGGAGCCGACACCGCCAGATGGGGGATGGGGAACGCAGTTCCCCCTTCGCTCCCGTCGGCGGAGGCGACTTCATGTCGCCGGAGCCGACACCGCCAGATGGGGGGTGCACGAGGGGGGAACGCAGTTCCCCCTTCGCTCTCGACTTATCCCCACTATGCTCGGCGGCCGTGAGCACTGGCCTCGTCATCTTCCTCGCCGCTCTGCAGGGTGCCACCGAGCTGTTCCCCGTGTCCTCGCTCGGCCACGCCGTGGTGGTGCCGGCGCTGTTCAACCTCGGCGTCGACCCGGCCGCCAAGAGCTTCGTCCCCTTCCTGGCCCTCCTCCACCTCGGCACCGGCTTCGCGCTGGTCATCCTCTACCGCGACCAGTGGTGGCGGATCGTGCAGGGCTTCGTTCGAGCCGCCGTGCGCGGTCGCATCGAGACCGTCGACGAGCGCCTCGCCTACCTGCTGGTGGTGGGCACCATCCCCGCCTCGGTGATCGGCTTCCTGCTGGAGAACCCGCTCAAGTCGCTGTTCGCGCATCCCCGCACGGCGGCGATCTTCCTGATCGTCAACGGCGCCATCCTGGCGGGCGCGGAGCTGCTGCGCCGGCGCGAGGAGGGCCGGCGCGGCGGCGCAGGGCCGCGAGGGCCGCGAGCACCGTTTCGGCACCATCGAGGACCTCAGCTACACGCGCGCCGGGATGGTCGGGATCTTCCAGGCGGCGGCGCTGCTGCCGGGCATCTCGCGGTCGGGCGTCACCATGGCCGGCGGCCTGCTCACCGGGCTGCGCCACACCGAGGCGGTGCGGTTCGCCTTCCTGCTCGCCACCCCGGTCATCCTGGGAGCGGGCCTCCTCGAGGTCCCCCAGCTGCCCGGCAGCGGCGCGCCGCTCGGGCTGTACACGGTGGGCGCGGTGATCGCCGGCGTGATCGCCTACGCCAGCGCGCGGCTGCTGGTCAAGTACTTCGAGATCGGACGCCTCGACCCCTTCGCAGGCTACTGTGCAGCCCTTGGCGTGGTCGGCTTGATCGTCCTCCACTGACTTTCACAGGAGCCTCATGAGCAATCGATCCCCGCTCCCCGCGATCCTCCTCGCCCTGCTCGGCGTGCTCTTCTTCGGGTTCGCCATCTTCTACGCCACCACCCGGACCGGGTTCCTGGCCAGCGACACCACCATCCACTACAAGCACGCGATCCTCTGCGCCGCGCTCGGCGTCCTCTCGTTCGTCGGCGCCAACTTCGCGAGGCGCCGCAGCACCTGATCGGCGGCTCAGATCACCGCCGACTTCGGGGACGCTGGCGCCGCGCGCGAAGCGGCCGGGCTCGAAGGGGGTGAGGTCGATCTCCGGCGTCGCGCCCGGTGATCTGGGCGGCGAGCAGCCGGCCGACGGCCGGCGCCTGCATGAAGCCGTGACCGCTGAAGCCGCAGCACAGCCAGAAGCCGGCCAGCTCCGACTCGCCGACGATCGCCTGGTTGTCGGGTGACACCTCGTACAGGCCCGCCCAGCCCGTCTTGATGGCGGCGCGCTCGAGCGCCGGCAGCCGATGGGTGGCGTGCTCGACGAGGTGCTCGAGGAAGCCCCAGTCGACGTTGGTGTCGAACGACGACGGCTCGGCCGGGTCGCTCATGCCCAGCAGGAGGCCGTCGCCCTCGCGGTGGAAGTAGAAGGACGTGGCCATGTCGACGGTCATCGGGCGGTTCGGGGTCGAGTGCGAACGTCTCGGTGAGGAAGAGGTGACGGCGGAACGGCTTCACCGGCACCTCGACCGACGCCAGCGCCCCGACGGTGGCGGCGTACGGGCCCGCGCAGTTGACCACCAGCGGCGTCGAGATGCGCGTGCCCGCGGCGACGACCGCCGACACCGCGTCACCGTCGCGCTCGATGGCGTCGACGCCGACGCCGTCGACCACCTGCGCGCCGTGCCGGCGCGCCGCGCCGACGTACCCCGAGGTCACCTCGTTCGGGCCGGCGAGCCCGTCGCTCGGACAGAACGTGCCACCCACGACGTCGTCGACGTTGAGCTGCGGCACGATGTCCGCGACCTCGTCGCGCGTCAGCAGCCGGACGTCGCGCAGCCCGACCGGCGTGCTGCATCTCGACGTTGCGGGCGAGCTGTTCCATCTGGTCGGCGCTGCTGGCCACGAACAGGTAGCCGACCGCCGCAGGTCGGCGGTGGCGCCGACCTCCTCCTCGAAGTCCTCGAGGAGCCTGCCTGCTCAGCATGCCGACGCGCACGTTGATCTCGGTGGAGAACTGCTGGCGCACCCCACCGGCGCAGCGCGCCGTGGAACCCGAACCGAGGTCGCCGCGTTCGAGCAGCAGCGGGCGCATGCCGGCGCGGGCGAGGTGGAACGCCAGGCTGCACCCCACCACCCCGCCGCCGATGATCACGCATTCGGCGCTGCGGCGGCAGGTCGCTCATCGGCTCAGGCGACCTGGGAGACGGCCGCGGAGCCCGGGCAGCGGCTGGTCGAGCAGGAAGGCGCGCGATCAGCTCCAGCTGGCGGCGGACATAGCTCTCCGTCCAGCCGTGGCCGGCGTCGGCGACGCAGGCCGAGCCGCACGTGGTCCATGGCGGCGACAGTCGGCGCGGAGCAGCGGCGACGTCGACGATGCGATCGTCGGCGGCGACGATGATCAGCGCCGGGCAGCGGCGACTCGCGCAGCAGCGGCGACGTCGTCACGCGCCAGCCCGTGAAGGATCCACTCGCGCAGCGCGCGCGGGTCGGCGCGCAGCTGGTTGCGGAAGTTCATCTCGGCGGCCGACTGTCGACGTTGTCGCCCTCGACCAGCAGCCGCTTGTAGAGGTCGCTGACCACGCCGCTGCCGGCTCAGCCACGAGATCGCCGGGAAGATGCCGGGCGCCATGAACGCGCGGATCTGCAGGTGGAAGCGCCGCCGGACCAGCGCCGGGGCCAGCAGCGGCGTGTGCAGCAGCAGGCGGTCGACGGCGCCGGGGTGGCGCTCGAGCATGGCCATCGCCACCGAGGCGCCCAGGCAGAGACCGCCGAGGTCGTAGCGTTCCACGCCGGCGTCGCGGCACACCGCTTCCACGGCCGCGGCGAGCGCGCCCGCCGTGTGCCGCGCTTCACGCAGCGGTGACGACGCGCCGCAGCCGGGCAGGTCGGGGATCACCAGGGTGCGGATGCGCGCCAGCTCGTCGAACCAGGTCTCGAAGTTCTCCGCCGAGCCGAGGAAGCCGTGGCACAGCACCAGTGGCGGACCGTCGCCACCGGCCAGGTACCGCACGCGTGCCTCCGGCGTGGGCGATGAAGCGTTCCTCGAGCTGCGCCACCGCTGGACCTACTGGAGCGTCGGTGTCGATCTGGGCGCGCTGCAGGCGGCCGCTGTAGTCGATGTAGATCGACTTCCACTCGCTGAACTCGTCGAGCACGTGGCCGCCGGCCTCGCGATGCCCGTTGCCGGTGTTCTTGGTGCCGCCGAAGGGCAGCTGGATCTCGGCCCCGATGGTCGGCGCGTTGACGTACACGATCCCGGACTCGAGCTCGTGGATCGCGCGGAACGCGTGACGCAGGTCGTTGGTGTAGATGCTGAGGCTGAGGCCGAACTGGGTGGAGTTGGCGGCCGCCAGCGCCTCGTCGAGCGAGTCCACGGGGAGGATCGCGGTGGTGGGGCCGAAGATCTCCTCCTGGGCGATGCGCATCGACGAGGTGACGTCGGCGAAGACCGTCGGGGTGTAGAAGAACCCCTGGGCGAGCTCGCCGTCCTGGGCAACCTCGCCGCCGGCGAGGAGCCGGGCGCCCTCGTCGACGCCGATCCCGGTGTACTCGTGGATGCGTCGCAGCTGCGTCTCGTTGATGATCGGGCCGACGTCGACGCCCTCCTCGAGGCCGTCGCCGAGGCGCAGTGCCTTGGTCCGCGTCACCAGCGCGTCGGTGAAGTCCCCGAGCACCCCCCTCTGCACGATCAGTCGCGACGACGCGGTGCAGCGCTGGCCGGCGGTGCCGAACGCCCCCCACAGCGCACCCTCGACCGCCAGCGTCGAGGTCGGCGTCGTCCATCACCACGATGCCGTTCTTGCCTCCCAGCTCGAGCGACACCTTCTTGAGCATCGACCCGCACGTGGCCGCGATCAGCCGGCCGGTGTCGGCGCTGCCGGTGAAGAAGATGGCCACGGTGCCGGGGTGGCGCACCACCGCCTCCCCTGCCTCCTCGTTGCCGAACACGATGTTCACGACGCCGGGCGGCAGCCCCGCCTCCTCGAGGATCTCGACGAAGCGCAGCGCGCAGAGCGGGGTGTCCTCGGCGGGCTTGAACACCACCGTGTTGCCCGCCATCACCGCGGGGAAGATCTTCCACGAGGGGATCGCGATCGGGAAGTTCCACGGGGTCACGCAGCCGATCACGCCGAGCGGTTGACGCATGGTCATCGCCCACTTGTTGCGCAGCTCGCTCGGCACCGTCTCGCCAAATGCGCGACGTCCCTCGCCGGCGATGAACTTGCCCATGTCGATGGCTTCCTGGACGTCCCCGCGCGCCTCGGTGAGCACCTTGCCCATCTCGCGGGTCATCAGCCGCGCGAGCTCCTCCTTGCGCTGCTCCAGGATGGTCGCCGCCGCCAGGATGATCTCCCCGCGGCGCGGCCACGGCGTCGACCGCCAGCCGCGCAGCGCCCGCTGCGCCGCCGCCACCGCGGCGTCGACGTCCGCGGCGGAGCTCTGCGGGAACACGCCGACCACCTCGCTGCGCCGGGCTGGGTTGCGCGACTCGAAGGTGCGCCCGCTGGCCGCCTCGCGACGTTCGCCGCCGATGAGGTTGCCGGTGCGCACCGCCTGCTCCTCGCTGATCACTGCCCGACCGCCTCCGCGACGCAGCTGCTCGAGGATGTCGACGCCGCGGTCGAGGTCGTCCTCACCGATGGTGAGCGGGGGCAGGAGCCGGACCACGTTGTCGTCGATGCCGCACGTGAGCACGAGCAGGTCGTTCTCCACGCAGCGGCGCTGCACTGCGGCGGCGATGTCCGGCGCCGGGTGCGTCGCCGCGCATGAACTCGATGCCGATCATCAGCCCCAGGCCGCGCACGTCGCCCACCTCGTCGAAGCGGTCGGTCCAGCCGCGCAGCCGCTCGAGCACGCGCTTGCCGAGGGTGGCGGCGCGCTCGGGGAGCCGCTCCTCACGCATCGTCTCGATCACCGCGACCGCGGCCGCGCAGGCCACCGCGTTGCCGCCGTACGTGGTGCCGTGCTCGCCGGGGTGCCACGCCGACATCACCGAGTGCGTGGCGACCAGCCCGGCGATGGGCAGGCCGTTGCCGAACGCCTTGGCCACGCACATGATGTCGGGCCGCACCCCGCTGTGCTCGACGCAGAAGAAGCGACCGGTGCGACCGAAGCCGCTCTGCACCTCGTCGCAGACGAGCAGGATGCCGTGCTCGTCGCAGATCTCGCGCAGTCGCGGCAGGAACGCGGCGGGCGGCACCACGAACCCTCCCTCGCCCTGCAGCGGCTCGACGACGATCGCCGCCACCGTGTCGCTGGGCACGGTCGGTCTTGAAGAGGTGCTCGATCTCGTCACCGCGCGCGATCGGGCACGCCTCGTCGGGACCGTGGTCGCAGTAGCGGAAGCAGTTCGGGTAGCGGACGTGGTGCACGCCCGGGCAGGAAGGGGCCCACCCCGTTGCGGTACTTGGCCTTGCTCGCGGTGAGCGTGAGCGCGCCGTAGGTGCGTCCGTGGAAGCCGCCGGTGAAGGCGATGATCTCGGTGCGACCGGTGGCGCGGCGCGCCAGCTTGATGCTCGACTCCAACGCCTCGGCGCCGCTGTTGTTGAGGAACACCTGGTCGAGGCCGTCGGGCGCGACCGACACCAGCGCGGCGGCCGCCTCGATCATCTTGGGGTGGAGCGTGGTCACCGACGTGTGCCAGAGCCTGTCGACCTGCTCGTGCACGGCCCGCACCACGGCGGGATGCAGGTGGCCGAGGTTGGTGACCCCGATGCCGCAGCCGAAGTCGAGGACGTCGCGGCCGTCGACGGTGTGGAGGTGCGCGCCCAGGGCGTGGTCGACGACGAGGTCGGTGTACCGCGAGTACGCCGGCGAGATCAGCTCGGCGTCGCGCTCGCGCCACACCCCGGCGCTCTCGCCGCGCCGGACGGCAAGGTCGGTCACCGCGTTCTCCTTCGTGACGGGTCCGCGGGCTCTCCGGGTTGCGCGGCCGGAGAGCAGGGTACCGCGCCAACTCGGCATTCGGCTGCCGACGCCGAGCATCCGGTGGCCGCCGCCGTCAGCGAAACCGCCCGATGCTGAGGAAGCCGGCGAACATCACCGCGATGCCGATCGCCTCGTAGACACCGAGGGTGTCGAGCGAGCCCCCGGCGATCTTGGCCGCGCTGAAGCCGGCGGCGATCACGAAGGCGCCGGCGGTGAGCAGGACGTTGCAGATCACCCGGTCCACCCCGCCGTGGTCGCCGGAGCAGCCGGTACGCCGACCACCCCGAGCCGCCCACGAGGATCAGCGTGCCCAGGATGTTGAGGACGACCGCGCCGAGCTGGAGCAGGGACCCGTGGGCGATGGCGTCCCCGAGCACACCCGACGCGCTGCCCAGTCGCGCGGTGTCGACCTGGACCACCGCGGCGTCGACGGCGAGCACCAGGGTGACCAGCGCCGAGCGCCAGGGTGGCGGCGCGGGCCACGCGCGCGCCGGGGCCAGGAGGAAGAGCGTCCCCATCGAGAGCCAGATGACGCCGAGGACGCCCCCGAGCAGGTAGAAGGCGCGGAACAGCGGCGCGCTGAAGCCGATGCGCTCGCCGATCGCCTGGCAGGTCGCGGCCGCGGCGAAGATGAGCAGGCCGGCGGTCCAGGCGGCGAAGGCGGGCCGGCCGGTGAGCGTGAACCGCGTGAACACCACCCACGCGAAGATGACGCTGACTACAGACGCGACGATCGCCGCCATCAGGTCAGGCCCGGCGCCAGTCTCTGAACATCGCTTTGCAATCCTTCATATCTGGCGCAGCGTTTGACGCGAAGCACGGCGCGTCGCACCTTGCTGTCCGGTTTGACAGTGACCTACGGTGGCGTGTAGATAAGCACACCTAGTCCACAGTCCACTCCGGGGAGAGTTACATGAGCTTGTCCAAAAGGCTGCTGCCCATCGCGGGGGCCGCGGGGCTGATCGCTCTGTCGGCATGCGGCACCTCCACGAACAACGCGACCAGCAGCAGCGGAGGCGCCGGGATCGCCGCCTGCACAGGCACCGTCTCGGTGGCCACCGACCTTCCTCTGACCGGCGGTGACGCCACCGACGGACCGTTCCCGGCATACGCGGCCCAGCTGGCCGTCGAGCAGGCGAACCAGAAGAAGGTCCTGGGCGGCTGCACGCTGAAGTACATCAGCAAGGACGACTCCTCGGTGGCCAAGAACGGCCACGACCCAGCCCAGGGCGCGCAGAACATCACCGCGCTCGCCAGCGACTCGTCGGTGATGGGCGTCGTCGGGCCCTTCAACTCCAGCGTGGCGCTGGCCGAGATCCCCAAGGCGACCGCGGCGCACCTGGCGCTGATCAGCCCGTCGAACACCAACCCGTGCCTCACCGCGATCGTCCCGGTGTGCAGCGACCCCACCATCAAGATCGACACCGCGTCGCTCTACCAGGGCCCGCACACCTACTTCCGGGTCATCGCCAGTGACGTGAGCCAGGGCGACATCCTCGGGTACGTCGCCGCCAAGTCCATCAACGCCACCAAGGCGTACGTCATCGACGACCAGGAGGCGTACGGTCGCGGCCTCGCGCTGCTCTTCGAGAAGGCGTTCACCGCGGCGGGCGGGACGGTCGTCGCCTCGACCAGCCTCCCCGGCTCCACCACCACCTTCGCGACGCAGATGAGCGACGCCCAGAGCAAGGGCGCGCAGGTCATCTTCTTCGGTGGCACCACCGGCAACGGCTGTGGCCTGGTGCGCAGGGACATGGCGGCCGCCGGGCTGACCATCCCGCTCCTCGGTGGCGACGGCTGCCAGGACACCAAGTTCATCACCGACGCCAACTCCGGCTCGAAGTCGACGGCGGCCGAGGGCTCGGAGGCCACCAGCGCGCCTGACGTCACCAAGCTGTCGAGCTCGACGCAGTTCTACTCGGACTACGCAGCCCGCTTCGCGAGCCTGGCGGCGCCGTACAACGACGCCAAGAAGGAGCCCTACAGCGCGTACGGCTACGACGCGATGAACATCCTCATCCAGGCGATCAAGGCGGCCATCAACGCCAACGGCGGTCAGCTGCCGTCGGACCCGCAGTCGTTCCGTGACGCGGTCGTGGCCCAGCTGCACAACACCTCCTACGACGGTGCGCTCGGGCACACCAGCTTCGACTCCAACGGCGACACGACCAACACCGGGTTCACCCTGTACAAGGTCAGCAGTGGCGCCTGGACAGCCGACAAGACGTACGCGGTCGACACCAGCGGCAACGTCACGGTCAAGGGCTAGTCAACACACCGACCTTGAGGGGAGAGCGCACCACGCGCTCTCCCCTTTTCCTTTACGCGTCGCGGAGACGGTATGAGCGAGGGAAGCGGGCCCGTGGCGGACGGGTCGAGCACGGTCATCCCCCGGCAGCCGCGGGACGGCGTTCGCTGGTCGTCGCCGCGGGCCTCGAGGCCCGCCCGCGGCCGACCGGTGGCCTGGCCAGGAGCTCGCTTCCGTTTCTTCGCGCTCTCAACCGGCAGGTGTCGAACCGCTTCGCCATCCTGCTCGGGGTCGCCATCCTCCTCGCGGTGCTCGCGCGTCTTCCGCAACGGCGGCAGCACGCTCATGGGCCAGCAGATCAGGAACGCGATGGTGCTCGGCGCCATCTACGCGCTGGTGGCGATCGGCTACACCATGGTGTACGGCATCATCGAGCTGATCAACTTCGCCCACGGCGACGTCTTCACGCTCTCGGGCTTCTACGCGATCATCTTCGCCGACAAGCTGCACCTCGACTCCCTGGCCACCAGCAGCTTCGGCGGCCTGGTGCTGGCCCTCCTGATCCTCTTCCCGCTCTCCATGATCGCCGCCGGGTCTGACCGGCATGGCGATCGAGCGCGTCGCCTACCGCCGCCTGCGTGACGCGCCCCGGCTGGCGCCGCTGATCACCGCCATCGGCGTCTCCTTCGTCATCGAGGGGGCGATGCTGGTGAAGTTCGGCCCCGACAACACCGCCACGCACAACGCCAACTGGATCACCGGCCAGGCGTTCCAGATCGGCGGCGTGTCGGTCGGCACCAAGGACATCTTCGTCGTCGGGCATGGCGCTGGCGCTCATGTTCGCGCTCGGGCGCCTTCGTTCGCGGCACCAGGCTCGGCAAGGCGATGCGCGCGACCGCCCAGGACCGGTCCGCCGCGCTGCTGTGCGGCATCAACATCAACCGCACCATCTCGGTGACGTTCTTCATCGGCTCGGCGCTGGCCGCGGCCGCGGCGATCATCTACAGCATCAACTACGGCGACGTGAAGTGGAACCTCGGCTTCCGCCTCGGGCATCATCGCCTTCACCGCGGCCGTGCTCGGCGGCATCGGCAACATCGTCGGCGCCGGCGTCGGTGGCTTCCTCATCGGCATCATCTACGTGTTCGGCGGCTCGCTGGCCGGCGGCGAATGGAGCGAGTCGCTCATCTTCGCCGTGCTGGTGCTGATCCTCACCTTCCGCCCGGTCGGCCTCTTCGGCGTCGACGTGACCACCCGTGCTTGACCGCTTCTTCCGGCCCGTTCCGGCCCGGCAACCGCGTCCAGGGCACCGGCGTGTTCTGGATCCTGTCGGTCGCGGCCGCGACGCTGCTGCTGATGGGCTGGCTGCTGCCCTGGTTCGTCGGGCCGTTCTCCGCCGGCGCCGGGCCCAGCCCGCAGGACGTGGTGGTCTCGTCCCCGACCGGGTCGGCACGGTGCTGATCTACGTGCTGGCCGTCACCATGCTGGTCCTCGTGCTCTCGCCGCTCGTGGAGCTGGTCGCGCCGATTCACGCGGCGGCCGCTTCCGCCGCGCGCCGACCGCGTTCGCCTCGTGGCGGCGGTCACCGGCCTGCGGTCGACCATCGTGGTCTGGTTCCTCATCGCCGTCGTCCAGGAGGAGCCGCTGTTCGGCACGCATCTCGAGTCACACCGTCACCGACTCCGCCGTCTGGCTGACCATCTACGGCTACGGGCTCGCCGCCCTCGCGTACGGCGCGCGCCAGTGGGTGCTGACCCGCCCCAACCTGGCGTTCGGTCTCGGCGCGCTGCCGTTCGGCGTGCTGCTGCCGCTGATGTTCCACCAGGCGCCGGACTTCCTGCTCTGGGCGGCGTCGTCGCTGGCCATCTACATGCTGCTGGCGCTGGGGCTCAACGTCGTGGTCGGCTTCGCCGGCCTGCTCGACCTCGGCTACGCGGCGTTCTTCGCGATCGGCGCCTACGCATGCGCGTCGCTGGCCTCGCCGGCGCACCACATCCACCTGCCGCTTGTGGGTGCTCATCTTCGTCGGCGCGGCGGTGGCGTCGCTGTTCGGCGCCGTGCTCGGCGCCCCGACGCTGCGCCTGCGCGGTGACTACCTTGCCATCGTCACCCTCGGCTTCGGCGAGATCGTGCC
This sequence comes from Candidatus Dormiibacterota bacterium, assembly GCA_963751755.1. Taxonomy (GTDB): domain Bacteria; phylum Chloroflexota; class Dormibacteria; order Aeolococcales; family Aeolococcaceae; genus Aeolococcus. The sequence goes on along the minus strand of CAVVVH010000002.1, from coordinate 63,035 downwards.
CGACCTCGCCACCAACAACGTCTTCAACCTCACCGGCGGACCCAACGGCATCTCGGGCATCGACCAGCCGCAAGATCCTCGGGCCTCAACTTCGCCAGCAGCCCGCAGTGGTACTACTGGTCGCTCCTGCTGGTGTCGGTGATCGTGGTCATCCTCTTGCGCAACATCTACACGACCCGCGTGGGGCGAGCGTGGGTGGCCCTGCGCGAGGACGAGGTGGCCGCCGCCGCCACCGGGATCAACACCACGTCCACCAAGCTGCTGGCGTTCGCCATCGGCGCGTCGGTCAGCGGCCTCGCCGGCGCGTTCTACGGCTCGCTGGTGACCATCGTCTCGCCGGACGACTTCAGCTTCTCGATCTCGATCGCGGTCCTCAGCATCATCGTGCTCGGTGGCATCGGCAACATCGCCGGCGTCATCCTCGGCAGCTTCGTGCTCACGTTCGTCATCTTCTGGGCGCTGCCGCACATGAACGAGTGGTCGACGACGGTCAGCCAGACCTTCAACGTCCCAGCTCTCGCGGGCATCGACTTCTCGTCGTACACGTACATCGTCTACGGGGTGGCGCTGATCCTGATGATGCTGTTCAGACCGGGCGGGCTGCTGCCCAGCCGCGCCCGCCGGATCGAGCTGCAGACGCGGCGCGAAGTCGGAGTCGCTGGCCGCGGTCCAGGGCCGCGCCTGAGGTGGCGCTGCTCGAGGTCAGCCACCTCACCAAGCGATTCGGCGGCCTGCAGCGCGGTCTCCGACGTCAGCTTCACCGTCGGCGACCGGGAGATCCTCTCGATGATCGGCCCCAACGGCGCCGGCAAGACGACGGCATTCAACTGCGTCACGGGGCTGTTCCCGATCACCGTCGGGCGACATCACGCCTCGACGGCGCCAGCATCGTCGGGCTGGCGCCTCACCGCATCACCACGCTCGGCATCGCGCGCACCTTCCAGAACATCCGGCTCTTCTCGTTCATGACCGCGCTCGACAACGTCATGGTCGGGGCGCACTGGTGGCTGAAGCAGCGGGTCTGGGATGGCGCGCTGCGCACGCCGCGAGCCCGCAGCGAGGAGCAGCTCCGTGCAGGAGTGGGCGTACGACCTGCTCGACCAGCTGGGCATCGCGCGGTACGCCGGCGCGTACGCGCGCGAGCTGCCGTACGGCCTGCAACGCCGGCTCGAGATCGCCCGCGCGCTGGCCACGCATCCGCGCCTGCTGCTCCTCGACGAGCCGGCCGCCGGGCTCAACCCCCAGGAGAAGAAGGAGCTCATGGCCCTGATCTCGCGGATGCGCGACGAGGGGCTCACCATCTTCCTCATCGAGCACGACATGAAGGTGGTCATGGAGGTCAGCGACCGCATCGTGGTGCTCGACCACGGCGAGAAGATCACCGAGGGCGTCCCGCAGGAGGTGCGCAACAACCCGCAGGTGATCGAGGCGTACCTCGGGCAGGGCGCCGCGGCGACCATGGGCGGCGGCGCATGACCGCAGTCGCCACCGCGCCGGTGCCGCGAGCCGTCCGCCGGGGGGACGCCGGTCCTCGAGCTGCGCGACGTCGACGTCTTCTACGGGCGCACCCAGGCGCTGCGCGGCGTCTCGCTGACGGTCAACGACGGTGAGATCGTGGCTCTCATCGGCAGCAACGGGGCCGGCAAGTCGACCACGCTGCGCACCATCAGCGGGCTGATCCGTCCGGCCAAGGGTGAGGTGCTGTTGCGCGGCGAGCGCATCTCCGGCCTCGGCTCGGAGAAGATCGCCCGCCTCGGCGTGGCCCACGCCCCCGAAGGGCGGCGCCTCTTCAGCCGGCTCACCGTTCGCGAGAACCTCGAGATGGGCGCCTACGCGCGGCGCGACCGCGCCGGCATCCGCAGCGACTTCGAGCGCGTGTACCAGCTCTTCCCGCGCGTCAAGGAGCGCGCCCGCCAGCTGGCCGGCAGCCTCTCCGGAGGCGAGCAGCAGATGGTGGCGATCGGCCGCGCGCTGATGGCGCGACCGACGGTGCTGCTGCTCGACGAGCCGTCGCTCGGCCTGGCGCCGATCGTCGTCGACGACGTCTTCGCGGTCATCCGCGAGATCAACCAGGGCGGCACCACCGTGCTGCTCATCGAGCAGAACGCCCTGCTCGCGCTCAACACCGCGCGCCGCGGCTACGTCCTCGAAAACGGCGAGGTGGCGGTGGAGGGACCGGCGTCCGACCTGCTCAACTCCAGCGACATCCAGCGCGCCTACCTCGGCATGTGAGCGCGGCAGCCGCACGGACGCTTTCTTTCGTGTCACCATTGCCACGAGTGGAGGGCGCACTGAGGGGCATTGACGGTGACACGCCAGGCAAAGGAAGCGGAGCTGCAGTCGGCGCTGGCCGAGGACGCGGCCGCCACCTACGAGCTGAGCCGCGAAGCGCTCGCCGCCGCCCTCCCCGACATCACCGACGTCACCGCCGAGCTGGTCGGCTGGGCGAGCGCCGGCCAGGCGCACGAGCGCGCCGGGCTGCCCCTGCCACGAGCGCGACGGGTGCTCGCCGCCGCGCTCGGCGTGCCCGATGCGGCGCTCACCCGCATGCGCGACCAGGACGTCACGCGGGCCGTCGACCGGCTGCGGGCGCTGGTCGACCAGTGCGCCCGCCTCGCCGGCCAGGTCACCGTGGACGAGCTGACCGAGACGCCTGCGCCGCGGGGCTGGGATGGCCGCGCTGCAGCGCGAGATCGACCGCAGCCGCCGGCTCGCCGGGCAAGGGTCTGGCGGTGATCTTCATCGACGTCGACGGGCTCAAGGCCGTCAACGACCGCGACGGCCACGCCGCCGGCGATGAGCGCCTCCGCGCCACCGCCGCCGCCATGCGCGAGCGCCTGCGCTCGTACGACCTGGTCATTCGCTACGGTGGTGACGAGTTCATCTGCGTGCTCACCGACAGCACCGCCGCCGACGCCGAGCGCACCGCCGCCACCCTGCGCGCCCACGTCGCCGAGCGCACCGGCGGCACCATCAGCGTGGGCATCGCCGCGCTCGAGCCGGACGACTCCGTCGATGCCCTCGTCGAAGCGCGCCGACGCCGCGCTGTACGCCGGGCGGCGAGCGCGCGCACCGGCCGGTCAGTCCGCGGCGCCCGGCGCTAGCCGCGCAGCGCCCGCGCGGCGACCACCCCGGCGGCCACCGCGACGAAGAGGCCGTACTCGACGACCAGGCGCCTGGTTGCGACCGGCGCGTCAGCAGCGCCGCCGACCAGGCCCCGCAGCCCGTACCAGATCACCAGCAGCAGGGCGGCGCGCACCGTGTCGCGTCCGCTCACCGGGAGGACGAAGACGAGGCCGGCCATGATGGCGGCGATGAGCACGGCGCCGGCGACGGCGACGCGGCCGTGCAGCTCCTCGGTGAGCAGGGCGTCGACGGTCACCAGCAGGACGGCGCCGCCGGCGACAGCGGCGCTCGGGCCGCGGGCAAGGTCGCTGTCGTACGCCGCCAGCAGCAGCGGGAGCGAGCACCACCACGCCGGTCGCCGTCCCGGAGCAGCCGCGTGGCCGTGCCCTCGCGGCCGGCGGCGCGCAGGCCGCCGAGGTGCGGGATGCCGCCCGACCACCAGCGCGGCGACCAGCCCGGCCGGCAGGCGCAGGACCAGGTCGCCCGTGCCCGCCAGCACGGCGACGAACGCGCCGATCGCGGCCATCGGCAGCGCGGTCGCCGCCACGGCGTGGCGGAGGTCCCGCCCGTAGACGAGCCGGTCGTACAGGACCAGGGTGAACGCGGTGGCCAGGGCCAGCGCGCCGCAGACGATCACGCTGGTGCGCAGGCCGAGAACCTGCGGCCGCAGCGCCGCGACCACCGCGCACACCGCCATGCCCAGCGCCGTGTGGACCAGCGGAAGCGGGACGTCCGCCAGCGAGTGCACCTCGCCGCCGATCCCCAGCGCGGCGCGGGCGCTCTCGGCGTAGAAGGCGTTGCCGCGACGGCGCGGCCCGGGACGGTTATCCACCGGCTTCACCTACCACGATCGACGGATGGTGAGGCCGGCGCCGGTTCAGGCGGAGCTGGTGCCCTCGCGTCCGTAGCTGTCCTCCAGGCGCACCACGTCGTCGATCTCCGGCGACGAGACCTCGAACAGGTCGGTGTCCTCCACGGCGACGAAGCGGTGGCGGCGGCCCGGCCGCACCCGCGCGCTCATGCCCGGCGTCATGCGGTGCACGCGGACCTCGCCCGCGTCGTCCTCGAGCACCAGGTCGAGCAGGCCCGACGCGATGAAGATCGACTCGTCCTTCTGCACGTGGTACTGCAGGCTGAGCTGGTGCCCCTTGTCGACGTGGATGAGCTTGCCGAGGTAGCGGTCGGTGATCGCCCAGCGGAGCTCGTGGCCCCACGGCTTGTCGACGCGGTTCTGCGCCGGCGGCGGACACCTCGGGCGAGCGACGTGTCACTCATGCGCGCGCGCCGTCGGGCTGCGGTCGGACGCCGACGTGCTGCTCGAGCGCGGCGAGCAGCTCGTCGACGCGCTCGCGGTGTGGCGGCCTCGCTGTACACGCGCATCAGCGGCTCGGTGCCGCTCATGCGCATCAGCGCCCATGACCCGTCCTCGAGGTAGAACTTGAAGCCGTCGTCGGTGCGGGTGCGCACCACCTCCTCGCCGGCCAGCTCCTTGGGCGCGTCCTTCTCCATGCGCTTGTACACGTCGCTCTTGCGCTTCTCGTAGCCGTCGCGATCGAACCGGATGTCGTCGCGCCTGTACGCGTGCGGGCCGACCAGCTCGAAGAGGTGCGCGAGGATCGCCGAGAGCGGCTGACTCGTACTCGACGATCATGTCGGCGATCAGCAGCCCGGCGAGGATGCCGTCGCGCTCGGGGATGTGGCCGCGGAAGGCGAAACCACCGGACTCCTCGCCGCCGAGCAGCGCGTCGGTCTCGCGCATGGTGGCGCCGATGTACTTGAAGCCGACGGGCATCTCGTGGACCTTGACGCCGAAGCGCTCGCCGAGCGTGTCGACCATGTTGGTGGTGGTCAGGGAGCGGACGATGTCGCCGCGCTCGCCGCGCTTCTCGAGGAGGTACATGGTGAAGAGCGCCATCACCTCGAGCTGGTTCACGTAGCGCCCGGTCTCGTCGATGATGCCGACGCGGTCCGCGTCGCCGTCGTTGGCGACGCAGCACGTCGTGCTCGCGCTCGGCCATCAGCGCCATCGCCTCCGGCATGTAGCGGTCGATGGGCTCGGGGTGCATGCCACCGAAGCCGGGGTTGCGCTCGCCGTGCAGCTCGGTGACGGTGGTGCTGCCACCGTCGAGCACGCGGGCGAGCAGGCCGGCGCCGGCGCCGTACATCGCCTCGTGCGCCACCTTCAGCCCGGCGCCGCGCAGCCTGTCGAGGTCGACCATGCGTCCCAGCTGCGCGCAGTACGGACGGCAGGGGATCGATGAGGCGGCACGCGGCCGGAGCTCGACGGCCTCGTCGAACGGCATCGCCGTGACGCCCTTCGGACAGCGCCTTGACGCGTGTTCTTCTCCAGCTCGGCGACCACCTCCGGCGACGCCGAGCCCCCGAAGTCGGGCTTGTACTTGAGCCCGTTGAACTCCATCGGGTTGTGGCTGGCCGTGACCACAACACCGCCGGCGGCGCCCTGCTCGACCACCGTCCACGACACCGCCGGCGTGGGCGTCACGCGGTCGAGCAGGAGCACGTTGAGCCCGTTGGCGGCGAGGACCCGGGCGACCTCGCGAGCGAACAGCTCCGCGCAGTAGCGGGCGTCGTGACCGACCACGACGGGGCGCGACTCGCCGCTCGAGGTAGGCGGCGACGCCCTGGGCGACGGCGCGGACGTTCTCGTAGGTGAAGTCGTCGCCGACGACGGCTCTCCAGCCGTCGGTCCCGAAGTGGATCTCAGCTGCCACAGCGGGCATTCTGCCCGATGGGGGTGAGCAGCCGAGCAGGCGGCCGGCGCCGCTGTGGGCGCGGGAACCACTTGCTACGATGCCGCAATGCGGCTGCTGCGTCGATCCGGCATGGCCTGCGGCGCTGCGGCTCTGCTCGCGGCCCTGGCGGCCTGCGGCGACGACACCACGCTGCCCCAGGCGCCGTCCACCGGCCCCTTCACCGACGAGCCCGGTGTCGGTCACCCAGCAGGGCAACGCCGACGCCACCGTCGACACCTCGTCGGTCACGTTCAAGCTCGACGACTCGCGCTCGCTGGTCGTCCACCTGACGCGTCCGGTCCACCGCCACCTCGACGATCGCGGTGAGCATCCGGGGGTCGCTCTACGACCCCAAGCACGCGCTCATCGACGACGTCACGCGGCGGGCAGATCAACGTCCAGCCGGGGAGCTCGGCCGACGTCCAGCTCAACGGGCCCGACACCGCTGGGGACCATCGCCTCGGCGACGTTCGAGCTGACCGCCAAGCCCACGCCCACGTAGCGCCGACGCGGGCGGCGCTCAGAGCAGCTCGTCGCGGCCCTCGGCTGCGCAGCCGCTCGACGACGGCCTTGACGTCCTGCGAGGCCTCGGCCGCCATCACCAGGAGCGCGTCGCCGGTGTCCACCACCACGACGCCGTCGAGGCCGAGGACGGCGACCGTCCGGCCGCCTGCCGCCTCCACCAGTGCAGTCGCGCGAGTCGATGAAGAGCGCGTCGCCCACGGCGACGTTGCCGGCGCCGTCCGCGCGAGGCCTCCGCGCGCGGCGAGGAGGTCGGACCAGGAGCCGAGGTCCGACCAGCCGAACCCGGCGCGCACCACGGTGAGGTTGGCGCTGCGCTCCATCACCAGCGGGTCGACCGCCACGGCGCGCAGCGAGGCGTAGAGCCGGCGCGGCGCGCAGCTCGTCCCCTGCGGCCCGGGCGTCGACCACCTCGCGCAGGCCGGCGTCGAGCTCGGGGTCGGCGCCGCGCAGCTCGGCGAGGAATGCCGCGGCGGTCCACGCGAACAGCCCGAGGTTCCAGAGGTGGTCCCCGTCCGCGACGAACCTCGTGGCCAGGTCGAGCGGCGGCTTCTCGACGAATGCGGCGGCGTGTGCCGCCGGCAGCGCCGCGGCGGCGGCGACTGAGGACGGGGTCGGCCGGCGGGCCCGGTGGCGCGATCCACCGCTCGGGCGGCTCCGGCGGCGCCGACGGCGATGTAGCCGAGCCCGGTCGATGGGAAGGTGGGGGTGAGGCCGACCGTGGCCAGGCCCTCGGTGGCCGCCGCCCAGCCGGCCACGGCGAGCACGGCGGCGCGGTACGCCTGCGGCGTCGTCGACGTGGTGGTCGGCGTGGACGGAGACGATCAGGGCGTCGGGGTCGCGGCGGGCGATCTGGTGGACCGCCAGGCCGAGGGCCGGGCCGGTGCCGCGGGCGGTGGGCTCGGCGATGACGGCGACCGGCGCGCGCGGTGCCCTCGAGCGCGGCGGCGCAGGCGTCGGCCTGGTTGGCGGCGGTGACGACGTGCACCTCGTCGGCCAGCGGCAGCGACCCGGTCGACGGTGGCCCGCAGCAGCGACTGGCCGTCAGGCCCGAGCGGCAGGAGGTGCTTGGGCAGCGAGGCGCGGCTGAGCGGCCACAGCCGCGTGCCGCTGCCGCCGGCGAGGACGAGGATGTGCAGTGCCACGGCCCGCGATGATGCCCGAGGACGCGGGGTTGCGGGCGTCAGCCGGCGGCGACGGCGAGGATCGGCGTGGTGCCGGCCTCCTCGGCGAGGTCGAGGGCGCGGTCGGTGCGCTCCCAGGGAAGGTCGAGGTCGCTGCGCCCGAAGTGACCGAAGGCGGCCACCTGCCGGTAGATCGGGCGGCGCAGCTCGAGCGCCGAGATGATCCCGAAGGGCGAGAGGTCGAAGTGCTTGCTGACGAGCTCCTCGATGACCTCGACCGGGACGGTCTCGGTGCCGAACGTCTCGACCAGCACCGAGACCGGCTTGACCACGCCGATGGCGTACGCCACCTGGATCTCGCACTTGCTCGCCATGCCCGCGGCGACGATGTTCTTGGCCACCCAGCGGGCGCCGTACGCGGCGCTGCGGTCGACCTTGGTCGGGTCCTTGCCGCTGAACGCGCCGCCGCCGTGGCGGGCGTAGCCGCCGTAGCTGTCGACGATGATCTTGCGGCCGGTCAGCCCGGCGTCGCCCTGGGGACCGCCGATGACGAAGCGGCCGGTGGGGTTGACGTGGCGGATGGTGGCGCTGTCCAGCCACTCCGGCGGGATGACCTCGTCGACGACGTGGCGCTGGACCTCCTCGAAGATCTGCTCGTGCGAGGCGTCCTCGGAGTGCTGGATGCTGACCAGGACGTTGTCGACCCGGCGCGGCCTGCCCTCGGCGTCGTACTCGACGGTGACCTGGGTCTTGCCGTCCGGCCGGGCCCAGCGCAGGGTGCCGTCCCGCCGCTTCTCGCTGAGCCGCCGGGCCAGGTGGTGGGCGAGCTGGATCGGGGCCGGCATCAGCTCGGGCGTCTCGTCGCAGGCGAACCCGAACATCATCCCCTGGTCGCCGGCGCCGCCGGTGTTGACCCCCTGGGCGATGTCCGGCGACTGCTCGTCGATGCAGACGAGCACGCCGCAGGTCTCGTAGTCGAAGCCGTACTTGGCGCGGACGTAGCCGATGTCCTTGATGGTCCGGCGGACGACCCCGGCGATGTCGACGTAGGCGTCGGTCGAGATCTCGCCGAACACCAGCGCGGTGCCGGTGGTGAGAGCCGTCTCGCAGGCCACCCGGCCCAGGGGGTCCTTCTCGAGGACCGCGTCGAGCACCGCGTCGCTGATCTGGTCGGCGATCTTGTCGGGATGGCCCTCGGTGACCGACTCAGAGGTGAACAGGCGGCGGCGTGCGTGCGTCATGTGGATCCCTCCGGTCCCACCGGCGGCCACCCGGACGCCCAGTGCGCCAGGGCCCGCTCCTGTCCAGGGCCGATCCGATGGTACTCAATGCTCCCCGGCGACGAGATCGAAACGAGATCGGAAAGCCGGTGGCGATCGAACCCGTGACCGTGTACTGTTAGGCGCACGTATCACTTATGACCGGGCGCCCAAACGTCCCGGCGGAGGACCTTGGCGCGTGCCGGTAGACCAGACCCTGCGTTGCCGCGAGTGCGGCGTCGACTTCATTTGGACCGAGGGGGAGCAGGAGTTCTTCGCCTCCCGCGGTCTGACCAATCCCCCCTCCCGCTGCCCCAGTTGCCGGGCCGCGACGACGAGCCGCATCGGGCGGCGGAGGCGGCGGCTACGGCGGCGGCGGTGGCGGCGGGCGGCGGCTACGGTGCTCGCTCCAGCGCCCCGCGGCAGATGTACGAGGTGACCTGCGCCGGCTGTGGAGGCATCGCCCGGGTGCCGTTCCAGCCTCGCGGTGACAAGCCCGTCTATTGCAGCGACTGCTTCCGGCCCTCCGGCCGTTGAGCGATGCCGCGCCTGAGGGCGCCATCGCGATCGGCAGTCGCGTGACCTTCCCGTACGGCGGCAGCCGCCGTACGGGGACGGTCTCCGACGTCTCGGTGCTGCCCGACGCCACCGGCGGCAAGACGGTCTCGTACCTCATCGACGTGGGCACGCGGAAGGTGTTCGTCCAGGGGGACGGGATCCAGCTGGCCAGCAGCGGCCCGGTGGCGGCCTTCGACGCCGTGGCCGAGGGCGTCGCCTACGGACGCAAGCGGCCCCGCAACCCGAGGCGTCGCTGACCGAGCGGTCGTGACGGGCCGGTTTGGAACCGGCGACAGTGCGCGATGCACGCTGTCCATCGCGTCACGCGGCGTATCCTTGGAGTGATGGACGACAAGCCGTACCCGCGTCCCCAACGCGTCAAGCGCTCCCCGCTCCGGCTGTCGCTGATGGCCCTGGGGATCGCGGCCATCCTCACCGGCGTGGGGCTGGTGGCCGTCCCGCTGCTCGGCGTCTGGCAGCGCGGGCCATGCCGACCAGACCGCCCTCGGCTCCTGGCAGAAGGGCGGGTCGAACGCGCTCGCCGGTGCTGCCACCGTCACCACCCCGGCGCCCAAGACGGCTGTCACCTGTGGATCCGGGTCGCCCGCGGACTACGCGCTGGTGACCTTCAGCGCACCGGCCGCCCAGCATTACGGCGGGGTGGCCACCGACGGCACCTGGGACTCGCTGCACAACCGCTCGATGGTGCACTACACCGGCACGCCGGCCCCGGGTCAGCAGGGCAACTCCATCATCGCCTTCCATCGCGAACCGGACTACGAGCACATCGACCAGCTCAACGTCGGTGACACCGTGTCCGTGCAGGACCGCACCTGCCACACCTTCGTCTACAAGGTCACCGGCCGCTGGACGCTGGACCCGAGCAACGTGTCACAGCTGGCCCCGACCGCGGGTCACGACCTCACCCTGATCACCTGCACACCCTTCTGGGTGGACAGCCAGCGCATCGTCTGGCGCGCCAGCCTGGTGGCGCCGACCACCTAGGCAGTACGGCGGCGGCGCCACAGGCGCAGCCCGAGGTACCCGAGGACCAGGATCGCTGCGACGCCGAGCCCGATGTAGCCGATGCGTCCCACCAGGCTGATGGCCCTGTCGAGGTTGTTGCCGATCAGCACGCCGACCACGACGATCGCCGCCACCCACACCGCTCCGCCGGTGGCGTTGGCCACGAAGAACCCCGGCCACGGCATGCGGTGCATCCCCGCCAGCGGGCCGGCGAAGATGCGCAGCAGGGCGACGAAGCGGCCGGTGAACACGGCCACCCAGCCCCGTCGCTCGAACAGAGTCTCCGCACGAGCCAGCCGCTCCGGGCTGTAGAAGCGGCCCACCGCCGGGAGGCGGACCAGGCGGGTTCCCCAGCGGCGCCCGATCACATACCCGAGGTTGTCGCCGATCACGGCGCCGAGCCAGCCGACCAGTGCGACGACAGGCACGCTCAGTCTGCCCTGTGTCGCCAGGAAGACCCCGACGAGCAGTGAGGTCTCGCCGGGCACGGGGATGCCGAGCGATTCGATTCCCACGCCGAGGAAGACGATCAGATAGGCGAACGAGCCGAGGGTGTTGCTGAGGTCGAGGAAGAACTTCTGGATGCCGCCAATCCTCGCCGACGCGGCGGCCGCGGCGTCGGCGGCGCGATCAGCGAGCCTGGGCCATCCGCTCCAGGCGGGCCACCCGCTCCGCGAGCGGGGGATGCGTGGAGAACAGCGCAGCCAGCGAGGCGCGGCCCGTTGCCGAACGGGTTGACGATGTACAGCGGGGCCAGCGCCGGCGCCACCTGCATCGGCACCGCGGCGGTACGCGCCTCGAGCTTGCGCAGGGCGTCGGCGAGGCCCATCGGATCGTGCGACAGCACCGCGCCGTCGTGGTCGGCCTCGTACTCGCGAGAGCGGCTGATGGCGAGCTGGATGATCGCGGCGGCCGGCGCAGCCAGGAAGGCGACGAGCAGTGTCACGAGGATCTGGCCGCCGCTCTCCTCCTCGTTGCCCCCGAAGAAGAAGAGGGAGAACTGGGCGATCTGGGCGATGATCGAGATGCCGAGCGCGATGGTGGCCGCTGTCGACGCGGTGAGGATGTCGCGGTTGCGCACATGGCTGAGCTCGTGGGAGAGCACGCCACGCATCTCGCGGGCGGTGCAGAGGTTGAGGATCCCGGTGGTGCAGCAGACCGCGGCGTGCGCGGGGTTGCGGCCGGTGGCGAAGGCGTTGGGCGAGGGGTCGTCGCTGATGTAGACGCGCGGCTTGGGCATGCCCGCCGCGGCGGCGAGCTCGGCCACCATCTGGTGCAGCTCCGGGGCCTGCTGGGGTGACACCTCGACGGCGCGTGCGGCGCGCACCGCGATGCTGTCGCTCTTCCAGTAGGAGATGGCGTTGACCGCCAGGGCGATGACCGCGGCGACGATGAGCCCGGTGACGCGGCCGACCAGGCCGCCGACGATCAGGAACAGGGCGTCGAGGAGAGCCAGGAGAAGAGCCGTCTTGATGTTCTGCCACATGCCGCTAGAGTACCCCGCGCCGGGTCGGCGAAGCCTGCTACGGCGTCTGAACAGCCGTCAGTTGGGGGAGCCGCAGGGGGGAACGCAGTCCCCCTTCGCATTCCGTCAGCGCAGGCGGGTTCATCCCGCCGGAGCTGACTCCGCTGAGCTGGGGGGAGCCCAAGGGGGGAACCCAGTTCCCCCTTCGCCTACGTCGGGAAGTTGCCGTGGTGGCGGGGCACGTCGTCGCGCCGGCGCGAGGAGTAGGCGGCGAAGCGGCGCACCAGCTCGTCTCTGAGCTCCGACGGCGCGACCACGGCGTCGACGATCAGCTCGTCGGCCAGGCGGTAGATGTCGATGTCCTCGCGGTACTCGTCCTGGAGGCGTTCCACGAAGGCGCGCGCGCTCCTCCTCCGGCAGCTCGTGGATGCGGTTGTAGTACACGGCGTTGACCGCCGCCTCGGGGCCCATCACCGCGATCTGCGCCGAGGGCAGCGCCAGCGTGCAGTCGGGGTCGAAGGCAGGCCCGCACATGGCGTACAGCCCGGCGCCGTACGCCTTGCGCATGACCACGCAGATCTTCGGCACCGACGCCTGGGTCAGCGCGGCGATCATCTTGGCGCCGTGCCGGATGATCCCCTGGCGCTCCACCGCGGTGCCGATCATGAAACCGGGGACGTCGGCGAGGAACAGGAGCGGGATGTTGAAGGCGTCGCAGCACGTGATGAAGCGCGCGGCCTTGTCGGCGGAGTCGACGAAGAGCACCCCGCCCTTGAAACGCGGCTGCGAGGCGATCACCCCGATGGCGCGGCCGTCGATGCGCGCGAAGCCGGTCACCAGCTCGCGAGCGAAGAGCCGCTTGATCTCGAAGAACGAGCCGGCGTCGACCAGCGCCCTGATCACGTCCTGGACGTCGTAGCCGCGGCCCGGCTCGGTGGGGATGGTGGCCTCGATCGACGGCGCGTCGTCTGCGGACGCGACGGCGCCGGCGACGGCGACGGGCTCGCGCCACGACGACGGCATGTACGACATGTAGCCGCCGCGCCGCGGCGATCGCCTCGGCCTCGTCCTTGACGAGGATGTCGCCGCAGCCGCTGACGCTGCAGTGCATGCGCGCCCCGCCCATCTCCTCGAGCGTGACCTTCTCCCCCACCACCACCTCGGCCATGCGCGGGCGAGCCGAGGTACATCGAGGCGTTGCCCTCCACCATGATCACCGCGTCGCAGAAGGCGGGGATGTACGCGCCGCCCGGCGGCGGAGGGGCCGAAGAGCACGCACAGCTGCGGCACCTGCCCGGACAGGCGCACCTGCATCCGGAAGATGCGGCCGGCGTGGCGGCGGCCGGGGAACATCGCCACCTGGTCGGTGATGCGCGCCCCGGCGGAGTCGACCAGGTACACCATGGGGATCTGCAGACGCTCCGCGGTCTCGAGGATGCGCACGATCTTCTCGACAGTGCGCGCGCCCCAGCTGCCCGCCTTGACCGAGGGATCGTTGGCCATCACCGCGCAGGCGCGGCCGCCAGAGCGTGCCGATCCCGGTGACCACGCCGTCCGCGGGAAGGTCGCCGGCGCCAGGTTGTTGGCCAGCAGGCCGTCCTCGACGAAGGCAGCCCCCTCGTCGAACAGCAGCGCGATGCGCTCGCGCGCCATCAGCTTGTTCTGCTCGCGCAGCTTGGCGCGCGCCTTCTCGGACCCGCCTGCGCGGGCCCGCCCCAGCCGCTGCTCGAGCTCGGACGCGTCGTGGGCGGTGGCGCCCTTCGGCTCGGCGACGTCGGTCATGCCACCGGCGCCTCCGCCGCGTGCGCCGGTCCACACGCCCGGCGCGGTACAGCTTGCCGGGCAGCTCCATGCCGAGGTCGGCGGCGAGCGTCTCGCTGACCGCGCAGTAGGCGACCAGGTCGCAGCCGTGGACGCCGCCCGCGCTGGCCACCGCCTGCAGCGCGTCCTCGCTGCAGACGTTGCCGGTGGAGCGCGGCGCGAACGGGCAGCCTCCGAGGCCGCCGGCGCTGCCGTCGAAGCGGGTCACGCCCGCCTCGTACGCGACCAGGACGTTGGCGACGCCGAGGCCGCGCGTGTCGTGCACGTGCAGTGAGAGTCGCCGGTCGGGCACCACCTCGCCGGCGCGCGCGCACAGCTCGCGCACCGCGGCGGGATGGGCGACGCCGATGGTGTCGGCGATGCCCACCTCGGCCGCGCCGCGCGCGACCAGCTCCGCGGCAGAGGTCGACCACCACGCTGCGGGTCGACGTCGCCCTCGAACGGACAGCCGAAGCTCACCGACACGGCGACGTCGACGGCGCAGCCGACCTGGCCCGCGCGCCGCCGACCACGCCGTCGAGGTCGTCGAGCGACTCGGCCACGCTGCGGTTGACGTTGCGGCGGTTGAAGGTGTCGGTGGCGCCGATGGTGTACAGGACGTTGCGCACGTCGTGCTCGAGCGCCAGCTCCAGGCCGCGGCGGTTGGGGATGAGCACGCGCAGACGCGGCAGCGCCTCGGGCCGAGCGCGCGCAGCACGGCGGCGGCGTCGGCGAGCTGCGGCACCCACTTCGGCGAGACGAACGAGGTGGCCTCGACGCGGGGGACGCCGGCGGCGAGCAGACCCTGGATGAGCCGCACCTTGACCTCGGTGGGCACCGTGCGCGCGATGTTCTGCAGGCCGTCGCGCGGCGCGACGTCCGTCCAGGTGACCTCAGCCATCGACGCAGTCCTCGATCGGTCGCATCTGCGGTCCACCCTAGCAGAGCCTCGCCGCGCCGCCCACCGAGCGGTCGCGGCAAGCCCTAGACTGGGCGCGCGCGATGCCCCGGTTTCGTCTCACCACCTACCTGCGCGACACCTTCGGGGTCGAGGATCCTCGGACCTTCCGACTCTGCGGCATGGACGAGGTGGGCCGCGGCTCGTACGCCGGCCCGCTGGTCGCCGCGGCGGTGGTGCTGCCGCCGCGCTTCCGCCATCCGCTGCTGCGCGACAGCAAGCTGCTGAGCGCGCGCCAGCGCGAGCTGGTCGGCGCGGTCATCCGCCGCCGCGCCGTGGCCTGGGTGGTCGCGGAGATCTCGGCGGCCGACATCAACCACCGCGGGCTGGGATGGGCGAACGTCGAGATCTTCCGTCGCCTCGTCGACCTCGTCGACGCCGACGGCTACTGCTGCGACGGCCGGCTGCGCATCAACGCGACGCGCACGGTGCACTGCCTGGTCAAGGGCGACAACCTGGTGCCCGCGATCTCGGCGGCGTCGATCATCGCCAAGGTCCATCGCGACGCGATCATGACCGCGATGCACGACGACGCCCCGCACTACAACTGGGCCAGCAACAAGGGCTACGGCGCGCGCGAGCATCGCGACGCCATTCGCAGCCACGGCCCGCACCCGCAGCACCGCACCGTCTTCATCGACAACATGCTGCAGCTCGACCTCACCTTCGACGCGCCTGCCGCTGCGCACGCTGGAAGCGGCGCCGGTCTGAGCGGCCCGTCAGCGAGCGCGCGGCCGTATGCTCGGCTGGTGAAGGCGACTCCGCACGCCGCGGTCGACGCCACGCTGTTCCGCGACGCGGCGTCGCGCTTCGCCAGCGGGGTGACGCTCGCGGCCGCCACGCACGGCGGGATGACACCACGCGATCACCGCCACCGCGTTCGCCTCTCTGTCGCTCGAGCCGCCGCTGGTCCTGCTCGCCCTCGACCGCGCCGGTCAGCTGATCGGGCTGGTCCGCGACAGCGGCTGCGTGGGCCTGAGCGTGCTCTCGGACGAGCAGGAGGCGATCGGCCGGCGAGCGTCGGTGCCCGGGCGCGCCCCGCGGCCGCTGGTCGAGGAGGCGCCGACGACGACGGCAGTCACCGGCGCACCGCTCCTGCTCGGCGCGCGTGGCCTGGTTCGACTGCGAGGTCGAGTCGATCTCCGAGCACGGCGACCACGCCATCATCGTGGGCCGGGTGGTCGCCGCCGCCTCCACCGACGGCGCAGCCGCTCCTCTACTTCGCCCGCCGCTACCACCGCCTCGGGCCGCTGCTCGGCGAGGCCCCGGTCAAGCGGTAGCCGCGCCGGCCGGTGCCGCGATTTGCCTTCACGAACATCTGTTCGCTATACTTGGGCCATGAGCCCAACCCCGACGGAACTGCTCCTTCCCCTGGGCGACTCGGCCGTCGGCCAACGAGCTCACCACGCGCCGGTGGCAGCACCTCATGACCGTCGCCGGTATCGACGCCGCGTCGGCACAGCGCCTGGCGCGCGCCTTCCCGTCGCTGGCGGCCGTGTACGCCGCGGACGAGCAGCAGCTGCTCAAGGTCGTCGGGCCGGTCGTGGCGTCGCGCATCCGGTGGTTCCTCGACGCACCGCTCGACACCGGACTGTCACTGGTCGCCGTCGCGCGCGCCAAAGCCGCCTGACCGCGACAGCCGATCCTCGCTGCCGGTGCCTCGACGGGTCACCGCACGTATGATCGTGGTTTCAAAAGTCGGTGGGGGCAGCGGAGGACGTTCGTGATGTTGGGACGCAAGTCGAAGACGGCAGTGCTCGAACGTGAGGTCTCGAACGCGGGGAGCCGCGCTGCAGAGGTCGTGGGAGAGGCTGCCTCGGAGTTCGCCGAGCGCGCCGTCGCCGCCGCGCAGAACGCGCAGCGGGTTGCCACGCCTGTGCTGCGAACGGCTGCCGAGAAGTCGGCGGAGACCCTGAGCCACGCTGCGGAGCGTGCCGCGGTCGTCCTCGCCGACACCGCAGGACGGCTTGCCGATGCGGGCGAGGAGCGCGCCGGCGAGGCGGCCGTCGCCGCCCGTCATCGCCTCGCTGACGCCTCCGAGGCGCTCGCGGTGGCGGTGCGCCCCAAGAAGAAGCGCCGGGTCCGCCGGGTTCTCGTGCTCGGCGCCATCGTGGGTGGCATCGTGGCGCTGTTCAAGTCGCCACTGCGCAGCAAGCTGGCCGATCGCCTCTTCGGCGCTCCCCCGGACTTCGACGACGACCTCCCGGAGTCGATCACCCTGCCCTCGTCCTCGCAGAGCGAGAGCGAGGCGACCTCGCCGGACGCCGGCGCGCACGCCGAGCAGGACGAGGGCTCCGGCGATGGCGCGGGCGGCTCCAACGGCGTGGTGTCGGGTTCGGTGTCGACCAAGGGCGAAGGCGCCAAGAGTTGACCTGGTGAGCCCGGACGACCGCCGCCCGTTTCGCGGCGCACCGTTCGAGCGCGGCCGGAACGATCGGCCCGCGGCGCCGGGCGACCGCGGCGAGCGGCCGCCGATGGACCGCGCCCGGCTTCGCACCGCCACGTCCCGTTCGTGCGCACCCCCACGCGCGGCGGCGACATGCCGCCGCCCGAACACAGCGTGCGGATCAGGGACGGCGATCGCGAGATCGAGGTCAGCGGCAACCCCGCCTTCGTCCGCCAGGTCCTCGACGACCTGCCCGCCCTGATGAGCCGCCTGCGCGGCGAGGCGCCCGGACGCACCACCATCTCCATGCCGCCGCCGCCCGACGCCCGGCCGCAGGGCGGAGACACCGCCGGCGGCGAGCCCGCCGTCTCGGCCGACGTGACCAGGACGGCGCCAGCGGCCGATCCGCTGGCAAACGTCGAACGGGACCCGCGCCGCAGGGCGCGTCGAAGAGCACCAAGCCCGGGTCGCTGGAGGAGCAGATCTTCGAGGTGCTGCGCGGCAGCGGGCGGCCCCTGGCCGTGGCCGCGATCCGGCAGCGTCTCGACGGTGGCGACGTGACGGGACAGCAGGTGCGTCGCCTCCTCGAACGAGCCGGCTCCCGGGTGGTGATGTCGGCCGACCGTCCCGCGACCTACTCTCTGCGCTGAACGTCGCCTGACCCGGCCCATCGCTCGGCTCGCTCGCCGGCGGGGAAGGGCGCGGGTGGGCAGGGCAGGAAGGGCCTCAATCGCGTCGGACAGTGCAAACGGATCGGACGTTCGCTACAATGGCGCCAGGAGTGGAGGGGTTCGTGGAGCCGGTCATCATCGCGGCGATCGTCGGGGGCAGTTGCGTGCTGGTCGTCCTGGCCAGCGGCTTCCGCGTCATCCGGGAGTACCAGCGGGGCGTCGTTCTGCGCCTGGGACGGCGCGGACCCCTGCTCGGCCCCGGGCTGCGATACATCCTGCCGCTCGGCATCGACCGCCTCACCAAGGTCGACCTGCGCAGCGCCCCGCTGGACGTTCCCGCCCACGAGGTGATCACCCACGACGGTGTCCCGGTGCGGGTCAGCGCCGCGGTCCACCTCCAGGTCCTCAACCCGCTGCTGGCGGTCACCCGGGTCGTCGACTTCCGAGCCTCGACCGCGCTGGTGGTTCACGCCGCCCTGCGCGACGTGGTCGCCGCCGATCGGGCTGCGCGAGCTGCTGCTCGGCGGCGACGCGGTGCGCGACGCCCTCTCCGGTTCGTGGACGCGCGGACCGAGCCGTGGGGCATCCGGGTCACCGCGGTCGACATCGCGGACATCGTCCTCCCCGAGGCGATGCAGCGAGCCATGGCTCGTCAGGCGGAGATGCGCGCCCGGCCCGCGGAGCACGACGAGGGCGACGGAGGCGGCACGGAGTTCGCCCGGCAGCTCGAGGCCACCGCCGCGATCCTCGCGGACCAGCCACACGAGGTCCAGGTGCGCTTCCTCCAGGCCCTCAGCGACGCGCGCAGCGCGCGACTCCGCGGTCCTCGTCGTCCCGCTGCCCCCGAGCTGGTGCAGCCGTTCGTCGACCTCCAGGGATCGCCCGGCATCGAGCGCGGGCCGCGAGCTCCCGGCGCCGCCGCAGCCGCTGCAGAACCAGCAGTCCTGAGCGCCGCCGCGCAGGGGGCGCGGCGCACACTCTGACCGCATGGCACCACTGGTGTATCGAGCGCCGGTCGCGATCGGCCTGTTCCACGCCACGGTGCTGGTGTGGTGGATCTCCGAGTTGCGCATCATGGTTCGCAACCGCGGAGGAACCGGCGAGAACCTCGACCGGGGCAGCCGCCTGTGGGTTGTCGGCCTCGTCGCCGCCGGGACGCGCGGCCGCGTTCGCGCTCGCCTGGCAGGGCATCGGCAGCGATCGACGGGTGGTGGCCGGTCGCGGCCGGGGTGCTGCTGGCCGTGCTGGGCATGGCGCTCCGCGCCTGGTCCGTGGCCACGCTGGGTGCGTTCTTCACCACCGCCGTCGAGGTGCAACGCGACCATCGCATCATCGAGAGCGGCCCCTATCGCCGGCTCCGCCACCCGTCGTACACGGGCGCGCTGCTCACCGTCGTCGGCGTCACGCTGGCGCTCGGCAACTGGCTGGGCTGCCTCGTCGCGACACTGTGTGCGCTCGCCGGGCTGGTGCAGCGCATCCTCGTCGAGGAGCGTGCGCTCGCCGCCCGTCTGGGACCCGCGTGGGACGCATTCGCGAGCGGACGCCGGCGGCTCATCCCACTGGTCTGGTAGCTGCCGGTCACGGCCTGCCGCGGTACGGTGCGGGAGATGACGAGCGACCGCATCCGTGGACGATCCATCCCCGTGCAGACCGCCGACGCGGCGGCGCTGGCTGGCGATCGACGTGCGCAACCGCGCCGACATCGAGCGCGTCAGCCCGCCGCAGTCCGAGGAGACGTACACCGACGGCGGGACAGGTCGGCGCGGATCGACAGCATCGCTGCGGGACATGGCGCAGGGCATCCGCTTCAACTGGACCATCCGCGTGGACGGGGCGCTGGCGGGCGACATCTCCCTGCACTCCATCCACCGGGGACCGGTGCAGACCGCCAACGTCGGCTACATGGTCGACGCGGCGTTCCGCGGTCGCGGCGTGGCGACGGCGGCGCTGCGGCTGGTTGTCGCGCACGCCTTCGGTGACCTGCGCCTGCACCGACTCGACGCGGGGGCGATGCCGAGCAACCTCGGCTCGCAGCGTGTGCTCGAGAAGGCCGGCTTCACCCGCGTCGGAGTGATGCGCCGCTACCTCTTCGTCGGCAACGCCTGGCAGGACCACGTGCTCTACGAGCTCGTGGGCCCCGACTTCGTGCCGACAACCTGAGCATCCCCTGACGGCGGCTCAGCGCCGATGGCATGCGTCGAGCTCGGGAAGGTGGCGCATCCGCGGGATCGGCGACGGCAGCAGCCACAAGACCCCGACCAGGCCGCCGATGCTGGCGATCCACATGGTCGGTCGCAGCCCCAGCGGTGCTGCCCAGCGCGCCGCCCGCCAGCGCTCCCACCGGACGCAGGCCGTAGTTGATGGTGCTGTACGCGCCCGACACGCGCGCCCGGAGTGTGGCGGGCACGGTGGCCGTGAGGATGGCACCGATGGTGATGTCGAGCATGACCACGCCGACGCCCGACCCGAACTCGGCGCCGAACAGCAGCGCGAGCACCACCGGCTTGCTCATGCCGCCTGCGACAGGGATGAGGATGAACGGCGCCGGGAACACGACGCAGCTCAGCGTGAACGCTCCGCCGACGCCGAGGCGTCGAGCCACGCGCGAGGTGAGCGCGGCGCCGACCACCGCGCCGACCGCGCCCGCGCCGAGCACGAGGCCGAGCTCCGCGGGCGTCAGCCCCAGGCCGCGCGTCGCGTACAGCACGAAGATGGCCGTCGACATGAATCCGAACACGTTGATGGTGGCGGTGGCGCCCAGCAGAGCGCGAACCTCGCGTGAGTGGGCGATGAACCGCACACCCTCCAGGAGGTGCCCGCGGCCGCCCGAGGCCGTCGCGCGGCTCGGTGGGGTGGATGCGGCGCAGGAACAGGGCCGAGCAGAGGAAGGACACGGCGTCGAACGCGATCGCGCCCGGAGCCGTGACCAGTTGGACGAGCACGCCGCTGGCGCTCTGACCGCCGACGAATGACAGCGCCCGGCTGCCGTGGATCAGTGAGTTGGCGTCCACGTACTCGGCCGGCCGCACGATGGAGGCGAACACGGTGCTCTGCGCAACGTTGAAGAGCACGCTCGCGCAACCCACCAGGAAGGCGACGGCATACAGCTGCGCGAGCGTCAGGACGCCGACCACGTATGCGATCGGGACGCTGGCCAGCAGGACGCGCACGGGCGACGTCCGCGCTGAGCATCACCCGGCGTCGCTGGCCCTTCCTGTCGACCCACCCGCCGGCGAGGACGGAGAACAGCAGGCTCGGAAGCGAGCCCGGCCGCCGTCAAGTAGCCCGGTCTCCGCTGCACCCGCGTGGAGAACCAGGATGGCGGTGAGCGGAAGCGCGAGGATGCTGACCTGGTCGCCGAAGAGCGAGATCGTCTGTCCGATCCAGTACCGGCGAAACGTCCGCTCGCGCAGCAGCGGCGGCACATCGGCGACGCGCTCATCGCCGCCCTCGCGATCGCGCGAGGCGCCATGCAGGTTGCGGCCGGACTGTCAAGGAGGCGGCGCAGTGCACCATGCACCATGGCGTGCCGTGCGCCATCGACCATGTCCAGCTGGCCATGCCCGCTGGTGGCGAGGATCGGGCCATCGCATTCTATGAGGCTCTGCTCGGCATCCCGCACATGGCCAAGCCGGCGCATCTTGCCTCCCGAGGAGGCTGCTGGTTCGAGAGCGATGCGGTGAAGATCCATCTCGGCGTCGACGCGGACTTCCGACCGGCGAGAAAGGCGCACCCGGCGCTTCTGGTCGACGGCCTCGACGCTCTGGTCTCGCAGCTCATGACGGCGGGCGTCGTGGTGACCCGCGGACCAACCGCTCGAGGGCTACGAGCGCGTGTACGTCGATGACCCGTTCGGCAACCGGATCGAGCTGATGGAGCCGAGCTCAGGGTGACGGCAGCCAGGTGACGTCCGCCGCTGCGCGTGTCGAGCAGCTCGCGCAGCCGGTCCAGGCTGTCCAGCTCGTCGACGAGCTGGCGCAGCACGAAGCCGGTGAGCACCCGCATCGCGCCGCGCGGCTTCAGGACCAGCTCGAGGCGTGACCGATGTCTCACCGTCATCGTCGCGATGCCAGCGTGTACAGCGCAGTGCCGCGCATCGGTCCGGCGATGATCTCGACGCCGTACGCGGCCGGCGGCTCACAGCGCGTGACGCGGTAGTCGGCGTCCGCCGCCTTGCCGGCGGGACCGCGCACCACCTGGCGCCAGACGCTGCCCTCGCCGCCGTCGCCGCTGTGCAACGCCACCTCGACCACCGTCTGCCGCCAGCGTCGGGTTGCGCGTTCCGTCGGCGATGTGCGTCGAACACCACGGCAGCAGGCCGGTTGATGCTGACCGCGTGCTCACCGCGCACAGTTGCCGTCTCGCTCTACGCGGTGCCGGCCAGGCGGCCGTCCTGCATGGTCACGACGCGGTCCGCGAAGTCGACAGCGACGCGGTCGTGCGTCGCCATCAACACCGCGGTGCCGGTCGCCGCGACCTCGCGGAGCAGACGCATGACGCCGGCTGCCGTCTCGCTGTCGAGCTGCGCGGTCGGCTCGTCGGCGATCACCACGGTGGGACGCTTGGCAAGAGCGCGCGCCACGGCCACGCGCTGCTGCTCGCCGCCCGACAGCTCCGCAGCGGTGTGCGCGCCGCGGTCGGCGAGTCCCACCATGGCGAGGGCCTCGCGCGCGCGCTCGGCGATCTCGAGATCTCGTCAACGCCGGCAAGGCGCAGCGACAGCTCGATGTTCTCGGCGGCGCTCAGCAGCGGGATGAGGCCCGACGTTTGGAACACCCAGCCGACCGCCACCTGCAGGAACCGATCGCGCTGGCGCTCGCTGAAGGCGTCCACCCGCTCCCAGGCCACCGTCACCGTGCCGCTGTCGGGCCGGTCGAGCGCGCCGATGAGGCTGAGCAGCGTCGTCTTGCCCGCGCCGGATCGGCCGAGCACCATGAGCAGCTCGCCCGGCGCCGACCGTGAGGTCGACGCCGTCGACCGCTCGGACGCGCTGGCCGCCGGCGGTGAACTCGCGCACCAGGCCGGTGGCGACAACCACGTCAGGCATCCGTCGTCTCCCGAAGCCGGGCAGGATCGAGATGCGGTCATCCTCGAGGTGCAGCCGCACCCGGCCGCGCAGCCCGAGGCGGTCGACGTACGCGCGGGGCAGCTGGATCCGGCCGGCACGGTCCATGATCGCCAGCTCGTCGTGATCAGCTCCCCTCGCGCTCCACCCAGCGGCGCTCGCTGCTGGTGCGGCCGTCGCGGATCATCACCACGCGGTCGACGTAGCTCTCGAGCTGCGGGTCGTGGGTGACGAAGACCGCCGCCGTGCCGTCCTCGCGGAGCACGCCCGTGAGGTCGGCGAGCAGCTCGCGCCGCGGCGGCGGTGTCCAGCTCGGCGGTCGGCTCGTCGGCGAGCAGCAGGCGAGGACTGGTTGGCGAGCGCGGTCGCCAGGGCGAGCCGCTGGTTCTCGTGGCCGGCCAGCTGCGGCGGGACGGTGCGAGAGCCGGTCGCCCAGCCCGAGCCGTTCCAGGAGGTGCCTCGCCGCGCGCCGCCCGGCCGCGCGCCGCGCCCGTCACCGTGGCGGCCTGGACGTTCTCCCACGCGGTGAGGTACGGCGCGAGGTTTGCCCGCGCGTGCTGCAGCACGTACCCGGCCACCTCGCGCCGGTAGCGCTCCTGCTCCGGGCGGCTCAGCCGGGTGAGGTCGTGGCCGCCCACGCGGACCGTCCCGGCGCTCGGCCTCTCCAGGCCAGCAAGGATGTTCATCAGCGTCGTCTTGCCGCTGCCGCTGCGACCGGCGATCGCCACCATCTCCCCCGCCTGCACCTGCAGGTCGAGCCCCTGCAGCGCCACCACCTCGAGGTTCGCCGCCTTGTAGATGTGAACGAGCCCTTCGCACTCGACGATCGGCGCGGTCATGCCAGTGACCGCACGGTGGTCATGACGTCCACCCTGGAACCGATGCCCGGCGACGACGCCGTCCCATCACCAGCGCCACCGCACCGGTGCCGACCACCACGGCGAGCAGCGTCAGTGGGTCGACGTGGAACACCGATGGCGGCGTGACGTCCTCGGGCAGGCTCCGAGGTGGAAGATCGGGATCACCGCCCACGCCAGCGCCAGACCGATGGCAGTGCCGGCGACAAGCCCGCTGATGAGCACCACCACCTGCTCCGCGACCAGCGAGCGTCGCAAGGCGGCCTGGGGGACGCCGTTGGCGCGCATGATCGCGAACTGGGTGGCGCGATTCCGTGCCGCGGCGAGGAAGTGGAGGCCGAAGCCCACGACGACCACCGCGAGCGCCACGACGAAACCAAGTCCGAGCTCGTCGTCGATGCCGACGCGCAGTGGATCGCTGAGCGCGGCGTTCTCGGCGTCCGTGCGCAGCGACGAGCTCAGCAGCGTCGAGTTCGGCGGACACGCGGCGTTCACCGCGGCGCGCGCGCTGCTCGGAAACCTGAGCCACAGCTCGTTGGCCCAGGGGCTCGTGGCTCCCTGCACTCCGAGGCGGCCGAGCAGCGACGACACGTGGGGCGACGATGAGGTCCTCGCGCTGCGGGTAGTGGGTGGGGAACTCGTCGAATGAACCGACCGCGACCAGCTCGACGTCGACGGTGTCCATGTGCAGCGGGAAGGGCTGGCCCAGCGCCGACGCCGAGCGACGCCATCGTCGACGCGGCCAGCAGCACCGGCAGCGGACGCGACGTCGCCGGCGGCAGGATCAGGATGGCCTGGAGGTCGACCGGCACGTCCACGGAGGGCTCACCGTGCCGCGTGTGCAGCAGCGTCGCCTTCAAGCGACGCCTCCGCCGTGTCGGGCGCGAACGCCTCCTGCCACCACCCGTGCGCCGGCCGCGAAGGTCTCGATCGATGGCGCCCGCATCGGTGCGCAGGTTCTCCACCGCGACGTCGCCGATGCCGTGGCGTCCCGTGTGGCGTCACGCGCAGAGCACGCACGCGCACGGGGTACGCCAGCGACTCCGGCGCCTGCCAGCGCGGCACGCAGCTCTGACCACCCCGCGGTGCCGAGCGTGCCCATCGGCAGCACGACGTCACGGCCCGTTGCGTCGGTGACCTCGACGTCGAGGCGCGCGTCGAAGCCGGAGCTGTACACGGTCAGCAGGAGAGTGCGAGCATTGCCGGGCACGACGACGCCATCCGGGTCGGCCGCCGCCATCGTCGCTGTCAGAGTGGAGCAGGGACGGCGTGGCGAAATCGCTGCGTGAGTACGCGATGTTCCAGAAGTCCGTGCCCTGGATGCCGAGCACGGCGGCGTCGGTTCCGGTCCGACCCGGTCGGCCGACGCTGCGAAAGACCTGCGCGGCGCGGACACCGCTGGGCAGCGTGGAGCTGAGCGCGCTGAGCTGTGGAGGCGACGCGGCCGACGAGAACGTGGCGCGCATGTCGGCCCCGACCATGTAGTCGGCGCGGTCGATGGCGCTGGCCCGGTCGCTCGCGGTGTACGTGCTGGCGAACACCCCGACGGTGACGGCCAGTGTGACCAGGAGACAGAGCCGGGCGAACTGCGCCGGGTCACGCTCGAGCTGCCACCGCGCCAGGCGACTGCCGAGCGTGCGCCGAATCGCGAGTATGCGGGCGGCGACACCGACCAGCCGCAGCGACGCCGCCGACAGCAGGGCCACCGCCAGCACCGGGAGGGCGAGCACCACGCCGCCGCTCTGTCCCGGGCCGGCCGTGTCGGCGCCGGCAAACCTCACAAACAGCAGGATCGCCAGGCCCACGGTCGCAAGCAGCAGGTCGACGGTCCAGCGTCGCCAGCTTCGCGTCGGCGACGCCGGTCGAGACGACGCGCGCTGTGACAGCTCGGGGCCGCTCCGCGCTGCGGCCATACCGGCGAGAACGACGAGGAACACAGCTGTGGCGGCGACGGAGGGGACGGCGGCGTCCGCAAGGGCCTGCCAGGTGAGGCCGGACGTGCGTGTGGAGGACCCGGCGACCGCCGTGCTGATCGCAGCCGACGCGAGGATCGCCACGGGAAGCACGGCCAGGGCGAGCACGGCGAACTCCGTCGCGTACAGCGTCCATACGCGCATCCGCGGCCATCCCCTCGCTCGCCACAGCGCCACCTGCGCGGCGTGGCCGCCGATGAACTGCAGCGCCGCAAATCCCATGGCCGCGAGCGCCACGACGAGCAGGCCGAATGCCGTCACCAGCATCGGCCCGGAGGCGGCGTCCTGACGCGCGAGGAAGGTGGTGATCGTCGTGTCCAGCCCTGACACGAACACGTCGTTGCTCGACACGCTGTAGTACCCGCGCAGCTGGTTGACGCCGTGCACGACGCTGGCGGCGTTCCTCCCACTGACGCGCGCGGGTTGGGCACGTACTGCTGGATGGCGCTGTTCAGTGCTGCGGGGAACCGGCTCCGCAACCTGGAAGAAGCTGTCGTGCTCGGTGAGCACGTCGGTCTCCGGAATGTGCCCCGCCCAGTAGGGGTCGGAGGCACTGGTCGGCAACCATGTCGCCGCCAGCCGTCCACACCATGGAGCGATGGCCGAGCCACGGTTGACCGGCGGGCTGAAGCAGTACTCGCTGCCGACGTGGAGGTCGAGCGGCGTGCCCAGGGTGTCCGTGGCTCGCGCGGAGGCGGTCAGCAGCCAGTCCGCGCCGGTGCGGCTGTCGCTCGGCCACTGCCCGGCGACCACGCGCACGTGGTCGCGCAGTCCGGCGTAGAACGACAGCGAGCTGACGTTGCTGAGCGGCTGCCCCTGCTCGGCGCCGTCGATCGAGCGCAGCACCTGCGCCGGGGATCTCGCGATCTGCGCGCCGGCCAGCGACGGCGCCGCCCAGTTGCGAGCGCACTCTCGCCGACGCCTGGCGCTGGAACCCGTCGAAGTCTGCCACCGCCGCGATGCCGTCGCGCTCGATGACCAGGTTGGCTGCCTGGCTGCCGGCGCTCTGGCTGAGAGCGCTGCGCAGCCCGTTGTCCGTGGTGCTGTTCTGGATGAGCACGACGCTGGCGAGCAGCGTCACGGCGGCCGCCAGTGTCAGCCCCTGCGCGATCGTCAGCGCCGGACGCGAGCGCAACTGCCGCATCGCGATGCGGCCGACGCCGAACCGCGCGTGCGCTGCGGCGCGGGGTGTCACGGCCGCCGTCGGCAGCCGCCTCGTCCTCGTCCGTCATGCCGGGCTAGTGTCGCAGCCGCGGCCGTCGACCCGAGCATCACCCCATCGGGTGATTTACGCGCTCGCTGCACCTCGAACCGGACGGAGCATCAGCTGCAGCTCGTGCTCCTCCATCGAGGGGTTCGATGGCAGCGGTTGCCGGTTGCCGGTCGGCGTGAATCCGAGACTCTCGTACAGGTCGCGTGCGCGGGCGTTCCCGTCGGTGACCCACAGGCGCACGCACGCGAATCCCTGCTCGGCGGCAAATCGCAGCGCCGCCGCGGTCAGCGCCCGGCCGACGCCGCGGCCCCGGTGCCGCGGGTCCACCCACACGCTGACCATCTGGGCTGTCCCGTCGCCTTCGTCGAACACGCCGGCGATGCCCACCGCGGCGTCGTCGCTCCATGCCACGAACAGCTGAGCTCCCTCGGTGCCGCCCGCGCGCCCGCGCCAGCGATCTTCGGCGAAGGCCTGCTCCTGAGCGAGGGTGCTGCCGAACGCCGACGGCGACTCGGCGAGCGCCTCGAGCCGGATGGTGCGCAGGATCCGCCAGTCCTCCTCCGTGACGGGCGGCGACGCGGTACGGTCACTCGCCCGTGGCTTCCGCGATCGAGCGAGGAAACCGCGTCGGACGAGAAGCTGATCGCACCCGCCGGGCACCATCCAGGGAAGCACCACCACCGAATAGCGGCCTGCACGCACGGCCGGGTCGTCCTCCTTCAGCGCGCGGGCGCGCTCGGCGTCGACGTTGAGGATGCTGAGCCCGCGATACCCGTTGTCGGGGCCACCGCGCAGAGGACCTGCCGCAAGCAGGTGACCCGCCTCGTGGAGGTCGGCGAGGTGTGCTCATGTGCGCCTCCTGCAGAGCTGTCTCGCTCGGCCTCATCGAGCTGCGGGGCGTCGGAGCGCAGGACCAGCAGCGCGACGGTGAACTGGTCGAAATGCATTGCGCGATCTTATTGCACCGTTCGCGGACCCGAGCTCGTCCACGCCTCGCGTGAACCGGCGTCACGTCGACAGCAGGTCCGTCCGGTGGCATTCAGCGATGTAGGGCACGCGGATCTCCGCGGCGCCCGCCAGCTGAGGGTGCGTGCTCGAGGAGCCGCGACACCTCCGCGAGGAGCGCTCGCGCTGCTCCGCCGGGGAGTGTGATCACGTAACTGCGCGACGCCACCAGGTCGATCGAACCGCCGCGCGCGGCGCCTGGTACGGCCACTCGACGTCGCGCCGCTCCAGCGGCGCGAACGGCGAGCCGACCACCGGCGACCACAGGCGCGATCGTCGTCGCCATGCATGGTGCGCCAAGCAGCCTCACCCAGTCCACGCGCTCGTCGCGCTTGTTCCAGACCAGCCCGAGCCGCCCACCCGGCGACAGTACACGGGCCACCTCGGGCACCGCTCGTTGCGGATCCACCCAGTGCCACGCCTGCGCGCACAGCACGGCGTCGACGCTCGCGTCCGGCAGTGGGATGGCCTCGGCGGTGCCGTCGAGGCACCGCACACCGGGCAGAACGCCGTGCGAGCTCCTCGCGCATGCCGGCGGACGGTTCAACAGCGACCACGTCGAGCCCGCGCTCGATGCAGCTGGCGGGTCAGCTTGCCCGTGCCCGCTCCGAGGTCGAGCACGCGGCGTGGCGGCGGCGGGAGCAGCCAGTCGATGGCCTCGGGCGGGTAGGACGGCCGGCCGCGCTCGTACTCCGCGGCGGCAGCGCCGAACGAGGCAGCGCGGGCGCTGTGCCGCTCTCCCACCTAGGTGGCGCGGCGCAGCAGTCGGGCGGCGCCGCCGCCGGGCCGGTGCGGCATGGACGGCAGCTCGCCCCCGTTGCACCCGCC
This sequence comes from Candidatus Dormiibacterota bacterium, assembly GCA_963751755.1. Classification (GTDB taxonomy): domain Bacteria; phylum Chloroflexota; class Dormibacteria; order Aeolococcales; family Aeolococcaceae; genus Aeolococcus. Next base: position 34,446 of record CAVVVH010000002.1, on the reverse strand, counting down.
TGCTCGGTGCGCTGCCGTTCGCGGTACGCCTTGGCCTTGGCGCGGCTGCCACAGGAGCGCATGCTGCACCACGCCCCGCAGCCGTTCTTCGAGCTGTCGTAGAACGTCCACTGGCAGGTGTCCGACCGGCACACCTTGAGGCGGCGGAAGGAGCCGTCGATGGTGCCCTGCACCAGGGCGGCGAGCAGCGCGGCGAGGAAGCCGTCGACGCCGCGAGCGGTCGACGCCAGCCGCACGCCGTCGGCGGCGACCACGGGGTGGACCGCCGCCGCGTCGAGCAGCCGGGCGAGTCGCGACGCGCTGCGCGGCGGGAAGCTCCTGGCCCGAGTTCACCGCGATGAGCGTGCGCAGGTGCTCGCGGGTCTCGACGATGCGACGGTGCTGGGCCTCGTCCGGGGCCGACCCCGTAGCCGCGGGCCGCCAGCCAGGCCACCGTGGCGGGGACGTCGGCGAGCTCGTCGTAGCCACCGGGAAGCTCAGCCGTGTTGACGAAGTCCTGCACCAGCGCCAGGGCTCCGGGGGCCGGTTGTCGTGTCGCCGGGGGGTCGTCCATGACGGAAATCGCCTCGTGTGGCGTCACCTTCGTAACGGTTTGACAGGTGACGCTTATCGGGTATATAGTATCACCAGTGACAAGGCTTCGTCGGTGACGCAAGGAGGACCGAAATGATGAACACCCAACTCTACGAGCTGGCACAGATCCGCGAGCAGGAGTACATGCTCGCAGCCACGACCCGGCGCGGCGGCTACCGCCGCAGCAACCGGCTGATCGCCGGGGTGACCCGCCGGCTTCGTCGGCGCAGCGACAGCTCCCAGAGCTGACGCCCAGCCCGCTGGCAGTGAACGGGACCGTCGTCCCGGACACTGCCGGCCGGCCTACTCGCCCGCGGCCCCGTCCGTCTGCTCCCGCAGGATGTCGGCGTGCCCCACGTGGCGAGAAGAAGCCCTCGTCGTCGTTCGGGGTGCGCAGTGGCCTGTTGACGCTGGGGAGCAGAATCGAGCGGACGCTTGTTGAACTCGAGGAGTGAGCCGGCGATATGCCTGGCCAGCGGAGTCCGTGGCGATGGGTCGAGGGGTCCTTGATCGCCCTCATCGCGCTCGTCTTCGTGTTCGTTGCCGTGCGCAGCCGTCAGGCGGGAACCCGGGTAACCCCACCCTCTCCTACACCCACTGCGCTGGCCGCTTTGGATCATCTGCCCGGGCCCCTGCCGCCTCCGCGCGAGGGGGCAGCGATGGCCTTCGACGCGCGTCTGGGTGAGGTGGTCCTCTTCGGTGGTCGTGGCGACGCCACCCCCGGTGTGACCTCGCTGACAGACACGTGGATCTTGGGTGGAGGTCGGTGGAAGCAGGCCCATCCGCGACTCCATCCTCCGCCGATGGGGGATGAGTTGATGGCGTACGACGGCGCCACGAAGAGATCGGTGCTGGTTGGCGTGCCTGAGTTGGGTTCTCCGTCCGCTCAGACGTGGCTGTGGGATGGGGCCGCCTGGGCGCGCTCCTCCGACGTCCCGTTCGAGGGCATCGAAATCCTGCAGGGCATTGCTGACGATCCAACAACGGGGCACCCTGTGCTCGTGACTGCGGGTACGGGACCGGCACCTTCGGTCCTGCACACGTGGACATGGGACGGGAAGGCGTGGACCCTTCAACTCCACGCCGAGCCCTTCCCGCAGATGATGACCCGGCCGGCACTGGCCAGCGTCACGCGGTCGACACCCGCGGGTACGAGACCCGGCGTGCTGATGATCTTCGGAACCTCCTCAGGCAGTGAGACCTGGTTCTGGGACGGGGTCGCGTGGACGAAAGAGGCTGAGGGACGCACGCCGCCCTACGATCCGCTGAATTCAACGATGGCCGGAGACCCAACAGACGGAACCGTGGTGCTCGTCGGCCTGCCCGGGGGCAACGGCGACAACTCGACATGGGTGTGGGACGGCGGCGTCTGGAATGAGCCCGCGAGGGGTCCCAATGTCGACACCCTGTACGGGGCGACGTCCGCGCTGTCCGACACCGTGTCTGGTCACGTGGTGGTGGTCGGTGACCAGCCCAACCGGCTCGACATGATCTGGACCTGGGATGGGCAGGCCTGGCTCACAAACCTCGGGCTCTAGCGCGCCGTGTACAGCTCATCCAAGAACCGTGGGCGGGGCAGGATTCGAACCTGCGACCCTGGGGTTATGAGCCCCGTGCTCTAACCGGCTGAGCTACCCGCCCGGGGGCCGACAGCCTACCCCCTCGCGCCGGCAGCCGGCGTCCCCGCGGTACGGTGGCGGGGTGAGCACCGCACCGACCGGGGCGACCCCGCGCCCGGACAAGAACCTCTACTTCCTGCTGATCGCGCTGGCGGCGCGCAGCCGTGCCGACTGCCTGGGCCGGCGCGTGGGCGCGGTGATCACCCGCGAGGGCCGGGTGGTGAGCACCGGCTACAACGGGACGCCGTTCGGCATGCCCAACTGCAGCGAGGGCGGCTGCCATCGCTGTTCGCAGCGCGACACCAACACGGCGCTGCGCGGCGGGGCGTACGACATCTGCATCTGCGTGCACGCCGAGCAGAACGCCATCCTCACCGCCGCGCGCTTCGGGCAGCAGACACTCGGCGCGTCGCTCACGCTCCACGACGCAACCGTGCTTCGGCTGTCTCAAGGAGATGCTCCAGGCCGGCATCGCCGAGGTCCGCTACCTGCACCCCTGGGATCCCGACCGAGGCCTACGGCGACCCGGCGCTGGCGGCGCAGTACGCGGCGCTGCGCGCGCGCTTCAGCACCTTCGAGCAGGTCGGCGACCCCGCCATGGACACGCCGCGAGCTGTTCGCCGGGCTCCTCCCTCCCGGCTGAGCGCCGGTCACCCGGCGGGGTCGACGAGCTGCTCGCGGTCGTGCGCCTGGCTCTGCGCGATGGCGGCGACGCGCTCGAGGGTGTCGATCTCGTCGACGGGCTTGTCGTGCCGCCACACCGCGATGCGTGGGAAGCGCAGCGCGTAGCCGGAGCGATGGCGCGAGGAGCGCTGCACCGCGTCGAAGGCCACCTCGAGCACGATCTGCGGGCGCACGGTGCGGTAGTGGCCGCGGTCCTCGATGGTGATGTCGAGCAGCAGCGCGGTCATCTCGGCGATCTCGGCGTCGGTGAGACCGGTGTACGCCTTGCCGACGGTGACCAGCTCGCCGTCGTCGCTGCGCACCGCGAACGTGACGTCGCTGAGCACCCCCCGGCGCTTGCCGTGGCCCCACTCGGCGCCGACCACCACGACGTCGAGCGTGTCGAGCGGTCGCTTCAGCTTCAGCCACGCGAGCCCGCGCCGTCCCGGCGTGTACGCCGAGTCCGGGTCCTTCAGCATCAGCCCTTCGTTGCGGCGCGCGCGCGCGGCGGCGAACCGCTCGTCGACCGCGTCCGCGCCGACCGCCGGCTCGAGGTGGGCGAGCGCGAACCCCTCGCCGAGCGCCAGCTCCTCGAGACGGCGGCGGCGCTCGCGCAGCGGCGTGTCCAGCAGCGAGTCATCTCCGTGCAGGAGCAGGTCCCAGGCGACGTAGATCACCGGCACCGCCTCGCGCGCGGCCGCCGACGGGTTGCGCCGCCCCAGCCGCGTCTGCAGGTCGTGGAAGGGGAGCACCCGGCCGTCACGGAAGGCCAGCACCTCGCCGTCGAGGATGATGTCGGCCGTGTGCGCCGCAGCTGCCTCGGCCACCTCGGGGAACTGGTCGGTGACGTCGTTGAGGTCGCGGCTGTACAGGGCGACGCGTTCGCCGCTGTGGTGCAGCTGGCAGCGGATACCGTCGTACTTGTCCTCAACCCAGACCTCGTCGCCCATGCGGCGCACGGCCTCGTCGGCGTCGGCGACCGGCGAGGCCAGCATGAAGCGCAGCGGCGAGAAGTAGCGCGGCCGGTCCACGCTCTCGCCGCGCGCCACCAGGCAGGCCACCTCGCCGAGGTCGCCGAGCAGCATCACCGCGCGAGCGACGTCGGTCGCGGGGCGCTCGAAGGCGACGCCGATCGCCTCCTCCACCAGCCCCTCGCGCAAGCCCGATGCGCATGTCGCCGGTGACCAGCTTGACCGCGTACCGTCCCTCGTCCGGCGAGCAGCGGCGCAGCAGGTCGGCCAGGGCAGCCTCGCGGGCGCGCGGGCTGCCGGCGGTGGCGATCGCGGAGAACGCCTGGTCGACATCGATGAGGTCGATGCCGTCGTAGCGCGCTGCCGGGCGTGATCGGAGAATCTCGGCGGTGGTGTCGCCGGCGTCACCGTGACGGCGGTATGCCGCCGTCAGCGCGTCGTCGTCGATGACAGCGACCTCGCGCAGCGCCTTGGTCAGGGCCGCGCCACCGATGTTCAGCGTGCGCGCGTCGCCGGGCGCGAACACGCGGCCGGCGAAGTACCGCGTGGCGAGCAGGAGACGCGGGGGGTCAAGCCCCACGAGGTGATCGGCGAGGAGCCGGACCTTGGCGCGCTTCGAGGACGTCGCCGCGATGGCGTCGCCGGTGACGGCGAGGGCGGCGAGCGTCGGCTCCGTTGGCATGCATGCATCATCGCCCAGAGGCTCTCGCCGCTTCCTGCTCGCGCAGACCGGTGGCGTATAACAGGCCGGGTGACCACCACTGTGCAGCGGACCCCGACGCCGCCTGGGGCCGATGGCTGACCAGTCCCTGCCGGCGGCTGACCGTTTCAGCGAGGTCAACCTGATCGCGGACCCGCTGTACGGCTACATCGAGATCACCAAGGGCACCGGCACGCAGCCGGGCGAACGGACGCTCCTCGACACGCCGTGGCTGCAACGGCTGCGCCGGATCCACCAGCTGCAGTCGGCGTGGTGGGTGTTCCCGTCGGCGGAGCACTCGCGGTTCGTGCACCTGCTCGGCGCCATGCACCTCGCCAGCCTCTTTGCGCGACGCGTCGACGAGTCCCTGCGCGCCGCCTTCCCCGACGCGCCATCGCCGGCCTGTGTCGAGGAGACGCTGCGTCTTGCCGGGCTCCTCCACGACGTCGGCCACGGACCCTTCGGCCACTTCTTCGACCGTGAGGTCCTGGTGCGCTGGGACATCGACCACGAGGTGATCGGCCGCTCGCTGGTGGAGAACGAGCTCGCCGAGATCATCGCCTCGCTGCGGGCGTCACCGTCGGGGTCGTTCGCGCCCGGCGAGCATGTCGACCCGCGCTGGGTGTCGTGGGTGATGGCGGACGCCGGCATCGACGGCTACGAGCCTCCGGGCTGGCTGCGCGCCTGCAAGCCGATCCTCTGCGGGCCCGCCACGGTGGACAACCTCGACTACGTGCGCCGTGACGCGTACATGTGCGGCATCCCGCTCGGCCCGGTGGACGTGCAGCGACTCATCCACTACTCGTTCATCGCGGGCGACACCATGGTGCTGCACATGCACGCCTCCGGTGCTCTGCAGATGTTCCTTGCATCGCGGCTGTACATGTACACGCAGGTGTACCACCACCGCACCGGACGGCGGTTCGACCTCTCGATGCACGAGATCTTCGCCGACACCATCGACCAGCTGCTGCCGGGCAACCCCCTGACCAACCGCGACGAGTACCTGCAGCTCAACGACTGGGCGGTGCTCGAGGCGGCGCAACGCTGGACGCGCGCGCCGGCGAACGACGAGCAGCGGCGGCTCGGCGAGGCGTGGGGCAGGTTGCTGCGGCGCGACCTGCACTGGCACCTCGCCTACGAGACCATCGCGCACCGCGGCGTCGACCTCTCCACGCTGCAGCAGCGACTCCTCGACGCGGTCCCGAGGTTGCCGCGCGCGCGCGCGTCCAGGTTGACGTGGTGTCCGCCAAGATCGCTCCGGAGAACCCCATGGCGGACCACGGTTTCGTCGCCATGTATGACCCGCTGCGCGGCTCGGTTGAGCGCACGCGCACCGCGGAGATGATCGCCCGGCTTCCCCAGCACAACCAGCTGGTGCGCGTGTTCACCGACGACGTCGACGCGATCCCCGCGCTGCACCGCGCCATCCTGCGAGGTGCTGCGGCTAGCGCGCTCACGACGGGCGGTAGGCGCGCGCCGTCAGCGCCGCCACCACCAGGCAGACGACGGCGGCGATCGCGAACGTGCCCATGGCGACGGAGTCCGCCCCGCTGACGCCGTGCACCGTGGACGTGTACACGGCGCCCGTCACCGCCAGGCCGATGATCACGCCGGCGTTGCGAGCGGTGGAGAGGAATGCCGCCGCGCTGCCGAGCGCGTCACGAGGCGCCACCCGGATCGCTGCCGAGGTGTTCGGCGACGAGAAGAAACCGTTGCCCATGCCCAGCACGAGCAGGCCGGCGAGCAGCAGCCACCAGGCGTCGAGGTGTGCGGCGACGGCGGCGAAGGCGAACCCGGCCGCGGCGAGTCCCATGCCCGACGGCGGTGGCTCGCCGGGTGCCCCCGGCGTCGCTGAGGCGCCCGCCGCGGCGCGACGTGGCCCCGATCCCCACGGCGATGGGGACGAAGGCGAGCCCGGCCACGATCGGCGCGGTGCCGTGGGCCTGCTCGAGCCAGTACGGGAGGACGGCGAAGCACGACATCAGCGTCCCGGTGCTGAGCAGGGTCGCCACGGTCGCCGCCGCGAACCGGGGGTGGCGCAGCAGGCGGCCGTCGATGACCGGCCGGCGCGCGATCAGCTCGACCGGGACGAGCAGGAGCAGGCTGACCCACGCCACCGAGAACCACACCTCCGGGCCCGCCGTCCCCACCACGGGTCCGCCGAGCGACGCGATGCCGGCGCCGATGCCGAGCAGGAGGGTCGCGGTGAGGATCGACCCGGCGACGTCGAAGTGCACGGGGCGCCGCTCGTCGCTGGCGGGCACGAAGCGCAGGGCCAGGCCGGCGCCGATGGCAGCCATGGGAACGCCCGCCCAGAAGATCGCCTGCCAGCCGCCGATGGCCACGAGCACGCCGCCGAGCGGCGGGCCGGCGAGGCCGGCGAACGCCTGGGTCACCACCAGGATCGCCACCGACCGGCCGGTGCGTCCGCGCGGCGCGCACTCGCGCGATCAGTGACAGGCTGCCGGCGGTGAGCACGCCGCCGCCGACCGCCTGCACCGCACGCGCCGCCAGCAGGACGCCGAACGACGGCGCCAGCGCGGCCATGACCGAGCCCAGCGCGAAGACAGCGAAGCCCGCGAGGTACACCCGCCGGCGGCCGAGGCGGTCGCCCAGCCGTCCCAGCGTCGGCAGCGTCGCGGTGATGGCCACGAGGTACACGCTGAGCACCTCCTGGCCGGCGCTCAGCGGCACCGCGAAGTGGTGCACCAGCGGGTCGAGCCCGACGGCGACGATGGTGGCGTCGGCCATGCTGATGAAGGCGCCCACGGCGAGCGCGACGAGCAGCCAGCGCGTCGGCGCCGCGAGCGGGGCGTCGGCGGCGTCCGAGCGTGGCGACCGGGGGCCGCGCCGGCGGGGTCGCGGCGACGGTGCGCGCAGCCACCCGCGACGTCGCCACGGCGGCTACGGGCGCAGAGGGATGCGCGGCCCGGAGGGCATCACCGGCCCGGCCGTGCTGGCGAAGTTCTCCTGGCTGACGCGGCCGGCGATGTGCGCGGCGACCTCGCGGAACACGCCGCCCGACGGTGCTGTCGGGCGCGGCCGCCATCAGCGGCTGGCCGTCGCCGCCGCCGAGCCTGATGCGCGGGTCGAGCGGGATCGCGCCGAGGAAGGGCACGTCGTACTTCTGCGGCCAGCTCGCGGCCCCCGCCGCTGCCGAAGATGTCGGTGGTCTCGCCGCAGTGCGAGCAGACGAAGCCGCTCATGTTCTCGACGATCCCGAGCACCGGCACCTTCACCTGGGCGAACATCTCGATGCCGCGGCTGACGTCGGCGAGCGACACGTCCTGGGGCGTGGTGACGATCACCGCGCCGGTCATGGGAACGCTCTGCGCGAGGCTCAGCTGCACGTCGCCGGTGCCCGGCGGCAGGTCGACGACGAGGTAGTCGAGCTCGCCCCACTCCACCTCGTAGAGGAACTCGCGCAGCCCCTTGGCGAGCATCGGACCGCGCCAGATCACCGGCTGACCGGGCTTGAGGATGGTGCCGAACGACATCACCTTGATGCCGTACGCGCTGAGCGGGCTGATGCGGTTCGACGCGCCCGGCTCGGGCTGCGCGGTGATGCCCATCATGATCGGCACGTTGGGGCCGTAGACGTCGGCGTCGAGCAGGCCGACGCGGGCGCCGGTGAGGCTCAGCGCGATCGCCGTGTTGACGCTGACGGTGGTCTTGCCGACGCCGCCCTTGCCGGCGCTGATCGCGAGCACGTTGCGCACGCCCGGCGATCTCCTGGCGGCCGGGAAGGCCGCGCGTCGAGGTGACGTTGGCGTCCCAGGTGATCTCGACGCTCTCCACGCCGGGAACGGTGCCGATGACCGCCGCCTCGAGCGAGCCGCGGATCTGGTCCTTCAGAGGGCACGCCGGGGTGGTGAGGACGACACGCATGTGGGCGACCGACCCCTCGACGCGCAGGTCCGGAGCATGCCGAGCTCGAGCATCGGCCGGCGCAGCTCGGGGTCGACGACGGTCGCGAGCGCCTGCTCGAGCGCGGTCGGCGGCGAAGCGTCACTCATTCGCGTTCGAGTATGGCAGAGGCCCGAGAACCCCCGACCGCCCCGTCAGCGCAGGCGACTTCATCTCGCCGGAGGAGACACAGCTGAGCTGGGGCGGTGCCCTCGCTTCTAGAATTGCCCGTCATGCTCAGCCGCGACGTCGTGCGCGACCTGGAGCGGCAGGTGGGGACGCCGCACGTGTACACGCGGCCCGCCGACCTCGCCGCGTACGGCTACGACGCGTACGGCGCCTCCGGCATGCGACGCCTGGCCGAGGCGGTCGTGTTCCCCGCGTCGACGGAGGAGGTGTCCGGCGTGGTCGCGGTGTGCGCGGCGCACGGTGTCGCGGTGACGCCGCGGGGCGCCGGCACGGGGTACGCCGGCGGCGCGTCAGCGGACGGCGGGGTGATCCTCAACCTCTGCCGCATGACCGGGGTGAACGCGCGTCGAGGCGGAGGCGCAGCGGATCGCCGTCGAGGCGGGCGTGGTCACCGCCCGCGTTCACGCCAGGGCCGCCGCGGCGGGGCTGTACTACCCGCCCGACCCCGGCTCCTCCTCCACCTCGACGATCGGCGGCAACGTCGCGTGCAACGCCGCCGGGCCGCACACCCTGCGCTACGGCACCACCGTCGACTTCGTCGCCGGCCTCACCGTCGTGCTCGCCGACGGACGCGTCGCGCGGCTCGGCGAGGGAGCTGACGCGCCGCAGCTGATCCCACTTGCTGTGCGGCTCGGAGGGCACGCTCGCGGTGGTCACCGAGGTGCTGCTGCGGCTCATCCCGGCGCCGAGCGCGCCGAGCCACGCTCGCCGGCACCTTCGACGACATGGAGGCCGCATCGGCGGCGGTGGCCGCGATCACCGAGGCGGGCATCGTGCCGGCCGCCCTCGAGTTCCTCGACCGCGCGGCCCTCGACGCCATCGCCGCCACCGGAGCCGGCGACGTCGCTCCCGGCGCCGGGGCGCTGCTCATCGTCGAGGTCGAGGGACCACCGGGCGAGGTCAACGCGCACGGCGAGGCGGTGCGGCGCGCGCTGACGCAGGCGGGAGCGCGCACCCTGGACCACGCCACCAGCGCGGACGAGGCGGCACGCCTGTGGAGGCTGCGCAAGTCGGTCAGCGCCGCCGTCGCCAAGGTGCAGATCGGCAAGGTGAACGAGGACGTGGTGGTGCCGCGCGACCGCGTCGCCGAGCTGGTGGCGCGCAGCCGGCGGATCGGCCTCGACAACGAGCTCGGCGTGGTCAGCTTCGGTCACCTCGGCGACGGCAACATCCACACCACCTTCCTCATCGACCCGCGCGTGCCGGGCGATCGCCTCAGGGCGGCGGCCGCCGCCGAGCAGCTGTTCGAGACGGTGCTGTCGATGGGCGGATCGCTGAGCGGCGAGCACGGCGTCGGCACCGCCAAGCTCGCCTTCGTCGAGCGGCAGCTCGGCGCCGCGCAGGTGGCGCTGATGCGGCGCCTCAAGGAGGCCTTCGACCCGGCGGGAATCCTCAACCCCGGCAAGAAGATCCCGGCGCCGCGGCGGCGTCGGCGACCGCTCGCTCGACGAGCCGGAGCTCGAGGTGGCCGCGACGCACTGAGCGCGCGCTGTCTACTCGCTCCGCGGCGAGCAGCGCCCGGACGAAGTCGGTCTGACCCACGCGCGCCGCGAGGTCGTGCCCGGACTCGTCCATGTCGAGCGCGGCGTCGTAGACGAAGGAGTACACGTTCTCCATCGTCCAGTCGCCGAAGTCGAGGTCGGCGAGCACGCGTGCGCAGCCGCGCGTCCCTCCAGCCCGCCTCCAGCGTCTCCGTCGCGGCCTGGTACAGCGCCATCAGGATGCGCAGCTCGGCCTCGTACTCCTCGATGAGCTCGGGGTCGGCCTCGTCGGCGCGCAGGCGGTTCAGCGTCGAGCGGATCGACTGGATCTCGAGCTGGTACTCGTCCACGTCCGTCCTCAGTGGCGGTTCGAGGCCGCCGCGCCGTCAGTACAGCAGGTGGTGCAGCGCGATCGTCGGCGCGACGAGGATGGCGATGATGTTCATCACCTTGATCATCGGGTTGATCGCCGGGCCGGCGGTGTCCTTGTAGGGGTCGCCGACGGTGTCGCCGGTGACCGCGGCGGCGTGCGTGTCGGTGCCCTTGCCGCCGAAGTGGCCGTCCTCGATGTACTTCTTGGCGTTGTCCCAGGCGCCGCCGCCGGTGGTCATCTGCAGCGCGACGAACAGGCCCACCACGATGGTGCCGAGCAGCATCGCCCCGAGCGCCTGCGGGCCGAGGATGAAACCGACGAGCAGCGGCGCCACCACCGGCAGCAGCCCCGGGATGATCATCTCGCGCTGCGCCGCGGCGGTCACCAGCGCCACGCAGCGCGCGTACTCGGGCTTGCCGGTGCCGTCCATGATCCCGGGGATCTCGCGGAACTGGCGGCGCACCTCGACCACCACGCCGCCGGCGGCGCGACCCACGGCGAGCATGCAGAGCGCGCCGAAGAGGAACGGCATGATGCCGCCGAGGAAGAGGCCGACGATGACCACGCCGTTGCTGAGCGAGAGGTCGAAGCTGAACGGCACGCCGCCGTGGTGGTTGCGCAGCACGTCGGTGTAGCTGGCGAACAGCACCAGCGCGGCCAGCCCGGCGGAGCCGATCGCGTAGCCCTTGGTCACCGCCTTGGTGGTGTTGCCGACGGCGTCGAGCGGGTCGGTGACGTTGCGAACCGACTCCGGCAGGTCGGCCATCTCCGCGATGCCGCCGGCGTTGTCGGTGATCGGCCCGTACGAGTCGATGGCCACGACGATGCCGGTCATCGACAGCATGGCCATGGCGGCGATGGCGATCCCGTACAGGCCGGCCAGCGCAGCCGAGGCGAGGATGCCGATGCCGATCACCAGCACGGGGATGGCGGTGCCCTCCATGCCGATGGCGAGGCCCGCGATGATGTTGGTGGCGTGACCGGTCTGCGAGGCGCGCGCGATCGTCTTGCACCGGCCAGAACTGCGAGCCGGTGAAGAACTCGGTGATGGCGACGATGAGCACGGTGATCACGATGCCGATGACCGCGCACCAGAAGAGGTTGTTGGCGCCGGCGGTGAAGGCCGTGTTGTTGAACTCGCCGTTGCTGTCGAGCAGGCGGGTGGCCAGGTAGAAGAGCGGGATGGCCACGACCACCGCGGCGATCAGGCCCTTGTAGAGCGCGCCCATGATCCAGCCGTTGCGCGGGATCTTCACGAACCAGGTGCCGATGATCGAGGCGACGATGCTGATCGCCGCCGAGGATCAGCGGGTACATGATGAAGGCGAGGCTGTGGCCGGTGGTGCCCTTGTAGAGCAGGCCGCCGAGCAGCATGGCGGCGACGGCGGTGACCCCGTAGGTCTCGAAGAGGTCGGCGGCCATGCCGGCGCAGTCGCCGACGTTGTCGCCGACGTTGTCGGCGATGACCGCGGGGTTGCGCGGGTCGTCCTCGGGGATGCCCGCCTCGACCTTGCCGACGAGGTCGGCGCCGACGTCGGCGGCCTTGGTGTAGATGCCTCCGCCGAGCCGCGCGAAGACGGAGATCAGCGAGGCGCCGAAGGCGAAGCCGACGATGTAGTCGATGTTCTGGAAGAGCCCGTAGGCGATGACCACGCCGATGAGCCCGAAGGCGACCACCATGAGCCCGGTGACCGCGCCGCCCCTGAAGGCCATGCGCAGGGCCGGCTGGAGCCCGCCGCGCGCGGCCTCGGCGGTGCGCAGGTTGCTGCGCACCGAGATGTTCATGCCCACGTACCCGGCCGCCGCGCTCAGCGCGGCGCCGAGCAGGAACAGCACGGCCGTCTGCCAGCCGAGGGTGAAGAGGAGGAAGACGAAGATGACCGCGCCGATCGCCGCGATGATCGTGTACTGGCGGTTGAGGTACGCCTGCGCCCCCTCCTGGATGGCCGTGGCGATCTCGCGCATCCGCTCGTTGCCCTCGGGCTGGCGGAGCACCCAGAAGATCAGGTAGACGGCATAGAGCGAGCCCCAGCACGCCGGCGGCGGCGATGGGCAGCAGGACATTGATGGTCATGGGGTCCTTCCGAACAGGCGGCACTGCGCGCGGCGGCCGCCGATAGAGTAGCCGCGAGATTGTAGCGACCGGCGACCCTGACGCGATGCGGGCGTGTAGGCTCGAATCGATGGCAGAGAGCCCCGCGACGGTCATCATCGCCGTCGGCGACGAGGTGCTCTCCGGGCACACCCAGGACACCAACTCGGCCTTCCTCGCGTCCCGCGCCTTCGCCGCCGGGTTCCCGGTGCGCCGCATCGAGGTGGTGGCCGACCGGCTCGACGACGTCGCCGACGCCGATCCACCGCGCGCTCGCGGACACCGGCGGTCACCAGGGTGGCGGTGTGCGGAGGGATCGGCCCGACCCCCGACGACCGCACCTTCGAGGCCGTCGCCGCGCGCCCTGGGCCGGCCGCTCGAGGAGAACGCCGCCGCGCTCGCCAGCATCACCGCGCATGGTCGCGCGCATGCACGCGGCCGGCTGGATCGCCGACAACGTGGTCAGCGAGGGCAACCGGCGCTGCGCCGTCGTCCCGGCGGGGGGGCTGGTGCTCCCCAACCGGCGCGGGATGGCCCCGCCGATGGCCTACGAGCTCGGCGACGGACCGCTGGCTCTTCATCCTCCCCGGCGTGCCCCGCGAGTTCACCACCATCGTCGAGGAGGAGCTGATCCCGCGGTTCTTCAGCGGCGGCACCGCGTCGCTGGTCGTCGAGGTGCGCTACCGGGGCGTGCCCGAGGCCGAGCTGTACACGCCCGATGCGCCAGCTGGCCGAGGAGTTCACCGACGTCGCCGCCGGCTCGTACCCGCAGACCGAGGCGCGCCAGGTGATCATCCGGCTGCGCGGGCTGCGACCGCGACCGCGTCGACGCGGCGGCGCAGCGCATGCTCGAGCTCGACCCGCGCGGCGAGCCTGCGTCGCGGCGCAAAGAAAAAGAGGAGAGCGCGGGCTCTCCTCTTCCAGGGTCGCGCTAGCGCGACCCGCTCAGCTCGCCTTCTGCAGGTTGCGGGCGCGCGGCCCCTTGGGGCTGTCGACCACCTCGAAGGTCACCGACTCGCCCTCTTCGAGGCTGTCGAAGTCGACGGTGGTGAGCTCGGTGCGGTGGAAGAACGCCTCCGAGCCGTCGTCGCCGCGGACGAAACCGAAACCGCGGTCGGGGCTGATCATCTTGATACGGCCAGCGGGCACTTGTGGTCCTCCAGGACTCGCGCTGACATCGAACACCATGACACGCCCGCGCCACCGACCCCACCCGGGGATGCCCCGGGTCAGCACCGGGGACCTGCGATCTGCGCGATCGAGAGCGCGACCCGCAAGCGGTGCGAACCGTTCCGTGTCGACGCTCAGTCGAGAATAGCAGGCCTGTCACTCCGATCGCCCTGCCACGACGCATGCAGGTCGCAGCAGCGAGTCGGGCAGGTTGGCGTAGTACGACTCGACGTCGATGGACGAGGGGTACGGCGGAGCGCGCCGCCACCGCTGCGCTCGGGCGCGACCAGCGCCGCCCACGCCCGCGCGACGCGGCTTGGAAACCCCAGCGCTGTCAACGATTCCCTGCCGCGCCAGCCACGGGCCGGCGGTCGCTCGGCGGCACCTCGCGCAGGCGCGCGCCCCAGTCCGACCACGCGGCCGCAGTGCACGCCGGCGACACCCGACGCAACCAGGCGCTGCAGCAGCTCGTCGCAGCCGCGAGCCGCGACGTCGTCCGGCGCGGTGACGCGTGTCGGCAGCGCGCCCGTCCGCCGGCACGTCGCGCGTCGACCTCGGCCGGACGCGACGCCCAGCTCGACGACGAGCGGCGCGCGACGGGCCGGCCAGCGCCATGCGCCAGCTCGACGACGAACACACCGCGGCCGGCGTCGAGCGGGTCGCCGGGCAGCGGCAGCCGCTGCGGGCGGAGCGCCAGGCCGAGCGCGTCGACGTGCTCCGCCACCGCCGCGAGGCGCACGCCGCGCCCGCGCACCACGTCGCCCTGGCCGAGGGTGAGCCGGCACTGCTCGTCCTGCGCCCGCACGCGCTCGCCGAGCAGCGCCGCCCAGCCGGCCATGTCGGCGATGCGCGCCGGGCGGATCGTGCTGGCCGGGTCGTGGCCGAGCTCCCAGGCCGCGACCGCCGGGTGGCCGGCGAACGCGGCCAGCAGCGCGTCGAGCCAGCGCACCTGCACCTCGAGCATGCAGCGGGTCGGTGTAGATGTCGCGCGGACCGCCGTCGACGGCGCGCGCGTCGGTGACGCAGCGCACGCCGCGCCGCGGCGCGCGACGATCGATCGCGTACGGCGGCAGCATCACGCAGTCGCCGACCGACTGCGCGAACAGCGTCGGGCACGACGCGCAGCCCCAGCTCGCGCGCCATGCCGAGCAGGCTCTCGAGGTCGCGCATCCGGCGCGGGTTGGGCGCGCGGTCGCTGGGCATGAACGCGTCCCAGCTGAGCATCACGCGCACCGTCGCGATGCGCCGCGCGGCGATGGCGGCGAGGTCGCGCGCGGACCGCGTCGGCGTGGAACTCGTGCCACAGGTACGGGCCGACCGCGGCGGGCCAGTAGGTGACGCCCACCTCGAGCTGGTCGGACCAGCGCCTGCCTGGTCACAGCTGCGCCGCGGTCAGTAGACGAAGAGGTCGATGCCTCCGGCGACGGTGAGCACCTGGCCGGTGATGTAGCGCGCCTCCGGTGACACCAGGAAGCAGATGGCGTGGGCGATGTCCTCGGGCTCGCCGGCGGTGCGCAGCGCGGTGCGCAGCACCATGCGGTCGTTCATCTTCGGGCTGCCGGCCTTGAACGCCTCGGTGCCGATGATGCCGGGTGCGATGACGTTGGCGGTGATGCCGTAGCGCGCGCCCTCGAGCGCCATCGACTTGCCGAGCCCGATGAGACCGGCCTTGGTGGTCGAGTACGACGCCTGGCCGAACCCTCCCAGCGTGCCGGCCACCGACGCCATGTAGATGACGCGACCCCAGTTCTGCTCGCGCATGTAGGGCCACACCGCCTTGGTGCAGAGCATCGCGCCGGTGAGGTTGACGCGCAGGTCGCGCTCCCACAGCTCATCGTTCTGGCTCTCGATCTGGGCGATGTGGTCGAGCGTGCCGGCGTTGTTGACCAGGATGTCGATCGAGCCGAACTCCTTCTTGACCTGCGCGAACACCTCGTTCACCTGGTCGCGGTCGGTGACGTCCATCTTCATCGCCGCGGAGCGGCGGCCCATCTGGCGGATCTCCTCGCTGGTCTGCTCGGAGTACACCGCGTGCTGCGAGGTGAAGAGCTGCGCCAGCGCGGAGTTGGCGCCCTCGGCGGCCTGCTGGATGTTGGGGTCCGACTCGATGAGGATGTCGGTGACCACGACGTCGGCGCCGGCGCGGCGCCAGTGCGAGGCAGTCGGCGCGGCCCAGCCCGCGGGAGCCGCCGGTGACGACGGCAACCTTGCCGGTGAGGTCGAACATCTCCCGATCTCCCAGTGCGCGTTCGCGCGATGACAGCTGCCGATTATGGGCAAGCGCACCGGCCGGCCGGCACGGCGGTATAGTCGCGTCGAGATGAGCGACGTCCTCCAGGTCGACGTCGTCGTCGAGGTGCCCAAGGGCAGCCGCAACAAGTTCGAGTGGGACCCGTCGGTCGGCGCCATCCGGCTCGACCGCGAGCTGTTCACCGCCACGCGCTACCCCGCCGACTACGGCTTCGTCGTCGACACCCTCGGCGAGGACGGCGACCCGCTCGACGCCCTGGTCCTGCTGGGCGAGCCGACGTTCCCCGGCTGCCACATCTTCTGCCGCCCGCTCGGTGTCTTCTGGATGACCGACGAGCACGGCCCCGACGCCAAGCTGCTCATGGTCCCGTGCGCCGACAGCCGCGTCGAGTGGAAGGAGCTCGACGACGTGCCGGAGCCGCTGCTGCTCGAGATCGCGCACTTCTTCGAGATCTACAAGGAGCTCGAGCCGGGCAAGGTGACCCAGGTGCGCGGCTGGGACAGCCGCCGCGCAGCCGAAGCGGAGATCGAGCGCGGCCAGCAGCGCCACACCGAGCCACTGACCGTAAGACCCGTCAGCGCAGGCGGGTTCATCCCGCCGGAGCCGACACCGCTAGCATGGGGGGAGCCCGAGGGGGGAACGCAGTTCCCCCTTCGCCTCACCCGGCGGCGGCGACGGCCTCGGTGGCGACGGGGTCGCCCTTGACCACCCGCGGACGGGCGGCCAGGGCCTTGCGCTCGCCGAGGATGAGCCGGCTGATCACCAGCCGCTGGATCTCGGCCGTGCCCTCCCAGATCTGGTAGATCTTGGCGTCGCGCATGAAGCGCTCCACCGGGTACTCCTTGATGTAGCCGTAGCCGCCGAGCACCTGGACGGCGTCGACGGTCACCCGCATGGCGACGTCGCCGGCCATCAGCTTGGCCATCGAGCCCTCGCCGCGGGCGAACGGGATCCCGTTCTGGGCCATCCAGGCCGGCGCGCAGGGTCAGCAGCCAGGCGGCGTCGATCTCGGTCGCCATGTCGGCGAGCTTGAAGGCGATGGCCTCGTGCCGGGCGATGGGCTTGCCGAACGCCTGGCGCTCGAGCGAGTAGTCACGCGCGAACTCGAAGGCCGCGCGGGCGATGCCGACCGCGCCGGCGGCGACCATCGGGCGCGTCGCCTCGAGCATCAGCAGCGCCCCGACGGCGCCGGGCCCGGTGGCGTTGCCCTCCTTGTCGAAGCCGAGCCGCGCCTCCTCGGGGACGAAGCAGTCCTCGAAGATGACCTGCGCGGTGTGCGAGGCGCGCACGCCGAGCTTCTTCTCCTTGCGCCCCTGGCGCATGCCGGGCGTGTCCTTCTCGATGACGAAGCCGGCGATGCCGGCCGCGCCGGCCGACTTGTCGGTGGTCGCGAACGCCACCTGGATGTCGGCGATGCCGCCGTTGGTACAGAACTGCTTGGTGCCGTTGAGCACGTAGCCGCCGTCGACCTTGGTGGCGGTGGTCTCCAGCGCCATCGAGTCCGACCCGCTGTTCGGCTCGGTGAGGCCCATCGCGCCGATGCGGAGCTGCTTGGGATCGCAGAACTGGCTGATGTACTTCTGCTTCTGCTCCTCGGTGCCCATGGCGAGGATCGCCGCGCCGCAGAGCCCGGTGGCGTTGATCGACACGCCGATGCCGGCGTCTCCCCAGGCGAGCTGCTCGGTGAGGATCAGCGAGCTCATCAGGTCGAGGCCGCCGCCGCCGTACTGCTCGGGGAAGCCGCTGGCCGCGTCGAGCCCGAGGTCGTGGGCCTTCTGCATGACGGCCCAGGGCGTCTCCTCCTTCTCGTCGTAGTCCGCGGCGACCGGGCGCATCTCGTTGACCGCGAACTCGTGGGCGAGCTTGCGGATCTCCTCCTGCTCCTGGGTGAGACTGAAGTCGAAGCCCATGTGCTTATCCCCTCTGGCGTGGCAGCCGGACGGTGGCCCGGCCGTTGGTGAGTACGCGGTCGCCGCTGCTCGAGGTGGCCTCGAGCTCCAGGGTGGCGATGCCCTGTGCTTCGTCGATCTGCGACCACCCGCCCGGTGCAGGTGACCGTCTCCCCCGGCAGCAGCGGCTTGGAGAACCGGCAGGCGACCGAGGCGACCTGCTCGTAGCCGCCGGCCCAGCGCCCCACGGCCTCGGTGAGGATGGCCATGTCGAGCAACCCGTGGGCGATCGTCCCGGGCAGCCCGACCGAGCGCGCGAACTCGGGGTCGACGTGGATCGGGTTGTGGTCCCCGGACGCGTCGGCGTACGCGGTGATCTGCTCCTGGGTGACGGTGCGGCTGACAGCGGCGTCATCTCGTCGCCCACAGCGATCGACCGGCGCCGCGGCGGCTGGCGCGTCGGTCATCGGATGATCATCAGTGAGCGGCCGCGGCAGACGGTCTCCCCGTCCTGCCGGCGTGCCTCGTGGTCGATGCCGAGAAAGGTCATGCCGCGCTTCTCCTCGACGGACGCGATGACGGCGGTGGCGTCGACGACGTCGCCGGCGCGCACCGGTGACGGCCACTCGAAGGACTGCTCGCCGTGGACGAGCCCGGCGAGGTTGACCCCCACCTCGGCGTCGCCGAACAGCTGGTACAGCGTCGGGAACAGGCAGTAGAACGCGGCGTACGTGGGCGGGACCGCACCGGGGCGAGACGACGTCGTCGGAGCCGGCGATCGCCACGGCGAACGCCTCCGCGGCGGCTCCGTCCACCACCTGGCCGGTGGCCTCGTAGCGGCGGCCGACGTGGCTCTGGTCAGGCATGAGCGACCTCCCCGCAGCTGTCGTCGAGCGTCACGCACTGACCATGCACCGTGGCGGCCAACGCGTCAAGCCGACCCCAAATTGACATCGGTGTCAACATTTCTCCTGGCCACTATAGCAGCCGGGGGCGGCGCTATCCATGGGCATTTTCCGCCCGCCGCCAGTGCGGCCGGCGGAGCTCGCGGCGTCGCTAGTCGAGCCACCCGCCCTCGGCCGTCGATCGCGCCGACCGCGGCCCCGGCCCAGTTGCGCAGCACCGGCCGGGCGAACTCCGCAAGCCGCGGCGTGCCGCAGCTCGTCGGGGCTCGAGCCAGCCCAGGCGGTCGAGGGCCGCCAGGGCCACCGCCGAGACGGCGGACTGGTCGCCGGCCTCGAGCTTGATCGCCAACCCCGGGCCGGCGGGCCGGCGCACCGCCACCCAGACCCCGGCCGCGCCTCCCTTGACCGTGAGGTGCGCGCCCGGCCACCTCGAGGAGGGCGGTGTCGAACCGACCCCTGCCCGCCACCAGGTACGGCTGAGCCGCCATGGCGTCCTGGCAGCGCCGGAACGCCGGGTCCGACGACGCCGCCGCGAACATGCGCGGCCAGGACCCTGCAGAGGCAGCGCCGTACGTGGGCAGCCCGCAGCCGTCGATGCCGACTGGGGCGCGTGGCCAGGTCGAGGCCGCCGAGCTCGCCCATGATCCCGCGTGATCTCCACCTGGAGCGGGTGGTCGCGCGCCGGCGTACCCGATGCGTCGGCCAGCCCCGCGCCACGCACACGGCCAGCATCCCGGCGTGCTTGCCCGAGCAGTTGTTGGTCAGAACGGCTCAGGGCCCAGGCCGGCGGCGAGCAGCGCCTGCGCCGCCGCCTCGTCCATCGGCAGCTGCGGACCGCAGCTCAGCGCTGCCTCGGTGAGCCCGACGCGCGCCAGCAGGCTGCGCGACCGCCTGCGACGTGGACGGGTTCGCCGCGAATGCGAGGCGCAGGCGATGGCCACCTCCGCGTCGCCGAGGCGCGAACCGGAGCGCCGCGTGGCGCACCAGGGGCAGCGCCTGGATCGGCTTGACGCAGCTGCGCACCGTCGTCACCGCGGCGGCGTCGCCGGCGGCGGCGACACGTCGCCGGCGGCGTCCGACGACGGCGACGTGGCCGCGGATCACCGCTTCGACAGCCGTCCCGCGACGAATGGTCGCGAGATGGGCGGGCGAGACGGGCACGGCCGGCAAGTGTTGCAGGCCGTGCCGCTCAGCGAGCGGTCAGACGAGCCCGGCCATGGCGGTCTGACGATGGAAACGCACGCGGCAGCGCTGACACCTGAAGACCAGGCGCAGCCCCAGCCTGCCGATCACCCCCGCCTCGCGGTCGAGGCAGTTGGGGCAGATCGCGTGCTCCTCAGCGAACTCGGTGGGCACGTCCTTCAGCGGCAGTTCAACGGGCTTGTACTTCCTCATGGGGTGCATGGTAGCACTCTATGGGACAGTGTCAATATCAGCTTTAGCCCCAGTCGGAGGGTGGGGACGGCCGAACAGCCGGAACTCGCTGAGGAGGCGGCGCCGGCGCCGCTCGACCCGCACGTCGCGCCGCTGCTCGGTGAACACCTCGGGGTGCCGGCTCTTGGCGTCGCCCATGGCCGCGCGCACGAACACCGCGGTCAGGCTGGCCAGCGGCACCGCCACGAAGGCGCCCAGGAAGCCCCCGAGCTCGATGCCGGCGAACAGCGCGAGGATGGTCACCAGCGGGTGCAGCCGGACGAACCGGCCTGGATGCGCGGGGCCAGCAGGTACCCCTCGATGATGTGGATGACGATGAACAGCAGCAGGGCCCACAGCGCGGTGATGGGGCTCTTGGTCAGCGCCAGGAGGATCGCCACCCCGCCGCCGACGAATGCGCCCGACCAGCGGGATCAGCTCGAAAGCCCCGGCGGCGATGGCGACGACGATGGGGAACGGCACGCCGATCACCCAGAGCCGAGGCCCGCCATGACGCCGATGATCGCCGCCATGAAGAGCTGGCCGCGCACGTAGCCTCCGACCACAACGCCGAAGGCGTCGAAGGCGAAGTTGGCCTCGCCGCGCACGCGCCCGGGAAGCAGGTTGACGATGCCGCCGCGCAGCGCGTCTCCGTCCTTGAGCATCCAGAACGCCACCACCAGCGTCACCAGGATGTCGAGGAGGATGGTCACCGTCGAGGTCACCACGTTGAGCAGGATCCCGGCCACCCTGCTGGACACGTCGCTGCTGATGGTGGTGCCGACGCCGTTGCCGCTCAGCTGGATCCCGTGGCTGGCCAGCTGCGAGCGCACCGTGGTGACGATGTCGTTGATCTGCTTGATCAGCGCGGGCCCCTGCTTGCTGAGCTGCGACGCCTCGTCCACGATCGGGGTGGCGATCAGGTAGCCGATGCCGCCGATGATCGCCACGCCCGCGAGCAGCGTCAGCAGGATGGCGGCGGTGCGCGGCAGGTGCACGCGGTCCTCGAGCATCTGCACGATCGGGCCGGCGATGAACGCGATCACCGCGCCGAAGAGCACGTACAGGACGACGGTGAGCAGCGCGCCGAGCACCGACTGCACCATGCCGAGCAGCTGCACGCCGACGAAGACGGTGACCAGGATGGCGGCGGCGCGGATCCACCACCAGGTGGACCTGCGGATGTCGGCGGGCGGCCCCTTGGCGGGGGCCGGCGCGGACTTGGCGGCCTCAGCCGAAGCGCCGCGCGCCTGCCGATCGGTCATCCAGATCAGTGTACGGGTGGTGTCCTCATGCGCCCGTCGCGTCTTTGACTGTGGACCGCGGGCTTTGTTAGCCTCCGGCGCGGCCTGCTCGCTAGGCGGAACGGTCGACGACGTCCCGAGGGACGGTTCCGTGAGGGGGATACCTGATCCGCGGTAATCGACATCGACTCATCCGGCACGCGTGGGTGCTCCTGGCTGCGGCGCTCCTTCCCGTGCTGGCGCCGCGGGCCTCGTCGCCCGTCTCCGCGGTGATCTCGCCCCCCGTGGCCAACGCCGACATCATCCTCAGCGCCGTCATCGAGCGCCCGGCGGGCGTCCCCCCGATCGCCGCCCGGCCGGCACAGACAGTGGTCGTCTCTCGCGGCCAGACCATCGAGGCGCTCGCCGCCACAGACCACTCCGACGCATCGGCGATCCGCTGGGCGAACGGCATCGCGGCAGGGGTCGAGCCGACGGCAGGCACAGCCCTGCTGCTGCCGCCGAGCGCGGGCGCTCTCGTCCCGGTGCTCCCTGACGAGCGCCCGAGCCACTTCGCCAAGCGCCTCGGCCTCGACCCGCGAGTCCTCCTCGATTACAACGCACTCGCCAGGGACACGCCCCGCCCGGCCGGCGGCTACCTGCAGGTCCCGGTCAGCGCCGCGCCCTCAGGAGCCCTGGTGGGACGCTACTTCTCGCACACACCGGGCGGAGTGCCCTCGGTCGCCGAGGTCCACGCCCCCGTTCCCGACGGCTTCCCGTACGGGCAGTGCACGTACTACGCGGCGTCGCGCCGCACCGTGACGTGGGCCGGCAACGCGGGCTGGTGGTTCCAGGCGGCCAACGGCATCCGTCCCGAGGGTCACGTCGCGGTGGCCGGCGCGATCGTGGTGTTCCGCACCGGCTGGTTCGGCCACGTCGGCATCGTGGAGAGCGTCAACGCCGACGGCAGCTTCGTCATCTCCGAGATGAACTACTACGGGGACGGTGGAGGCTGGGGGCGCGTGGACCATCGCACCATCACCCACGCCGATTTCTGGAGCGTGACCGGGTTCATCTACTGAGCCGGTAAGAGAAGCCGGTAGGGCTGGGGCGCACCCCGGACCGGGCGCGGCGCTTCGGAGCGTCGCGGGCTTTGCCCGCTCGGGCTCCTCGCTGTTTCACACGCGCCCTGCGCGGGGTGCGCCCCAGCCCCACCGGTACCTTGACGGTGAGCGGTCCCGTGTCGGGACAATCGGCGTGGGAGCTGGTGTGTTGGTTGCCACTGTGCGCGTTGGGACGCAGTGGTTCCTGCGGCCATGGACGTATGCCAGCCTGAAGTGCACTTACCGGCTAACGCAGTTCCGGCGGTCGCCGAGGTAGGCAGCGGAGGGCGGCGAGCACACAAGGCTCCAGCTGAATTTGAGAGGCGCACGAAGGTGCGCCGCGAGGTTGAAGCAGGAGCCCTGTGTGCTCGCCTCCCTCCGCCTGGGTTCGAGCGCGACTAGCCGGAGAAGCGGTAGCCGATCCCTGGCACGGAGTGGATGTACGTCGGCTTCTCTGCGTCCGGCTCGATCTTTCGCCGCAGCCGGTACACGTGCGCGTCGACGGTGCGCGTCTCGATCTCCACCTCGTAGCCCCAGACTCGGCGCAGCAGCTCGCCGCGGCTCATCACCTGTCCGGGTCGTGACGCGAGCAGCGCCAGCAGGTTGAACTCCGTCAGCGTGAGCATCACCTCCTCGCTGTCGCGGAAGGCCTGGCGGCGGCCGAGGTCGATGGTGAGGCCGGGGAACTCGAAGCGATCGCGCGGCTGCTCCTGCGAGGAGATCTCGCTGCGGCGCAGGTGAGCGCCGATGCGGGCCATCAGCTCGCGCACCTCGAACGGCTTGGTGACGTAGTCGTCGGCGCCGAGCTCGAGGCCGACGACGACGTCGATGGTGTCGGCCTTGGCGGTGAGCATGATGATCGGCACGCGCGACCCCTCCGAGCGCAGCCGGCGGCAGACGTCGAGGCCGCTCATGCCCGGCAGGTTGATGTCGAGGATGATCAGGTCCGGGTTCTGCTCGCGGGCGGCGGCGAGGCCGTCGACGCCGTTGGCGGCCTCGAGAAGCGTGTGGTTCTGCGCGCTGCAGGCAAGCCGGACGACCTCACGGCTGGGGGCGTCGTCCTCGACGATGAGGATGGTTTTTCCGGCTCCGGTCATGAGGCTTCGGTCTCCAGGTACGTGGCGATCCTCTGCACGAAGTTCGCCACCTCGATTGGTTTAGAGATGTAACCCGAGCAGCCGGCCGCGAGAGCCTCCTGCTCGTTGCCCTTCATGGCGTTGGCGGTGAGCGCGACGACGGGGACGGACGAGGTCTTGGGATCCGACTTGAGCATCCGCGTGACGGTGAGGCCATCGATGCCCGGGAGCTCGATGTCCATCAGCACGAGATCGTAAGTGGAACTCCGCGCCTTGTGCAGACCCTCGTTTCCATCGACGGCGATGTCGACCTGGAACCCGTTGCCGGTCAGCACCATGGTGGCCAGCTCGCGGTTGCTGCGGTTGTCCTCGACGAGGAGGATGCGGTTGTGCTGGTGGCCGTTCTGGGTCTGGAGGCCACCCAGGGGCAGCCGGACCGTGAAGACCGACCCAGTCCCCGGCTCGCTCTCGAGCTGCATGCGCCCGCCGTGGAGCTCGACGATGCGGCGGGTGAGGGACAGCCCGAGCCCGGTGCCCTCGACCTGGCGGGTGGTGGCGCTGTCCACCTGGTAGAACTCGTTGAAGATGCGCTCGTGGTGCTCGCGGGGGATGCCGACGCCGGTGTCGCCCACCTCGACGCAGAGCGTGTCCTCGCCCTCGGCGTGCGCCTTCACCCACACCCGGCCGCCCTGCGCGGTGAACTTGATGGCGTTGCTCAGCAGGTTGTACAGCACCTGCTTGAACTTGCTCTTGTCGGCGCGCAGCATGAGGTCCTCGGGGACGACGTCGATCGAGAGGTCGATGTCGCGTCGCTCGCTCAGTGAGCGGATGACGTTGTGCACCTCGCGCACCGCGTTGTTGACGAAGAAGTCGTCGTAGCTGAGCTCCATCCGGCCGGCCTCGATCTTGCTGAGGTCGAGCACGTCATTGACCAGCTCGAGAAGGTGTTTGCCGGAGGTGTGGATGTTCTCGAGGCACTCGTGGCGCTGGTCCTCCTCGAGCGCGACCAGGTTGTCCTTGAGGATCTCGCTGAAACCGAGGATGGCGTTGAGCGGGGTGCGCAGCTCGTGGCTCATGTTGGCGAGGAACTCGCTCTTGAGCCTGGAGATCTCGTTGATCTGTGCGTAGCTGCGCTCCAGCTCGCGCTTCTGCTCGGCGATCTGGGCGAGCTGCACGGTCTGGCGCTCGTGGAGGCGAGCGTTGTCGATGGAGATCGCCGCCTGGTTGGCGATGACCTGCATCAACGCCTGCTCGACGGTGGTGAACGGGCGCACCTCGCGCCGCGCCATGGTCAGCGCCCCCACCAAGCGCTGCGGCGACTGCAGTGGCATGACCAGGCAGCTGCGCGGCGCGTGGGCCATCGGCAGGTTCTTGAAGCGGCTGTCCTGGGTGGCATCGGCCACAGACACCACCTTGCGGCGCTGCGAGGCCCAGCCGACGATGCCCTCACCGAGCTCGAACGTAGCCACCTGCGCGACCAACTCCGTGAACGGGAAGGTGGCGATGGCGCTCAGGCTCTTGCCGTCCTCGTCGAGCAGGAAGACCGTCGCGGCGTCGCAGGCCACCAGGTCGGAGGCGGCCTTCAACATGAAGTCGATGGTCTCTTTCAGCTCCAGGCTGGAGGTGAAGAGATTGCCGACCTGACCGAGCAGGTCGACAATGACCTTGTCGTCCATGGCCGGGCGAGTATAAGGGCGGCTCGGCCTCAGCAGACCACTTTCGCGCATTTCGGCAATCGACGAAGGGGGAACTCCGTTCCCCCTCGGGCACCCCCCTTCAGCGG
Organism: Candidatus Dormiibacterota bacterium; assembly: GCA_963751755.1. GTDB lineage: Bacteria > Chloroflexota > Dormibacteria > Aeolococcales > Aeolococcaceae > Aeolococcus. The sequence continues at coordinate 9,063 of CAVVVH010000002.1, read as the reverse complement.
TGTCGGCTCCGGCGACATGAAGTCGCCTGCGCCGACGGGCTGACGGGACTGGTGGTTTGCGCTTCGGGTTTAGCCCTTTCGGGCTTTGATCTGCTCGATCACCTGGGGCAGGATCTTGAGCGCGTCGCCGACCACGCCGAGGTCGGCGAGCTTGAAGATCGGGGCGTCCGCGTCACGGTTGATGGCGATGATCGTCTTGGCGCTCTTCATCCCCACCGTGTGCTGCATGGCTCCGCTGATGCCCACCGCGATGTAGACCGTCGGCTTGACCGTCTTGCCCGTCTGACCCACCTGCATCGCGTACGGCACCCACCCCGCGTCGACGACAGCGCGGCTGGCGCCGACTGCCGCGCCGATGCAGCGGGGCCAGCTGCTCGAGCAGGTCGAAGTTCTTGGGGTCGCCGAGGCCGCGGCCGCCACTGATGACGACCGGAGCCTCCTCGAGCTTGGGCCCCGAGGCTTCCTCGGCCCGGCGCTCGATCGACCCTGACGGCACGGTGCTGCTCGGCGATCTCCGCCGAGACGGGCGAGACGGTTGCCGCGCCTCCGCCTCCGCTCTCCGCCGCGAACGACTTGGGTCGCACCAGCGCCAGCGCGGGCTTCTTGCCCTCGAACGCGGTGGTCACGTCCTGGGTGGCGCCGAAGATCGACGACTGCACGGTCACCTCGCCGTTGGCGGCGACGTCGAGGCCATTGGCGATCACGGGCACGTCCAGCTTGGCAGCGAGCCGGCCCGGCGACGTCGCGCCCCAGATACGTGGAGGCGATCAGGATCAGGTCGGGCTGGTGCTCGCCGGCCAGCGTGGCGATGGCGTCGGCCGCTGGGCCGCCTGGCAGCAGCTCGCCATAGGCGGCGTCGGTGCCCGCGTGCAGGGTGGTGGCGCCGTACTCGCCGAGCACGCCCGCGGCGGCCTCGGCGTCGGGCGAGAAGGCGACGGCCTCGACGGTGCCCCCCAGCGAACGCGCCTTGGTCAGCAGCTCGAGGACAGCGGGCACCGGCTTGCCGTCGACGATCTCCGCGAAGACCCAGGTCTTGCCGACGGCCATCTCAGATCACCTTCCTTTCGGCCAGGAAGTCGACGATCCGCTTGGCGGCCTCGCCGTCGTCCTGGATGATCTCGCCGGCGGCGCGCTCAGGCGCGGCCGCGACGTCGGTCACCTTCTGGCCTGCGGAGGCGCCGCCGGCGCCCTCGAGCCCGAGGTCGGAGGCGGTCGGACGGTCGAGCGGCTTCTGCTTGGCCCCCATGATCCCCTTCAGCGAGGGATACCGGGGCTCGTTGACGCCGGCGGTGACGCTGACGACCACCGGCAGCTTGGCCTCGACGACCTCGATGCCGGTCTCGGTCTGGCGCTCCACCTTCAGGGTGTCGCCCTCGTAGGTCACCGACTTGGCGAACGTCACGGCCGGGATGTCGAGCAGGCCGGCGAGCATCTGGGGCACGACACCCGTGTAGCCGTCCGTGGACTCGGTGGCGGTGATGACCACGTCGAACTCCTGCTTGCGGATCGCCGCTGCGAGCACCTTGGCGGTGGTCAGCGCGTCCGAGCCGGCGAGCGTGTCGTCGGTGATCAGCACACCTTTGGCCGCGCCCATCGCGAGTGCCTTGCGCACCGCGTCGACGCCGCGGTCGGGACCCATGCTGATCACGGTCACCTCACCGCCGTGCTTCTCGGCCAGCTGCAGACCGGCCTCGACGCCGAACTCGTCACCGGGGTCCAGCACCAGTTCCCCGTCTCGCTTCAGGGTGTGGCTCGACGGATCGAGCTGGCCGGGAGAGTTGGGGTCCGGCACCTGCTTGACGCAGACGACGACGTTCATTCGTGCTCCTGTTTGGCCTGGCGATGGGCGCCGGTGACTCTACCCGACCCCTTCCACGCGACGGAGGCCGGTCACGGGTCGTGCGACCGCGGTGACTTCTCAGGGATGTTTCAGGCCCACGCGCATGGCCGCGCAGAGAATGAGGCACGCCCACCGCCACACGAGAAACGAGAGCCATGAAGACCTTCCTCCGAACCGCCGCTCGCTGGGTGGGCCGCCACGCCTTCCCCGCCGTTGCCGCGACAGTCGTTGCCGTCGGCGCCGCCGGCGGCGGGATCGGCTATGCCGTCGCCAGCCAGCACAGCGCCGCCGCGCCGGTGTCGTCCGCCTCAGGGTCCACGGGCACCACGCCCATTGCGGGCACCAAGCCGAAGGCCGGCGCCGCCGCTTCGCGAGGAGCGCAGCTGCTGCAACGAGCGCTGAGCCTCGTCGCCGCCCAGTCAGGACAGACGGCCGCGTCGGTCCGCAGCCAACTCGCGGCCGGCAAGTCGATCGACGCCATCGCCGGAGCCAAGGCTCCCGCGGTCGAGAGCGCGATCCTGGACCAGCTCAACAAGCTTGCCCAGAAGGCCGTCGCCGCCGGCAAGATCACCGCAGCCCAGGCGGCCACCGGCCTCGCCGCCGCCAAGACCAAGGTGGAGGCGCTCATGGCCGAGCCCGGCACGCAGCTGCTCAAGGACGCGCAACAGTTTCAACGGCTCCTGCAGCACAGCGGCGCACACCATCGTGCGGCAGCAGCGCCGTCGCCGTCTGCGGCGGCGTAGGCGACGCGTTGACCTGGCGAGGCAGATGCTGACCCGCTGATCGCCGCTCTCAGAGGCGCCGACGGCCGCTCACCGGGTTCGCCGTACACTGCGGCGATGCCCAAGTCCTACGCGCACGCCGAACAGGCGATCGACCCGGCCAAGAAGTACACCGCGACCATCGCCACCGACAGGGGCGACATCGTCATGTCGCTCGACCCGGCGAAGGCGCCCAAGAGCGTGAACAACTTCGTGTTCCTGGCGCGCGAGGGCTTCTACGACGGGCTGACGTTCCACCGTGTTGTCGACGACTTCGTGATCCAGGCGGGATGCCCGGAGGGGAGCGGCCGCGGCGGCCCCGGCTACCGCTTCGAGGATGAGCCGGTGCAGGGCGAGTACATCGCCGGCGCCGTGGCCTGCGCCAACGCCGGACCGAACACCAACGGCTCGCAGTTCTTCATCTGCACTGTCGACGACAGGCACAAGCTGGCCAAGGCCTACAACCTCTTCGGCCAGGTCGTCAAGGGGATGGACGTGGTCGGCGAGATTCGCCAGGGCGACGTGATGCGCTCGGTGTCGGTGACCGAGGAATAGCGCGATGAGTGGCGAGCTGCGTCTCATGTCCGTGCATGCCCACGCCGACGACGAGTTGATCACCATGGGCGGCCTGCTCGCCGTCTCCCACGACCGCGGTGTGCGCACCGCCAACGTGTGCTGCACGGATGGCAAGCTCGCGACCATCGTGGCCGATGACATGCCGGAGGAGACGACGCGGCCCCGGCTCGCCGAGATCCGCCAAGAGGAGCTCCGCGCGGCGTGTTCGATCCTCGGCGTCGACGAGGTGCACTTCCTCGGCTACGGCGACTCGGGCATGTGGGGCGCGGACACGAACCAGCTGCCGGACGCGTTCTGGAAGGCCGACGTCGACGAGGCCGTCGGCAAGCTGGTCGCGCTCATCCGTCGCTTCCGCCCGCATGTGGTGGTGACCTACGACGGCATCGGAGGCTACGGCCATCCTGACCACATCCAGACCCACCGCGTCACGTTGCTGGCGGTCGAGGCAGCGCACATGAAGACGCTGTACGCGGATGCCGGCGAGCCGTGGCGCGTGACCAAGCTGTACTACACGTCGATCCCCTTGTCCTTCCTGCGCAAGGCCGCTCAGATGGCCCGCGAGGCGGGAATGCCGCCCCCCTTCGGCGTCGAGAACCCTGAGGACCTACCCTTCGTCACCCCGGACGAGTGGATCACCACCACCGTCGACATCCGCGAGGGCGTGCGCCGCAAGCGCCAGGCGCTGGTCGCCCACCACAGTCAGATCCCGCCCGACTGGCCGATGCTCGCCATCCCCGAGGAGGTGAACATCGAGCACTTCGGCAGCGAGGCCTTCCAGCTGGTCATCTCACGTGTCCCGGTGACGCTCCCGGAGACCGACGTCTTCGCGGGCGTCCTGGTCGAGGAGGCCGTCCCCGCCTGAGCCGTGTGGCAGATCAGCTGCCGAGCTCTGCCGGTCCGTTCCAGCCGGCCGTGAACCACGCCTCCCAGAGGGTCTGCGCACCGCCCTGCCAGAACACGAGCTGTGAACCGCTGGCGGTGATCGCAACGCTCGGTGCAGAGGTCAGCGCGCCAGCCCCGGCGAATGCCGCCGATGTCCAGTCGCTCGGCCCGTTCCACCGGCCGTTCCACCACGCCTCGAACAGGTGGCCCGACGGCCCTTGCCAGAACACCAGCTGGGTACCGTCTGATGTCACCGCGACTGCTGGCGAGGACGCCAGGGGGGCCGCTCCGCCGAAGTAGCTGGCTGTGACATCGACAGGGCCGTTCCAATGGCCGTTCCACCACGCCTCAGCGAGGTGACCTGACCCATCGCGCCAGAAGATCATCTGCTGGCCGGTCGTCGTCAATGTGACGTTGGGCCCCGAACCGATGGCAGCCCCTCCGAAGTACGCCGCGGTGACGTCGACGGGACCGTTCCAGTGGCCGTTCCACCACGCCTCGAACACGTGGTTCCCGGGCCCCTGCCAGAACACGATCTGGGTGCCGTCCCGCAGCACGGTGGCGCTCGGCGCCGAGCTGAGGGGCGCGTTGCCGCCGAAGTAGCTCGCCGTGGCGTCGACAGGGCCGTTCCAGTGGCCGTTGAACCACGCCTCGAACACGTGGTTCTGCGGGCCTCGCCAGAACAGGATCTGGGTACCGGACGGGGTGATGGTGATGACGGGAGCTGAGTAGAGCGGCGCACCGCCACCGAAGTAGGACGCGCTCACGTCGACGGGCCCGTTCCACGCGCCTCCTGAGAACCACTTCTCAAAGAGGTGGTTGCCCGGTCCCTGCCAGAAGACGGTCTGAGTCGAGCCGTCCGGCATCATCGCTGTGCTCGGCGACGACGCACTCATCGCCGGCGGCCGGGGGGCGGGGGGTGGCGGAGCCGCGGGTGCGCCGTGGTGCAGCCACCCGAGCACGGCTGATCCGCCCAGCGGCGGCACCGTGGTCCCGCTGAGTGACTGCGTCCACTCGCCGGTGGGAGTGCCGTTGACGGTGAAGTTCTGCTGGACGACGGTGACCGTTGTGGCGCTCACGCCGGCGACGACGCCCACGTGCCCGGTCGGGGAGTTCGCTGTGGCGGCGTAGACGATGATGTCGCCGAACGCGGGCGCGCTCGCACCCCCGTTGGAGTTCTGCGCGAGCGGCACGGGCAGAGACGGGCCTGCATTCCACATGTCGGCCGCGCTGCGCACCGGCCAGGTGTCCGGCTCGCCCCACTTGTAGTGAGCCCAACGCTGGACGAGCTCGGTGCATTCGTACTGCGTGCCGAAGGTCCCGGCGCGATCCTGCCCGCCCGTGCCGTTGCTGTAGACGTTGAGGTCGCCGAGGCTGGCATCGGCTCCGGCCCACTGCGAGCCCGCGACGAGAACGGTGCCGTACGCGATCGATGCGGCATGTGCCGGGACGGTTCCAGCACCGATCGCCGCACTGACCGCGGCAACACTCACGGCGATGCTGATGGTGCGCGCGGTCACAGTGCGGCGGTGAGCTTCGTGCGCACGGTGCGCGGCATGGCGAAACGGCATGACAGAAAGCCTCTGGTTACGGTTGGCACGCGATGCGCGCTCTTGGCTCCCGAGCGAGACCGGGTAGCTGCGGCCCGCGGCGACTTCGTCAGGCTAGCAACGGCTGTTGCCGCGTCCGGCGGTGGCAGCCGGGCCGTTACAGCGTCGTGGCCGAAGGATCAGACGTCATCCCGTCATCGGTAACCGAGCGCTTCACTGCGTTCTGACGAATTGCGCTAAGACGGTCCGAAAGCGGCGTTTGCTGGTTACCATTCGGCAGAGAGCGCCGGCCACCCACCTGGAGCAGCCCATCCTTCTGCGCGCAGCCGCACGTTTTCTGGAGTCGTCCTTGACCCGACGCACGGTGGGCGCAGTGTCGACCTCTCGGCTGGTCATCGCTGCGACGGTGGGCACGGCGATCGCCGCAGTCGCCTTCAGCCCGGTGCCTGCACATGCCGCCTGGTCGGCGTACATCAACTCACGCCCGGTTCAACAGCAGCACGCGCTGGACTGCGAGGCCACCGCGTTGCAGATCGCGCTGTCGGCCATCGGCATCTCCACGACGCAGGACGCTCTGCTGAAGAGCATCGGTCAGGACGGCCGCCCGCCGGTGATGAGCAGGGGTCACCCGGTGCAGTGGGGTAACCCGTACACCTCCTTTGTCGGCGACTGGAACGGCAGCATGCTCAGAACCGGCTATGGCGTGTACTACCCGCCCGTGGTCGCAGCCGCCCGCGCCGTCGGCGCGACCGCTACCGGTGCAGAGGGCTGGCAACCGTCGCAGCTGTACTCGGCGGTCGCGTCCGGCGACCCGGTGCTGGTGTGGTTGCCGCATCTGCTTGCCGCACCGAGCTTCGGGTCGTGGACCGCGTGGGACGGCTCCGCCATCTGGTACTCACCTGAGGAGCACACGCAGGTTCTCGTCGCGTTCGACTACGGCGCCGGCACCGTGACCCTCGCCGACCCCTGGGATGCGCGGCTCCACACCTACGCCATGTCCCTGTTCGAGAACCGGCTGCAGGCGTTCCACAGCATGGCCGTGGTGGTGGGCTCGTCGGACGGCCCCGGGGCCATGGTCACCTCGGGCAGCCACCAGGCGATCTGGTGGAAGGGCACGGACAGCAACCTCTGGGAGGCCTGGAACAACGGCACCGGCTGGACCAGTCCGGGCCTGGTCACCGGTGGGGCACCGATGGCCTCGGCGCCGTCCGTCGCGCTCACCTCGCTCGGCCAGCAGATCGTGTTCTGGAAGGGCACCGACGGGGTCCTCCACGAGATGTGGTGGGATCCCCGATCCGGCTGGAACGGCCCGGTCATCGTCAACGGTGGGGTCACTCTCGCCTCACGCCCCTCGGTCATGGTCACCGAGGGCAACCAGGTCCTCTTCTGGGAATCGCTGGGCGGTGGCCTCGAGGAGATGTGGTGGAACTCCAGCACCGGGTGGAACGGCCCGGTGGCCATCCCGCGCGTCTCGGGCATGTCCTCCGCGCCATCGGCGATCACCGTCGCCACCGGCTCGCGCACCGACCAGGCGGTCTTCTGGAAGGGCGCGGACGGCACCCTGGCCGAGTCCTGGTGGGACCCGGTCTCCGGCTGGAACGGGCCCGTCCAGGTTCCCGGTGCCCTGCCCATGGGCAGCGGCCCCTCAGCCCTGGTGGACGCGTCCAACCGGCAGCTCGTCTACTGGGAGGGCAACGACCAGACCCTCCGGGGAGCGCAGTGGTATGGCTCCTGGAGTGGCGAGGTGACCTACTCCTTCGCCACCCTCTCCTCGGCGCCCAACGTCGACATCACCAGTGCCGGCACACAGGTCCTCTTCTACAAGGGCAGCGATGGCAACGCCTGGACCGCCCAGCGGACCAACGCCTGGTCCTCCCCCACCAACCTCCACCTCGGTCCCATCGCATGACCACCCGCCTCCCTCAGACCCTGCTCGTCGTCGTGTTGTCCATCAGCGGTGCAGTGGGCGTCTTCAGCTCCGCGCCCAGGGCCGAGGCCGCCAGCTCCGCACTGCTGAACGTTCCCCCAGTCCAGCAGAAGTACGGGCTCGATTGCGAGGCCGCGGCTCTCCAGATGGCTCTCGGCCCGGTCGGCGTCACAGCGACACAGGACTCGTTGATCGCGCTGATGGGCGCCGACACGCGCGCACCGGTGATGAGCGGTGGTAACCCGGTCAGATGGGGCGACCCCTACACCGCCTTCGTCGGCGACGTCAGGGGCAGCTGGCTGCGCACCGGCTACGGCGTGTACTACCCGCCCATCGTCGCCGCTGCGCAGCGTTTGGGCGCCACCGCGGTTGGACGTGAGGGCTGGCAGCCGTCGCAGCTGTACGCTGAGGTGGCGAGCGGCCACGCCGTCGTCGTCCGCGTGCCCCATCTCATGTACGCCGAGACCAACCGGTACTGGACCGCCTGGGATGGCCGGAGCATCCGCTACTCACCCCAGGACCACGCGCAGACCTTGATCGGTTTCGACTTCGGCGCCGGCACGGTGACGCTCGCGGATCCTCTCGACGGCCGGATCCACACCTATGCCATGTCGCTGTTCGAGAATCGCTTTGCTGGCTTCGGCAGTCAGGCAGTGGTGGTGGGGCCGTCGGACGGCCCCGGGGCCATGGTCACCTCGGGCAGCCACCAGGCGATCTGGTGGAAGGGCACGGACAGCAACCTCTGGGAGGCCTGGAACAACGGCACCGGCTGGACCAGTCCGGGCCTGGTCACCGGTGGGGCACCGATGGCCTCGGCGCCGTCCGTCGCGCTCACCTCGCTCGGCCAGCAGATCGTGTTCTGGAAGGGCACCGACGGGGTCCTCCACGAGATGTGGTGGGATCCCCGATCCGGCTGGAACGGCCCGGTCATCGTCAACGGTGGGGTCACTCTCGCCTCACGCCCCTCGGTCATGGTCACCGAGGGCAACCAGGTCCTCTTCTGGGAATCGCTGGGCGGTGGCCTCGAGGAGATGTGGTGGAACTCCAGCACCGGGTGGAACGGCCCGGTGGCCATCCCGCGCGTCTCGGGCATGTCCTCCGCGCCATCGGCGATCACCGTCGCCACCGGCTCGCGCACCGACCAGGCGGTCTTCTGGAAGGGCGCGGACGGCACCCTGGCCGAGTCCTGGTGGGACCCGGTCTCCGGCTGGAACGGGCCCGTCCAGGTTCCCGGTGCCCTGCCCATGGGCAGCGGCCCCTCAGCCCTGGTGGACGCGTCCAACCGGCAGCTCGTCTACTGGGAGGGCAACGACCAGACCCTCCGGGGAGCGCAGTGGTATGGCTCCTGGAGTGGCGAGGTGACCTACTCCTTCGCCACCCTCTCCTCGGCGCCCAACGTCGACATCACCAGTGCCGGCACACAGGTCCTCTTCTACAAGGGCAGCGATGGCAACGCCTGGACCGCCCAGCGGACCAACGCCTGGTCCTCCCCCACCAACCTCCACCTCGGTCCCATCGCATGACCAC
>CAVVVH010000001.1:0-134152 GCA_963751755.1 Candidatus Dormiibacterota bacterium | reverse complement strand
AGTCACCGTCGTCGAGGTTTGCGTCCTGTTGGAAACCGAACGTCGCGTACCTCGACTTGAACTTCGCTCCGCTTTGGAAGAAGCAGATCACCTTGCCGTCCTTCGCATAGGCGGGCATGCCGTACCAGGTTTTCGGCGTGAGAGTCGGTGCCTTGGCTTTGACGATGGCGTGGATCCGCTCGGCCATGACGCGATCCGGCTTCGGCATCTCGGCGATCTTCGCGAGCACCTCGCTCTCCCCGTCCGCCGTACTCGAGCGAGCGCGCCGTCGCTCGTTGAGGGTTTCCCTCATCGCGGCCTTCTCCTCGGCGCTCAACAACCCGGATCCCCTGCTGGTGGTGCTGCGTGGCGACGTCTTCGCGGCCTCTCTTGGGCTCATCGTTGTACCTCCTCCGGGTTGCATGGTCGGCGCCTCCTCAGCATCACTGGCGGGCTGAGGAGGACGATTGAACGGTCCCATTTCGAAGGCCCTCGTTGCCGAACCATGTTGTGAGCGCCTCGCGCAGTCCCGCGTCAGTGCCCTCGCCAACCCAGGCGACGTGTCCATCGGGACGCACCAGCACGGCGGTCGGTGCACCGACCTCGCCGAGTACCGGGAAGTTCCCAGGTGCCGGCATACGAGGCATCGACGAGCTGAACCCTGTCGGCCCACGGTGCGATGTCGAGGCCGCCGGCGTCACCGAGGTTGAGCAGCACCGGCTTGGCGTCGTGCAACAACGAGAACACTCGCACGGTGCCATCCGCAGTCGCCAGGTCCAGGTCGGGCATGCGGCGCCCCAGCAGCGGATGTCCCTCACCGAGGTCATACGCGACGTCGAGGCCCGCGATCATGGCGGCGATGTGCTTGCGCGGCTCGTCCATGCGCAGCAGCTCCACCACCGTGTCGCGCAGTGCAACGGACCGGTCGTCGGTTGCGCCGAGCGCCCTCTGCGCCATGGTGTTCCGCAGCACCCGCGCACCAACCGGGTGGCGTTCGGCCTGATACGTGTCGAGGAGGCTCACCGGCGATGTTCCGCTGACCACCTGGGCCAGCTTCCAGCCCAGGTTGACCGCATCCTGCACGCCGATGTTCAACCCCTGGCCTCCGATCGGGGCGTGCACGTGTGCCGCGTCTCCCGCAACCAGCACGCGCCCGCTGCGATAGGCCACCGCCTGACGTGTCATGTCGGTAAAGCGAGAGATGAAGCGCGGGCTGTGCGCCCCGTGGTCCGTTCCGTCGACGCGGATGAGCGCGGCGCGGAGATCCTCCAGGGTGGGCTCATCGGTGCGGTTCACCTCGGGTTCGATCAGGGTGACGCCCACGCGTCCCTCCTCGGCCGGGCCGATGCCGCCGCCGCCACGCAGGCCGAACTCCGGCATCTCCTCCATCTCGACCTCGGCATGGATCCAGCACGTTGTCGGATCCCAGCCCGCGAAATCGATGCCGGCCGCCTTGCGCACAACGCTGCGGCCCCCGTCGCAACCAACCAGGAATTGCGCCCGCAGCGATGTGCCGTCGGACAGCGCGACGTCAACGCCGCTGTCGTCCTGCGTGAAACCCGTCACCTCGCGCTCGCGCAGGATGGGAACACCGAGCTCATCGATCCAGCCCGACATGATGCGCTCGAAATGGCTCTGCAACAGCGCCATCCCGTAGTTGTGGCGGGTGGGGAAATCGCTGATGTCCATCGGCACTCCGCCGAATGCCTGCACCTGCATCGTCTTTCCCTCGGCGAGAAAGCGGTCAACGACGCCACGCTGATCGAGCACTTCGATGGTGCGGGAGTGCAGACCTCGCGAGCGCGAGCTTTCCAGCTTGAAGCTGGCGCGTCGCTCGACGATGACGACGTCGGTCCCCGCCAGCGTCAGCTCCGCCGCCAGCATCATCCCCGTCGGACCGCCTCCGGCGATCACCACCGCATGCTCGGACATCCATCACTCCTCGTTTCCCAACGCCTGCCAGGAAACTCTGCACCATGCCCCGGGGCTTGCGGCAAGCCCGGGCGGCGGTACTATATTGAGGGTGGAGGGAGACCTCCAGCTAGGACTCGTCCCACCACTCGAGGACTCGGGTGGCATGAAACGTGAGCCACGGCGACGGCTCGCCCGGTGGCACGTCGACCTCGAACCAGACCCGCCCGGGGCGACGGTGCTCCTGCAGCCACGTACCGTCCGGGCGGCGAGCGGCACGGATCACATCGATGGCATCGGTGAGCCGGGGATCGGGCGCGGTTCCTCCATGCAACGCTGCCGCCCGGAAGTGCTCTGCTGCATTCAGTGCGCTGTAGAACCAGCGGAACGGGTAGGCGAACTGGGTCGCCCATGGCCCGACCAGCTCAGCGGTTGACAGCCTGCGGAGCAGCCGGCGCTCGAGCAGGTATTCCTCACCGGCCAGACGCGCGCCGCGCAGTGCTTCGGAGCCCCCGGTAGCTGCCTCGTAGTACAGCAGGCCTTTCAGAGAGTTCAGCGTGGAATGGAATGACGAGCGGATCGAGCCGTTGACCCACTCGCAGTTCCACCCGCCGTCCGGCATGCGGTGGTCCACGAACCACTGTGCGAGCTCCGAGACGTCCGCCCCGAGCCACGCGCCGTTGGCGAGCGTGTACGCGTTGATGCAGCAGTCGACTTCGCCACCCCAGTACGGGCGGTCCTTGTACTCCCATCGACTGTTCGTCGGCGAGCCGCTCGGCCGTGCCGGCGAGCGCGGCAGCGTCAAGGCCCCATTCGCGCAGGGTGTTGAGCGTCCACGTCGTCGCGGTCCACGGTTGTCCCGCACCGTCGCGCCGCCTCCGGACCGTGGAAGTCGAAGTCGCCCGGGAAGAAGGCCCCGCCGGCCCACTGTCCGTCCGGATCCTGCAGCGCGAGCAGCCGTGCGCCGAATCCCTCGGTGGCGACGCGGGCCCGGGTCGCCAGCCAGGTCTGCTGCGGCAGGCCGACGAGGTCGCGCTCGACCTGCCAGCGCAGCGCCGGATCTGCGTCCAGCAACCATGCAAGAAGCGCCGGTTCGAGGCCCACTTGGCTCAGGTTAACGACCCGACACCGTGGGCGGCCAGCGCAAAGCGCAAAGGACGTCAGGCGGCTCCAAGGACTGCAGGCTTTGATCGCTGAGCGCGCCGTCCATCAGGGCCGTGCGTGCTCACCTGGTAGCGATCTCCGCCGGCGCGCTTGGCCTTGTACATGGCGACATCAGCGGCGCGAACGAGGTCGGTGAGGACTGAGCCGTTGGTGGGCAGCACTGCGATGCCGGTGGAAACCGTCAGCGGCCCTCGCGGCATGCAGCTCTGGGGCAGCCGAACCGCCGCCAGTCGAGAGCGAAACGCGTCCGCCATGCGCGACGCACCGGCTGCATCGGCGTCGCGGAGGACGACGACAAACTCCTCGCCCCCGAGGCGCACGGCCGCATCGCCGGACCGGATCGATCCGCGCAGGGCGGCAGCCACGCGGCGCAGCACGAGGTCGCCGGCGCCATGGCCGCCGGCGTCGTTGATCTGTTTGAACTTGTCGAGATCGAGCAGCAGGACCGCCATCGGTTGACCGCTGCGCCGGCTCTGAGCCAGTTCGCGCTCGCCCACATCACGCAGCCATCGGCTGTTGAGCAGGCCGGTCAGCGGGTCTGTGGTCGCGCGCTCTCCGAGCTCGCGGTAGAGCTCTGCATTGCGCCACGAAGCCGCCGCCGTGTGGCCGAACAGGGCCGCCGCTTCCAGGTCCGCGGCGCTGAAGCGATCAACGCCGACACGGCTGCAGTTGAGCACCCCCAGCCGGCGATCCCCGGCGATGAGCGGGATGACGAGATGGGAATCCGGTACACCGCTTGGTGTGCCGGGGATGGTCAGCATGTCGGGGTCGGCACTGGTGTTGGAGATGTTCTGCGGAACCCCGAGCTTGAACGCCCGCCCGTTCGTACCGAGGTCCATGGAGTAGCTGTAGGCCATCCGTGCGGCTGCGTCCTTCCCGGTGGCATAGACCGGGACGAACCGGTTGCGGCTCTGATCCGCCGCGTAGATGTAGACAGCGTCCACTGGCATCACGGTCTGCAGCTGCGTCGCCATGACCTCCAGGATCGTGGACGGATCGTGTTCGGACTGCACCGCTGTGGCCGCGTTGATGAGGGCTCGCGGCAGCGCCACACGTGCCCGGCGAGGGACGGGAGCTGGCGGCTCACTGCCTCGCGCGGTCGCGGGCGACGCCGCGCCAGAATCCGTGTGGAAGGCGATCGAAGGCTGCTGGCTGAACCACTCGGGTGCAACCGACACCACGCCGGTGGCATGCGCCGGAGGCGCGACCATGACCGGCCGACCGAGATGCCATCCCTGACCGAACTCAACTCCCAAGCTGAGCAGCGTCTGCAGCTCCTCCTCTGTCTCAATGCCCTCGGCGATGATCCGCGCGTCGATGTGAGCCCCGAAGGACAGCAGCGAGACGACGAGTGCACGGCGCGCGGCACTGACGTCAACGCCATGGATGAGCAACCGATCGATCTTCACGAACTCCGGCTGGACCTCGGCGATGACCAACATGCTCGCGTGGCCCGCGCCGGCGTCGTCAATCGCGATGCGAAACCCTCGTTTGCGAAGGTCGGCCACCACCCGCCGAAGGCGGGCAAGGTCGCTGACAGGAGTTCGTTCGCTGACCTCCAGAACGACATCAGTCGGCGAGACCCCTGACACCTCAGCCAGGTTGGACAGGCGATCCCCGGAGTGCCCCTCGACCAGTGTCTCCACGGCAACGTTGACGAACAACGTCGCCGGCGACGCCGTGCACAGCCGCCGCGAATGCCGCGTCCAAGCATGCGGCGTCGACCTCACGTTTCAGACCCGTGGTCGCCGCAGCCGCGAAGAGCTCATCTGGATTGAGGATGCCACCTGTCCCGCTGAAGCGGCAGAGGGCCTCGTACCCCCTGACAGTGCGATCAGCGAGGCGAACCAAGGGCTGCAGAGCTGAGCGGATCCCCCCCGGTTCGATGATCTTCCTGATGCTGGCCGCCATCTCCGTGGGGGCCATCGCCGCGCCCGCCACGGGCGCGAGAGCCAGCTCCGGACGATCCTCGACCGAGTGCCACGCCATCCCAGCCAGGCGAGCAAGGGTCTCGATGAGGCTCCTCTCCTGGGCAACTGTCGGTCCCCAGCCGAGGAGGATTCCGAGCATTGTGTCTCCGTCCTCGATCGGCGCCACCACCAGTGGTCCCGCCCCAAGGTGGTACCGCGCGGCAGCCTTCTCATCGTCACTGAGGTGATGAAACATCGAGATCATTCGTGAGGGAAACGCCTCTTCGATGATGGACCGGCGTTGCTGCACCACGGTGGAGAAGGAACCGTAGGCAGCCACTGGAAAGCGCATGGCGGTGATCGGGAGGCCGAGCACCTCCTCGATGCGCACGGCGTCGTCGTCAGGGACGCTCATGGCCAACATCACGACCTCATCGCCACGGAGCTCGCCCCAGGAACCGCGGAGACCATGCGCCGCCATGCACCCCAGGGTTGCGTCGATGATGTCGCACGGATTCCGAGCCCGACTGACAGCTTCGAGAGTTCCGAGGTCGATGTGCGTTCGTTTGGTCAGCGCGTCGATCGCATCATGCGGCTGCCCCAACGTGTACACGTTCCATCATGACGGCCAGTGGCGCTGCCCTCATCGCGTCCACGTGACACTGCTGCACCCAGCCTCGCGCAACACCGCAGCCCCAGCGGCCCGCGACGGGCCACCCGGCACCTCAGAGACCGGTGAACTCTGCTCCGAGGGCCACGGCCATCGCTCTGTGCGCACGGGAGGTGCCGATGAGCACCGAACGCGACACGTCGGCATGACGTGAATGGGCGAACACGAGCGCCAGGCCGGGGAGCGGCGGGCGGCACCAGCACTCGGGGGGCCCGGCGCGGTGTGGGCATACAGAGCCGACGACAGGTCCCGAGACCTGCGCGGCCACCCGGGCGACACAGCTGTCGAGGGCGTTCGGGTCGCCGCCCGGTCTCCAGTCAAACACCAGGTGCGACGCTCCCGGGCGGCTGCTCTCGAGTGCGGCCTGCCAGCCCGGTCGCTCCAACGCTGCAGCGGCCACCAGGACCGCGGATGCGGCTGCGGACGATGCTGAGACACGCGCGAACGGCACCCTTTGGACCACATCGAGCCCCTCATCCTCTGACGGTGGCTCGAGTTCGCGCAGGGCGCGCATCTGGGATGTTGGAGTGATCACTCCGAGGTGGCCACGCGAGAGCGCACGCAGGTCATCGGGCCCGGGAAGCGAACCGAGTTGGTCGAGCATTCGCCCGACGACGTTGACCTGTGCCTGCGCCAGCGGCGTCTCGAGCCAGACGCACTTGGTCGCGACGCCATGGTGACGCGCCGCTTCGATCACGTGGCTGCGCGACGCACGCGTCAGCCAGGTGTTGTCGAGGACCACGCGGTGAGTGCCGTTTGCCAGCGTCCGGTCGAGCTCATGACCCAGCTCACGCAGCGACCCGCCGCGCTCATCCCGGTTGAGGCGGACATAACGCCGCGCAACGTACTGCGCGGCGAGATGGGTCTTGCCGGCACCGGGGATTCCCATGACGAGCACAACCTCGCCGTCCTTGTGCTTTGGCGCAGGCGCGGTCAATGGGCTGCGCGAGCGTCCGAACACGCGTGCCAGGGTGTCGCGTTCTCGGTCGTCGATCATCAGTGTCGCCGCTCGCGTCGCCGAACGCGCGGTTTCGGGGCGACGTGCGCCGGGCAGGGCAAACACCGCGGGCGAGATCCCGAGAAGCCACGCCAGCGCGGTCTCCGTCGGCGTGGCTCCATGCACATCGGCAATGGCGGCGAGATCGGCCCTCCTCGCCAACGCCGCCGCACGGCGTGGGCCGCCGAGAGGTGTGTGCGCCAGGACGGTGATCCCCAACTCTGTGCAGGCGCCGACGAGACCACCACGCTCGGCACCGTCGTCGAATGGACTGAGCGCCACCTCGACCGCGGCCACCGGTGCCAGGTCAAGCGCTTCCTCGAGCTGGCGGCGGTTGACGTTGGAGAGACCGACGTGACTCACCAGTCCGTCCTGGAGGAGCTTGGCGAGAGCACGAACCGAGGTATGCCACGATGTGCGTGGATCCGGCGCATGAAGCAGATACAGGTCGATGGCGATGCCGTCGAGCGCTGCGATGCTCGCTTCGCAATCGGCCCGGATCGCTCGCGCCCGTCCATCAGGAATCCATCCGCCGCCGGTGCGCGTCATGCCGCCCTTGGTGACGATCCGCGCGTGCTCCCGTGCGCCGCACTGCGTCAGGGCGCGAGCCAGGAGCCTTTCGTTTTGGCCCAGCGGGTTGGCGCCGGCACCGTACGCGCGCGCGGTGTCGAACACGGTGAGCCCGGCGCCGGCTGCGGCCGCGATGGTCGCGAAGGCCTGATCCTCTCGGACGTCCTCCGATGAGAGGCGCATGCAACCGAGCCCAACTCGGAGCTCGGCTGCCGGCCATCGCGGAATGAAGGGGCGCCCACCCGGTCGACTACCCATCCAGGCGCCCCCCACCTGCTTTGACGAATTCGTGCGGTCGGCGTGCGCACCGTACTACTCCGTCGATGCCGCTTCCTCTGACGGAGGCGGAGCGCTGCGATCCGTCTGACGGTTTGGCCCCTACGCGCTGTGGCAGGGCAGGTGGCGCGCCAGCCGCGGCGGCTCACGCCGTAGGATTCCCGGTGCCGGACCCGTCCGTTGGCTGGAGGACCACAGCGACATGGCAGACGAGACCGCCCACCCACCGGGAACCCCAACGTGGGTCGACCTCTCCACCACCGACCTCGACGCCGGCCGCCGCTTCTACGAGCAGCTCTTCGGCTGGACGACCGACGAGCCGGCCGGCCCCGAGTTCGGCGGCTACGCGATGTTCCGCCACGGAGGCAAGCTCGTCGCCGGCTCGGGCCCCGTGATGGACGGCGCGCCCCCGGCCTGGACGACGTACATCCGGACTGCGGACGCCGCGGCCACCGCCGCAGAAGGTCCGCGACGCCGGCGGCGAGGTGGTGGTCGAGCCGATGGAGATCCCCGGGGCGGGCACCATGGCGGTCATCAAGGACCCCACCGGCGCCTACTTCGGCGTCTGGCAGAACGGCGAGCACAAAGGCGCGGAGCTCTTCAATGAGCCCGTCTCGCTGACCTGGAGCGAGCTGGGCACCCGCGACGTCGAGGCAGCCAAACGCTTCTACTCAGCCGTTTTCGGCTGGCACCCCAATGGCGACGACTACGTCCAGTGGGAGTTGAACGGCAAGAGCATCGGCGGCTGCATCGACCTCGGCGCCATGGGCGTCCCCGCCGACGTGCCCGCGAACTGGCTGTCCTATTTCGCCGTCACCAACGTCGACGAGACGGCGGAGCGGGTCAAGGAGCTCGGCGGCACCGTCAACATGCCCCCGGCCGACATCCCCAACATGGGCCGATTCGCTGTGGTCGCCGACCCGCAGGGCGCCGTCTTCGCGATCTTCTCGTCCTGAGTCGGGCTCGCCACCGGTTGGGAAGACATCCCCGGTGGCGAGACGTCTGTGGCCGTTGCATGGCCGCCTGGTTCCGTATGTCCTCGTGGCCGCGGCCACTGGGCTTCTGCTCCCCGCCGCTGCGGCGCGCCTGGCGGCCGGGGTGCCGTACATGCTGGCGGGCCAGGTGCTGGGCGTTGCACTGACCCTGACAGTGCGCCAATTCGCGGTCGTGCGGCGCCGGCCTCTGCCGGTGGTTCTTGCACTCGCTGTCCAATGGACAGCGCTGCCCCTGGTGGGCGTTGGCCTGTACCACCTGCCCGCTGACGCCGATGTGCGCGCCGGGGTGCTGATCCTGGCGGTCGTCCCCGCGGAATCACCAGCGTCGATCGCGGTCCTCGCCGGAGGCTACGCCGCACTCGTTTCGCTGCATGGCCGGTTCACCGGCCATCGGCACGGTGCTCACGCCGTGTGTGGGCTCACGCAGTGCTCGACCCTGCGTTCCAGTCCACCAGCTTGCGCTTGACATCGATGGCCTCTTCGAGCTGTCCAGGCGCTCGCCACCGGCGGCCAGGGCCGCCGGGATGTGCTCGTTGAGGTTCTCGCCACTGCCCACACCAAGTCCGCGGAAGCGGCCGGGGGCAGCAGTGCCGAGGTGGCGGCAGCGTGGGCGATCACTGCCGGGTGTATGCGAACGGTGGGACAGGTCACGCCGGTCGTGATGCGCTGCGACGTCGTCGCCGCGATGCCACCGATGGCCGACCACATCGAAGGGATGCTGGCCCTGCTCATCCAGCCAGGCGCGGAAATGATCGGAGGTCAGACGTGCCCTCGTGTTCCCGACGGCATGCGCGAGTCTGGCATACGCCACGCGGTTGCGTGGCCGTCGCTCCTAGCGCCGTCGGCGTCACCCAGCATCTACGGTGCACCCTCACGGTCGCTGCATCCGCCGTGGCCCCGCGCCACCGCAGCGACGGGGCGTGCTCCCCATCGACGTGCCCAGTTCCCGCCGTCGGCGCCACGTCGTCGCGGCCTACTGCGGCTCATGATTCCTGCATGCGCAGCGCACCCCGTCCCCTGGCGCAGTCACGGCTGTGGGCTACCTCGCAGCGCTGGTGGCTCCCGGAGCGCTGACCCTGATGCTCGTCGGGGTCAGCTTCGACAACCCGCGCGACTACGCGTTTCTGTACCTCTGCATCGTCGCCGTGCTCGGGGTCGCCATCGGTGTCGGGCCCTCGCTGGTTGCCGCCGCGCTCAGCACAGTTCTCGTCGACTACCTCTTCGTCCCCCCCAAGCACACGCTGTCGATCGGCAACACCGAGGACGTCGTCAACCTGCTGGTCTTCTTCGGCGCCGCCGGGCTGGTCGGCACCCTCGGCTCGCTTCGCCGCAACGCGCAATTGCGCTCGCAAGCGCTTGCCAACGAGCTCCAGCGCGCCAACCTCGACCTGGCCCGGCTCAACCGCGAGCAGGCCGAAGCGGCGCAGGTGGCTGCCCAACTGGCCGAGCGGGAGCGCCAGGTCAGCCTTCTCGAGGAGACCGATCGTGTCCGGCACGAGTTCTTCGCCAACGTGTCGCACGAGCTGCGCACACCGCTGGGCGGGATCCTCACCGGCGCCACCGCCGTCCTGCAGCGTCACGACCTCGAGCCCTCGCTGCGTGAGGAGCTCGACGACGTCGCTGCCGCCGCACAACGCCTGGCACGGCTGGTCTCCGACATGCTCGACGTGGCGCGCATCCAGGGCGGCGCGGTGGACCTGCAGATCGACCGCGTGGACATCGCCGATGCGATCGAGGCCGCCGTCAATCGCCTGCGTCGTGCCAGTCCAGGACGCCGGGTCACCGTCTGCGTCGCCCCTGACACCCCGGAGGTGGTGGCCGACTGGGAGAGTCTGGGCCAGGTGATCGACAACCTGCTGGCCAATGCCGATCACCACGCGCCCGCCGGGCACAACGATCACCGTCTCCGCCGATGCCGAGGAGGAGAGCGTGTCGTCCGCGTCGTCGACGCCGGCCCCGGTGTCCCGTCGGAGCTGGCGGGACGGATCTTCGAGAGATTCGTCCGCGGCACGGGCGGCACCGGCCTGGGCTGCCGATCGTCCGCGGGCTCATCACCGCCCAGGGCGGCCGGGTCTGGCTCGAGACGCCAGGCCCGGCGAGGGCGGACGTTTCGCGATCTCCCTGCCGCGTGCATGACCGAGGCGGCGCGCATCCTGCTCGCCGAGGACGACCGAGCGTTGCGCCAGTCGATCGCCGCGGCCCTTCGCGGTGGCGGCTTCGCCGTGGACGCAGTCCCCGACGGGATCCAGGCCGCACAACTGCTGCGCGAGGAGGCGTACGACGTCGTGCTGCTCGACATCGGGCTGCCCTTTGTCGACGGCTGGGAGATCCTCCAGCAGATCGAAGGACGGCGCCAGCCCTCCGTCATCGTCATCTCCGCACGCGGAGAGGAGCGCGACAAGGTCCGCGCCCTCGACCTCGGCGCCGACGACTATCTCACCAAGCCGTTTGGCGCCGACGAGCTCCTCGCCCGGCTCCGGGCGGTGCTGCAGACGCGTGCGCACCGCAGGCAGCGCGGGCATCGTGCGCGTCGGCGGAGTCACCGTCGACCTCAGCAGCCGGTCCGTCACGCGGCACAGCAGAGGTTCGCCTCTCCCCCACCGAATGGGTGCTGCTCGCCGAGCTCGCGTCTCATCCCGGCACCACGCTCGACCACCGTGCACTCCTCGGACGCGTGTGGGGGCCCGCCTACATCGGCGACCGCAACTACCTGCGGACCTTCATCCAGCGCTTGCGCCGAAAGCTGGAGGAAGACCCTGCCAATCCAGTCGTGATCGTCACCGTCGGCCACCAGGGATACCGCTTCGGCCCCGTCGCGATCGCAATGGATCGTTGATCGTTCGTTGACGGCTGCCGAGGGATGCTCGGCGCCATGGAGCTCCCAGGATCGATTCGACCCCGCGAGCCTGTTCGGCTGCGAGGTCCTCGACGGCTCCGGACGGCGGCTGGGTCGAGTGACCGCGCTCGTGCACCGCGGCGATGGCTGCGACGTGCTCGTCGAACGCCGTCACTGGCTGCAGCCACAGTGGTTCGCGTCGACATCGACGACCTGGTGGAGACCGACGGCCGGCGCTACCTGCACGTTGCCAGGCGTCACCGCTCGACCGGACCGCGCGACGGCTGGGTGGCGTGACCAGCGACGGCGCGCCGCCCCCAGCGGTGACGCTTCCCCCGGACGAGGTGGCGGCCCTGCGCGCTGCCGGCGAATCCTGGGAATCGCTGCCGCGCCAGGCACCGGACTCCTCCTGGGCGATCTCGCCCGACCTGGTCAGCGTCGAGCACCGCGGCGCTCTACCCGCCGACCGCTTCGTGCGAGTGGTCCGAGCCAAGCAGCAGGGCTTCGATCGCCTCGCGCCCGGGCTGCTGCAGGCCACGCTCTCGCGCGGCCCAGCCCGCGGGTCCGCTGGCAGCAGCTCGCGGCCGGATCCGCAACGCCCTGATCGGGGCGCCCGCTCAGCACGCAGCCAGTTCGTTCACGAGAGGCTGACCAAAGTCAAAGCGCTTGCCGTTCTCTCGTCGGACGCGCTGTCGTCGGTGGCTTACGCGACGGAGCAGATCCTCATCGTGCTCGCGCTGGCAGGAGCCGCCGCGCTGGGAGCCTCGCTGGCGATCATGGGGGCGATCGTCCTGCTCCTCGCGTTCGTGGTGCTGAGCTACCGCCAGACCATCAAGGCGTATCCCAAGGGCGGCGGCTCGTACATCGTCGCCAAGGACAACCTGGGCCCGCTGTTCGGGCTGGTCGCCGCCGCGGCGCTGATGACGGACTACGTGCTGACCGTCGCGGTCTCGGTGGCCAGCGGCGTCGACCAGATCCAGAGCGCCATCCCGTCGGCCGGCAGTCAGCGGGTGGCCATCTGCATCGCGCTCATCGCGCTGATCATGGTGGGAAACCTTCGCGGGATCCGCGAGTCCGGCTCGATCTTCGCGGCACCCACGTACCTGTTCATCGTCGCGATGTTCACGATGCTCATCACCATCGTGGTGCGTTCCGCCACCGGCGCCATCCTGCCGGCCACGGAGACCGCCGCCATCCACGGCACCGAGAGCATCACGCTGTTCCTCATCCTGCGCGCCTTCGCCTCGGGGTGCACGGCGCTCACCGGGGTCGAGGCGATCAGCGACGGCGTTCCCGCCTTCAAACCTCCGGAGTGGCGCAACGCGCGCATCACGTTGACCGTGATGGGGGTGATCCTGGCGGTGATGTTCGTGGGTGTGACGGTGGCGGCCCAGGGGCTGAGCATCCGTCCCTTCGACCCGGCGCACGTCAGTTGCGCGGCAGTCGTCAACGGCTCCAGCTGTCAGTACCAGAGCGTCATCGCCCAGGTGGCGGTGCGCGCCTTCGGCAGTGGCTCGCTGCTCTTCGTGGTCGTGGCGATCGCCACGACGCTGATCCTCATCCTCGCCGCCAACACCTCGTTCTCCGACTTCCCGCGGCTGCTCTACTTCCTGGCCCGCGACGACTTCGCGCCGCACCAGTTCGGACGCCTCGGCGACCGCCTCGCCTACAGCAACGGCATCGTGGTGCTCGGCCTGCTTGCCATCCTCCTCGAGGTCATCTTCGGGGCCAAGGTGGATGCGCTGATCCCGCTCTACGCCGTCGGCGTCTTCCTCGCCTTCACCATGTCGCAGGCCGGCATGGTGATGCGCTGGCTGCGCCGCCGCGAGCCCGGCTGGCGGCGCGGCCTGCCGCTCAACTTCATCGGCATGTGCCTCACCGGCGTCGTCTTCGTCATCTTCGGCGCCAGCAAGCTGCTCGAGGGCGCCTGGGTGGTCCTGCTGATCATCCCCACCCTGGTGATGGTCTTCCGGGCGATCAACCGCCACTACTCGGACGTCGCCGTGCAGGTGGAGGCTGACACCTCGATCCGGCCGATCACGGTGCACGCGACGTTCATCGTGCCCGATCACCGACCTCAACGGCATCGCGTTCGAGTCCCTGGCGATGGCGCGGTCCTTCTCCCCCACCGTCATCGCCGTGCACATCTGCGACAACCCCGAGCACATCGCCCGGCTGCGCGCCAAATGGGACGCGTGGGGCAACCACGTGCCGCTGACGATCATCGACACGCCGTACCGCTCCTACATCCGGCCGCTGCTCGCCTACCTGGACGCCATCGACCGCCAGCGCCCCGACGACACGCTGGTCGTCGTGGTGCCGGAACTGGTGCTCGACCGCTGGTGGCACAACCTGCTCCACAACCAGACGGCGCTGCGGCTCAAGGCGGCGCTGCTGTTCCGCCGGCGCACGGTGGTGATGAACGTGCCGTACCACGTCGACGCCGGTGCGCGCGGCGGCGCGAGGACAGGGACGCGATCTGAGCAGGGGTTACCGGACGTCGGTGCCGATGGTGGCGCTGTTGTTGTCGGTGTTCGAAGTCGGTCACCGCGCTCTTGACGGTCGCGGTGTCAAGGACGGTGGCCGGTGCCGCAGCCACGATCTTGACGACCACTGTGAAAGACACAACTCCACCGCTGCCCATGGTTCCGTTGTCTGCACACGTCACCGTCCCGGCCTGGTTCGCGGCAGGGACGGTGCAGGTCCAGCCCGGGGCGCTGGCGCTGACGTAGCGGGCGCTCGGAGGCAGCACCTCGGCGACCTTGACCGCGGTCGCGGAGCTCGGCCCGTAGTTCTTGACGGTGACGGTGTATGTGAGCTGGGAACCGCTCGTCAGCTGGTCGGGGGCGGCACCGATGCTGATCGAGAGGTCGGCGCTCGAGGCAGTGATCGTCGAGGTCTCGTTGGCAGCGCCGCAGGCCGCCGTCACCGCAGCATTGTTGGCGTCGCCACTGTACGCCGCGACCCACCGGTACGCGCCGACCGCGGTCGGCGAGAAGGCCGCAGACTGAGAGCTGCCGGAGCTGACGGGCACGGTCGACGTGAACACGGGGGTCCCCGTGCACGACGCGTTGTTGGGACCGAACACGCTGAACGTGGTCGTCCCGGTTGGCGACGACCCGGACGAGAGAGTCGCCTTGTCCGAGATGGGATTGCCAAGCGCCGCGGTCGCGGTGGCAACCGTGCTCACTCCAGGAGCCGCCTTGACCACCTTCGTCAACGACGTGCCGCTCCCCGTGCCGGTGGCCCCCGAGACGGATGCCGTGCCCGCCGCAAACCCGATCTGCGCGGTCTGCAGTGTGTTCGCGTTGATCGTGGCTGTCGGATGCGTCGGCTCCTTCAGGGAGGTCAAGGAGAAGTCGATGGTGCACGTGCCGCTCACGGTCCCCGGTGAACCCAGGACCACGGTCGATCCCGCCGGGCTGAAGGTGACCTGTCCAGTCGTGGAGTTGATGACTGTGATGGTGAAGGTGGTGCCGGCGCACGCCGTCCCGGCTTCCCCGGTGCCGGTCGCGGAGAGGCTGAACACGCCCGGGTCGGCGGACGCGGGTGGGCAGTCACCGGACCCGACGAACGTCGTGGTTCCGCAGGCGGGGACCAGGTCGATGGTGTTCAACGTCATGTTCCCTCCGCTCTCGGGGGCGGTCGAGGTGTTGGTCACCTGCAGCGTGGCCGCGACGCCGCTCTGGCCGACGGTCATCGATGCGGGGAAGCCGGGCGACACCGCCATGCCAACTCCGGCGAAGACGGTCGCAGCGCTCATCGCCAGCGGGACGGACGCGATCACAGCCGCCGCCACCACCCGCCGTAGCGCGCCGATACGCCGCGGCCGGCCGGTGTGGGTCCTCGAAGTCGAAGCGTCGCTTCCCCAATGGCTGTGAGCTTTCACCGGAATCACCTCATTGCTTTGTGCACGTGGCGGGCACCGTAGCAGGGCCACGGAAGCAGCGCCATGGGGCGTCAGGTCCGCGCAATGCTGTGCGAAGGGCGCGGCGCCAGCGCTGACCCTACGATGAGGCAACGATGGACTTCACACTCGAACGGGGCAAGGAGGTGTTGCGGCGAACGCCGGATGTCCTCCGAGCCCTGCTCGCGGGCCTTTCGGACGAGTGGATCGCCGGCCGCGAGGGCCCCGGGGCCTGGTCTCCCTACCAGGTCGTCGGCCATCTCACCCACATAGAGGAGGCCGACTGGATCGATCGGACCAGGGTGATCCTCGCGCACGGCAGTGAACGCATCTTCGAACCGGTGGATCGGGAGGCGGGCTTCACGCGCTTCGAGGGCTGGGCGCTCGGTGAGCTGCTGGACCGGTTCGCGACCGTGCGAGCCTCGAACCTCCAGACCCTGGACGCGCTGGTCACAGCGGAGGATCTCGGACACCGTGGCCGGCATCCCACCTTTGGGGAGGTGACGCTCGGCCAGCTGCTCGCCACCTGGGTCGTGCACGACCTCAATCACCTGGGGCAGATCGTCAAGACCATGGCCAAGCAGCACGGTGGGTCCGTCGGCCCCTGGCGCGCCCTCCTCCCCATCATCGACGCACCCTGAAATCCGATCGCCCCGGCGTTCCGGTGCGTCGCGCTCACAGCGCCGAGCCCCTATCCTGACCGCAGCGGCCCGTGGCACCACGCCCAGGGCCCCGAGGGCTGGACACATGACCGACCTGGCTGAACCGCTGACCCGCCGCGCCGCCTTCCACGCGATGACCGAGGGAACCGCCGAGGACTGGCAGGCGATCAGCGCCCACTTCCTCGACCACGGCTCACGGCTCGCGGACCGCGTCATCGATCACCTCCGCCTCCTCAGCAATGACCACGGTGGCTTCGCCGTCAGCAGGCTCGAGCACTCGGTGCAGACGGCCACGCGGGCCGCGCGCGCCAACCGCGACGACGAGTACGTCGCCTGCGCATTGATCCACGACATCGGCGACACCCTGTGCAGCTACAACCACCCCGACGCGGCGGTGGCCATCCTGCGGCCCTTCGTCTCAGCCGACAACCTCTGGATGGTGGAGAAGCACGGCATCTTCCAGGGCTACCACTACTTCCAGTTCATCGGCCTGGACCGCAATGCTCGCGACGCGTATCGCGACCATCCCTGCTACGAGCGCACCGTGGAGTTCTGCGCCGAGTTCGACCAAAACTCGTTCGACCCCGCGTACCCGAGCATGGCGCTGGACGAGTTCCGGCCGCTGCTGCAGACCGTGTTCGCCAACCCCAGGCACAGCTACCTCGCGGAGGCGATTCCCAAGGGCTGAACGCCTCAGGGTGCCACCGGCACGGCGGCAGCGCGGGGCGCCGCGGTGCGCACGTCGGCGACGCGCAGGATCTCCTCCGCGTACAGCGTGTCGTGCTCGAGCAGCGCGTGCGCCAGGGCGTCGAGCTTGGCCCGGTTGCGCGGTCAGCAGCTCCACCGCCTGCGCGAGGCACTCGTCGGAGATGCGCTTGACCTCGGAGTCGATCAGCTCGGCGGTGGCGTCGCTGTAGGCACGCTGGGCGCCGAAGGCGGGCGCCGCGCGCCGTCCTCCGCGTAGTTGAGCGCACCCACCTTGGGCTCATCCCCCACCGCACCACCATCTCGCGCGCGATGCCGGTCACCAGTGCGCAGGTCGGCCTCGGCGCCGGTGCTGACCACCCCGTACACGAGCTGCTCGGCGGCGCGTCCGCCCAGGGCACCGGTGATGCGCCCCCGCAGGTAGTCCTCGCCGTAGTTGAAGCGGTCGTCGACAGGCGTCTGGGTGGTCGCGCCGAGCGACTGGCCGCGCGGGATGATCGACACGCGGCTGACGGGGTCGGCGCCGGGCAGGAGCAGGCCGAGGAGCGCGTGGCCCGACTCGTGGTAGGCGATGCGCTCGCGGTCCTGCGCGGTGAGCGTCAGCTTGCGCTCCGAGCCGAGCTCCACCTTCTCGATCGCCACCGTGAAGTCGGCGAGGCTGACCGTCGAGGCGCCGCGGCGGGCGGCGGACGAGCGCCGCCTCGTTGGCGAGGTTGCGGAGGTCGGCACCGACCATGCCCGCGGTCTGCGCGGCGATCTCGTTGAGGTCGACGTCCGTGTCCAGCGGCATCGCCCGCGTGTGGATGGCGAGGATGGCGGCGCGGCCGCGACGATCCGGCGGGTTCACCTGGATGCGCCGGTCGAACCGCCCGGGGCGCAGCAGCGCCGGGTCGAGGACGTCGGCGCGGTTGGTCGCCGCCAGCACGATCACGCCCTCGTGCGGGTCGAACCCGTCCATCTCGGTGAGGATCTGGTTGAGCGTCTGCTCCTGCTCGTCGTTGCTGCCGACGCGCAGCGCAGCGCTGCGCGACCGTCCCACCGCGTCCATCTCGTCGATGAAGATGATCGCGGGCGCGGCCGCGCGCGCCTTGCTGAAGAGGTCGCGGACGCGAGACGCGCCCACGCCGACGATGGCCTCGATGAACTCCGACGCGGAGATCGAGAAGAAGGGCACGCCCGCCTCGCCGGCGACGGCGCGCGCCAGCAGCGTCTTGCCCGTGCCCGGGCGCGCCGATGAGCAGCACGCCCTTGGGGACGGTGCCGCCGAGGCGCTCGTACTTGGCGGGCTCCTTGAGGAAGTCGACGACCTCGAGCAGCTCGGCCTTCACCTCGTCGATCCCGGCGACGTCCGCGAACGTGGTCGGCGGGTGCTCGGCGTTGTACAGCCGCGCGCCGCTCTGGCCGAACCGCCCCAGGATGCCGCCGGCGCCGTTGCGCAGCGAGGCCATGCGGCGGCTCACGTACACGAAGAGCAGCACCAGGAGCAGCACCGGGCCGAAGCTGAGCAGCAGCGTCTGCCACAGCGGCGTCGGCGGGTTGGGGTTCAGCGCGTCGATGGTCACCTTGTGCGCCTGCAGCAGCCCGAGCAGGTCGTCGTTGGCGAACGAGGGCCGCTGCGTCGAGAAGTTGGTGGCGGTGCCCTGGCCCGACCCCGGCGGTCACCGGCTTCTTGGTGGTGCCGGTGATCGCGTCCGACGTGCTGGTGACGCTGGTGACGTTGTCGGCCTTCACCTGCTGCACGAAGACGTCGTACGGGATCACCACCGACTTCGGCTGCGCGGGCGCGAAGAACACGTTGGTGAAGAGGATGTTCACCGAACAGCAGGAGCCGAGGGTGATCAGGAAGTTGCGCGAGAGGAACGGGTTGCGCGGTGCCGTGGCAGGGGTCACGCGCCTGGCGTTGAGCCCATCTCGCGGAGGACTGTCGGGCATGCGCCTAGCCTATACCGAGTCAGTGTCGCCACCACTGCGCTCATGGCAGCCCCGGTCCGTCGACCGCGGTCGACCAGGCCGGCGGACGGCCGGTTCCGGGACAGGGGATACAGTTGTCACCGACCGCCACGACCAGCGACCGGAGAGACCAGCATGGACAAGGACAGCAGCACCACCACGACCACCCCAGGGACCGACGAGGACTGGAGGGCCAAGCTGACCCCCGAGCAGTTCCATGTGCTGCGCGAACAGGGGACCGAGCGTGCCTTCAGCGGCCGCTACTGGAACGCCCACGACGACGGCTCCTATCACTGCGCCGCCTGCGGGGCGACGCTGTTCGACAGCAGCGCCAAGTTCGAACTCGGGGTCGGGGTGGCCGAGCTTCACCGAGCCCGCGACGGCAGCGGCGGTGGAGTTGCGTGAGGACAACAGCCACGGGATGAACCGCACAGAGGTCGTCTGCCGGAACTGCGGGAGTCACCTGGGGCACGTTTTCGACGACGGTCCCGACGGTCAGCCGCGCTACTGCATCAACTCGTTGTCGCTCGACCTCGAGAACCGCTGAACGAGTACCGGGCCGCGGCGGCGGTTCGAAACGCGCCGCTCCGGGTACACCCACCTCAGAACCCAAGCGGCGCCGTACCCCAGCGGTCACCAGATCGAGAACTGAGACATGCCTGAACTGACCTCCGAGCTCCTCCCCATCCTCCAGCTGGAAGACGCCGTCGTCCTCCCGGGGATGACCGTCACCCTCGCCATCGAGGGCGACACCCAGCGCGCCGCGGTGAGCGCCGCCCAGAACGGCAACCGCCTGCTCCTGCTCGTCCCCAAGGTGGGCGGCAAGTACTCGGCGATCGGCACCGTCGCCCAGGTCGTCGAGTCCGGCACGCTGCCGACGGGGGCGGACGTGTCCATCTTCAAGGGCCTGCATCGCGCCCGCCTCGGCGGTGGGCAGTCTGACATCGGCGGCGCGCTCTGGGTGCAGGTCGAGCCGCTTCCTGACGGCGAGCCGTCCGATGCCGCCCGCGAGCTGGCTCGCGAGTATCGCGCCCTGATCGAGAACCTCCTCGAGTCGCGCGGCGCCGGCCGGGTGATCGAGGTGGTGCGCGCCGTCCGCCATCCGGGGCAGCTCGCGGACCTCGCCGGCTACTCGCAGGATCTCAGCATCGAGCAGAGGGTGGAGCTGCTGGAGACGACCGACATCGAGCAGCGGCTGACCCGCCTGGTCGCCTGGACGAAGGACATCCTCGCTGACGCCTCGGTGCGCGAGAGGATCCGGACCGAGGTCAACGAGGGCATGGAGAAGTCGCAGCGCGACTACCTGCTCCGCCAGCAGCTCGAGGCGATCAAGAAGCAGCTCGGAGAGGGCGGTGACAACGTCGCCGCCGGGTATCGCGAGCGGCTCGACAGCGCCGGCATGCCGGAGAGCGTGCGCAAGGAGGTCGAGCGCGAGGTGGACCGCTTCGAGCGGACCAGCGAGCAGAACCCCGAGCACGGCTGGATCAGGACCTACCTCGACTGGATGTTCGAGATCCCCTGGAACGTCCGCTCCGAGGACAACTTCGACCTCGCCGAGGCGCGGCGCATCCTCGACGCGGACCACACCGGTCTCGACGACGTGAAGCAGCGGATCATCGAGTTCCTCGCCGTGCGCAAGCTGCGCCACGAGCGCGGCCTCACCGTCCTCGGTGGGCGCGGCTCGGGAGCGATCATCACCCTGGTCGGCCCTCCGGGAGTCGGCAAGACCTCGCTCGGCGAGTCTGTGGCGCGTGCGTTGGGCCGCAAGTTCGCACGAGTGTCGCTCGGCGGCATCCACGACGAGGCGGACATCCGCGGCCATCGGCGCACCTACGTTGGAGCGCTCCCCGGCCGGATCGTCCGCGCCCTCAAGGAGGCCGGGACCAAGAACCCGGTGATCATGCTCGACGAGATCGACAAGGTGGGCAGCGACTGGCGGGGTGACCCGTCCTCAGCGCTGCTCGAGGTGCTCGACCCCGCCCAGAACAACACCTTCCGCGACCACTACCTCGAGGTCGACCTCGACCTCTCCGAGGTCCTCTTCATCCCCACCGCCAACGTGTGGGAGACGATCCCCGCGCCCCTGCTCGACCGCATGGAGCTGATCCGCCTCGACGGCTACACCGAGAACGAGAAGGTGGCCATCGCGCGCGACCACCTGTTGCGGCGCCAGGTCGCCCAGGCGGGGCTCAACCCGGACGAGGTGAGCATCGACGACGCGGCGATCCTGACGGTCATCACCGACCACACCCGCGAGGCGGGCGTCCGCAACCTGGAGCGCGAGCTCGGCAAGATGACCCGCAAGGTGGCCACACGCATCGCCACCGGCGAGCTCACGGCGCCGCTGGAGATCACGCCTGCCCAGGTCCGGGAGCTGCTCGGCAAGGCGAAGTTCGACAACGAGGTGGCCGAGCGCACCGCCGTGCCCGGCGTGGCCACCGGGCTGGCCGTGACCGGGACAGGTGGTGACGTGCTCTTCGTCGAGGCGGCCAACGCCGCCGGCGACGGCAAGCTGACCCTGACCGGTCAGCTGGGTGAGGTGATGAAGGAGTCAGCGCAGATCGCGCTCTCGTACATCCGCGCTCACGCGGTCGAGCTGGGCGTCGACCCGAAGGCTGCGCAGGAGAGCTTCCACGTGCATGTGCCGGCGGGGGCTGTGCCCAAGGACGGCCCGTCGGCCGGGCTGGCGATGACCACCGCCATGGTGAGCCTGCTCACCGGACGGGCGATGCGCAGCACCGTGGCCATGACGGGCGAGGTGACCCTGCAGGGTCTTGCCCTACCGATCGGTGGCGTCAAGCAGAAGGTGCTCGCCGCTCACCGCATGGGCCTGACCGAGGTCATCCTGCCGCGACGCAACGAGAAGGACGTCGACGACGTGCCGGAGAGCGTCCGTGCCGCGATGACCTTCCACTTCGTCAGCCGGGTCGAGGAGGCCATCGCCGTGGCGCTGGCGCCGGTCGCCGCCGCGGCCGTCGCCGCCTGACGGTGCGGTCAGGGCTGGGCGTCCTCGACGAACCGCTCGGCGAGGACGTCCTCGAGCACGGCGCGCCCGAGAGAGCCGGCCGCGGCGTCATCAACGGTGTGTGCGTCGAGGTTGGGGAACAGGCGAGCGACCTCCCCCGGGTCCTCATCCGTCAGCCAGCGCAGGAAGGCGTGACCGAACGCCGTCGCCTGCTGATCACTCAGCTCACTGATTCTCACGCCACCTCTCCTCGCTGACCCGCTGATGCGGCGGTCATCGTAGAGCGCGGCCCGCGCAGCCGGCGCCGGTCACCTCCAAGCCGGTCCACGCCGCTACACTCGGCATCCCACAGCGAGAGGGAGGGAGGAGATGGGTCGTCGATCCGTTCGTGGAGCCGCGGTCGCGGTCGCGGCTGTGAGCGCGTTCGCCAGCTCGGGCGGGACTGCCGGGGCGAGCACCCCCAACGTCCTGCTCGTCGGCTCGTACAACGGGGTCAACGGGACCTACGCCACCATCCAGGCCGCCGTGAACGCGGCCCAGCCAGGCGACTGGGTTCTCGTGGGCCCGGGCGACTACCACGAGCAGGCCGACCTCGCCAACACCGCGCATCCTGCCGGGGTCGCCATCTCCACCCACGACCTCCACCTTCGTGGGATGAACAGGAACACGGTGATCGTCGATGGGACCAAGCCCGGCTCGGCGACGTGCTCGAGCACCCAGGGCGACCAGTACCAGGGGCCGAACGGCCAGGGCCGCAACGGCATCGAGGTCTTCGGGCAGACCGGCACCGCCAACAACGTGTCGATCGAGAACCTCACCGTCTGCAACTTCATCACCAGCAACGGCGGCCACAACGGCAACGAGATCTGGTGGAACGGCGGCGACGGCAAGGGCAAGGTCAACATGGATGGCTACCTCGGCAACTACCTGACCGCCACCTCCACGTACTCCAACACCGTGAACTACCCCGCGGGCAGCTACGGGATCTTCGTCTCGAACGCCAAGAACGGCAGCTGGAGCTACGACTACGCCAGCAACATGTCGGACTCGTCGTACTACATCGGTGCCTGCCAGCAGCTCTGCCACGCGGTGATGAACCACGACCACGGGCAGAACTCCGCGCTCTGCCTGTCGAGCACCAACGCGGGCGGGTACATCCTCGTCGAGAACACGGAGTGCGATCAGAACAAGACCGGCCTGGTCAGCAACTCGCAGAACAACGACGACTGGCCCTCGCCCCAGCTCGGCGCCTGCCTGCCGGGCGACACCGGACCCATCCCCGCAGTCACCAAGTCCTGCACCGTCTGGGCATACAACTACCTGCACGACAACAACAACCCCGACGTGCCGGGCAACGGCACCTCCGGCCTCGCCGGGGGCGGGCCGGTGGGAACGGGCGCCATCCTGGCCGGATCGCGCAACGTCACGATCTACCACAACACCTTCACCAACAACCGTTCCTGGGGTGAGCTGGTGGTGGATCTCCCGGACCAGGAGTTCGGCGCCGGCGGCGGCGCCGGACTGCAAGGGCGGCGTGCCGGCCGCGGCTCCGGGCGCGCCAGAGGTGTGCTACTTCTCGGCGAACGGCAACATCAGCCTCGGCAACACCTTCACCACCAACGGCGGCTATGGCAACCCGGGCAACGGTGACATCGGCCTGGCGACGCTCGCCAACAACCCCGGCAACTGCTTCTCCGGCGACACCAACACCGGCGGCACCATCACCACGGACCCGCCGGCCATGGAGACCAACCCCGCGTATCAGCCGAGCAACGGCGTGTGCACGAACCCCAACTCCGGTGACATGGTGTTGAGCGGGTCGCAGGCGATCTGCTCATCGCAGCTGCTGGCCCCGTGTCCATCGATCCAGGGCTTCGTCTGCACCGCGCTCAACCAGAACCCGTGCCCCTTCCCCGGCGTCCCAGGAAACAACTACCCCCGTGCGGATGCCACCTTCACCCTGCACATGCCACCAGCCCAGACGACCATGGCGGATCCCTGCGCGGGCGTCCCGCCCAACCCGTTCTGCGCCGCCGGCACGGTGGTGGCCGAGTTCCCACGGCTGGCGGCTCCCATTGCCGCGCTGGTGGCCCTGGGAGGCACGGCTGCGATCATCCGGCGCCGCAACCGCAGGGTCATCCGTACCTGAGGCAAGGCGAAGCCCCGGCATGACCGGGCGGGACGCGCCGGCGCAGGGCGCGCGCGGACCGGGGCGAACGGTTCAGTCATGGCTGTCCTACACTCCGCGGTGACCATCAAGGAAGGGTCACGCTCGGGTGCCACCGGCGACGGTGGTGCGCCGGCGCGCGAAGGAAGGGGATACACCATGGCTCGAAGCCGAGTGGCGATCGCGCTCGCTCTGTCGACGTTTGCCGCGCTGGGAATGGCCACCGCTTCGCCGTCGGTGTCGGCGTCCACGCCGGCCAGCCAGCCGGTCACCGTCCCAACTGCCGGCAACTCGGTCACGGTGAACTGGACCGGCACCATCCCCGCCGGGTCCAACCACGCCAACAGCACGTGCGCGACGGTTGCCGGGGATCCCAGCGTCGATCCGCACAATGTCGTCGTCAGCGTTCCGGCCGGCCTGTACAGCACCGCCACGGCGACGTTCGCGTTCAGCATCACGTGGATCCCGTCGAGCGGCAACGGCAGCACCAACGACGAGGTCCTGACCCTCGTCGGTCCCAACGGTGAGATCGGCTCCAGCGACACCAGCAACCAGACCGAGGCCGTCTCGCAGCAGAACCTTGCCGCGGGCACGTACACGGCGCAGGCATGCGGTTTCGTCAACACCACTCCGCAGAATTACACCGGCAAGCTCACCGTCACCACGGTCACCAACCCTCCTCCACCGCCGCCGCCGCCACCACCGGCGCACCCGATCACATTCGGTGTGCCGGCGGTGATGGACCCTGTTCACACATTCGGTGAGCCGAGCATCGGCGTCAGCCGCAAGGGCAACGTCTTCGTCAGTGGTCCGACCGGCACGGGGACGCAGCGCAGCGTCTGGGACGGCTCGGTCGACGGCGGCAACACGTACCGCGTCATCAACCAGATGGTGCCCCCGAACTCTGCCCAGAGCATCAACGCGCCTCCCGGCGGCGGTGACACCGACCTCGCGTTCGACAACCACACCCCGCAGGGCCAGTACTTCAGCGATCTCTACGCGCTGGCCTGCCTGCGCAACGAGAAGACACCGGACGAGGGCAACACCACGACCGAGGGCTTTCGCGGCTGCGCCAGCAACGCGCCCGAGGTTGACCGTCAGTGGTTCGCCGTCTTCGATCCCCCCACAGGCGTGACGTCGACCTCGCCGAACACGGTTCGGCCGACCATCTACCAGGAGTACGGTCCCGCGCCCTCGCGGTGGGTCAAGAGCTCCGACGGGATCACCTACACCAACGCCGATGGCGGCAACAGCCACTTCGGCGCCGATGGCTATCCCGCGATCGACCAGGTGACCGGCAAGGTCTTCGAAGCGACGTACCAGGGCTCGACCATCGCACTCAACATCGGCACGCCCAACGACACCGCCGGCGACCTCACCTTCCGCGACGACACCGGGGGCCCGGGTTTGATCACCGTTGCGACCGGAGTTGTCAACACCGGCGACGTGGCCAACTTCGTGGTCACCTCCATGGATGCGTCGCGCAACCTGTACGTCACGTGGGTGGGGCGCAGCTCGACGCCGTCGCAGCGCCAGGTGTGGGTGGCCGCGTCGAGCCCCGCGACCAACTGGCAGACGTGGACGGCCCCTGTCAAGGTGAGCGACGGCTTGGCCAGCAGCGGCGACGCGGTCAACATCTTCCCGTGGATCAAGGCAGGTGGACGCGGCATGGCCGACGCGGTGTGGTACGGCGACGCGTCCAACCTCGACCCGAGCAGCACCTCGTCCGGGCACGTGTGGAACGTCTTCATGAACCAGCTGATCTTCCCCACCAACAGCAACGGCACCATCAACTACCAGGCTCCGACAACTCAGTTGGTGAAGGTCACCCCCCATCCCATGGACCTCGGGGACGTCTGCCTGTCGGGCACCGGCTGCATCACGTCCCAGGGCAACCGCAACCTCGCCGACTTCTTCGCGATCACGATGGACAACACCGGCGCCGCGGAGATCGTCTACGACGACATGTCCAACGGCCTGATCCAGCAGCCCTTCGCGGCCAGCAACCCGGCCGACCACGCCGGTGCCGCGCAGGTCACCGTGATCCGTCAGAACGCGGGCCTCGGTCTCAAGGGCACCCTCGTCACGGGGCCCAGCGCGCTGCCGGTGTCGGGCCAGAAGGATTCATCGGGAGATGCCCTCTACCCGGTGATGGGGGGCACCAACCATCCGTCGCTCGACTTCCTCGGCAACCAGCTGAGCCTGACCGGGAGCACCCTGACGGTGACCATGAAGGTCGCCGACCTCAGCGGCTCGACGCTGGGCACCGACATGGCCAGCATCCCGGGCACGGCGTTCCAGCAGTACGTGACCCGCTGGCAGATGGGCAACACCCTGTACTACGCGATGATGGAGACCAACGGCGCGCAGCGGAACACGGGCACGGACCAGTTCTACGGCGGCGCGGTGCAGAGCGTCGATCTGTGCTCGGTGTCCGCCTGCGATCCACACGTGCTCATCTACCCGGAGGCCGGTACGGCTGCGCACACTGAGACAGGCAACGTGACGTGCCCGGCAGCGCCGTCGGCCACCAACCCCTGCACCATCACGATCACCGTCAACGCGGCGGACGTCGGCGCGCCGTCGGCGAGCAACCTCCTCGAGCAGGTGGGCTCGTACGCCTTCGCCTCCTCCCACCTCCAGGTCTCGACGAGCAACGCGCAGGCGCAGGCGGACAACGTCGCGCTCGAGGTCGACGGCATCTGCTGCTTCAACTTCCAGGGCTCAGCCAGCGCAGTGGTCGCGGAGACCCCGTGGACTGCCGCGCTGATCGGCCTGGGTGCTGCCACGGTCCTGACCGGGCTGGCTGGCCGCCGACGCCGACGGGCTCGGCGGGCGTCGAGGGTCGTGTAGCGCGGGGGCGCTACCGACCCTGGTCAGGAGGCGCGGCGGTAGGCGCGCACCGCCAGGGGGGCGAAGACCAGGAAGATCCCGGCCAGCCAGGCCAGCGCCTCCCACAGTGACGGCGTCAGCGGGCCGCCGAGCGCGAGCGCGCGCATGGAGTCGATGACCAGGGTCACCGGCTGATTGTTGGCGAACGCCTGCATCCAGCCCGGCATGGTCGCGATCGGCACGAAGGCGGAGCTGACGAACGTCAACGGGAACAGCCAGATCAGGCCGAACGCCTGCACCGACTCCTCGTCCTTGATGGTCAGGCCGATGAACGCCGACACGCAGCAGATGCTGACCCCGAAGAGCTCCGCGAGCAGCACCATCCCGATGGCGCTGGGCACCCCGTTCTGGAACCGGAAGCCCACCAGGTAGCCCACCGCGACGATGACGAGGATGGTGATCAGCATGCGGATGCCGTCGGCGATCAGCCTGCCCGCGAGGACCGCGGAGCGAGCCATCGGCAGGGAGCGAAGGCGGTCGATGACGCCGACCTTGGCCTCCTGCGCCAGCGCGATGGCCGTCGCGAAGGTGGCGAATGCGGCGGTCTGGCCGATGATCCCGGGCATCAGGAAGTTGACGTAGCCACCCTGGTTGCTCACCTGGATCGCGCCGCCGAAGACGTAGCGGAACAGCAGCACGAAGATCACCGGCTGCACGACCGTGAAGACGATGTACGCCGGCACCCGCAGCCACACCAGCAGGTTTCGCCTGGTCATCACAAGCGAGTCGCTCACCGCCCAACGCGCCAGCTGAGCGACGCCGGGACGCGGCTCCGCGACGGTGACAGAGCTCATCTCGTCAGGCTCCCGGGCCCGTGGCCGCGGGCTTGCGACCGCGCCCGCGCGGGGCGGGATCCTCGCTCTCCGCGCCGTGCCCGGTGACCGCGAGGAAGACGTCGTCGAGCGAGGGCCGGTGCAACGCCAGCCCGCTGGTCTCGACGCCCGCGGCGTCGAGGTGACGAACCGCCTCCACCAGCGCCTGGGAGCCGCGACCGCCCACCTGCAGGGCCACGCGACGCGAGTCGGCGTCCACGCGCGGCTCAGAGTCGGTGAGGCTCGCCACCGCATCGACTGCCCTGGTCACGAGATCCCGGTCGATGACGGTGAACTCCAGCACGTCGCCGCCGACGCGGTCCTTCAGCTGGTCCGCGGTGCCCTGGGCGATCACCTGTCCGCGCTCGATGACGATGATCTCGTCCGCCAGCTCGTCAGCCTCGTCGAGGTACTGGGTGGTGAGCAGGATGGTCGTCCCCTGTGCCGTCAGCTGCCGGATCACGTCCCACATCGCCAGCCGTCCGTAGGGATCGAGTCCAGTGGTGGGCTCGTCGAGGAAGAGCACCGCTGGGTCGCCCATCAGGCTGGCAGCGAGGTCGAGGCGGCGCTGCATGCCGCCCGAGTACGTCTTGGCGGGACGGTCGGCCGCCGCCACGAGGTCGAAGCGCTCGAGAAGCTCCGCGGTTCGCGTGCGGACGTCGGCGCGCTCGAGGTGGCGGAGCCGGCCCATGATCTCGAGGTTCTCCCGACCGGTGAGCTCGATCTGGATCGCCGTGGCCTGGCCGGCCAGCGCGATCACCCGGCGCACCGCGGCCGCGTCATGCACCACGTCGTGGCCCTCGATGAATGCGCGGCCGGAGTTGGGGGGCAGGAGCGTCGTGAGGATGCGCACCGCGGTCGTCTTGCCGGCGCCGTTGGGGCCGAGGACACCGAGGACGGAGCCGCGTGGCACCACGAAGTCAATGCCGCGGAGTGCGTGCACCTTGCCGAACGACTTGTTCAGTGCCTCGACTCGGATCGCGTACTGGCCGTCCCCGTTGGCGGTGCTCACCGGGGCCATTCTGCCAGCCGGCGGTCGAACGGCGGCTCAGCGCGGCCCGCACGTTCAGTGCGCGACGCGCCCGCCGAAGAACACCTGTGTCTCGACGAGCCGGCCGCCACGCACGGTGGTGAATTCGGCGTTGCGGTAGCGCTCCCCGTCTCTCAGCTCGTACTCGTACAGCACGAATACGCTGTCGGGGCCGGCCGGCGCCAGCGCGATGATCCTTTGCCAGTTGAAGTGATCCGCCGTGGGAAAGCAGCGCTCGAAGAATGCGGACCGGTCGATGTTGTCATCCTGCGGGCTCGTGAATGTGAACTCCTCGGCGATGAGCCGCTCCGCCGTGGCTCGATCCTGGGCCATGTAGGCGTCGAGCACGGCGCGGACCGTCTCCGCGTTGGACTCTGTGCGGCTCAGGCGTTCTCATACCAGGCGACGATGCGCGCGCGGCCCACGGTGTGGCTGAACAGGTTGAACCCGAGGTACGCCGGCGTGGCGTCCCTGGCGATGCCGAGGGTGTCGACGTCGACCGCGTGCACGACCACGTGGTACTGGTGCGGGCCGTGGCCGGGCGGAGGCGCCGCACCCACGTAGCCGGCGATGTTGGCGTCGTTGCGCAGGTGGAAGGCGCCCGCCGGGAGGCTCTTGCCGCTTGGGTCGCCGGCGCCGGCCGGGAGACTGGTGACATCCAACGGCACGTCGACCACCGCCCAGTGCCAGAACCCGCTGGCGGTCGGCGCGTCGGGGTCGTACACGGTGACCACGAAACTCTTGGTGGCTTCCGGGAACCCGCTCCACGACAGGGCTGGTGACATGTCCCCACCGCCGGCTCCCATCACGCCGCTACGCTGGGCGACCGGCAGTTGCTCGCCCTCACTGATGTCCTCGCTCGAGAGCGTGAACCAGGGCACATGCGGCAGGTCGGCGTACGGGTCCCTACTCATGGGCTGCTCCTCCTCGCCACCAGACTACACAAGGTGTTCGCCGCCGGCGAGGCGTCGAGATGGCGCGCCGGTCGCGGAGCGCCTGAGCATCATCGGCGACGCGGCATCTACGATCGGGCGGTGAAGCCGGCAGCGAGGGAGTCCCTTCCGCTGCTGCCCGTGGCCGCGCTCGTCGGGGGCACCCTGGCGGCGGTCATCGACGGCGTGCGCCTGGTCGTCGAGGTTGCGTCCAACGGCATCGACGCGATGTTCAACGACTTCTACGACTACTGGGGCGCGGCCGTCCTCCTCAACAGAGGCGGCAATCCGTACGACACCGGCGCGCTGCGTGACGTGCTGCACAGCGCCGGCCTGCACACGGTGGTCGGCGGGGGTTACTCGTATCCGCTCCTGCTCGCCCAGCTGTTGCGTCCGCTGGCGCTGCTCGCTCCCCACGCGGCCGCACTGGTGTTCTCGGCGTTCAGCGTGGTGGGTCTGGGCCTGGCGGCGGCCCTGGTGCTGGGGTCGTTGCGGCGCCTGCGCGTGTGGCACGCCATCCTCGGCGGCAGCGCCTTCGCGGTGTTCCCGCCGCTGATGGGTTCGCTGTACTTCGGGCAGGTGAACCTGCTCGTCCTGGCAGCACTCGCCCTGGCCTGGCGACGTGTCCACACGGGGTCGTGGCTGGCTGTGGCCGGCGCCATCAAGCTGTACCCGGTCACCGGCTTTCTGAGCCACCTCACGCACCCGTCGAGGGAGTTGTGCCGTCAACTGCTCACCGGCGGTGCCGTGCTCGCAGGGCTGCTGCTGCTTCCCCAGGTCGGAGCGCACGGCAGCTTCGTGGGTCAGAGCGGTGCGCTCCTGGCTCCTGACACGTACTGGACGAATGCATCGGTCAACGGGGTGGTGAGCCGGCTCTCGATGCGGTCGGACTGGACCACGCCGCCGTTCCCCTGGCTTCCGGTGAGCGCGACCGTGCTCGCGGTGTGCGCCGTGCTCACCGTGGCGGCTGTCGCCGTTCTCGTCCGCACCCGCCACGCTTCGCAGTCGGGTCGGCTGGCGTTGTGCCTGTGCCTGGGCGTTGTCATCGCTCCCAAGAACTCGTTCTGGAACTTCGCGCCGCTCATCCTCGCGGTGGCCGCTGTGTGGCAGATGCGTGGGCAGCACTGGTGGCCGCTCGCGCTCACCGCCATCGGGTGGCTGCTCATCCAGGCTCAGTCTCAGATCGACACGGCTCGCGACACGTTCTACCGCGGGGGAGCCGGCATGACGTGGCTGTCAGGCCTGGGTCTGTACGGCGCCCTTCTCATCGGCACCGCCCTCGCGTGCCTGCTGCTCATGGATCGTGGCGGAGCCGGCGTCAGCCCGGGAGCCGGCGCGCGTCCGCCCGGCACGCCACTCACGAACAGGTGAAGGTGCCCTTGACGTGGATGGGTTTGAGCGCGGGGTTCGGCCTCGGCGGATGGGGCGACATGTCCACGTCGACGGTGCCGCTCTTGGCGTCGGCGCTCAGGGTCACCGTCCCTGCCGACGCCGCCCACTCCTGGGTGGAGTCGTTGTTGTTGAAGAACGCGACGCCGAAGTGGCCCGACGTGTTGGGGAATGTCGTGGTGCCGGTCGGAATCGCGAATTGCAGGCTGTAGGTATCGAACGCGAGGATCGCGGACACATCCCCACCAGCGGCCGTCTGGCATTTGTTCGCGGTGTTGCTGATCTCGTGGACGGAGGCCGATACCGACCCGGTGACCGTCAGGATTGCTCCGGGACCTAGGTCGCCACCAAAGGTTGCGCTCGGTCCTCCCCCGCTGGTGGTGGGCGTGGAGGTGGAGCCGCACGCCACCACCAGGACCGCGCCGAGGAGACAGAGCAGGTACCTCATGCCGGCCCCCATCAGGCGGCGCGCGCCGAACGGCGCGCAGTGCCCCGCCACGCGCGCAGTATGCGGCGAACCACGAGGCATGGTGGGTGGTCCGACTGACTGAAGGTGGAGACCCGGTCCGACGTCCGGGTCGCCGCGCTCAGGTCCCCGCCGACCTGACCGCCGCCCGTTCTCTCGCGAGGGTGGCCCCCTTCATCTCGTTGGGCCGCAGCGCCGACACCGCTGCGCCGGCCAGCGAGACCACGGCGAGGATCCAGAGCGCGAGGTGCATGTTGTTGATGAAAGGGTCGAGCTGGTGGGCGGACAGCCCACTGGTCACCCCCGAGAAGATGGCGAAGAGCACCGGCTTGGGGACGGCGGCGGTGATCACGGCGAGGACGAAGGCAATCGAGATGACCGCGCCGGAGTTGGTGATGAGCGTCCGCGCTCCGGCCGCGACACCGCGGCGCTGCGGTGGTACCGCGCCCATCATGGCCGAGGTGTTCGGCGAGTTGAAGAACCCGGACCCAACGCCCACCGCGAACAGCCAGAGGCCCGCCTGCCAGTAGGGCGACACCGCTGTCAGCGTGGTCATGCAGGCCAGGCCGGCGGCGGTGAGGAGCATGCCGAACGTGGCCAGGCCGCGAGAGCCGTGACGGTCGGCCAGGACGCCGGCGACCGGCGACGCGACCAGCATCCCCAGGGCCAGCGGCATCAGCTTGATGCCGGCGACGATGGCGTCGTCACCCTGCGGGCCCTGGAAGTAGAAGACGAAGACGAACATCAGGGCGAAGCGCGACAGCCCGTTGAGGAAGGCGGCGCCGCACGCGGCAGAGAACAGCCGGCTGCGGAACATGGTGAGGTCGAGCATCGGCGCCCGCTGGTGCGCCTCGATCCACACGAAGAGAGGCAGCAGGACCGCCGCTGCGGAGAAACCGGCGATGACCAGGGCGTCGTCCCACCCCGACAGCCCGCCGCGCGAGATCGCGAACACGAAGCCGGTCAGGCCGGCGAGGAAGCTCAGCGAGCCGGCCAGGTCGAGGCCGCGCTCGGTGTCCCGGCGCCCCAGCTCGTGGAGGACCAGCGCCGCCCAGACCGCGCCGGCGATGCTCAGTGGCACGTTGAACCAGAAGACCCACTGCCAGGAG
Organism: Candidatus Dormiibacterota bacterium; assembly: GCA_963751755.1. Classification (GTDB taxonomy): domain Bacteria; phylum Chloroflexota; class Dormibacteria; order Aeolococcales; family Aeolococcaceae; genus Aeolococcus. The sequence continues at coordinate 101,858 of CAVVVH010000001.1, read as the reverse complement.
ATGGCCACCAGCGCACCGCCCAGCACCGGCCCGAGAACCAGGCCGACGGCGGCGATCATGGTGTTGGTGCCCATCGCCACCCCGAGCTGGCGCTGCGGGAACGCGTCGGTGACGATGGCCGGCGCGTTGGCGAACAGCAGCGCGCCGCCAATGCCCTGCACCAACCGCCAGGCGATCAGCTCGGTCGCCGAGCCGGAGAACCCCGCGCCGACCGAGGCGGCGCCGAACAGCGCGAAGCCGGCGATGTAGCCGCGCTTGCGTCCGAAGAGGTCTGACAGCCGGCCCGCGCTGAGCACCAGCACGGTCGACGCGATCATGTACGAGAGGATCACCCAGACCAGCTCGAGCAGGCTGGTGTGCAGGCTGCGCTCCAGGGCGGGCAGGGCGATGATCAGAGTGCCCGAGTTGATGGTCGCGATGAGCATTCCCAGGCTCGTGCAGGAGAGCGCCCACCACTTGTAGCTGTCGTGGCCGGCGCTGACGCCGACGCGGCGGCGCGTACGAGAGTCGGTGGAGAGACGGGAACCTGTTGCCATCAGCGCAGCCGAACCGGTGCCAAACAGTCCATTGCTACGAGTATATACTTTCGTTGTGCCAAGCAAATCTGCCGAGCCGGCAGCCCGGCTGGCGAGCATTCCCGGCGCCGCCATGGAGAGCGAGGCCGCGCGCCTGCGGACCGCGGTGGCGCGCCTCGCCCGGCGTCTTCGCCGTCGCGGCCTCGGCGAGCTGACGCCCTCCCAACTGTCCGCGCTCGCCACGATCTCGCGATGCATGCCCGTGCGGCTGTGTGACCTGGCCGCACGTGAGGGCGTGTCGGCGTCGACGCTGTCGCGGCTGGTCGATCAGTTGGAGGACCGCGGCATGGTGCGTCGCGAGCGGGACGCTCGTGACGCACGCTCCTCCCAAGTGGTGGTCACCGCCGACGGAGCGCACCTGCTGGAGGACCTGCGCCGCAACGGCACCACCCTCGTCCTCCGTGCACTGCAGTCGCTCGACGCGTCCGAGCGCACCGCGCTGCTGGCTGCGTTGCCCGCCCTGGAGAGACTCGCGGACGAGACCGAGGGCGCGGACGATGGCCCGGGCCGGCAGCGCCCCTAGTGATGGCCGCCGGAGCCGGCGATCGCCATGACGGCGTACCGTGGGATCGCTGATGCAGACGCCGGTTCTCGAGCCCGCGGCGGTCCTGAGCGAGTTGTCCCCGTCACGACTGCCCAGGTTGCTGCGGCGCTCCGCCGTCGCGCTGGTGGGGATCGCAGCCACCGCGGGCGTCGTTGTCTTTCTCGACCCCGCCAAGGTGGGCAGCGCCCTGCGCGGCTTCCCGCTCGGGCTGGTCGCGCCGATCCTCGCTCTCTCGGTGCTCACCTATGCGCTGCAGGGCCTTCGCTGGCACTTCCTGCTCAAGGCCGTCGGAACGCGCCTCCGCCTGCGCGACACCATGCTGCTGAACATGGCCGGTCAGACGATCAGCGCGATCCTGCCGCTGGGCGACCTCACTCGCGCGGTCTTCGCCAGCGACGCGGCCGGGACAGACTTCGGCGTGGTTGCCGCCACCGTCACCGTGCAGGAGCTGTCCTACACGCTGCTGCTGATCCTCTTCGCGCTGCCGGCGATCCTGGCACTCGGCTACGGGCTGGCCGCGGCTGTCCCGGTTGCGGTGGGGATCGCCGCGATCGTCAGCGTCCTGACCATCTCGCCGCTGTTCTGTCGCGTCCACGGGCTGATCGCCCGCATCCCGTTCCTCAACCGCCTGCTTCCGGCGATCGACGAGCTGCAGCGCGAGACGGCTGCCCTTCTCCACCGCGTCGAGACGCTGGCGCTGTCGATCCTCGATGCGGCGCGCGTGGTGGTGGCGGTCACGGCGCTCTGGCTGGTTCTCCAGGGACTCGATCCCGGCCGCATCGGCTGGTGGCAGGCGGCCTTCGTGCTGGCGCTCTCGACGGTGGGCGGCGCGGTCAGCCTCATCCCCGGAGGCATCGGGGCAAGCGAGGCCAGCGTCGCCGCGCTGCTGGTGTTCCTCGGTGTCGACTACGGCTCCGCCGGAGCTGCCGCCGTCATACAGCGCACGCTCTCGACCGGGCTGTCGCTCGCGCTCGGCGCCGGCGCATACGCCGTCATCCACGAGCGCCTCCACCTCGCCGGGATGTTCCAGCTGGTCACGCGTCGAGGCGCCGCGGCCGCGACCTGATCACTGCGCGCGAAGCACCAGCCACGGCAGTGCGGCGCTCATCGGCTCCAGCAGGGCCCGCTCCTGCCTCGTGTCGAGATCGGGCCGCGCGCACAGCGCGAGAGCGGCGCCGAGCAGGGCATCCTCGGCGCGATGGCCGATCTCGCCGTGCTCCGCTCGCCACGAGACAAGGGCGTCGTGGTGCTCGGTGAGGTCGAGGATGCGATTTCGCACATCGTCCCAGGCGGGTGCGCGATTGGTCCGCTCGAGAACGTCCAGCGCGGCGCGTTCAGCGCCATGCCAGGCGTCGTGCCCCGGGCCCGTCGCGCTGTGCCCCTGGAAGCTCTGCGCGATCCGCTCGATGCCGCTCGGCGACAGTGTCCGGCAATCCTCGAGGAGGCGGTCGATGTCCGTCTGGGCCGGCCGTGCTCCGTAGCCCTCGGTGTCCTGGGTCATGAGAAGTCCCCTGGTTGCGTGGTGATTGGAGAAAGACGCCACCGGCTGCGATCTTGCAACGTCCGGCGCTGCGACGGCATGCGGGGCTGGCCGGCGACCGTGCGTCGCGCTAGGACGCGGCCGTCAGCGCGAGCGCCTTCATCGTCTCGACGGCCTCACGATCGGACAGCCCCTGGTCCACACAGAGAGAACGCCAGGTGGGAAAGGCGACAGCGTGCCCCAGCACCGCCCGCAGCCGGCGGCGGCTGCTGCCGTGTGCCGCAAACGGCGTCCAGCAGCACATCCCGCAGATGCGCGTCGGTGTCCTGATTGCTCTGCCGGACCTGCTCGGGCAGCACCTCCCAGTCGCGAAGGACGTTGGTCAGCATCGCCTCTCCGCCCCGGTAGAAGCGGTACAGGTCGCTGAGCCCAAGGGTGAGCCGCGCCACCGGGTTGGGCTCGCGCGTCCAGGCGGCCACGTCGGGTTGCACCTGCTGATCCGACCAGTGGCAGTTTGCACGCCACGAACAGCTCATCGAGGTTGGGGAAGTGCCGGTACACGGTGAGACGGGTCACCCCGGCCTGCTCGGCGATCCCGGTGACGGTGGTCGCGGCCAGGCCCACGGTGCTGTGCAGGTACACGGTGGCCTCGACGATGCGCTGACGCGTGGCGTCCGCCTGCTCGGCCCGCGCTCGCATGCGGTAGGGCCGCCGTTTCACAGAACGGCCATGTTCACTCAACTCTTGACAGCCAGGCTGGTTGCGCTCACTCTGGTGAACAGTATCGTTCATCCAATCCAAAGGGACGCCTTGATTACCACTGAAGCCCCGCCGCTGACCGTCATCCAACCCGGCGACGGACGCGCCGGCGGCCTCGCCCCGGGAATCGGCGTCGTGTTCAAGCTGGACGGCACCGACACCGGCGGCGCCGTCGCCGTGGTCGAGCACCCTTTCGAGATCGGCGCACTGGTGCCGCCCCACCTGCACACGCGCGAGGACGAGTACTCGATCGTGCTCGAGGGCGAGATCGGATTCCGCTCCGGCGACCGCGAGGCGGTGCTCGGACCGGGGGGCTACATCACCAAGCCGCGCAACGAGATGCACGCGATGTGGAACGCCGGCCCGACGCGGGCACGCATGATCGAGATCATCAGTCCTGCGGGCTTCGAGCGGTTCTTCATGGAGCTTGCCGACCTCGTCGACAGCGGCGGTTTCACCTTCGAGGCGATGGCCGGCATCGCATCGCGGTACGGCCTGAGCTTCGGCAGCCCGAACTGGCTGCCGGACGTGGTGGCGCGGTTCGGGCTCACGGTGCCGGCCGCAGACTGAGCGACCTGCACGCCGGCAACGCAGCCGATGCAACGCCGATGGGCGTGTCCTGATCCGAAGCTGACCGGAGCCAGAGGCCCCCGCCGAGGCGGCCCATGATCCGAGGGTGACGGAGAACGCCGTGGAGCTGATCTCCACCGTCGATGCACCGCACGCGCGGGGCGGCGGGCCTGCGTCGGAGCCCGCGCGCCCCATCCTCGGTGTGACCACGTCAGCGCGCGCACGGCAGGCAAGGATCACGGCGAGCCTCTGGGTCGCCCACGCGGCGGCGCTCCAGGAGGGACTGCGCCTCTACCAGACGGTGTTCGAGCGCAGCGCGCTGGGCCAGCTCATCGTCGATTTCCCCTCGTACCGGATCGACGTGGTCAACCGAGCTCTCTGCGCGGTGACCGGGTTCAGGGTCGACGAGCTCGTCGGCCAGGACGTCTCCGCCCTGTTTCCCACCAACCAGAGCCCGGTCGCGGACAGTCTCGAGCGCCTCGCCGACGGCAACACGGACAGCTACACCGCGAACCGCTACCTGCAGTGCCGGGACGGAACCATCTTCCCGGCACTGTCGACGGTCAGCGTCATCCGCGATGATGAGCAGCACCCGATCCAGTTGCTCGTCACCCTCCAGGACCGCACCGAGCAGCATGCCGACGAGGCCGTCCGGCATCGCAGCCAGGCGCTCATCGACGCGGCGATCGCGACGCTGCCGATGACCTTCACCGCGTTCGACCTCGACCTCTGCTTCACGTACGTCGCCGGCGGTCTCGCCCGACGCAGCGCGGATGCCAAGGACTTCATCGGCAAACACGTCTCCGAGTTCACGCAGCATCGACCGACGCTGACGGCGCTTCGGCGTGCGCTGCAGGGCACCGAGTCGACCACCCGAACCCTCGTCAACCAGCAGACGTACCTGACGCTGCACGGACCAATGCGCGACGACCGCGGCGCCATCGTGGGCGTCGTGGCGGTGTCCACCAACGTCACCACCGAGGTGACCGCCGAGGCGGCGCGTCATCAGGCGGAGGAGCTGCGCATCTACGTCGCCCAGCATGATGCCCTCACCGGGCTGCCCGGTCGATCGGCGCTGGTCGACCATCTCAACGCGCTGGCCTCCACTGGACGGGGGCCGGGCGCCCTGCTGGTCGTGGACATCGACGACTTCACGCTGATCAACGAGGGCCTTGGCCAGGAGGTCGGCGACGCCGTCCTCTCAGAGGTCAGCAGCCGGATATCCAGCGCCTTCCCGGGGATGATGGTGGCCCGCAACGGTGGCGACGAGTTCGCCGTCGTGTTCGCCGGGGACCTCGACGCTCCCGAGGCTGTGCAGGCCGCGGACAGGGTCCGCGCCGCGATGGAGAGCGAGGTGCATGCGGGCGGGCATGTGCTCCGGGTCACCGCCGGGGTGGGGGTCGCCCTCAGGCAGGCGTCTGGCTCGTCCTCGACCCTGATCGGCAACGCCAACTCGGCGCTGTCGCATGCCAAGACCGCGGGCACCGGGCAGTACCGGCTCTTCGACCGCGAGATGCGGCGCGCTGTCGAGGACCGTCTCGCCATCCAGGGTGGCCTGCGGGTCGCCCTGCGCACCGCGGGCCTCAGGCTCGTCTATCAACCCATCGTCAGCCTGCTCGACGGGCGGATCCGCGGGGCCGAGGCCCTCCTGCGTTGGACACACCCCGAACGCGGACCGGTGCCGCCGGCGGAGTTCATCCCCATCGCCGAACAGTGCGGACTGATCGTGCCGATCGGGCGATGGGTGATGGAAACCGCCTGCGCCGACGCGGCCGCGCTGCAGTCGGCCCAGCCACTGCGGGTCGGTGTCAACGTGTCAGCGCGGCAGATCGTCGGCGGCCGGTTCGCCGAGTGGGTGGAACACGTCCTCGCGGAGTCCGAGCTGCCCCCGTCGTCGTTGACCATCGAAGTGACCGAGAGCGCGCTCATGGACGACGTCGTTCACGTTCGCAGGGCCTTCGACCGGCTGCGCTCCCAGGGCATTCGTGTGGCCATCGACGACTTCGGGACCGGCTACTCGTCGCTGGCTCGGTTGCAGCGGCTCCCCGTCGACGTCATCAAGCTGGATCGAGCGTTCGTGACTGACGTGAACCTGCGCCAGGAGGCACGCCACATGGCCGCGGCGATCCTCCAGCTCAGTGCCGCCATCGGCGCCGACATCGTCGCCGAGGAAGTCGAGACCGCGGAGGAAGCGGCGACCCTCATCGAGCTCGGCTACACCGCGGCGCAGGGCTTCTTCTTCGCGCGCCCCATGCCCATCGAAGATTTCCAGAAGCGCCTGCTCGGCCAGCCCGCCCCGGAGACCGACCGTCGCCGGCGGGCGCAACGACGCAAGAACCACCCCGACCGGCGCGGCGGGTCGACGCACAGCCGGTAGAGCTCCGGTCTCTGTTCGGCGGCGCGTGGCGGCCGGCTGAGCGCCGCATCGTGGCAGGATCCTCGCTGACCATGGACGATCGATGACGCGCCTGTTCAGCGACGTCGGCCGGTTCTCGGTGCGCTTTCGCTGGCCCCTGCTGGTCGGATGGATCCTGGTCACGGTGTTCTCGGTTCGGGCGTTCCCCTCACTCTCGTCGGTTGCCAAGGACACCACGAGCGGCTTCCTGCCGGCGAACTCCGCGTCGATGCATGCGACGCAGCTGGCCACACCGTTCCAGAACAGCAACCAGGCGACGATGACGCTGGTCGCCGTCAGCACGGGCGCGAGCCCGCTCAGCTCGGCCGACACCGCCGCGGTCAGCGACCTCGAGGCGCGCATCAGGGCCATGCCGCACGTCACCGCGATCCGCGATTTCGGGCTCTCCCCTGATCGCCAGGCGGAGCAGGCGCTGGTGCAGACGAACCTGCCGCCGTTCTCTCAGTCCACCGACGCCAAGAACCTCGTGGCCAGCATCAGGGGGCTCTTCCCACCCGGCGCCGGCGTGCAATTCCACCTCACCGGCAGCCTGCCGACCGTCATCAACTCGCAGAGCCAGTCGGGCAACTCGCGCAACAGCATCCAGTCACTGTCGCTGCTGCTCATCATCGTCCTGCTGCTGGTGGCCTTCCGCGCGCTGCTCGCCCCAGTCGTGACGCTGCTCCCGCCGCTCCTCGTGCTCCTCCTCTCCTCCCCGGTGATCGCCGGGGCGACCCGAATCGGCGTGCAGGCGTCGAGCATCACGCAGTTCATCCTCATCGTCCTCGTTCTCGGTGCGGGAACGGACTACGGGCTCTTCCTCGTCTTCCGCATGCGCGAGGAGCTGCGCAAGGGCGCGGAGCCGAAGGACGCTGTGCGCACCGCAGTGCGCACGGTCGGGGAATCGATCACCTTCTCCGCGCTCACGGTGATGGCGGCGCTGATGAGCCTGGTGGTGGCGCAGTTCGGCCTCTACCAGAGCCTCGGCCCAGCGCTGGCCATCGGGATCGGGCTGATGCTGCTGGCCGGGCTCACGCTGCTGCCCGCTTTGCTGGCAATCTTCGGCAGGGCGGTGTTCTGGCCCTCGCGAACGCACCCGGAGGCAGCGCCGCGGGCGACACTGTACGGACGCATCGCCGGCGGGGTGGTGCGCCGGCCGCGGATCGTCGCCGCTGTCGGTCTGTTCTTCTTCGCCGGGCTCGCGCTCGGCCAGGTCGGTGCGCCGGCCGCCGGCTTCGCCGACCAATCGAGCCCCTCGGGCACCAACTCCGCCGCCGGGTCCGCGGTGCTGACCGCGCACTACGGCGGCGGAGGCACCAACACCAACGAGGTGCTGTTCACCTTCGATCAGCCGGTGTTCAGCCACGCGGCCGACCTCGTCGCGGTGGAGAGCGACCTCCGTGCCACCGGGCGGTTCGCGACGGTCACCGGGCCGGTGGAGGTCGTCCAGGCCGCGGGCGGCCTACCCGCCCTGGAGGCCGCGCTGAACAGCGCCACCGGCGGCACCCAACAGCCTGCGCTGCTGCGCGCGCTGTCGCGCTTCGTCAGCAGGGACGGACGCACGGTCCAGGTGCAGGCGCTGTTCCTCGACAACAACAGCAGCGACCCCGCGGCGATCGCGGCGGTGCCCGCGGTTCGTGCCGCGGTTGCCAGCGCCGCGCAGCAGGTTCACGCGACCGATTCCGGCGTGTTCGGCATCCTGCCGTTCGCGTACGACGTCAACGCCGTGTCGGCAAGCGACCTCACTCACATCCTCCCGCTGGTCGCGGTGCTCATCGCGCTGCTGCTGGCGATCGTGCTGCGCAGCCTGGTGGCGCCGCTCTACCTGGTGACGTCGGTGGTGCTCTCGTACCTCTCCGCCATCGGCATCACGGCGCTCATCTTCGTTCGCCTCGGGGGACAGAGTGGCATCAACTTCGTGCTGCCCTTCCTGATGTTCGTGTTCCTCATGGCACTGGGGTCCGACTACAACATCCTGGTCATGACCCGCATCCGCGAGGAGGCACAACGGCTGCCACTGCTCACGGCCATCCGCCATGCGGTGGCCGCGACGGGGACGACCGTGACGACGGCGGGTGTGATCCTCGGCGGCACCTTCGCGGTCCTGGCGGTGGCCGGCGGCAGCACGTCCGGCGGCGATCAGATCAAGCAGATCGGCTACGGCATCGCGGCCGGCGTCCTGATGGACACGTTCCTGGTGCGCACCATCCTGGTGCCGTCCTTCGTGGCCATCCTCGGTCGCTGGAACTGGTGGCCGTCGTCGCTGTCCCGCACCGCACCTGCGGACACGGGCCCCGGGGCCACCGGCGATGCCGCCGCGTAACAGGTCCGGTCTGAGCGGGCGTCACACCTATCTCTTGCTGATGCCCTCCTTCCAGGGCGCGGCGCTCCGAGGCGATCCGCGAGCTGGAGCGTTCCCAGGGGCTGCGCCCCGCCCGCCGGCCTCAGCCCTTGGGTGGCAGCGAGCGGGCGTAGGCGACGCCGACAGCCGCCCATCGCTCGAGGTCGCGCTTGGTGCTCACCCCGGCGGCGCTCACCCGCAGCCATCCCGGCATCTCGCGGCCGCGCATCACGGCCACCTCGGCATGGGGACGCCCGGCGAGCTGGGCGCTCGCGCCGGGGTCGACTTGCAGCAGCAGGCCGCCCTCCCCGCTGGCGCTGACCGCCATGTTCCCGTTCACCAGGAAGGCGAGGCCGCCGAACATGCGCTTCTCTGTCACTCCTGTCTCAGCAGCCACGGCAGCGCGCAGGCGCTCGGCCAGGTCGGGGTCGAAGCTCACGCCGGCGGGGGCGCCGCCGGCCGCGGGATGCTCTGCATCACCCTGCCTTTGTACCACCGGCCCGCACCGGCGTTCCACTGGAGAGCCGCAGTGCGCGCGCCATACACTCGCAGCCCAGCCATCCCGGTTCTTCGAGGCGCCATGGACATCACCGAGCTCATCCTTCACGACCATGCCGAGCAGCGCCGCCTGTTCGCCTACCTCGACGACATCGACCGCGCGGACACGAAGGCGCTGGCGGCGGTGTGGAACCGGCTGCGCATCCTCCTCGAGGTGCACGCCGAGGCCGAGGAACAGCTCTTCTACCCGCACCTGCTGAAGATCGGCACCGGGGCGGGGGGCAAGGATGACGTCGTCGACGAGGTCGAGGACGTCATCAAGGACCACAACGAGATCCGCGACGCGATCACCGAGGTCGCAGGGCAGACCACGCGGCAGCGACGGCTGGTGGAAAGCGGTGGCCAAGGCCAACGAGGCGAACAGCGACCACATGGGCGAGGAGGAGCGCGAGGACCTCACCGACTTCCGGCGTCACGCGCCCTGGCAGCTGCGCCACGACATCGCCGTCGCGTTCGCCGGCTTCGAGGCGGAGCACCACGGCGGCGTCGACGACGCGAGGACAAGGATCCCACAGAGGTACGTCGAGCAGAACAGCTGAGGAATCAGCGCCACCAGCTCGTGCTCGACGCGCGCACGGCGGCGCTGACCGGGTGCGTCGAGGTCGGCCTCAACCGCGCCAGGTTCTGCACCCACTCCGCCGGCGATGACCACCGCCATGGCTCCGCGCGAAGCGCGCTCGTCCGCCGCCGGCACTGCGCATGCACCCGACGGCGGCAGCACGCACGGCCTCCGCCGACGGTGGGGCCGGGGGAGCCGGCCCCGTTCACCGTCACCGGCGAGCCGGCCGGCGAGCGTGTCCATGCCCGCCAGCAGCGTGCGAACCTCGCCGCCTACCACCGCTGCGCCGTCCGGGCACGTGCCGGCGCGGTACCCGAGGTCGGCGGCGACCATCACCAGCAGGTCGCCGGCCAGCAACGCCTGGCTGCCGGCGGCAACCAGCCTGGCGGCGGCCTGCGGGTCGAGAGAAGCGGGCACCGCGCTCGTTCAGGAACACGTCGAATGCCTCGCCGGCGCGATCCCGCGCGCCCACCGCCTGTCGCCGAGCCCGCGTGACGTCGGCCGCCTCCCTCGCGCCGAGCACGAGGTCGAAGGCCTGCTCCAGGTACGCGACCGACCGCACGGTAGAAGGCGGCGGTGGCCCGGGCGACGTCGCGGCGCGCCCCGCGGGGCCAGAGCAGCACCCCGACCGCCACGCTGATGCCGGTCCCCACGGCGACGTCCTCGATGCGCACCAGGCCGACCTGCCAGCCGGCCGGCGAGATCAGGTTGAAGATCATGATCACCGTCAGGGTGAACGCCGCCTGGCCGGCCATGAAACCGATGGCGCTCTGCGCGTATGACGCCAGGAAGATCGCGGCGGGCAGCGCGACCCACAGGGGCATCGTGTTCGTCCCCGCGACGCTGGCGAGCAGACCGCCGGCGACGAAGCCGACGACGCTGCCCGCCAGCGCTTGGACGTGGTGCGGCCGGTGCCGAGCGCGTTCGAACGCAGCACCGAGAGGGTGCCCAGCACCACCCAGAACGCGTGGCCGAGGCCGATGGTCCGGGCCAGCAGCACCGACAGCGCCAAGTCCCACCGCGACGCGGATGCTGCCGTGCAGGACGGTGGAGCTCGGCTCGAGGTGGGCGCGCACGGTGCGCGCCACGCGGCGCGCCGCACCACGCGCGCCCTCGAGCCGCGGGATGGCGGCAGGCAGCGGAAAGCTGTCGTCGGGCCGTCCACCCGCGGCGATCACCGCGTTCGCGCTCAGCGCGATGGTGAGGTAGGCGATCACACGCAGGGTGTGGTCGACGTCGATCCCCTCCAGCACCTCCTCAGGGGTCCGTCCGTCCCGCAGCTGTCGCGCCGCCCAACTGTCGAGCGCGGAGCGGTGGGCCCTGCGCGCGTCGTCGACGGCGCGGATGTCCGGTGGCGCGCCGCCGGTGAGCACCGCCGCGCTGCCGTGCAGGGCGTCGATCACCGCCGCCGCCAGCCGGCGACCCTCCTCGGTGCAGGGACGGAACGAGTACGGGCGGGGATGGAAGGGCTGCTCCGACAGGTCGATGACCTGCTCGAGCTGGGTGACCAGCTCGACGAAGGCGCGAGCGCGGCGCGTGGGTCCCGCCGGCCGCATCGAGGTGCGCGAGTACTCCCGCCTCACGCCGGCCACCGCGGCGCGGGCGGGGCCGGGCGACGCGCTCGACCCCTCGGTCACCGGGTGTCTGGTCGAGTCCACCAGGTCCGCCACCGCGAGGCACGCCTGGGCCGCTCTCCTGCGCAGTGCTGCGTGCTCGAACCAAGGCCAGATGAACACGCCCGCCAGCGTCGAGACGCCGCCGGCGAGCGCCCAGCCGGCGACCCGTGGCGGGATCGCCGACACCGAGGCCGGGATGGAGGCGGAGAGGACGAAGGCGAGAAGGAGCGCCGTCTGCGCGGCGGCGACGTACCCGCCGAAGACGCCGCCGAACGAGAGCACGAAGCCGACCACGAGCATGACGGCGGCGGCGAGCCACGGCGCGGGTGAGACGGCGGTCCCGAGCGCCACCAGTGCGGCGCCGGCCATGCTCGCTGCCAAGTAGGCGACGGCACGCGGCGGGCGGTGGCCGCCGAAGTCGGCCATCACCAGGAGCGCGAAGCAGCCGAAGACTGCGAACGTGGCCACCTGGAGGTCACGGATCACCAGCAGGCTGAACGCGAACGTCGCAGGGATGACGATCGCAGCGCGAACCGAGCGATGCAGGGCGACGCGACGTGGGTTGGCCGGGGCATCGGCAGTTGGCGATCGGCCGCCCCAGCGACCGCATCCGCGATAGGCGCGGCCCGGGTCATCCCAACTCCATGGCCCCGGGCCCGGGGCTCGGGCTCGCCGTGCCGGCGACAGCACCCAACTATGGCTGATTCGTCGGCCGCCCAGGCTCTTTTTTCTATAGTGACCATGTGGAAGCGAGCAGCAACGAAATCGATGGCCGCCGTGGGCTGCCGGCGCGCCACGACCCCGTCCATTGCGACAGGGCGCTGACCAGGGTCTTCAGCCTCATCGGCAAGCGCTGGACCGGTGTGATCATCGGCGTCCTCCTCGACCGCCCGGCGCGCTTCGCCGAGATGGCCTCGGCGATCCCCGGCATCAGCGAGGCGATGCTGTCGAGCCGCCTCGCCGAGCTGCAGGCCGCCGGCCTGGTGAGCCGCGAGGTCCTGCCCGGGCCGCCGGTCGCCTGTGTCTACCGGCTCACCGACCGGGGCGCGGCGCTGCGCCCGGAACTCGAGGCACTGGCCAGCTGGGCCGATGCTCACTGGTTCCATGAGCAGCCGCCCGCGCCCGAGGAACCGCAACCCGCCAGATCAACGAAGGGCCAGTCATGACAGACACCGCTTCCATCCCGCGCGCCGAGCCCGTGATCGGCGCACTCCGTGGCTCACATGAGGCGCTGCGCCGGCTCGTCGAGCCGCTGGATGCCGACCAGCTCGGCATGACCTCGTATGCATCGGAATGGTCCATCGCGCAGGTGCTGTCGCACCTCGGTTCGGGCGCCGAGATCTTCACCCTCATCCTCGAGGCGGGGCTCAGTGGCGATGACCCGCCGGACCGGGCGGCGTCCGCGGTCGATCTGGGACGCGTGGAACGCCAAGAGCGCGCAGCGGCAGTCGGCCGACGCGCTGGTCGCCGACGGTGCGCTGGTGGAGCGCATCGAGTCCCTGGACGGCGGCCAGCAGGACCGTTTCCAGGTCCACCTGTTCGGCCGGGACACCGACTTCGCCGGCTTCAGCCGGATGCGCCTCGCCGAACACGCCATCCACACCTGGGACATCGCGGTGACACTGGACAAGGCGGCGACCGTCGCAGCCGACGCCGTCGACCAGCTCGTCGACACCTTCTCCCCTGTCGCCGGGTACACCGGCAAGCCCGTCGGCCGCCCGTGGCGAGTGCGCATCGTCACCACCGACCCCGCGCGCCAGTTCGTGCTCGACGCGGGCGACGCCGTGACGCTCGCGCCGAGCGACGCCGACGACGGCCTGCCCACAGTGCGCATGACCGCGGAGGCCTTCTACCGGCTCGTGTACGGGCGGCTCGATCCCGCCCACACACCTCCGGTGGACAGCGGAGGTGTCGACCTCGACGAGCTCCGGGCCATCTTTCCCGGTTTTTGAACCAAGCATTCACGGAGGCCCCCATGAAGATCTCGCACCTCCCGCCCCGTGCTGTGACCGGCGCGTTCATCGCCCATTCGGGGTACGACAAGTGGCGCGGCAACGAGGAGATCGCCACCAGGACGCACGGTTTCGCCGCCGGGGCCTACCCGTTCCTGACAAGGATCCCGCCCAAGACCTTCCTGCGTCTTCTCGCCGCCGGCGAGATCGGGCTGGGGGCGGCCCTCCTCGCCCCCTTCATCCCCGACCGCCTCGCCGGGGTCGCGCTGACGGGGTTCTCCGCAGCGCTGCTGGGGCTCTACGCACGCACCCCGGGGATGCGCAAGCCGGGCAGTGTGTGGCCGAGCCCGCAGGGCATCGGGCTCAGCAAGGACGTGTGGATGCTGGGGATCGGCCTCGACCTCGCCGTCGATGGCTGACCTGGAGGAGATCCCTGAGCTCGTCCCCACGCCGGCTGGCCCTCGACTGACCCAGACGCGGCCCTGGGACGACGCCGATCGCCCCGTTCGCGCGCCGACGGCATCGCCGCGCGACTACACAACGCGCGGGCGTGCTGCGGCGCGCAGCCTGAAGATGATCCACGACCATCTCCGCCGCGAGCTCGACACCATCCGCGACCTCGCCGACCAGGTCGCCCGGGGCGAGGTCGACGCGCACGAAGCGCGGCTGGGGCTGGGCGAGATGTCGATGCGCCAGAACAACTGGTCGCTCGGCGCCTACTGCGCCTCGTACTGCCGGCTCGTCACCGCCCACCATGGCGGTGAGGACAGCGAGGTGTTCCCCACCCTGCGGCGACGCGAGCCCACGCTCGCCCCGGTCCTCGACCGCCTCCAGCGCGAGCACGTGCTCATCCACGAGATGCTCGACCGCATCGACGAGGCGCTGGTCGGGCTGGTCCGCGGGACCACGACGATCACCGAGCTGCGCACCGAGGTCGACGAGCTCAGCGACGCGCTGTTGTCGCACCTCGCGTACGAGGAGTCGCAGCTGCTCGAGCCCTTCGCACGCCATTACGGCTAGACGACGATCGGCCGGCGCAACGCGCGATATCCCTGCAAGACGCTGTCGACGACGCGCTCTGCGAAATCGTCGTCGAGGACGCCGCCGAACATGAGGCGGAAGTACACCGGCCCGACCAGCATCTCGGTGGCCAGGTCGATGTCGGCGTCGGGCCGGATGTCGCCGCGCGCGATGCCACGCTCGACCAGCCGCGCGATCTCCGCCGCGACGCGCGCTGCACCACCGTGGCGCGGAACGGGTCACCGAGAGAGGGGTCGCTGGCGATCTGCGAGAGGAGCGCGCGGATCACCGGGCCGAAGTCCGTCTGGGTGACGGCGCGCATCGGGTTGACCACGGCGGCGAGCAGCTCCTCGCGCGTGCGTGTCGGCGTTGGCCACGGCGATGTGCGGCGACGGCGAGCTCGAGCAGCAGCTGCTGCGCCAGCTGCTCCTTGCTCGCCCAGCGGCGGTAGATGGTGGCCTTGCCCACGCCGGCGCGGGCGGCGACGTGCTCGAGGCGCATCGCCGCGAACCCCCCGGCACCAGCAGCTCGCGGGCGGCGGTGAGGATCGCCTCGTCGGCGCGCGCGCTTCGTGGCCGGCCGCGGACGCGCCGGCGGCGGGACGTGCACCGGGCACGAGGGCGATGATCAGCCATGGTCGCCTATAATACGGAACGGTACGGTCCGTATTTATAACAACCCGACAATCAGGAGGGAAGCG
The DNA here is from genome assembly GCA_963751755.1 of Candidatus Dormiibacterota bacterium. Lineage (GTDB taxonomy): Bacteria > Chloroflexota > Dormibacteria > Aeolococcales > Aeolococcaceae > Aeolococcus. Next base: position 86,789 of record CAVVVH010000001.1, on the reverse strand, counting down.
ACCATGGTGCTCATGGACAACACCCAGGCCCTCGCCCTCATCGAGCGCGCTGAGCGCGCCGCGCCATTCTGCGACTGCGGAGAGCCGATGGCGCCGGTGGCGCGAAGCGCGCAGGTGTGGCTGGAGTGCACGACGCAGATCGGCTCGGACACGCGGCGGCCTGCGCGGCGCTGCTCGCCGGCCTGGCCGCGGCAAGCCACGACCGTCAGCTGATCCTCGACCCCGCCTGAGGCAGCCCGGCGCTAGCTGGCGGACGCCGGCTGGCCCAGCGGCACCAGTGAGATCCACACCTCGCCGGGCGCGATCGGCGCAGGCGAGCCGTCGCTCAGGGTGTACTGCGGCGGACCTGAGGCGCCCTGCGTCCACGTCGCCTGGAACTCGCTGGCCGCCCGTGAACACCTGCGCGGTCCCGCTGCCGACGATGGCGTGGTCGACGCCGAGGTGCCCGTCGACGTCGACCACGTGCACGTCGGTGGTGACCGCCACCTGCTGCACGATCACCGTCGGCAGGATCAGTGGCGCGCCGGTCGCCGGGTCGAGCACCAGGCCGGTGTCCTCGGTTCGCGTGAAGCCGTTCAGCTTGGGCACCCACGTGAAGCGCGGGTGCTCGAACACAGAAACCGGCGCCACGAAGCTGCTCACCGGCGCGCCCCCGACGGGGCTGGCGGTTCGCGACCACAGCTGGTAGCCCACCGATCCCTGCCGGGCGCGCGCCGCCGAGATCGGCGATGTGCCGGCCGTCGGTGTACAGGTTGTGCGGCGGCGCTCGCGCCGAGATGCGGAAGAGGTCGCCCCGCGCGCTGTCCTCGTTGAAGGACGGGAACGGCGCGCGACCGAGGAGGCCGCCGATGTACGTCGACGCGCCCGAGTACGCGACGAAGCCGTGGTACAGGGTGGCCAGCTTGATGGTCACCGTCCGCGCGCTGCGCACCGGGCCCACCTCCTGGGCGGCCGCCGGCAGGGTGAAGAAGAAGACGCTGAAGCGCCCGACGCCTCCCTCGGCGACGTACTCGTACACGAGGTCGGCGCTGGCAAGGCCTGACTGCGGCCGGCCCGAACTGGTGAGTTCTCCACCTGGATGATGGCCGGGGACGGCCAGCGGGGGAATCGGCGTCGGTGTCGGCGGCGCCGGCTGTCGGCGTTGCCGTCGGCGAGGCGGTGGCGGTCGCGCTCGGCGAGGCGTCGCCTGCGGGCCGCACGCGGTCAGCACCAACAGGAGCACCAGGGTGAGGCGAGCGCGTAGGCATGGGAGCCGACGTTGTAGCGCAAACGGGGCGGATGGCATGCTCGCCACGTGACCTACCACGTGTCGACCGAGGAGTTCGAGCGCATCGCCGTCGCCGCGCTCGACACCATCCCGGCCCCGCTTCGCGAGCGCCTCGAGGCGGACAACCTGATGATCACCATCCAGCCGCGCTCCAGCGCCGACGACCGCGACCACGACATCGACGAGCGCGTCCTCGGGTTCTACGAAGGTGCGACCAACTCCACGTTCTCGAGCTCGCCGTACCCCAAGCGGATCGTGCTGCTGCAGGAGCACATCGAGCGGTACTGCTCGACGCCGTCGCGAGCTCGTCGACCAGGTCACCGACACGGTGCTGCACGAGGTCGCGCACTACTTCGGGCTCGACCACGACGACATCCGCGACAGCCGGCTCGGGCACTGAGGCCGGTCCCGAAACCTGCGGAGGGACGCGATGCCCCTCCGCGGGTCGAGAGAGCCCGAGGCCGCCCATGCCGATCAGTGGCGCCGTTGCTCGTTTCGGCCGTCTCGGTCGCGGGCACCCGGGGCGGGGCGATTGTCGGCGCGGCTCCGGGCACCCGGCACAACCGACGTTGGTCGTACGACCTCAGCGCCGGCACGTGCCGACCGGCTAGGGGACGATCACCGTGATGCCGTCCGCGCCGCCGTCGCCCATGGCGGCCATCGCCGCCGGCGCGGCGTCGAGGTCGATGACCGCGCCGATCAGCCGCTCCGGGCGCAGCGCGCCCGACGTGACCAGCTCGAGCATCGCCGGGTAGTCCCGCGCCGCCATCCCGTGCGAGCCGTGGATCTCGAGCTCCTCGGCGATCAGCCGCGCCATGGGCAGCGCAGGCGTTGGCGTCGGTGCCGTGGAGCAGCCCCACCTGGACGTGGCGGCCGCGGCGGCGCAGCGATCCCATCGCGCGACGCCATCGCGTCAGCGCGGCCGATGGCGTCCAGCGACACGTGCGCCCCGCCGCCGGTGGCGGCGCGCACCGCCGCGGCCGGGTCCGTCGTGCTCAGTGGCGTCGACGGTCAGCGACGGCGCCCAGCGCGGCGGCCCTCGCCAGCGCTGCCCCTGAGACGTCGACGGCGACCACGCGGGCCCCCAGCGCCGCGGCGATCATCACCGCGGCCAGCCCCAGCCCGCCACAGCCGAACACCGCGACCCAGTCGCCGGCGGCGACCCGGCCGTGCGACGGTCACGGCGCGAAAAGCGGTGGCGAAGCGGCAGCCCAGCGACGCGGCGGCCTCGAAGCCGAGCTCCGGGGGCAGGGCGACCAGGTTGAAGTCGGCGCGCTCCACGGCGACCTGCTCGGCGAAGGAGCCGGGACCGGTGAACCCGGGCTGACGCTGGTCGGGGCAGACCTGCGCGTCACCCGCCGCGGCAGTACTCACATGTGCCACAGCCGAGGACGAACGGCGCCGTGACCCGGTCGCCCGCGGACCACGACCGCACCTCCTCCCCCACAGCGACGACCACCCCGGCGAACTCGTGCCCGGGGATGTGCGGCAGCGCCACCTCCTCGTGGCCGCGCCATGCGTGCCAGTCGGACCGGCACAGTCCGGTGGCCCGCACCTCCACCACAGCGCCGTCCGCGGAGCACGACGGCGAGGGGACATCGACGACAGCGAGGACACCGCCATACGCGTCGAACTGGAGCGCCCTCATCGCTGCTCAGGCCACGTGCTGTCGCAGGCCGCCGTCTCCGCTCACCTCACCCCACAAGTGCATCGTCAGGGACGTTAGCTCGCGCCCGCGGCGGGCCGTCGGCGCCGCGATCAGCGCCCGTCGTCGGCTGACCACCCGCTTCGGAAAGCCAGCGATATGGCCTCGCGCTGAGAGTGCACGCCCAACTTGCGCAGCACCCCACCGATCTGGCTGCGCACGGTGGAGATGCTCGTGCCGAGGTTCACCGCCATCGCCTGGGTGCTGTGGCCGGCCATCATCTGCTGGAGCACCTGACGCTCACGCCGCGACAGTGACCCCCATGCTGCGGGGCTGGACCCGCCCGCGCGGGGATCCTCGCTCACACCGGTTCGCAGATCTCGTAGACGCCGAGCACCAGACGGTTGAGAACGTATACGGGTCCGACGTAGACGCAGTGGGCGGCTACCCACCGCATGCACGCGGCGAGTCTGGCGTTCTCGAGGACGGGATGACCCGGTACGGCGGCGTACAGACCGTTCGACGCGTTGGACCAACAATGTGCAGGCGATCCGCCCGGTAGGTCCTGCACCGGCCCTGTACCGGGCCACGCCCATGGCCGGTGTCACCAGCAGGTCCCCATGGCCGCGAGGCCACGCAAGGCGACCGACTCAGCAACCCGTGCGTGCGACGGAGGGCGAGCTCGTCGGGCGCCCGCGCCTGCATCCCGGCAAGGACCGCGGCTACGCCAAGCTCGAGACCAAGAGCAAGGCGATCCACGAGTCGCTCAGTGGTGTGGTGGCCGAGACGCAGGCGCTGATGCGCGAGATCGGCCAGCTCAAGGACGCGCAGGCGACCATCGAACGCCTCGCCCTCACCGACGCCCTCACCGGGCTGGCCAACCGCACCCTGCTGACGCGACCGCCTGAACCAGGGCCTGCGCGGCCTCAAGCGCAGCCACGGGTTCATCGGCGTCCTGATGCTCGACCTCGACCACTTCAAGGTGATCAACGACACGCTCGGCCACCAGGTGGGCGACGCCGTGCTCGTCGAGGCGGCGCGCCGCCTCCAGCACCTCGCCCGTCCCGACGACACCGTGGCGCGCTTCGGCGGCGACGAGTTCGTGCTGCTGGTGCAGGGCCTCGCCGACCCCGCCGACCTCAGCCAACTTCGCCGACCGCGTGGTGACCGGCCTGCGCGTCCCCTACCGGATCGGCAAGGAGGAGGTGGTGGCCACGGTCAGCGTCGGCGTGGCGGTCACCTCGCAGGCCGACAGCGTCACCACCGACCTGCTCCGTGAGGCCGACATGGCCATGTACCGCGCCAAGGACCGGGGTCGCAACCGCCACGAGGTCTTCGGCGCCACGCTCCAGGTGCGCGCGGTCGAGCGGCTGGGCACCGAGCGCGTCCTGCGGCGCGCCCTCGCCGATGGCCGGCTGGTGGTGGAGTACCAGCCGATCATCGAGCTCGCCACCGGCCACGACCGTCGAGGCCGAGGCCCTGCTGCGCATCGACGATGTCGAGCACGGCCGGCTGGGGCCCGACGCACTTCCTCGGGGTCGCCGCGGAGACGGGCCTGCTCCCGGTCATGGACGAATGGGTGCGGGGCAGCGCCATGGGCGAGCTGGTGCGCTGGAGGGACGGCTCGCCGTCGCCGCACATGCAGCGCATGGCCGTCAACCTGACCGCCCGCGAGCTGGCCGACCCCGACTTCACCGCGCGGCTCGCCGTCGCGCTGCGACAGGGCGGGGCTGGACGGCAGCGACCTGAGCATCGAGGTCACCGAGCACGTGCTGATGCAGACGTCGCACTCCGCGGTCGCCTCGCTGGCCGAGCTCCGCGTCCATCGGCGTGCACATCGGGCTGGACGACTTCGGCAAGGGCTTCTCCGCGCTCTCCTACCTCCAGGACTTTCCGCTCGACTTCCTCAAGATCGACCGCTCCTTCGTGGCCAGGATGGCGGCCGACGAGCGGAGCTCCGTCGATCGTCGCGTCGATCATCGGCCTGGCTCATGCGCTGGGGCTCTCGGTGGTCGCCGAGGGCGTCGAGACCGAGGAGCAGCTGGTGCAGCTGCGCGGTTTCGGGTGTGACCGTGGGCAGGGTTGGTTGTTCGCCGCCCCGGTGTCGGCCGACGGACTTCCACCAACGGCTCGCGCTCGGAGGTCCAAGCCACGGCGTCGTGAGGATGCCCGGGCGGCTCAGCGCGGCGGGGCACGCCAGGCGACACGGCCCGTCGACGACAGTGGCGGTGACCCGGTCGCGCGCGACCACGGTCAGGTCGCAGCGCATGCCCGCGCGGAGCGCGCCGACCTCGGCCTCCATGCCCGCCGCATACGCGACGCCCGAGCGTGTAGGCGCGGACCGCCGCCGCTCGGCGCAGCGCCAGCTCGGGTGCCAGCCGGCACGGGCGCGCCACGTCGTGGCGGCCTCGATGCCGCGCAGCGGGGACGGGTCCTCGACCGGCGCGTCGGAGCCGAACGCGAGCGTGGCGCCGGACTCGCTGCAGCGCACCCCACGCGTAGGAGAACGCCGTCCGCTCCGGCCACTGCGAGTCCGCCACGACCCTGTCCGCAACCGCGTGCGCCGGCTGCATCGACGCGATGACGCCGATGCGCGCGAAGCGCGGGACGTCGGCGGGGTCGACGCACTGGGCGTGCTCGACGCGCGGACGCCACATCGGCCACGCGCCCGCGCAGTGGCTCGAGCGCGTCGAGCGCGCGCCGCACTGCACCGTCGCCGATCGCGTGCAGGCAGACGTTGAGGTGCGCCGCGGCGCAGCGCCTGACGATGTCGACGAGGTCATCCTGGGCGGTCACCGCCACGCCGCCGCCGTCGAGCATCTCCGCTGTTCGGCTGCCCAGGGAGCCGTCGAGGAACACCTTCACGCCCCAGATGCGCAGCCAGGCGTCGCCGAGACCCGAGCTGAGCCCGAGCGCCTGGCCGCGCCGCAGCTGCTCGACGGGCAGGTTCCAGACGACGCGGATGGGCAGGCGCCGATCTCTGTGCAAGCGCTGCAGGCTGCGGAACAGCCGCGGGCCATCCATGGTGTGCACGGCGGTGAGGCCCGTGCCGCGCCAGGCCGTGCAGCACCGACTCGAGCGCAGCGTCGAATTCGTGCTGTCCGGCGGCGGCGGGACGCGCGCGACGGGCCACGTTGCACGCCTCCTCGCGCACCATCCCCGTGGGCTCGCCGGAGCCGTCGCGATCGATGACACCGCCGCGCGGGTCGGGCGTGTCGCGCGAGATGCCGGCGGCGTGCGAGCGCGGCCGAGCTGAGGCACGCCGAGTGCCCGTCGCGGCGCACCAGCAGCACCGGCCTGCCGTCGCCGGCCGCGTCGAGCTCGGCTCGCGTCAGCGCGCGCGCGTCGTCGGTCCAGTCGTCGTTGCACCACCCGGTGCCATGGATCCAGGCGTCCGCCGGCCGCGCCGCGGGCGAAGGCGGCGAGCCGCGCCAGCGTCTGCGCGCGGGTGCCGATGCCGGCGAGGTCGACGCCGGCGGCGGACAGCGCCATCCACTCCAGGTGGAGGTGGGCGTCGCCGAAGCCAGGGTGGGCGCGGCCCGACAGCTCGTGCACCGTCGGCGTCGCGGACCGGCCGCCTCGCGGGCACCGGCCCCGACCGCGAGGATCCGGCCGTCAGGGCCGGCGGCCACCTCCGGCGTGCACCCGGCGAACAGGGCACGCTCGCCGACCTTCACCCGCGTCGCACAGTGACATCGACGGGGTGAGTGTGGCAGCGCGACCGCCGCTGGTGAGATCGCGCTGCCGGATGGAGGGCACCTGGGTGCGGACGTGAGGCCTTCCCCACCGCCGCCGCCCGCATCATGCGCGCGCGCCGGCGCCGACGCTGTCGGCACGCTGCCAGACACACGCCGACCTGAGCTCTGACACCGCGTCGGCGCCGTCGGTCGTCCGGACGCGGCGCGAATATAATCGGCGCAGGCGGATGGCACGACGGCTCCCCGACCGGGAGCGGTCACAGGTTTCGGGATGGCAGGCAAACGACGCGAAGCGACTGACAACCGGCTTCTCGGGGCGATGCCGGCCGCCGACCGCGAGCGGCGTCGTCGCCATCGCCAGGTACGTCGAGCTCGAGGTGAAGACCGTGCTCTTCGAACCGGGGAAGCCGGTCGAGGGCGTGTACTTCCCGCTCGACGGCGTCGATCTCGCTGGTGACCGCCGCTCGAGGATGGGTCCATCGTCGAGGTGGCCACCATCGGCAACGAGGGCGTGGTGGGCGTGCCGCTGATCGCCGGCGGAACCCTCGCCGTGCGGGCCATCTGCCAGGTGCGCGGCGCCGGGCTCCTGATTCCGGCCGCCGCGTTCCTCGCGCGAGCTGTCGCGCAACGCGGTCGCTGCGCGACATGTACGACCGGTACGTTCCTGCCCTGTTCGGCCAGATCGCGCAGGCGGCGGCGTGCAACCGCCTGCACACCAACGAGGAGCGGCTGAGCCGCTGGCTGCTGATGAGCCACGACCGGGTCGGCGTCGACGAGTTCTCCATCACCCACGAGTTCCTCGGACAGATGCTCGGCTCGCCGCCGCGCCACGGTGACGCTGTCGGCCGGGATCCTCCAGGCGGCGGGCCTGATCCGCTACCACCGCGGCCGGCTGACCATCGTCGACCGCGAGGGCCTCGAGGAGGTGGCCTGCGAGTGCTACGCCGCCATCAAGACCGAGCTGGACTGGCGCCCTCGCGGGTCGTCGCGGGCGCACCAACGGGCACGGTCCACCGGCAACGGCCGCTGATCGCGCCGAGCGCGTCACGACGCGGCCTCGAGCGACGGCGACCAGCGCCGTGCAGCCGGTCGAGCCACGGCGTGGCGCCCAGCGACCGCCAGCGTCGCGGCGCGCCTGCGCGGCGACCGCCGCCGCATCTGCGGTCGCGCCGCGCGCGACTGAGCAGCTCCGCCCACTCGACGCGCGCCGCCGCCGCCCAGAACGACGCCGGCCATCGAGGTGAACGAGCCCGATGGCGCGGCCGTACTCGCGGTCGACGGCCTCGGCGTCCTGCGCGCGAGCGGCCAGCCGGCCGCGGACGCGCGACGCGTGGGCAACCAGCGCGGGTGGCCGGCGGCCCGGGGGCAGCGCGTCCACCCAGCGCGAGCAGCTCATCGACGGTGGCGAGGTCGCCGAGCTCGAGCGCGGCCGCCGCGGCGACGGCGAAGCCTCCTTGATCCACAGTGACGGGATCGTCGACACCTCGTCCTGCATGCCGCGGCGTCCCGCGGCGAGCGCCTCGTCGAGACGACCGGACGCGTGCAGCGACCGCCGCGCGGGCAGCCCAGTAGAGACTGCGTCCCTGCGCGTCGGGCGAATCCGCCGAGGAAGCTGACATCGTCGAGGTGCCGTTCCGCGGCGGCCAGGTTGCCGCGGTGGACGTCCAGCAGCGCGCGGACCCCGGTGACCTCGGAGATGTCGGCCAGGCTGGACGTGTCCTCGCTCGGGATGGGCTCGATCAGCGCCGCCGCCTCGTCCCAGCCGCCGGTGACGAAGAGCGCGCCGCTGGTCTCACCGATGAGCATGTACTCCCACAGCCTGTCGCCCACGCGGCGCGCCAGCGCGAGCCCGTCACGCGCGAAGCGCAGCGACTCCGTCCAGTTGTCCACCGCCGCCTGCAGGGACGCGAGGTTGTTGTAGGCGCGCAGCGCCGCCGAGGAGACGTCGTGCTCGAGCGCGACGCGCAGCGCGTGCGTGTACAGCGCCAGGCTCTCCTCGCGGTTGCCGCGCGACAGCGCGATTGCTGGCCTGGGTGTTGAGTGCCTGGGAGATGACGTCGTGCTGCTGCAATGCCTCGGCGGCATTCACCGCCGCGCGCGCGCGCTCCGCGGACGATGTCGAACTCTCCGACCATGGCGTGCCAGCGCGCCAGCTGCGCGGCCAGCGCGGCGAGGTCGGCGTCGGGTGGGTCGGCGGCGAGCACCGCGTACGCGCCCTCCATGCGCTGGATCGCCTCGGTGACCGCGCCGGTGGTGGCCTCGATCTCGCCGAGCCGGGCGATGACGCGTGCCGCCGCGTGGCTCATCCGGGCGCTCTCGAAGAGCGCGATGGCGGTGGTGAAGTGCGTCGCCGCCTCGTCCTGCCTGGCCGCGCAGCCAGGCCATCGCGCCGGCCTGCTCGTGGAGGCGCGCCTGCTCCGCGGCGGAATCGACCAGCGCGATCGCCTGCTCGTAGTAGTGCTGCGCCTCGGCGGTGGCGGCGAGGCCGGCGGCGTGCTCGGCCGCGTCCACCAGCACGCCGGACGCCCGGTCGCGAACGGCCGCGGCGTCGTCGTCATCCGGGGCCAGCCGGTATGCCTCGAGGAAATGTGAGGCCAGCACCTCGACGATCTCGGCGTCCTCGGAGCTCCAATTTCGCTCGAACCACTCGGCGGCGGCGAGGTGCAAGGTCTTGCGGTCGCGACGCGAGAGGGTGTCGTAGGCCACGGTGCGCACCAGGTCCTGCATGAACCCGTACTGGCCGCGCTCGGGCGAGCGCGCCTCCGACTGCACGGAGAGCATCTCCATGCGCAGCAGCTCGCGCAGCGTCCGTCTCGACCTCCTCGAGCGGGCGGCCGCTGACCGCGCTCACCGACTCGGCGGTGAACATCTTGCCGAGCACCGCCGCGTGCTGGAGCACCTGGCGCGCACCCGGGGGCAGGCCGTCGAGCCGGGCGGCGATGAGCGCGTGCAGCGTCTCGGGGACGTCGAGCTCGTCGACCGAGCCGGTCAGCGTGTAGAGGTCGCCGTCGCGGGCCAGCAGGCCGCGGTCCATCAGCATGCGGATGGTCTCCACCGCGTACAGAGGGATGCCGGCCGCGCGCTCCAGGATGCGCTCGCTGAGGTCGGCCGGGAGGCCGGGGACCAGCCCGGAGAGCAGCTCCTCCATGGCGTGGCCGTGGCAGCGGCTCGAGGTACAGCGACGTGAAGTTGCGCTTGCCCACCCCCCAGGTCGGGCGGCGCTCGACCAGCTCGGGCCGGGCGATGGTCAGCACGAACAGCCGGTGCCCCTTGGACCACTCCATGAGGTACTCGATGAAAGTCGAGCAGCGACTGGTCCGCCCACTGGATGTCCTCGACCAGAAGGACGGTGGGATACAGCGTCGGCGAGGCGCTCGAAGAAGAGCCGCCAGGCGCTGAACAGCTCGCTGGGATCCGCCGACACCCTGCCCTCGAGCCCGACCAGGTGGGCGAGACGCGGCTCCATCCAGTGGCGCTCCGCCTCGTCGGGGACGTACTCGTCGAGCGTCGCCTGCAGCTTGGCGAGCGCCGACGCCGGCTCCTCGCCCTCGACGATGCCGGCGCGCATGCGCACGATCTCGGCCAGCGCGAAGTAGGTGACCCCCTCGCCGTACGCGAGGCACCGGCCGCGCTGCCAGTTGATCGTGTCGGCAAGGCCGTCCATGTACTTGATGAACTCCCAGGCCAGCCGCGACTTGCCGATGCCGGGGATGCCCACCAGCGACACGAGGTGGGCGCGCTGGTCCTCCGCGCTGGCGTGGAAGAGGTCCTTGACCAGGCGGAGCTCGCGCTCGCGGCCGGTGAACGGTGGCTCGAGCGCGGCCGACTTCTGCACGCCGCCGCGCAGCGCGACCACCCGGACCGCGCGCCACAGCCGCTGCGGCTCCGGCTTGCCCTTCAGCACGTGGACACCGGCGTCCTCGTAGGTGAGCGCAGCCTCGGTGAGCCGCCGCGTCGACTCGCCGACGAGCACCGCGCCGGGCGCGGCGGCCGACTGGATCCGCGACGCGGTGTTGACGAGGTCGCCGGCCACCATGCCCTGCCCGTCGGCGCCGAGGGTCACCGCCGCCTCCCCGGTGAGGACGCCGGCGCGCGCCTGCAGGCCGCTGATGCCCATCTCCGCACCCATCGCGTCCACCATGTCGGTGAGGTCCAGCGCCGCGCGCACCGCGCGCTCGGCGTCGTCCTCGTGCGCGGTCGGGCGCACCCCACACCGCCATCACCGCGTCGCCGATGAACTTCTCGACGACACCGCCGTAGCGGCGCACGATCTCGCGGCTGGCGTCGAAGTAGCGCGTCAGCAGCTCGCGCACCTCCTCGGGATCGCGGCCGGCGGCCAGCGCGGTGAAGCCGACCAGGTCGGCGAAGACCACCGACACGTGGCGTCGCTCCGCCCCCGGCGTCACCACTGCTCCAGTGCGGCGTGCCGGAACGCGTGCCTGATGCGGCGGCGGTGGGCGCCCCGCACTCGTCGCAGAACCGCGCCTGCGGGCGCAGCGCGTTCCCGCAGACGGCGCAGGTCACGGCCAGCGGCGTGCCGCATTCGTCGCAGAACCTCCCGCCGACGCGGTTCTCGGCGCCGCAGTTCGCGCAGTTCACAGCCGCACTATAGGAACGCGCCGCCGCGCGGATCGGCGCGGGCGACGCCGCGGTGCTTGGCGTGGCCCGCGACCGGTCCGTACAATCGGCACGGTGCTCCGCGCCCTGGAGAAGATGGTCGGCCTCGACGACGCCGGACGCCCGGCTCGCTTCTGGCTGGCGCCGGCGGCCGTCCTCATCGCCACCATCGGCGCCTTCGTCCTCATCGGCGAGATCACCGCGGCGCCGCTGTACGTCTCCGTCCCCAACGGGGTGGTGATCGCCTTGGTCATGGCCGGTCTGACCGTCGCCTGCATGATCGCCCGCGCGGCGTCGACGCTCCGTCGGACGATCCGCCCGGGGCGACGACGACAGCCCCGTCCTCGGCTCACCCGGAGGCCCGTGGACGGTGGTGGCCCACCTCGGGCCGGCCGCGCCAGACGACGCCGGGCCCGAGCAGCGGTTCCCGGCGCTCAGCAGATCCGCGGCAGCGGATCCCCGATGAGCATGTCGACCACGCGCGTGCCGCCGAACCCGGTCCGGATGAACACCATTCCCTCCGGCTCGGCGCGCACCTCGCCGATGATCGCCGCCTCCTGACCCTCGGGCCGCGAGCGCATCAGCGCCAGCGCCCGTTGCGCGTCCTGGGCGCCGACCATGGCGACGAGCTTGCCCTCGTTGGCGATGTACAGCGGGTCGATGCCGAGGATCTCGGCGACGCCGCGCACCACGTCGTGCACCGGCAGCGCGTCCTCGTCGATGGCCACCGCGAGGCCGGCCTGCTGCGCGATCTCGTTGAGCACGGTCGCCACGCCGCCACGGGTGGCGTCGCGCATGAAGTGCACGTCGATGCCGGCGTCGAGCAGCGCGCCGGTGAGGCCGTTCAGCGCCATGGTGTCGCTGGCGAGCGTGTCGGCCTCGAGGTCGACGTCGCCGCGGGCCAGCATCACCGTGGCGCCGTGGTTGCCCATCGCCCCGCTGAGCAGCACGGCGTCGCCGGCGGTGACGCGGTCGATGCCGCAGCCGGCCGGGCTCGGTCGACCAGGCCGATGCCCGGTGGTGGTGATGAAGAGCTGGTCGGCCTTGCCGCGCGGCACCACCTTGGTGTCGCCGGTGACGACGCTGACCCCGGCCGTGTCGGCGGCACGGCGCATCGACTCGACGACCCGGCGCAGCACGCGCGATGTCGAGCCCCTCCTCGAGGATGAACGCGGCCGACACGGCCAGTGGCACCGCGCCGCCGACGGCGAGGTCGTTGACGGTGCCGTTGATGGCCAGCTCGCCGATGTCCCCGCCCGGGAAGAAGAGCGGGCTGACCACGAAGCTGTCGGTGGTCATGGCCACCTGGGCGCCCTCGAGGCCGGGAACGCGCAGCAGCGCCTGGTCGCCGAGCTGCGCGAGCACGGGGTTGTCGAGGATGGTGGCGAAGACCGCACCGGTGAGCGTGTGGCTCGCCTTGCCGCCGGCGCCGTGGCTCATGGTGATGGCCGTCTCGCGCAGCAGCTGGCCGTCGTTTGCGGATCTCGGCGATGCGCTCGAGCACGCGCTGCTCGGGGTCGGCGATGCGCGCCGCCGCGGCGCGAACCGCGGCGCCGCTGCCGGCGGGCGGTGTCGACGTCTCGGTCATCCCGCGCGCACCGCGATCGGCGTGAGCTCCTCGCGCACCGGCGAGCACGCGCTCGCGGTCACGGGCGCGCGAGTAGCGGCCGAAGTTGTAGTACGCGGCGCACGCGCCCTCCGACGACACCATGCAGGTGCCGATCGGCGTCTCCGGCGTGCACGCGGTGCCGAACACCTTGCACTCCCACGGCTTCAGCACGCCCTTGAGCACCTCGCCGCACTGGCACGACTTGGGATCGGCCACGCGGATGCCCGGGACGGTGAAGACGCGCTCGGCGTCGAACTCCGCGAACTCGTCGTTGAGCTCGAGCGCGCTCTGGCTGATGAAGCCGAGCCCGCGCCACTCGAAGTGAGGCCGCAGCTTGAACACCCGGCCGAGCACCTCGAGCGCCTTGGGGTTGCCGTCGTCGTGGACGACTCGGGTGTACTGGTTCTCCACCTCGCAGCGGCCCTCCAGCACCTGGCGGATCACCATGTGCACACCCTGGAGGATGTCGAGCGGCTCGAAGCCCACCACCACCACCGGCTTGCCGTACGTCGCGGTGACGAACTCGAAGGGGCGGATCCCCACCACCGTCGACACGTGACCAGGGCCGAGGAAGCCGTCCAGCCGCAGGTCCGGTGAGTCGAGGATCGCCTTCATCGGCGGGATGATGGTGACGTGGTTGCAGAACACGAAGAAGTTCTTGATCCCCTCAGCCTTGGCGCGCAGCAGGGTCAGCGCTGTCGACGGCGCGGTGGTCTCGAACCCGATGGCATAGAACACAACCTGCTTGTCTGGGTTCTCGCGGGCGATCTTCAGCGAGTTCGAGCGGCGAGTACACCATGCGCACGTCGGCGCCGGCAGCCTTGGCGTCGAGCAGGCTGCCATCGCTGCCGGGCACGCGCATCAGGTCGCCGAAGCACGTGAAGATGATGTCGTGGTCGCGGGCCAGCGAGATGCCGTCGTCGAGCCGGCCCATCGGGATCACGCACACCGGGCAGCCCGGGTCCGTGCACCAGCTCGACGTTGCTGGGCAGCAGGTCCTCGATGCCGTACTTGAAGATGGTGTGCGTGTGGCCGCCGCACACCTCCATGATCTTCCAGTGCCTGTCGCCGGCCTCGGCGGTGATGCAGCGTCGCCAGCGGAATGAGCGAGGTCGGCGTCGCGGAACTCGTCGGCGAACTTCATATCTCGGTCACCTGCTTGCGGTAGTCGGGCCCGACGAGCTCGAGCTCCATCGCCTCCGACTGGCGGATCTGCTCCAGCTCGTCGGTGTATGCCGGGCCCATCTCCTCGAGGATGCGCAGCGTCTCGTTGGCCTCGGCCTCGCTGATCGCGCTGAGCGCGAAGCCCACGTGCACGAGCACGTAGTCGCCTGGCTCGGCCCTGTCCTCACCGACCAGCAGCGAGGTGTTGACCTGGCGACGAACACCGCCCAGCTCCACCTTGCCGTACTGGCGCTCGTCGTCGACGTATTCCACCAGCTTGGCGGGGATGGCTAGGCACATGCCGGGACCTCCGTGAGATGTCGCTGCACCAGCTCGAAGAGGAGGTGGTACAGCGTGGTCTGCACCTCCTGGATGCGGTGGACGCTTGACGAGGGGACGGTGAAGAGGTGATCGAGCGTGCCGTCGGCGCGCATGCGGCCGCCGTCGTGGCCGGCGATGCCGACGGTGAGCATGCGCAGCCGCCTGGCCTCGCGGACGGCGCGCACCAGGTTCTCGGAGTTGCCACTGGTCGAGATGGCCACGAGCACGTCCCCGGGGCGGCCGAGGGCGAGCAGCTGACGGACGAACACGTCGTCGTAGCTGACGTCGTTGCCGATCGCGGTGACCACGGCGATGTCCGCGGTGAGGTTCAGCGCGGCGATCGGGGGACGCGAGCCCGCCGGGCTTGAGCAGCTCGGACACCATGTCGGCCGCGGACGTCGCGCTGCCGCCGTTGCCGGCGGCGAGCACCCGGCCGCCCGCGGCCACCGCGCTGGAGATGGCCCGTGCGCAGGCGGCCACCTCCGCAGCTGAGCTCCTCGAAGAGCTCGGCGGCGCAGCGCGTTGCTCTCGGCGGACTTCTGCAGCGGCGCACGAGCAAGCTCGGTCACCACCGCCGCGTCCACGGACGGCTGCTGGGTCAGCATCGGATAGAGCAGCCGCGAGAATGGGTCGTTGCCCCTGCTCATCGCGCCACCTCCAGCGTGCCGCGCTGCAGGGCCACGCCGCCGTGGGCGAGCAGGTGGTCGCCGGTGACGACGTCGTCGAGCAGGTCGACGGACACCTCGCACGCAGCCCCGTCGCACGTCGCCTGCGCCGTGCGGCCGTCCTCGCTCACCGCGGTGACCACCACCTCGAGCAGCTGGTCGGAACACGTGATGCAGACCTCGTCGTGGCACACGTTCTCGCTCATGCCGGCACCTCCGCGATGCCACGATGGTTGAGCACGATGTGCACAAGCTCCCAGAGCATGTGGTACGTCGCCAGGTGCAGCTCCTGTGCCACCAGCGGGTCATCGCTGTCGACGTGGAACATGTGCGCGGCCGCGGCGCCGCTCGCACGCTCGCCGGTGCTCAGCGCGATGGCGAGCATCCCGTCGTCGGACGCCGTCTGCAGGCCGCGCAGCGACGCGCCGTCCTCGGGTGAGGTGAGAAAGGCGAGGGCGATGTCGCCGGTGCGGCCGAGGATGCGCAGCTGGTGAGCGTAGACGTCGAGCGCGTCGCCGCCGCCGAGAATGCCGGTCACCGTGCTGACGTCGTTGGTCAGCGACAGCGCTGGGAGCGCGCGGCATCCCGGCAGCACGGGGTGCACGTACTCCACCGAGTTGTGCTGGGCGTCGGTCGCCCCGGCGCCGGATCCGAACACCAACAGCGTGGCGCCGGCGAAGAAGCGGTCAGCCATCGCTGCGGCACACTCGGCGAGGTCCCGGGCCACCGCCGCGAAGTACGCCTCGCCCGCGGCGCAGCGCGCGTTGACCCCGTCGCGCAGGAACGCAAGGTCGGTGTCTGTCGCCGCCACCGGGCTGTTCATCGTCGCCATCATGCGCGCCCCCGCGAACGCAGGGCCAGCCGGGAGGCGGCCACGAACGCCTGCCCCAGGCTGACGCCGCCGTCGTTGGCGGGCACCGCGTGGTTGACGTACACGCTGAGCCTCCGCTCGCGGAGCAGCGCGGACGTGCGTGCGAGGAGCAGCGCGTTCTGGAAGACGCCGCCGCTGAGGGCCACCCGGGTCACGCCGGTGGTGCCGGCGAGCTCGGCGCACGCCGACGCCACCGCCGCGGCCAGGCTCTCGTGGAAAACCGCGGCCAGCTCCGCCGCGTCCCACGCCCGCCCGATGCCGCTCGACGAGCGTGGCGACCAGCGACGGCGTGTCCAGCACCAACGGGATGCCGGTCCGCTGCACGGGTATCTGCGTCACCGGTCCGGTCGCCGTCCGGGCCAGCGCCTCCAGTCGCATCGCCGCCGACGCCTCGAAGCTGGAGCTGTGGGCAATGCCCAGCACGCTGGCGACGGCGTCGAAGAGGCGGCCGGCGCTGGTGCTGATCGGCGCGGCCGGGGAATCCCCCGCGGCGGCGAGTCGGCCGACCAGGCGCCAGCGACGATCGTCCGGCGAGCCCTCGCCGGCAGGGAACCACGCGGGGATCTCGTCGCTGTCCAATCCCGCCGCCTGCAGGTAGGCGATCGCCATCCGCCACCCCTCGCGGGCGCAGCGGTCGCCGCCGGGCTGCACCACCGGTGCCAGGTGCCCGGCGCGCTCGTAGCCGGTCTCGTCGCAGAGAAGGAACTCGCCACCCCAGATGGTGCCGTCCTCGCCGAAGCCGGTGCCATCGAAGGCAACGCCGATGACCCTGCCACGCAGGTGGTGCTCGGCCATCACGCTGGCGATGTGGGCGTGGTGATGCTGGACGCGCACCGCCGCAGCCCCGTCCTCCCACCAGCGCTCGGCGATGTGCGTGGACGCGTAATCGGGGTGCAGATCGGCGGCCACCGCTGCCGGCGCGGTCGCGGAACAGGCGCAGGTAGGTGGTCAGTGCCTCGTCCTGGTGGCTGAGGCTCTGCGGATGGTCCAGGTCGCCGATGTGCGGCCCGACGAACGCGCGGCCATCTCGCAGGATGCAGAACGTGTTCTTGAGGTGCGCTCCCAGTGCCAGCAGCGGCGGAGTGGCGGGGTCGGCGCCCACCTCCACAGGCAGTGGGCAGTAGCCGCGCGCGCGCTGCGCACCAGGTGCTCCTGGCCGTCGACCACGCGCACCACGGAGTCGTCGTAGCGCGCGTAGATGTCGCGGTCATGGAGCACGAAGGCGTCGGCGATGGCGCCGAGCCGGGACAATGCCTCGTCGTTGTCCTTGGCGATCGGCTCGTCGCTGACGTTCCCGCTGGTCATCACCAGAGGCGCGCCGACCAGGTCGAGCAGGAGGTGGTGCAGCGGCGTGCTCGGCAGCATCACCCCGACCTCGTCGAGCGCGGGCGCGACGGCGGTGGCGATCACCTCATCGCCCACGCCGGGCCGCCGCCGCAGCAGCACGATCGGCCGGGCGGCGCTCGACAGCGCGCGCGCCTCCGCACCGTCGACGAGCGCGAACCTCCGCACCGCGTCGACGTCTGCCGCCATGACCGCGAACGGCTTGTCCGGGCGATGCTTGCGGACGCGGAGCCGGCGCACCGCCGCTGCGTCGTGCGGCAAGGACCGCCAGCTGGAACCCACCCAGACCCTTCACCGCGACGATCGAGCCATGCCGCAGCGCGGCGGCGGCGGCGGCAAGGCCGTCTCCCGGGTGCTCGACGCCGGCCGGGTCGGTCAGCCACGCCCGCGGACCGCAGTCCGGGCACGCGTTCGGCTGGGCGTGGAAGCGCCGGTCCGAGGGATCGGCGTACTCGGCGGCGCACGGCGCGCACATCGCGAAATCGCGCATCGTGGTCAGCGCGCGGTCGTACGGCACGTCCTCGATGATCGTGAAGCGCGGTCCGCAGTTCGTGCAGTTGATGAACGGGTAGCGATGGCGACGGTCGGCCGGGTCGAACATCTCCAGCAGGCAGTCGGTGCAGGTCGCAGCGTCGGCACAGATCGGCTGGTAGGCGCCGTCGACCGCGCTGCTCTCGAGGATGACGAACGCGGCGTCGTCTCGCGCGGCCAATACGGCCACGCTGACGGAGTCGACGCGTGCCAGCGGCGGCGCCAGGGCGGCGAGCTCGGCGTCGAACCTGTCGAGCTGCGCGCTGGAGCCCTCGACCTCGATGAGCACCGCGCCCGAGGTGTTGCGCACCGACCCGGCGAGCTCGTGGCGGTGCGCCAGCGTCCACACGTACGGCCGGAACCCCACGCCCTGCACGACGCCGTGCACGGTGTAGCGGCGGCGCTCGCGGGCCTCGCCGGCGAGCGGGCTCACCTCGCGCGCGCTCGGCGCTGTCATGGTCACCAGGCTGCCCCGGTCATCCGCCTCGCTACATCGACCGCATGCGCAGGTACCGCTTCAGGTCCTTGCCGCCAAGCGCCGCCGCCCCGGCCACTGCCACCACTGCCACCAAGAGCAGCTTCTTCATCACTTCACCTCCGCTGTGTTGTCTGCTGGTCGTTCACAACCACGCCGGGTGCACCGGTTGGTCACCCGTGTCATGTGCATGTCCGTGAGGGGGTTCCACCACCTCGGCGTCGCTGCGTCGCAGCACCTCGGGTACATCACCGCCGACCTCCACCTCGTCGACGAGAAGGCGGTCGCCCGCCGCCTGGCGCACGTCGAGGGTCGCTCCCGACGCGCTGGTGCCGGCGGTGATCAGCTCGAAGCTGAACGACAGCGACTCCACGCTCACGGCCTGCTGCTCGCCGGCCGAGACCGCGACGCGACGCACCGGGCGGTCGCCGGCGATGTCGAGCGCGGTGTCGAGGATGGCCTGGGCCAGGCCCATCTCATGCATGGCGAATCACATCGTGCGCATCCGGATGTAGCGACGGAGATCGCCCATCGACAGCAGCAGACCAAGCACGATCACGACACCGATGGCGATGAGAACCCATGCCCACCATGTCATACCGGTACCCCCTGTTCCAGTGGATCCGACGCGGCGGCTGCCGCAGGGATTGCCATGGCCTGGAGCGATTCGCGAACCACGCGCTCGACTGTGTCCACCGCGGGGGGCACAGCGGCCGCGACGACAGCGCTCAGCTCCATCTGACCGATGTTCTCGGGGCCGAAGGTCTCCGGCTCACACCCCACCACGAGCACGCGCCCCATCCTGCCGCCCATGGTCCGGACCAGGTGGAACACGGCCGCCGGCGTCATCAGGTGACCCTGGAACGCTCCCTGCCCGTGGTCCGGATCGGCGCCCACATCCGGCAGACCGGCGTCCGGGTCGGCCTCGATGACGTAGACGGTGCCGGGGGCATCGCCGCGCTGGGTGGCGTCGATGAGCACGACGGTCTCGTAGCCCTCGAGGATCTCGTAGGCGAGGTCGTAGCCGCGGATGCCGTAGTCGCCGACGGTGACCTCGTCACCGGCGAGCGACCCGCGACGAAGCAGCTCCTGTGCCACCGCGACGCCGAATCCGTCATCGCCGAGGAAGATGTTGCCGATGCCCGCGACGAGCAGACGCGCTGTCATGTCCCCTCCCCGAGCGGCACCGGCTCGACGTCGTTCAGGGTGTAGAAGAAGCGATGGCCGGGCTGGCGGAGCAAGCCGAGGTCGGCGCCGGGATCGTCATCGATGGTGACGGCCAGGTACACGACGTCCTCGTAGTCCTGCTCGATCGACTCGATGGTGGCGATGCGTCCGCGCAGCACGATGTCGAGCGCGTCGGCGTTGCCCTTCGGCGCCAGCCGGACGCGGTCGCCGATGTGCAGGGTGCCGTCGCTCCAGCGCACCGACTCACGCGCCGGGCGCTCCGCGAAGGGATCGTCGCCCATCGCCGCCCACGGGTTGTGCTCAGTCATCGCCGCTCCCGATCCGCGGAGCCGCCGGCCGCAGCGCCCCGTGCATGCGCATGAAGTCGTCCTGGGTGAGTGACTCGGTGCGGTCGAGGATGGCGCGAGCCCGCTCGTCGGCGCCGCGCATCTCGGCCTTCTCGTCATCGGTCAGGGTGAGGATGCGCAGCGAGAGGATCTCGTCGATCTCGGTGGAGTCGAACAGCTCTCCGGCGGACTCGGGGGCGAGCTGCGGGTGGTCCTCGAGGATGATCGGCGAGGCCAGGATGGTGTCGTCGGAACCCGGCTCACCGACTAGGATCGGCCACAGGCGAAGGGGGAACTGCGTTCCCCCCTCGGGCACCCCCCGGCTCAGCGGTGTCAGCTCCGGCGACGTGAAGTCGCCTGCGCTGACGGCTGACGGGCCGGTGTTGACGCACGAGGCCGCGGCCTCCGCGGCATCACTTGGCGGGTCGGCGAGCGACAGCCAGCCGCCGTCCTCGACGCCGAGAACGACATGCGTCGAGAGCAGGGCGTGGCGCAGTGCCACATCGCGGTCGGCCACCTCAGCCACCGTGACGGGCGTCACGTTGGTCACAGAGACGCGCACGCGGGCGATGTCCACGCCCACCCGCTCAGCGGAGACGTCGACGGACACGGTCAGCGGCCGGTGCGCGCGCAGCAGCGCGCCGGCGACGAGCCCATCAGCGCGGCGCAGCCACTCCACGTCCTCGCCGGCCTCGACGGTCAGCGCCAGGTGGCGTGGCTCCTGCAGCAGCGATGCGATCGTGCAGACGCCCGCGTCGAGCCGGCGCTCGGCGGCCTCCTCCCAGGTGCGGTGCACCCGGCCGTCAAGGTCGAAGGCGTCGACCAAGCGCAGCGCGGCGGTGCCGTCAGGTGGTTCGGGCGACGGGTCGTCGAGACGCGCGGCGGTGCGGTTGACCACGTGGAGGAAGCGCACCGTCACCTCGACCCTGGCGTCATCTCCTCCGCGCAGCAGGCACTCGGTGGCGGCGATCCACGGCTCCGCGCCACCGACGGCCTCGCTGTACTCGCGCGGGTAGACGCCGCCGAATGTCCAGCGCACCTGGTTCTTCACCGAGCTGGGCCGGTACGGGTAGAGGATGTACCCCTCGTACAGCGTGGCGGCGACGATGCGGTCGACCTGCTCGCGGTTCACGGGAGTACCTCGCTGCCGGCGTTCTCGAGCAGCTCGTCGATGACCGTCTCCCACGTGGGCACAGCCCGGCGCGACTTGTACCGGTAGAGGCGATCGAAGACGTCGCGGCGCAGGCAGAGCCAGGCCCCGTCCGGGTAGTGGCGATCCATGAGGTCGCGCCACAAGGCGACGGGCAGCCGGAAGCGCGCCTCCTTGGTCCAGGAGATGCGCTCGGTCATCAGCGCCGCGTGCGCGTCGCGGTAGAAGACGGTGCCGCTGAACTGGAAGGTCAGCGGCACCTCACCGTCCTCGAGCGCGAAGAAGTACTTGGTGGCCGCCAGGCTGAGGTCGAAGCTGGTGGGCACGGCGAGCTTCACCGCCGTGTGACCCTCGAAGCCGGGAACCACCATGGCGGCGTGCGTCCACAGCATCGTCTTCAGCGAGGTGCCCCAGCGCTCGGGCGTGCCGAACAGGTCGAGGAGCGCCTCCTGTTCGCGGGCCGCGTAGGGGCGTCGCACCGCCTCGATCATGATCTGGCAGCTGAGCGCGACGGTGTCGATGTCGCGACCGTCCACCTCCTCGATGCCCAGCTCGAACTCGAGCAACGGGGTCAGCGAACCGTCCACGGCGGTGGCCGAGTTGACCGTGAAGTCGAGATCAGGCACGGACCAGCCCCTGGGCCGGTTTGGCGCGCGCGCTGGTGCGCAGCTCGTCGAAGAAGAGCCCGACGCGCTCCCACACCTCCGTGCCTCCGGACAGCCCCCGCCAGTACACGCGCAGCAGCCCGACGAGCTCGTAGCAGCGATCGATGGGCGCGATGAAGTAGTCGCGGCGCTCGCCGACGCGGTTGATGAGCAGCGCCTCCACGTCCGGCAGCAATGAGGTCAGGGCTCCGTTGGCCTCGAGCAGCTCCGACCAGCCCTCCAGCGTCAGCAGCGACTCGGTCGCGCCCGCCGGGCTCGGGTAGTAGGCGTGCAGGTCGCCGGAGGGAGCGCTGGTGAGCAGGAACGCCATGTTGACGGGGATGGCCAGCGAGTCCCACATCGCGTCGGTCATCGTGAAGTCCGTCAGCGACCAGAGACGGCGCGGCACGCGCCGGAAGCGCTTCTGCGCCTCGACGGGGAAGAGCAGCGCACACGGTGTGCAGCTGCACATCAGCTGGCGTTCGGCCGGGTCGAGCAGGTGCTCGTGCTGCGGGTGCGGGGCGATCCCGGCGGCGCACAGCTCGCACCGCTCCGCCGGCTCGCGTTCCTTCACGAACCGCCGCAGAGACTCCAGCGACGGCTCAGTCTGCTGGCCCATCCTCTGTCACCGCGACCCGGCGGCCGCGCCCGCACGCGGCGATGCCATCTGCAGCGGGACCAGGCACTCGATGGTCGGCGGCCCTGGTGGCGGCGGGCTCATCCCCTCGACCTCGATGCCGGCGATCTCCGGCGCCGCCTCGTAGAGCGCCTTCTCGACCGCGGCCTTCATGGTCAGCTCCGACGAGGGACACCCCTCGCAGCTGCCCACCAGGCGCAGGCGCACCACCTCGTCCTCGATGCCGAGCAGCTCGACGTCACCCTTGTGGCCGTGCATGATCGGCCGCACCGACTCCAGCGCCTGCTCGACGCGGTCGGCGAGCGAGATCGGGTGCAGGTCGTGGACGAGCAGCACGCTGCGCACCAGCTCGTCGGCGGCGAACTCGGCGAAGAGCGCGGCGCCGCCGTCCGGTTGGTCCGAGACCGCGTCGAGCATGCGGTGCAGGGCGTCGCCGTGCAGCTCGAGGACGGCGCCGATCAACTCCTCGACGCGCGCCCGAGTCGCCGGGTCGGAGAGCCCCTCGAGCTCTCCGACCAGCTCGTCGATGCGCGCCATCCGCCCCGCGAACTCTCCGTCAGAGCCGCGGGACGGCGGGCTGAACGCTGTGGCCGTCAGTGCGTGCCACCAAAGGTTGGCGAGTGCTTGCGCTCCAGCACCTTGCCGTCGCCGAGGTACATGTGCACCCCGCACGGCAGGCAGGGATCGAAGCTGCGCACGGCGCGCATGATGTCGATGCCCTTGAAGTTGTCCGGCCCGTTCTCCTCGAAGATCGGCGTGTTCTGCACGCTGTCCTCGTACGGACCGGGCGTGCCGTAGCTGTCCCGCGGCGTGGCGTTCCACGGCGTCGGCGGGTACGGGTGGTAGTTGGCGATCTTGCCCTCGCGGATGACCACGTGGTGCGAGAGCACGCCGCGCACCGCCTCGTGGAAGCCGCAGCCGATCGCCTCGTCCGGCACCTCGAACGGGGTGAAGGTGTCGGTGCGCCCGGCGTGGAGCTCCTCGAACGCCTTCTCGATGAAGTGCAGGGCCGCGCCGGCCGCGTAGGCCTGGAAGTACGTGCGGGCGCGGTCACGCTCGATGGCGTTGCTCCACTTCGGCACGTGCCACTCGAACTCCACCTCGGGCTTGGTCTGCGTCTTGGGCAGGTAGATCTTGGTGCTGTGACCGGTCGCCTTGACGTAGCCGATGTCGACGAGGCCGGCCAGCGAGGTGGCCAGCAGGCGGGCGAACGCGCCGCCGCCGGTGTCCATGGCGAGGTGCTCGCCGTTGTGCAGCCAGCGCGGGCACATGACCCAGCTGTACTTGTCGTCGAAGTCGCGCTTCTGCGGACGCGGCAGCGTTGTCTGGTTCCACGGGTGACGCTGGTCGACGGGGTTGCCGAGCGGGTCCTTGGTGACGAAGGTCTCGGAGTTGGCCCAGTCGTCGTAGTACGAGTGGCCGAGCAGGATGCGGATGTTGAGGTTGATGTCCACGAGGTCGGTGGTGACCAGCTTGCCGTCGACCACGCACCCGGGGGTGACGAACATCGCCTTGCCCCACTCGCCCATGCGCTTGTACGTGTAGTCGCACTCCGCCGGGTCGTTGAACGAGCCCCAGCAGACGGTGTCCATGCGGCGCCGGCCCACCTCCTCGTAGCCGGGGAGCGCCTCGTAGAAGAAGTCGAAGATGTCGTCGTGCAGCGGCACGACCTTCTTCATGAACTCCACGTACTTCATGAGCCGCACGAGGTAGTCGGTGAAGAGCTGGACGGTGGGAACGGTGCCGACGCCGCCCGGGTACAGCGTGGACGGATGGACGTGTCGTCCCTCCATCAGGCAGAACATCTCGCGGGTGTAGCGGCTGACGTGCAGCGTCTCGCGATAGAACTCACCGGTGAAGGGGTTGAGCGCGCGCATGATGTCGGCGATGGTCCGGTAGCCGTGGTCGCCGGCGTGCGGTGCCGGCGTGTTCTCGGCCTTGGCGAGCACGCTCGGGTTGGTCTCCTTGACCATCTGCTCGCAGAAGTCGACCATCAACAGGTTGTCCTGGAAGATGTTGTGGTCGAACATGTACTCGGCCGCCTCGCCGAGGTTGACGATCCACTCCGCGATGGCCGGCGGACTGATGCCGAAGGCCATGTTCTGCGCGTAGGTGGCGCAGGTGGCGTGGTTGTCGCCGCAGATGCCGCAGATGCGGCTGGTGATGAAGTGCGCGTCGCGCGGGTCCTTGCCCTTCATGAAGATGCTGTAGCCGCGGAAGATCGACGAGGTGCTGCGGCAGTCGGCGACGACGCGGTTGGCGAAGTCGATCTTGGTGAAGATGCCGAGGCTGCCGACGATGCGCGTGATCGGGTCCCACGAGACGTCTGTCAGCGTCCCGGATTTGGGGGTACCCCCCTTTTGCATGAGTGTCGCCATCGGTGGTTTCTCCTACTTCTACGATGGACGGTTGAATGACTTGGCGACACCGCCTGTCTGCGGCTTGTAGCCGGTGGTCAGCTCCGGCCGGTTGTGGCGCCACTTCGGCTCCTTGTTGACCGTGGTGTTGGTCAGAGTGCGCAGGCTGCGGATGCTCTTGCCGTAGGTGCCGACGATCTTGGTCGACAGCTTGGCCCCCGGCGGCTCGTCCATGAAGGGCATGAACTTGTCCGGGAAGCCGGGCATGGTGCAGCCGATGCAGATGCCGCCGACGTTGGGGCATCCACCGATGCCCATCATCCAGCCGCGCTTGGGGACGTTGCAGTTGACCACCGGCCCCCAGCAGCCGAGCTTGACCAGGCAGAGCGGCGACCCGTACACCTTGGCGAACTCGCCCTGCTCGTAGTGCGCGCCGCGGTCGCAGCCGTCGTGCACGGTGGCGCCGAAGAGCCACGTGGGCCGCAGCTGGTCGTCGAGCGGGATGACCGGCGCCAATCCCGACACCTGGTACAGGAGGTAGAGCACCACCTCCATGAAGTTGTCGGGTTGCACGGGACAGCCCGGGACGTTGATGACAGGGAGCCCGGCACCGGTCTTGAAGTCCCAGCCGAGGTAGTCGGCAAGTCCCATGGCGCCGGTGGGATTGCCCTGCATCGCGTGGATACCGCCGTACGTCGCGCACGTTCCGGCCGCGACCACTGCCAGCGCCTTGGGGGCGAGCCGATCGATCCATTCGTTGGTGGTGATCGGTTGGCCGGTCGCCGGGTCGGTGCCCACGGCCGCCCAGTAGCCGCCGTTGTCGGCGTTGAGCTTCTCGTTGGGGATCGATCCCTCGACGACGAGGACGAATGGGTCGAGCTCACCGCGAGCGGCGGCGAACCACGGCTTGAGGAAGTCGTCGCCGTTGTCGTACGCCAGGACCGGGTTGTACAGGTGGACGGTCGGCAGGCCTGGGATCGAGCCGAGCAGGACGTCCTCGATGCTGGGCTGAGTGGCGGCGGTGATCGAGACGGAGTCACCGTCGCAACTGAGTCCCGCTGTGATCCACACGATGTGGACGTCCTTGACGGGCGGCTCCTTCTGTGTCTTCCGTCCGTACGGCGCTGCCTCGGTCACCATGCGGCTCACCTCCCTGGCTTGGACACGTAGGAGTGCGTGGAACGCCACACCAAAGCGACACCGTAGGTATCCGATTCGGGGAGGTCAATATGTGCGGGTTCCACCTACAAGGACGCCCACGACCGTCTCGATCGGCGGTTGCATTTTTGCGCCCCCGGGTCCATCCTCGACGGATCGGCGGAGCCGTTCTGCCGGGTGTTCGGCACCGTACCGAACTGCCGGGTGCGGTCCTGCAATCGTTGGTGTGACAGCAAGCTCGGAGGGAGCCAGATGAGCCGCGCCGACCCTTCGAGCGCGCACGCCGACGCCGGCAGGATGCCCGTCCAGCCAAGGAATTACCTGCGTCCGTGCGTGCTGCTGCTTCTCGGCGAGGAGCCGACCTACGGCTACGAGTTGCGCGAGAAGCTCGCCCCGCTATCGTTCGGGCACTGGGACCCTGGCACCGTGTACCGCACCCTCAACCAGATGGAGGACGACGGTCTGGTGCACTCGACGTGGGAGCGCTCGGCGGAAGGTCCGCGACGGCGGCGCTACGAGATCACCGTGGAAGGCAGCGTGGTGCTCGACGACTGGGCGCGTGAACTGTGCGGCATGCGCGACATGATCATCGACTTCATCGATCGCTACGAGGCGGACCAGCACGAGCACGCGCCCGGCGAGGTGGCGCGGCGGCGGGAGCGCACGCCCGCCCCGGTGGGGGCGAAGACTCCGGCCTGATCGGTCATCAGCACCGTCCGCGCGCAGCTCAATCCGAGGCGGCGCGCCAGTGGGTGAGCCGGTCGCGAAAGATCTCGAGCTCCTCGACCAAAATCTTCCTGTTCTCCCCCTTGAGGTACCTGCGCATCGGCTCGGGCACCGATCCGGCAAAGCGGTCCGTCTCCGCAAGCTGACGCTCGAGGAGGTCGACGAGCCGCGCGTAGAGGTTCACCCACTCCGCCCTCTCCGCTGCGGACGCATCGTCCGGCTCGGACTGGAAGAGCTCCTCGAACGCGGCGGGATCGTGCTCGGCCACGGTCGCCATCGTACTCCCGCGGTGCCACCATTGGGTACAGCGTCGATATCAGCGTTTGGCGCCGAAAGCGGGCTGGGGCGGGCTGAGCAACCAGTCAGAACTGAGGCTTCACCACCATGTCGAACACCACCAGGACGGCCAGCACGCCGAGGAACATGCCCACGCCCCGAACCCGAGCCTCGGCAGCCCGGTAGCGCGCGCTGGCAGCGCCCTCGGCGTCGAGCGAGGTGATCTGCGCGGACAGGGCAGGCCCGATCACGGCCACGCCGAGCACGGCCATGACGACGTACCCGCCGAGGCCGGCGAGGATCCACGTCAGACCGATCCGGTAGGTGGTGAAGGCCATGATCAGGCCGGTCACCAGGAGCACCCCGTACGCCGGGTTCGCCACTCGGTCGTCGAGCAGCTTCACCCCGCGCAGCGCGAACGGCAGGTGCGCCGGCTCGCGCTTGGCGAGGGCCGACCACACACCGTAGGTGATGTTGGAGCCCACAGCCACGATCGCCGACAGCACGTGCAGCGACTTCAACAGCAGGAACCAGTTCATGGCGCGGCATTGTATGTTGAGGTGTGACCAGGTCGAAACGCGGGCTGCTGTACGGTGCCACCGCGTACGGGCTCTGGGGCCTGTTCCCGCTGTACTGGCCGCTGCTGGAACCTGCGAGCGCGCTCGAGATCCTCGCCTGCCGGATCGTGCTGAGCCTCATCGTGGTGGCCCTTCTGCTGGCCGTGCGGAGCGAGCTCCGCGGGCTGCGCGCCATGGACCGCGGCACCGTCATCCGCCTGTGCGCCGCAGGCGCCATCATCGCGGTGAACTGGGGCGCGTACATCTGGGGCGTCAACAACGGCCACGTCGTGGAGACGAGCCTCGGCTACTTCATCACCCCGTTGATCACGGTGGCGTTGGGAGTCGTGCTCCTGCACGAGCGCCTGCGCCCGACACAGTGGGTGGCGGTCGCGCTGGGAGCGGCGGCCGTGCTGGTCCTCAGCGTCGACTACGGCCGGCCTCCATGGCTGGCTCTGCTGCTCGCCATCTCGTTCGGCACCTACGGCCTGATCAAGAAGCGCACGCGCGCGACCGCGCCCGAGGGTTTGCTCATCGAGGCAGCCGTCCTCACCGTGCCGGCCCTCGCCGTCCTGGCCGTGCTCGCCGGCACCGGCGCGGCCACGTGGGTTGGCAGCCCGGCGACGCCCGGGCATCTGCTCCTGCTCGCGGCGGCGGGCCCGGCGACCGCCATCCCTCTTCTCTTCTTCGCGGCAGCGGCGACGCGCCTTCCACTGTCGACGCATGGGCTGCTCCAGTACCTGGCGCCGCTCCTGCAGTTCGCCATCGGCGTGCTGGTGCGCCACGAACCGATGCCGCCGGCGGTGCTCGGCGGGTTCTCGCTGGTGTGGCTGGCGCTCGCATGTCTCACGTTCGACGCGGTGCGGCACCGCCGCCGTGTCCCGAGCTGCGTCACCGAACCCGAGATGATCGACGTTGGTGATCCCGCCGCCGGGGTCGCGGTCGCGCTGGTGCCGCGGCCTGACGCCTACGCTTCGACCTCGCCGAGCAACAGCCGGTAGAACGATCGGAAGCCCTCCCTCTCGTAGAGGCGCACCGCGCCCGCGTTTGCCTCCACGACGGCGACCGACCAGTACGTGACCCCGCGGCTCTTCAACTCCTCGCGGCAGGCCGCCATCAACGCGCTGCCGACACCTGCCCCCCTCGCGGTCGCGGCCACCGCGAGTGACTCCACCTCCCCCATCAGCGCGCCGAGGTCCCAGCTGGCGCCAGGCTTGTGGACGCGGAGCATCGCGTAGCCGGCCGGCGCCGGCGCCTCGCCGAGCGTCGCGGTGAACAGGGTGCCGGAGCCGTCGGTCAGCCAGGCGCGATATTCCGCCTGACGGATTCGCCACGCGGCGTCCGCGGTGCGAACGGGCCACTGCGCACCGGCAACCGCGCGGTGGTGCTCCACCATCGAGACCCACAGGGGCTCGAGCGCCTCGACATCGGCCATCGACGCACGCCGCACCGTTATCTGCATGCTAGGGAGCTGCGAAATCCACGACCACCGGAGCGTGGTCGGAGGGAAGCTTGCCCTTGCGCGCGTCGCGGTCCACGTACGCGTCGGAGACAGTTGCGGCCAGCGCGCTGCTGAGGAGAACCAGGTCGATCCGCATGCCGAGGCCCTTGTGGAAGTTCCCGGCGCGGTAGTCCCAGTAGGTGAACGGTCGGTCTCCCTTGAGAGCGCGCGCCTCGACGTCGACGAAGCCGACCTCGACGAGCGACGCCACCGCCGCGCGCTCCATCGGGGTGACGTGTGTCGAGCCGACGAAGGCGCCCGGGTCCCACACGTCGACGTCGGTGGGGGCCACGTTGAAGTCGCCGCACACCGCCATCGCCGGGAACGTGGCGGCGTCGGCGGCGACGGCGTCGTGCAGCGCGGCGAGCCAGGCGATCTTGTAGGCGAAGTGGGGGCTGTCGACAGTCCTGCCGTTGGGAACATACAGCGACCAGACGCGGACACCACCGCACGTGGCCGCCAGCGAGCGCGCCTCCGCGTCCGGGAATCCCGGCTCGCCATCGAAGCCGCGGTGCACGCCGGCGATGCCCACCGCGGAGATGATGGCCACACCATTCCACTGACCCGTCCCGTACACGGCTGCCTCGTAGCCGAGCTCGCGCAGCTGGTCGTGCGGGAAGGCCGCGTCGGCGAGCTTGGTCTCCTGCAGGCACAGCACGTCCGGACGCGTGGACGCCAGCCAGTCGACGACGCGCGGCATGCGCGCGGCGAGCGAGTTGACGTTCCACGTGGCCAGCCTCATCCGCTTGACGCCTCCTTCACCGGTTCGCAGCCGCGAGAATATAGGGAGGCCCTACTCGGAGGAGCGCGATGACGGAGGACAGCGCCGGCTCACGCGCGGGTGCGGCGTGGCACTGGTTGCGCCGCCCCCCACTGCTCGAGGCGCGCGCCGCCGTGGAACGCCTGCAGCTGGCCCGGGACCCCGTCTTCCGCGGTGAGGACCTGCCCCGCGGCGATGGGCAACCGGTGCTGCTGATCCCGGGTTTCCTGGCCGGCGACTGGAGCCTGTCGGTGATGTCCGGCTGGCTGCGCCGGATGGGCTACCGGCCGTTCGGGTCGGGCCTGCGCATCAACCAGTACGCCTCGGAGGCGACCGTCGCGATGCTGACCCGCAAGCTCCATGCGGCTCACGCGGCGTGCGCTGAGCCGGTCACGATGATCGGCCACAGCCGCGGCGGTCTGCTCGCCGTGGTGCTCGCCCGCAGGCGGTCCGCGCTGGTGCGGCAGGTGATCACGCTCGGTTCGCCGATCGGCAACCCGTGGGCGGTGAGCCCGCTGGCCCAGGTCGCGGTTCGAGCCATCCGCCGCGGCCACGGCCTCCCGGTCCGTGGAGCGTTCGCCGACGACCCGCGCTTCGAGAGGGACCTGGCGGCGACCGTGGCGGTGCCCACCACCTCGATCTACTCGCGCAGTGACGCGGTCGTCGACTGGCACGCCTGCGTGCGGCCGGACGTCGAGTCGATCGCCGTGCCCGGCAGCCACGTCGGCCTGGCCACCAACCGCGCCGCGTACAGGATCATCGCCGGCATCCTCCCGGTCAGCACCGAGCACGTCGCCGAGAGTCGCTAGGGCTGGCTCTCGATCATCGCGTCGATGGCAGCGGCGAGCTCGACGTCCTTGCCGGTCAGGCCGCCGCTGACGTGCGAGTACACCTCGAGCTCGACGAAACACCATTCGTGCAGGCGGATGTTGGGGTGGTGGCCAACCTCCTCAGCGACGGCGGCAACGCGGTCGATGAAGTCCACCGCCGCCGAGAACGACGCGAAGCGCAGGTCGCGGCGGATGCGGTCGCGCTCGACGATCCACGCCGGGTGCGCCCGCAGCGCCCGGTAGGCGTCCTCTGGCGCGATCGCGCCCGGGCGAGCCGCCCGCGAACGCTCAGAAGCTGCCATACACCGGCACCGCCGCCCCGCTGATCGGGCTCGCCGCATCGCTGCACAGGAACGCGATGACCGCCGCGATGGCGGACGGCTGCACCGCCTTGGCCAGGTCGGCCGGCTTCATCCAGGAGCGGTTGGCCGCCGTGTCGATGACCGCCGGGACGACGACATTCACCCGCACGCCGCCGCTCTTGAGCTCGGCCGCGAGCACCTCGGTCAGACGGATGACCGCCGCCTTGGCCACCGAGTACGCAGCGGCTCCGCTCCCACCCACCAGCGCCGACCGCGAGCCGACGTTGACGATGCAGCCGCCCCCGCTGCGCGACATCCGCGCCCCGGCGGCTCGGCACGACCACCACGCGGTGTGCAGGTTGAGCTGCAGCATGGCGAGCACGTCGTCCGGCGTGGAATCGACCACCGTCCCACCGCGGAAACCCCCGGTGACGTTGACCACCGAGACCACCGGCTCCGCCAGCTCGTCGAGCCGAGCCCAGAGCGCCTCGACCGAGGCGGGCTCAGTGAGGTCAGCCTGCTCCCAGCGCGCCGCCGCTGAGATGGCTTCGAGGTCGCTCCTGGACTGGCGAGGCGACGCGACGCCGACGACGACGGCATGCGTCGCTGCGAGAGCCTCGACCACCGCCGGGCCCAGCCCGCCGCTCGCACCGCAGACCACCGCCATCCCCGACACGGGCGAATCGTACGTCCCCTAGCATCGGGGCACGCTGCAGTGCAGGAGAGGAACGATGGCCAGGCCGACCGTGGGGTTGACGTGGAGCGACGACCTCGTGGGCCGGTCGACCGGACCCGGGGAGAACGCTCTCAAGTACCTCAGCCTCCTCACCGAGGGCGGGATGACACCGCTCCTGCTGACGCCAGGGGCCGGCACGTCCGTCGTCGCGCGACTCGACGGCCTGCTGCTCCCCGGCGGCCCCGACATCGCACCGTCACGGTACGGCCAGGAGCCCGACGACAGGCTCGAGGCGGTCGTGCCCGAACTGGATGAGCTGGAGCTCGACGTGTTCGCCGCCGCGCACGCGCGCCGCCTCCCGGTCCTCGGGATCTGCCGCGGCCAGCAGCTTCTCAACGTGGCCCTGGGCGGTACGCTGCTCCAGCACATCGACCACCCGCAGTGGGACGACGACCCGTCGGCGCCCGCGCACGAGGTGCACATCGTCGCCGGGACGCGGCTGCGCCGCATCCTCGGGGTCGACGCCGCCGCGGTGAACAGCGGCCACCACCAGGCGGTGGACACCGTCGCCGCGACACTCACCGCGTCCGCCCGCAGCGCGGACGGCGTCATCGAGGCGCTGGAGGCGCCGGACACGCTGCTCATGAGCGTGCAGTGGCACCCGGACGAGATGCGCGACGCGCCGACGAGCCGCGCGCTGATGGCCGGCTTTCTCGAGTGGATGGGTGGGGTGTCCCAATGAGGGAGCGGTGGGACGGGATTGCGGAGCGAGCATTGCGAGCAGACGAGGAGACCGACCGGGCGAAGCCGGGGGGCTCCGATGCGCCCGCGAGCACCGCGACCGAAGCGATCCCGTCCCACCGCTCCCTTATTGGAACCCACCGCCCTACGCGGTCAGGTGGCCGTCGCTGCAACGCTGCGCCACGCGGGTGAGTCCGACTCCCTCATGGAACCGTCCTCGCCGAACACCAGGAAGCGGTCGAACGAGCGTGCGAACCAGCGGTCGTGCGTCACCGCGATCACCGTCCCGTCGAAGCCCGCGAGGCCGTCCTCGAGTGCCTGGGCGCTCTCGAGGTCGAGGTTGTCGGTCGGCTCGTCCAGCAGCAGGAGCGTGGCGCCGTCGAGCTCGAGGAGCAGGATCTGGAAGCGTGCCTGCTGACCGCCGGACAGCGTGGTGAAGGACTGGTCCGCCTGGCCGCCGAGCTCGTAGCGGCGCAGCGCCCCGACGGCGCGGCCACGGTCGAGGCTGTGCTCGTGGAGAACCTCCACCAGAGTCCTGTCGTCGAGGTCAGGGCGGTGGTGGACCTGCGAGAAGCTGCCGGGGACGACTCGCGCGCCGAGACGCCACCGCCCGGTGTGGCCAACGTCACCGCCCCCGAGCAAGCGGAGGAAGTGCGACTTGCCGGAGCCGTTGGGGCCCACCACCGCGACGCGCTCGCCGTAGTAGACGTCGAGGTCGAACGGCTGCACCAGCCCGGTGAGCTCGAGGCCGTCGCAGATGACCGCCTGGACGCCGGTGCGCGCGCCGCGCAGCCGCATCCGCACGTCCTGCTCGCGTGGTGGCGCGGGCGGCGGGCCGTCGGCTTCGAAGCGGGCCAGCCGGCTCTGCGCCGCCTTGTAGCGAGAGGCCATGTCGGCGCTGCGCGCCGCCTGCTGCTGCAGCGTCCTGACGTACGTGCGCAGGCGCTCATGCTCCTCGTCCCAGCGGCGGTGCATCTCCTCCTGGCGATCGTGCCGAGCGCGCCGCGCCTGTGCGTAGCCGGCGAACCCGCCGCCGTGGGTCCACGCGGCGCCCCCTTCGATGGTGATGGCCCGCTCCGCGGTGCGCGAGAGCAGCTCGCGGTCGTGGGTGACGAACAGCACGGTCTTGCGGGTGAGCACCAGCGCCTCCTCGAGCCATTCCTTGCCGGTGACGTCGAGGTAGTTGTCAGGCTCGTCGAGGAGCAGCACCTCATCGGGACCGCGCAGCAGCGCCTCGAGCGCGAGCCTCTTCTGCTCGCCGCCGCTCAGCTGCACCACAGGGCGAGCCCACGAGTCGTCGTATGACTGGCCGAGAGCGGCCTGCGTGCACAGGTTCCACACCACCTCGGCGTCGTACCCGCCCACCTCTGCCCAGTCGGCGATGGCCTGCGCGTTGGCGATGGCGGCATCCGTGCCATCGTTGTCGTGCATGGCCAACTCCGTCGCGTCGAGCGCACGGAGCGCCTCGCGGATGGCCGGAGGCGCGACCGCTACGAGCAGGTCGCGGATGGTGCTGCCATCGCGGATGGAGCCGATGAACTGGCGCATCACCCCGACACCGCCGCGACTCGCGATCGTTCCGGCGGCCGGTGCGAGGTCGCCGGCGATCATCCGCAACAGCGTCGTCTTGCCGGCGCCGTTAGGCCCGATGAGCGCGGTCTTGGCGCCGTCACCGACGCGGAACGACACGTCGTCGAACAGCACGCGGCCGTCGCCGAGCACGCACCTGAGCGCCGACACATCGATGAATCCCATCGACACAGTATCCGATGTGTGCTACCGCTGAAGGAGCGGTGGGACGGGATCGCGGAGCGAGCATTGCGAGCAGACGAGGAGACCGATCGGGCGAAGCCCCGGGGGCTCCGATGCGACCGCGAGCTCCGCGACCGGAGCGATCCCGTCCCACCGCTCCCTTGACCGGATCAGCGCTTCAGTGCCTTGTCGAGGATGAGGACCGATGCCTCGAAGAACAGGATCAGCGGGATGAACAGCGCCGTCGGCGTGTAGGGGTCGGCGCCCGGGGTGACCACCAGCGAGGCGGCGATGATGCCGACCCAGATCGCCTTGCGCTTGCGGCGCAGCAGCTTCGACGACACCAGCCCCACGACGCCGAGCAGGATGACCACCACCGGCAGCTCGAACGCGACGCCGAACGCCACGATGAGCAGCAGAAGGAAGGAGAGGTACGCGTTGATGTCGGGAAGGTAGACGGCGCTGTTGCCGAGGAAGGTGGCGAGGAAGTTGAGCCCGATCGGCATCACGAAGTACGCGAACGCGGCGCCGCCCGCGAACAGCAGGAACGCCGACGCAACGAACGGACCGACGAACTTCTTCTCGACCGGGCGCAGGCCGGGTGCGACGAACGTCCAGGCCTGCCAGAGGATCACTGGCAGCGCGCCGACGAGGCCCGCGATCGCCGAGATCTTCACCGGGATGGTCAGCCCCTCGGTGGGGCTGGTGAAGATCGCGCTCGACGTGATGTGGTTGTTGGTCTTGCCCAGGACCGTGGTGAGGGGGCGGAGCAGGAAGTCGAAGATGGCGCCGTGGAAGACGAAGGCCAGGACGGTGGCCACGACCCAGGCGATCGCGGAGACGAGCAGGACACGCCGCAGCTCCTCCAGGTGCTGGACGAGTGTCATGTGACCGCCGCGGCCGGCTACTCCCTGCATCTCTCAGCGTCCGGGTGAGATCGACGCCACCTCAGCCGGCGGCAGCATGGTCGACGGTCGGAGACTCGGGCGTCGCGGGCGGTGCAGACGGCGCGACCGAATCGTGCTGCGCATGGGTCGCCCTGGCGAACTCCTCCTTGGTGTCGCTCGACGCCTTGCGGAACTCGCGGATCGCGCGCCCCATCCCTGAGCCGACATCGGGCAGCTTGCCCGGGCCCCAGACGATGAGCACGACAACCAGGAGAATGGCCAGGATCCAGACGTGACCGGTGCCGATGAACGGCATGCTGCGTACCTCCGATGCTCTCCCAGCCGTGTCGCCGCCGGGGGAAGTGAGTTGCGACCGCGGCAACTGCTGTCGAGGCGCTGACCGTACCTACGCATGACGCGCGTCAACGGATGACTCTGCGCACACCGAGACGCACCACTGATTCCAAAGACGCACGGATAGAGGAAACGCGTGCGCGTGTGTGAGCTGACGCGTACCGCGCATGTCAAGCCTGGTATTCGAAGTGATCTGCGGTGAGGCGGCCCTGCGTAGTCGATCGCATGCAGTACACCGGCAACAGGAGACACGGATGAAATTGGACGACCGTCAGCTGACGGTGCTCATCGAGGACTTGCAAGACATGCAGGCGGATGCCCTGCGCGGGCTCGACGGCAACCTGTCGGATCTCAGGGACCTTCGCGCCGACCGGCGTGGTCAGACCGCCGAGCCGGAGGAGGTCGACGCCTTCCTGGCCAGCCGTCGTGCCGTGCTGAGCCGGCTAGGCTTCACCAGCTCCGGCCTCCTGGCGCGCGGCCTCGTGGGCGGTGGCATCGCCGCAGCCGTCGTCACAGCGCTCACCAAGCCCGTATTCGCCGACAGCTCGCTCGACGTGATGATGCTGCAGACCGCGTCATCGCTCGAGCACCTCGCCGTGGCGACGTATGGGGCCGCGCTGACGTTGCCCTTCATCGCCAACGGCAACCCCGTCATCAAGGCGTTCGCGTCGACCACCATGGACCAGCACGACCAGCACAAGATGGCCTTCCAGGCGCAGACGACAGCGCTCGGCGGCAAGGTGCAGAACAGCGACAATCCCAAGTACGCACCCATCGTCGCTGCGGCGAAGCCGACGCTGAAGACGCCGCTCGACGTGGTCAAGCTCGCGGCCACGCTGGAGTATGTCGCCCGGGACACCTACCTGGCGGACATCTCGATGTTCACCGACAAGAAGTCGCAGACCATCATGAGCAGCGTCATGGGCGTGGAAACGCAGCACCTCGCCACCCTCCTCGCTGTCGCGGCACTGCTTCCCGCCAACGACCCCTCGCTGATCGCCATCCCCGTCGACGCCAGCAAGCTTCCTGCAGCCGCAGGCAGCGCTGGCTTCCCCGACGCAATCCCCGCTCCTGTGCACGCCAGCCCGCCGGCGGAAGGCGCCGTCTCATGAGCTCGGAGATCACAACCATGTCGACGACCGACACATCCATCCTCCATCGCGTGGCGCGGACCGCGACGGATCGCCGCACGTTCCTCGCAGGCACCGGCGCAGCCGGGGTTGCCCTGGTGGCGGCGGGCTGCGGAAGCAGCACGACGACCAACTCCCCGTTGCCGACGGGCTCGTCGGCAGCCGCAGCCTCGCCCTCGTCTGGCGGAGACGCCGCTGTGGCCATGACAGCAGCCAGCCTCGAGGTGCTCGCCGTGGCCACCTACAAGGCGGCGGGTGCAGCCGCCGTTGGAGGCCATCTCGGCGCGGTGCCTCCCGCGGTCGTGACGTTCGTCACCACTGTCGGTCAGCACCACCAGACCGCGCTCGACAAGTGGAACGCCGTGCTGCAGTCCGCCGGCGCGGCCGCGGTGACAGCACCCCCGGCCGACCTCAACGCCACCGTGCAAGCGGCGTTCGCCAAGGTGACCGACGTCGCCGGCGCCGCCAAGCTCGCGCTCATGCTCGAGAAGATCGCCGCGGACACGTACCTCGCGGCCGGTCCGACCCTGCAGAGCAAGGCCGCCATCACGCTCGCCGGCGCCCTCCAGAGCGTCGACCAGATGCACGCCGCCATCCTCTACTACGTACTCGGCCAGTACCCGGTTCCCGATGTCTTCCAGAAGACGGACATGGCGTACTCCCCCGGGGCGACGAGCGCCACACCGACGCCCTCCTAGTCAACACGGCATCGAGGGTGGCGTGGACAGCCCCCGCCACCCTCGTCTCGCCCTGCCGCCGGCGGCACCACATGAAAGGACCCTCGTTCAATGCGTCTTCGATCTCTCGCCCTCGCGCTCGCCATCGGTGCCGGAGCGACCCTCGCCGCCTGCGGCGGCACGTCGTCCACAGCCGTCGCACCCGCCTCGACCGACGGCAACACCATCACCATCAAGAACTTCGCCTTCGGTCCCGCCAGCCTGCACGTGAGCACCGGCACGACGGTGACCTGGACCAACAACGACACCACCACGCACACCACCACCGCGGACAAGTCAGCACCGCAGGCCTGGGACTCCGGCAACCTCACGCCGAACACGTCGTACGCGGTGACCTTCAGCAAGCCGGGCACGTACTCGTACCACTGCGACATTCACAACTACATGACCGCGACCATCACCGTCGCCGGCTGACGCGGGCCCCGGCGAGCTACTTGACCAGCTCGCGCCAGCTGTCGGCCTGCACCTCGACGCCGTACTTCTTGGCGGCCGACCTGATGCGC
The DNA here is from genome assembly GCA_963751755.1 of Candidatus Dormiibacterota bacterium. Lineage (GTDB taxonomy): Bacteria > Chloroflexota > Dormibacteria > Aeolococcales > Aeolococcaceae > Aeolococcus. The sequence goes on along the minus strand of CAVVVH010000001.1, from coordinate 49,390 downwards.
TTCCAGGCGCGGTCTCGCTCCGCGTCGCTGACACCCTCGACCTGGTCGAAGCGGGAGATCGCGTTGCGCACGTGACGAGCGTCGTTGAGAGGCTCCTTGCGCTCCTTGGGGAACGCGAAAGTCGAGGTGTCGAGCGAGTCACGTTTTGCGGTGTCCATGCCACCTTTGCGGCTCGCCGTCTGGGCTTTCTTGATGTTCTGTCGAGCGGCGGTCTTCTGCTTCTCAGTGGCCATCACCTGCTCCCGTGGTGCGGTGGAAGATGCGCTCTGACCAGCGTAACGCGGTGTACCGATCAGGTCAGGCGGTGAGACCGGCGTAGAGGCGCTCGTGCGCGTCGACCGCCTGCTCGAGCCCGAGTGCGACCTGTGCGTGACGGCGGCACGCCGGACGGGAAACGCCGCCCACCCGCGCCAGCGCAGTCAGGGTGGCCGCGGCGTCCGCAGGGGGGACGAGGTACCCGGTGACACCGTCCTCCACAACCTCAGCGAGGCCGCCGGCCCGCGACGCGACGACCGGGGTGCCCGCTGCCTGTGCCTCGGCCGCGACCATGCCGAAGGGCTCGTCCCATTGTGAGAGACACAGCACCACGGCCGCCGAGCCCAGGGCGCGCCACAGCTCCGTCCGTGGCACGGGTTGTTCGAACGTCACGGCGGGGTCACCGGCCCAGCGAGCGCGCACCGCATTTTCGTATGCCGCGTCGTACGCCGTGCCGTACACCACCACGGGCCGGCCGCTGTCGCGCGCGGCGGTGATGCCCTCGGCGACGCCCTTCTCATGGCTGAAGCGCGCCGCCACGACGGCGGCGGTGCCCGCGCCGGCCACGAACGGGATCCGGTCGACAGGGACCCCGTTGCGCAGCACTGCGTCGATTCCGACCATCCGTCGCCAGGCAGCGGCATGTGCGCTCGACACGGCGGCACACCACACTCCGGCGGAGCCGCGGCGAGCCTCGATGACCGCGTCCGCCACCGACCTGCTCGGCGGCAGGTGCAGGGTGTGAAGCACCGGGATGCCGAGCTCGGCGGCGACCGTCACCGCAGGGGCGTCGAAACCATGGTTGTGCACGACGTCGAACCGTCCGTCGCGCAGGTGCGCGTACACGGTGCGGTAGGCGTGCAGCATGGCTGCCGAGGCAGAGCGCTGCACGCCCTCGCGAAACAGGTCGGCCTCCAGCGGTGACCAGTCGACATCCACATCCGCAATCGTGACGCCCGGGATCGACGACCCCCGGCCGGCGTAGACGACAACCTCGTGTCCTCGCGCCACGAGCGCCTGGGCGAGGTCGGCGACCACCGCCTGCGCACCGCCGAGGTGCAGCGCACCGATCGGGCTGACCAGAGGAGCGAGCAGGGCGATGCGCATCGCGCTATGGCTGCTGACGGCGCTTCCAGCAGAGATCCCGTGGCGGGGGGATGCCGAGCGTCATGAAATCGACGAAGCGGGAGCCCATCTCGGCCACCGCTGCCTCCGCGCGCGGATAGAAGATCCGCGCAAGGGCGATCGCCTCCTCGGTGGATGCGTACTCCACCACCATCGGGCCCTCGAACACCACGTGCTCGAAACCCCTGGCCCGCAGCCAGGGGACGTCGCCCGGCCAGATCAGGACGACGATGCCGCCGTGAGCACAGCGACTCTCCATGGTGGCGAGGCATCGCTCGGGGTCATCGAGGGCGCCGACCGCGAAAGCGGAGCAGCTCACCACCATGTCGAAGCCACCCTCGCTGTGCGGCAGCGCGTCGAAGAACCCGCGCGCCACGCTGACCTCGGCGGCACCCGCACCACGGAGGCGGCGCTCGAGGATGGCCCTCAGCCCGGCCGCGGGTTCGACGGCCACCAGCCGCCGGCAGCGGCGGACCAGGTCGAGGGTCAGCCGGCCGGTGCCGGCGCCCACCTCGAGCACGTCGCCGAGCCGGGCGGGAAGCCACTGGAGGATCCCCTCGTGCAGCCGCTCACCGGCAACCAGCCGCGCGTAGAGCTCTGGCTCGACGCGGTAGAGAAGCTCCCAGGGCAGCTCGTCCGGGTGCCTGGGACGGCCGGCGCCATCGAGGAGACGGGCGCGCTCGTCGTCGTCGAGGACGGCGAGCGCGCCGTCGGTGTAGCGGACGGGCAGCGGGGCGTCCGCGCCGGTGAGCTGCGACGACATGGCGCTGGTCACTGTGGCAAAAGAAAAGGGCCGGTGCGCTGCGCACCGGCCCTTGGCGAAGTCGAGGAACCCTTACGGGGCGCTGCGACGACGACGGCGGGGAAGGATCGAGCCGGCGAGGGCCACGCCCAGTCCGCCGAGGAGCAGGAAGCCGCCGATGGTCACGCCGGTCAGCGAGCCGGTGCCGCCGGTGTTCGGGATGTTGATCCCACCGACACCACTCGGTGTGGGTGACGGCGAGGTCGAGGTGGCGACGACGGGCTCGTCACCGCAGTTGCTGGAGACGCTGGCGTTGTTGGCGTCGCCGTTGTACTTGGCGCGCCACTGGTAGGTGCCCGCGGCGGTCAGGTGGATCGGAGCGCTCGTCGCCTTGCCACCGGACAGGGTCACTGTCGAGGGCGTGCCGACGGCGTTGGTGCCCGCGGTGCAGTCCGCGGCGCTCGGGTACAGGGTGAATGTCACGGTCCCGGTCGGGTTGACGCCGCCCGACACCGTGGCGGTGTCGGTCACGTCGACCGGCACGGTGCCACCCGATCCGGCGGTGGTGCTGATGCTCGGGCCGGCCTGCGAGATCTTGACGGGCTCAGAGCCGCAGGTGCTCGAGACGGCCGCGTTGTTGGCGTCGCCGCTGAAGGTGGCGACCCACTGGAAGGTGCCCACACCGGTCGTGGGGAAGGTGCCACTGGTGGCCTTGAACGGCGCCGTTGCCGACAGAGGCCGCCCAGCCGAGGTGAACAGCACCGGGCTGCCAGCCTGGCACGTGGCGAGGTCGGAGAACAGCTGGAAGGTCACCGTCCCGGTCGGAGCGACCACGCCCGTGACGGTGGCGACGTCGCTGAGGGTGGTGCCGACGATCCCGCCGCTCGACGCAGTGGTGTTGATGGCGGGCGACGTCTTGACCAGGGTCGCCGGCTCGTCACCACACTTCGTGGGACCGGCCTCGATGACGCCAGTCTTGGGGTCACGGATGTCCGCGGTCCACTGGTACGTGCCGACGGCGGTCGGCTTGTACGAACCCACGGTGGTGACGGTGCTCACACCATCGACCGCGGGGTGATCGGACTCCGTGAAGAGGATGTTCGCTGCACCGGTGCAGTTCGAGCCTGGTGCCCAGAGGAAGAAGTCCACCCAGCGGTCCTTGGTGACGTTGGACGCCATGAGCGCCGAGTCCTTGAGGATCGCCGAGCCGACGACATTGCCGCCCTGCATGATCGGGATGGTCGCCGGTGTGCCGAAGCTGTGCGCAGAAGCGGTGATCAGCGTCGCGGCCCCGCCCATGAAGATGGCTCCGCCGATGGCCACGGTGCCGACAGCGCCCACGCGCAGCCGCCGGCCGAAACTGGTCTCGCGGCCTGAGCCGTGCCGCGCGTCCCCTCTGATCATGTCTCCACTCCTTCGTGCCCGAGCGGGGCAAATGCCCCAATCGCTTCTAGTGAGACCACACTGTAACAAACGTCCTACAAGATTGCTACCCTGCGTTTTCCACCACGTTCGACGCGGTTGGTGCGAATTCCCACCTGGAGCGCCTCTGTTTGCAGGAATTGTGACGAAGCGGGGCGGCTGCCTGCCGGCGACGCTTCCCGCGAGATCGGGAGGCCGGAGGCCGCTGCCTCCGGCTCCCGTCCAAGGTGCTGAGCTCAGCTGCCCTGGGCGCGCACGCGGCCGGCGCGCGGACCCTTGTCGCTCTTCTCGATCTCGAAGGTGACGGCCTCGCCACCGGCAAGGCTGTCGAAGTTCAGCGAGGGATCGAGGCCACTGCGATGGAAGAAGTACTCCTCTCCATCCTCGGCGGCGATGAATCCGAATCCGCGGTCGCTCTGGACCTTCTTGATTGTCCCGTTGGTGGACATATCGTGTCTCCTGCCCTCTCGACTCTTCTAAACGACGCGCGGTCCGTTCGAGAAGGCGAGGACGAAGCACGAGCGACTGCCGACCAGAGCGGCCGGACCCCCGTAGTGTACGCGTCCGGCCCTTTGCGCCGCGGCCGCGGGCTGCCGGTGGTCTACGGCCGCCGTTCGGCGAGGTACAGGAGAGTGGCCTTGACCCGCCGGTGCGTGTCCGGCTGCTCCGAGAGCCCGAGCTTGGAGAAGATGGCGTTGATGTGCTTCTCGACGGCCCTGTCGGTGAGCGACAGAGCGGCGGCGATCCCCGCGTTGTTGCGGCCCTGGGCAACCTGGGAGAGCACCTCGGTCTCCCGCGGGGTCAGGTCCTTCATCGGCGAGTCCTTCGCCGCCGCGCGGGAGGCCACCAGGGCCTCGACCACCGCCGGGTCGATCACCGAGCCCCCTCTGACCACCTCGCGGATCGCTCTCACCAGCTGGTCGAGGTCGGACACCCGCTCCTTGAGGAGGTAGGCGCGGCCGGCAGCTCCCCCCTGCAGGAGTCCGAGCGCGTACTCCGGCTCGGCGTACTGGCTCAGCACGACCACGCCCACCTGCGGTCGCTCGGTCCGCAGACGTTCGGCGGCGCGCAGGCCCTCGTCGGTCCCGGTCGGCGGCATGCGGATGTCGGTGACGACGGCGTCGGGGTTGGTGTCCTCGATGGCTCGCTCGAGCTCGGGCAGGTCGCCGCAGACGGCCACCAGCTCGATGTCGTCGGCCATGCCGAGCAGCTGCGCGAGCCCCTCGCGGAGGAGATAGTTGTCCTCTGCCAGCACGACACGCAACGGCACGGCTGCGAGGATAGGCGAGCTCGGCTGCCATCAGGGGCTTGCCTCACCAGCGGGGTGGGGTTGGCACCATTGGTGACAAGAACGCACAGCGCTTATCCTCGTGGTGTCATGCCGGTACGTGTTCTCATCGTCGACGACCAGGAGCCCTTCCGGACGGTCGCACGCACCGTCGTCGAGATGACCGACGGCTTCGAGGTGATCGGTGAATCGGAGACCGGCGAGGACTCGGTGAGCCGCGCCCACGAGCTCAACCCGGACCTGGTTCTCATGGACGTCAACCTGCCCGGGATCAACGGGCTCGAGGCGACGCGGCAGATCCTCGCCGACCACGCCAACGGCAAGCCCGTCGTGGTGCTCGTGCTCTCGACGTATGAGGCCGCCGAGTACGGGCCTCAAGCCGAGGAGGCCGGCGCGGCCGGGTTCATCCCCAAGTCGGAGTTCAGCCCCGAGCGGCTCGAAGAGGCCTGGTCGGCCGCGGGCGTCGCCTGATAAACGGGTAGCGACCCGCGCACCTCGGTCCCCTTGCCGGGCGCGGAATCGACATCGACGGAGCCTCCCAGCGAGTCGATCCGGTCGACCATGTTGACCAGGCCCGATCCCTTCGTGGCGACAGCCGGGTCGAAACCGCGGCCATCGTCGCGGACGCTGAAGTGCAGATGTCCATCACGCTCATGCAGCCGAACCGATGCGCCTGTCGCACCCGCGTACTTCTGCACGTTCTGCAGCGCCTCGAGAACTGAGAAGTACACGGCGGCCTCGACGTCCTGGGAGTAACGACCAATGTCGTCGGCCTCCACCGTGACCACCACCGTCGCCTTGCGCGCCTGTGACTCCAGCGCAGCCTGGAGCCCCTTGTCAGCAAGAAGCGGCGGGTAGATCCCTCGAGCCAGGTCACGCAGCGTCTCGAGCGCTTCGTCGGCGTCGCCCTTGAGCTGGTCCAGCGTGAGCTTGGCTCTCTCCACGTCCCGAGCCATGAGCATCTCGGCGAGGCCGAGCTTGACCTTGATGGCCACGAGGTGCTGCTGGGCCCCGTCGTGCAGGTTGCGCTCGAGACGGCGACGCTCCTGGTCCTGGGCGGTGACCAGCCGCTGCCGTGACGCGCGCAACTCTTCGAGCCGCCCCTGAAGGTCGCTGCTCAACCCGACGTTCTTCAGCACGAGCCCTGCCTGCCCGGCGAGGTGCGTGAGCAGGTTCTCCTCCACCGGGCGTCAGCGACTCACCCGTTCGTTTGGTGACGCTGAGCGCGCCGAGCAGGTCGCCCTGGTGGCGTACCTCGACCAGCCGGTTGACGCCGTCGAGCGACGGCAGCGTGCCGTTCTCGACAGCGACCGACCCGTGCGGCCGGCGACATCCGCGCGGCCACATCGCCGCGTTACGCCACGCGTCCCGCGCTGCGCAAGCCACACATCCGCTCGCTGCGCACCCGTCCCCTCCGCGAGGACGCGTGCCATCCGCGGCATGACGTCGTCAGCCGCGTACGACTCGGCGACCCGCTCGGAGAATTGCGCAAGAACTTCGTACGGCGTGGCGCGCGTGCCGTACACGACCCGGTTGGCGAAGCGCTGTACGCGCTCTCGGACCGGCTGGAAACCCACTGCCACAATGGCGGTGGCAAGGATCGACAGTCCGAGGTTCGGCTTGCCGCCCCCGCCGACCAGGGCGCCGATGCCCACGGCGATGCCGACGTAGACCGCGGTGATGAACACAGCCAGCGAGCCGTACACCAGCGTGCGGCCGATGACCACGTCGATGTCGTACAGCCGGTACTTCAGCACGGCGATTCCAATCGCAGCCGGTACAGCGATCCCCGCAACCGTCACACCGACCACAAGGCATGCGAGAAGAAGGCCGGTCGGCTCACTCGGGACCAGGCCGGTGACCACGTACAGGGCCAGGGCCAGGCCTCCCGCGTACGCAACCCAGCTGATCTGGTGGCGCCGCTCCGAATCCGCACCACGCAACCGCACGAAGATCGAGGCGACCGCCGTGAAGCCGATCGCGAACAGCGCGACGTTGTACGGCGTGGTCAGTGCGTTGATGACGCCCGCGGCGCCGCGAATGGCCAGCGGGCTGACGTCGCTGCCGTTGTTCCCAACATCGAGATAGCCAGGGGTGGGGTTGACGAACGCCAGGAGCACCCCGCACGCCATCACCGCGATGAGCCCATACAGGACCCACCGCCAGCGCTGGGATGGGAGCCGACCCTCCGGAAAGAGCAGCAGGATGATCATGAGCAGCCCCAGCGCGGGAGAGGTCGATGAGCCGAAGAACGCCGTCAGGAGCAGGAGGTATCTGCCCAGTGGCTGATGTGCGGCGCTGAGCAGCGAGCCGGCGAGGCCACCGAGGAGACTCGCTCCGATCGCCACCCCGGCCCAGAGGCTTATCCAGCCGAGCGGGTTGGTGGGCCGGCGGATCGCGAGCAGCGCCCCGATGACCGAGATGGACAGGAGCGGGAATGCCCAGAAGCCGGTCAGGTAGCTTCCATTGGCGAGGAATGACTGCGGGGTGACGGGCGAATAGAAGAGGGCTCCGAACGTGGCGAACATCGCCACCGACAAGCAGAGCAGCACCCAGGCGGCGGTGGGCGACCTCAAACGGCTGGGCGAGTTCGTGAGTCACGCCGGCACTCCGGCGGCCACCGGCAGCCACCCACGCAGCTGCGTGCCGTGACCCGGTGCAGACGTGATGGTCACCGCGCCACCGAGCGCGTCCGCGCGGTCCGCCATGTTGGTGAGGCCCGACCCCCTGGCGCTGGTGGCGGCGTCGAAGCCGCGCCCGTCGTCGGCGACCTCGAACGTCAGCGTGCCTTCCTGTTCGCGCAGACGCACCGTGGCCTGCGACGCCTGGGCGTACTTCTGCACGTTCTGCAACGCCTCGAGCACCGAGAAGTACACAGCCGCCTCGACATCCTGCGAGTAGCGACCCACGCCGTCGGCGTCGACCGTCACCGGCACGGTGGCCTTGCGGGCCTGCGCCTCCAGCGCCGCCTGCAGGCCCTTGTCCGCCAGCAGCGGCGGGTAGATCCCACGCGCCAGGTCGCGCAGCGTCTCGAGAGCCTCGTCGGCGTCGCCTCTTGAGCTGCGCGATCGGCGCCTTGGCCTTCTCGGGATCGCGCGCAGCGAGCATCTCGGCCAGGCCCGAGCTTCACCTTGATGGCGACCAGGTGTTGCTGGGCGCCGTCGTGCAGATTGCGCTCCAGCTTGCGACGCTCCTCGTCCTGAGCGGTGACCAGGCGTTGGCGGGACGCGCGCAGCTCGACGAGTCGCGCCTGGAGGTCACTGGTGAGGCCGACGTTCTTCAACACCAGCCCTGCCTGGCCGGCGAGGTCGGTGAGCAGGTTCTCCTCGACCGGCGTCAATGTTCTCCCCGCTGCGCTTGGTGACGCTCAGTGCACCAAGCAGATCACCCTGGTGGCGCACCTCGACGACGCGGCTGACACCGTCCGAGCGGGGGCAGCGTGCCGTTCGACGGCCGGGATCGGCTCGGTTCGCCCGGCATCCTCGGGCCACACCGCGCCCGGCGCCACGTCCCTGCACTTCGCAGCCAGACGTCGGCGCGCTGCGCGCCTGTCCCCTCGGCAAGCACTCGCGCCATCCGTGGCATCACGTCGTCAGCGGCGTACAACTCGGCAACGCGCTGGGAGAACTGTGAGAGCACCTCGTATGGTGTCGCCCGCTTGCCATACACGAGGCGGTTGGCGATGCGCTGCACACGCTCGCGAACCGGCTGGAACCCCACCGCCACGATCGCGGTTGCCAGGATCGAGAGGCCGAGGTTGGGCTTGCCACCGCCACCCACAAGCGCCCCGATCCCGACAGCGATGCCGACGTACACCGCGGTGATGAACACCGCCAGCGACCCATACACAAGGGTGCGGCTGATGACCACGTCGAGGTCGTACAGGCGGTGCTTGAGCAACGCGATGCCCACCGCCGCCGGGATGCCCACCAGGTACACCACGTAGTACACAACGAAGCCGAAGTCGGGGATCGGGATGCCCGTGCCCTGGAGGATGAAGTGGATGACGAACGCCGGCGCCACGGGCGCGGCGAAGTACGCGAACCAGCGGAGCTGCTGGTGACGCTCCCCGGTGCTGCGCCGCAGCCGCACCACGGCGATGACCACGGCTGCGATCAGCGCCAGCCCCGAGGTGGCCCAGCCCACGATGGAGATGGTGTTGGCGAGGTCGGCCGAGAGGAACCCCGTGGGGTTGTCGACCGGCAGCGTCAGGTTGCCAACGCGGCTGCTGGGTGCGATCGGCCCCGGCGAGCCCGCATAGCCGACGAGCAGTAGGGTCTCGCCGACGATCGCCGCGCCCGCCACCACGCGACCGCGCCAGGCATTGCCGAGGCCGTCGGGAAACATGAGGAAGATGAGCGTCGGTCCGATCGGGAAAGCGAGAAAGAACGTCCACAAGCTCAGCCACGCCGCGACACCGCGCACCGGCAGGTCGCTGTGCGACGTGTACGCGTAGATCGCGTACTCCCCGACGAGCTGCGCCAGCACCGCGGCGGCGGTGACGTAGAGGAAGACCCTCGCCACGGCGTTCTTCGGGCGACGTCGCAGCACCAGCGCCCCAGCTGTGCCATACGTGATGGCGAAGACCGTCCCGGTTCCGATCGGGTCGGTGGGGAGGCTCCACGTGGCGTGGTTGGCGATCAGCAGCGCCTGCCCGGCCAGGCCCCCGGCCAGGAGGGTGAGCCAGGCCGCGAACACAAGGCGGGCACGATTCGCCTCGGTCACGCCAGGACTCCCGATCGGACCGGCAGGGTCCCGCGCAGCCGTGTCCCGCAACCTGGTGCGGACGTCAGCTGCACCTCTCCACCGAGTGCGTCGACGCGGTCCGCCATGTTGGTCAGCCCGGAACCCCTGGCGGTGGTGGCGACGTCGAAGCCGATGCCGTCGTCGCTGACCTCGAACGTCAGCGCGTCCCCCTCCTCGCGCAGTCGCACAGTGGCCCTCGCCGACTGCGCGTACTTCTGCACGTTCTGCAGTGCCTCGAGCACCGAGAAGTACACGGCTGCCTCGACGTCCTGTGAGAAACGGCCGACGCCAACGGCGTCGAGGTCGATCGCGACCGTGGCCTTGCGAGACTGCGACTCGAGCGCGGCACCGAGGCCTTTCTCGGCGAGAAGCGGCGGATAGATGCCGCGCGCGAGGTCGCGCAGCGTCTCGAGAGCATCGTCGGCATCGCCCTTGAGCTGCGCGATCGTCGCCTTGGCCTTCTCAGGATCGCGTGACGCGAGCATCTCGGCCAGGCCCAACTTGACCTTCAGAGCAACGAGGTGTTGCTGGGCGCCGTCGTGGAGGTTGCGCTCCAGCTTGCGACGCTCCTCGTCCTGGGCGGTGACCAGTCTCTGGCGGGAAGCACGCAGATCGACGAGCCGCGCCTGGAGGTCAGCACTGAGACCGACGTTCTTCAACACAAGACCTGCCTGTCCCGCGAGGTCGACGAGCAGATGCTCCTCGACAGGTGTGAGCGCCTCGCCCGCTGCGTTTGGTGACGCTCAGCGCACCAAGCAGGTCGCCCTGGTGGCGCACCTCGACGAGGCGAGCGGCGCTGTCGAGCGTGGGCACATTCCCATCGACGGCCAGGATCGGCTCGGCACGCGCGGCGTCTGCGGGCCACACCGCACCCTGCTTCCAAGTTCTGCCATTTCGGAGCCAGACGTCGGCGCGTTGCGCTCCTGTTCCCTCAGCGAGCACGCGAGCCATTCGCGGCATCACCTCGTCAGCGGCGTACAACTCGGCGACGCGCTCGGAGAATTGCGAGAGCACCTCGTACGGCGTGGCCCTCTTGCCGTACACGAGGCGGTTGGCGACTCGCTGCACGCGCTCGCGCACCGGTTGGAAGCCCAGCGCAACGATCGCCGTGGCCAGGATCGACAGACCGAGGTTGGGCTTGCCCCCACCGCCGACCAGCGCCCCGATCCCGACCGCGATGCCCACGTACACCGCGGTGATGAACACCGCCAGCGAGCCGTACACGAGGGTGCGGCTGATGACCACGTCGATGTCGTACAGCCGGTGCTTGAAGATCGCCATCGCAATGCTCACCGGGAAGGCCAATCCGAAACCGAGGACGATCGGGATGTCGAACGTCCAGCTCGGCAGAACTGAGCCGGCCAGGAAGACGAAGACGAGGATCGCTGCCGCCGTGAGCAACACGGCGTAGGCGATCCACTTCAACTGCTGGCGCTCGTCCCCGCTCGCGCGACGCATCCGCAGCAGCGGCGCCACGCTGGCGACCAGCAAGACGGCGAGACCGGTAAACCAGATCACCGCACTCGCGGCCGCGTTGCTGGAGAGCGGCTGGAACGCTGCGAGCCCCAGCGGGTTGTTCAGGTCGGCGTAGTTGGCGCCGCTGGAGCTCAGGTTGAGAGGACCGGGCGAGAGCGCATTGGACACGAGCAGCACCAGCGTGTCCACCGCGCCCACGATCAGCAGACCCCGCCATCGTCGCGACGGCGGACGGCCGTCTGGGAGGAGCACCAGCAACCAGGCGACGGCGCCCGCCGGGAAGATCGGGATCGCACCGAAGCTGCCGAGCCACTCTGCCCAGACGGCGCCCGGCAGGCCGGGGTGGGTGAGCAGCGCGAAGCGGGCGTACTGGTCCTCGACACCCTGCAGGCTCGAAGCCACGGCGATGAACAGGATGAGCCACCCCACCGGGTTGTGCGGACGGCGCGAGGCCACGAGCACGCCGATGATCGCGCCCATGGGCACCGCGATCGAGGATGGGTCGGCAGCGTCGAGGTTGGGCAGGTGGGCGCGGTTGAGAATCGCGAGCACGACGGTGGTCGTCGCGCCGGCGAGGGCGGCCACGGCGAGGCCGACCGCCAGCGCTGTGGTGCGACGCGTTGTGGGGTGGCCGGTCATGCCGGCACGCCCGCAACCGGGATGCCGATGCGGTACGCACCCACCGGCGTCTGCCGTCCCTTGACGAGGGCGGGCTCGAGGTGCTGCGCGTCCGGTGCCTGTGACAGCGCCGCGAACGTCGGCTCACTGAGCACCGTCTGGCCGCCCTCGGCCCATTGCTGCAACCGCTGCGCCAGGTTCACCGCGTCACCGACGACCGAGTACTCGAGACGCTCATCGGAACCCAGCAGTGCCGCGGCAACATCGCCGGTGGAGACGCCGATGCCGAGGTGGAACGGCGGCAGCCCTTTCGCCGCCCAGCGGGTGTTGAGCTCGGCCTGCCGCCGGTGCATCGCCTGCGCCGCCGCGACCGCGCGCTCACACTGGTCGGGCTGCGGGAATGGCGCACCGAACACCGCCATCACCGCGTCGCCGACGAACTGCATGACGGTGCCGTTCTCTCCGAGCAAGGCGTGGTTCATCTCCGCGCGATGCTCGTGCAGCTGGCCGGCGAGGACGCTGGGGTCGGCCATCTCGGCGATCGTCGAGTACGCGCGGATGTCGGACATCAGCACCGTGACAGTGAGTCGCTCCGTCTCGCCGGGCCTGACGCCCTGCTCGCGCATCTTCTGCGCGAGACCGCCGGGCAGCATGCGGCTGAGGCTCTCGCCCTGCTCCTCGCGGTCGACGATCGCCCGGTGCAGCAGCCGCAGCCGCTGCAGCGCGCTCTGCGTGCCCGGCGCTGGCCTGCTGCGCGAGCGTCAGGAAGAGCTGCTCCACCGCGTCCGAGACCGCCTCGGGCGTGGAGCTGCGTGGCCACCGCGATCGCCTTCATCGGCCGACCCTCGGCGACCATCTGCAGCAGGCGTTCGTCGCTGTCGCTGAGGCTGCTGGTGTCGGTCACCGGCTTGGTCAGCGCGTTGACGATGCGTGGGTCGAGCATCGAACCGCCGGCGCTCACCTCGCGCACCGCCCGGGCGAGCTGATCGCCCTCGGCGACGCGGTCCTTGAGCAGGTACGCGTAGCCGGCCGCGCCCTCGCTCAGCAGCGAGATGGCGTACTCGGGCTCGTCGTACTGGGAGAGGATCACCACCCCCGTGCCGGGGTGCTGCTTGCGGATGAGCCGCGCGGCTCTGATGCCCTCGTCGGTGAAATCCGGCGGCATGCGGATGTCGGTGACCACGACCTGGGGCGTCAGCGCATCAGCGGCCGCCACCAGCTCGTCGTAGTCGCCGCCGACGCCCACGACGTCGATGTCACTCGATGTGAGGAGCAGCGCGCGAACGCCCTCGCGGACGATCAGGTTGTCGTCGGCGAGCACCACGCGGATGGACGCCTCGGTTGTCATGACGCGACAATGCCCGTGCGGTCTGCGATCCGGCAATGGGGTGGGCACCACGGTTGACGGTGGCGAGCATCCCCAGGCACTCGCGGGCCCGCACCCTCGACGGGCCAACCGCTGGGCGCGATCGTTGCGGCGGAGGTACAAACAGTGCGCATCCAGTCATCCGTCACATCGATCTCCTGGATCCCGTCAGAGGCGGTTCGTGGCATGACCCGCCTGCCGTTCGAGATGGGCGTGGCCCACTACGACGAGCCCCCGCCGGACCACGTCGACGACCTCGACGCGCTCCGTGAGGCGGATCGATTCCGCTTTGCCAACCGGCTCGGCGCGTGGATCGAGGTCGAGGATGGCCGGATCACCGGACATGGCTACAGCGGCGGCGGCCAGATCGGTTCGACGACGATGCACCTGGGCGGCAAGGTGGCGACCTTCGCGGCCGTGGCATTCCCGGACCGCCAGCAGGCCCCGGTGGTCTCCGACACCTCGGTGCGTTTCGTCCAGACCAGTGGAGGACGCACCGGTGTGCCCGCTCCGCGGCGCGTCAAGTACCCCCCGTTCGTCCAGGTCTCGGCGCCACTCGCGTGGACGACGCTGGCGCTGACCCTGTACGCCGACGGCAGCTCGGCGCACGAGGTGCTCGGCGCGAGCCCGTTCCCGCGGCACTGGATCTACGACCACGACGGCACGCTGGTGCTCAAGTCGGGCTTGGTCGACTTCAAGGACTGGTACAACCGCGCCTTCGGGTCACACACGCCGTGGGGCGACGAGGACTTCTCCAGCCCTGGTCAGTGAGGTCGAGACAGCGCTGGAGCGCGAGCTCTCCAGCCGCATCATGCGGGGGGGAACGAAGCCGCACATCAGCAATGTGGCACAGGGCGCGACCCTGGTGAGTGAGGGAGACGACGGGACCGACGTGTACCTGGTGCTGGACGGCGTCGTCTCAGTCGAGGTCAAGGGGTCGCCGCTCGGTCAGCTGGGGCCTGGGGCAGTGCTCGGCGAGCGCGCGCTCATCGAAGGCGGCAGGCGCACGGCCACGCTGCGCGCCGTCACCAAGTGCCGGGTGGCGACCATCGCCGGCGGTGACCTCGACCCGCAGATGCTCACCCAGCTGTCCGCAATCCACCGACGGGAGGAGGCGCAGCTCTGACCACGCCGCCTCAGGCGAGGCGGTGCGCACCATCAGCGCTGGCCACCTCGAACACCGCGGGTACCGCGTACCGCTGACGTGCGAATGCCTCCAGCACCGCGGCGGTGACAGCCTCGCGACCGTCCGTCGGCACCAGGGCGATCGCGCAGCCTCCAAACCCCGCTCCCGTCATCCGCGCGCCCCACGCGCCGCCGCTGAGCGAGGCATCGACCGCGAGGTCGAGCTCGGGACACGAGACCTCGTAGTCATCGCGAAGCGACGCGTGGCTCGCGCTGAGCAGAGGGCCAACTCGTCGCAGGTCCCCGCCACGCAGCAGCTCCGCGGTCCGGGCCACCCGCTCGTTCTCGCTGACGACATGGCGTGCTCGCCGCCGCAGGACGCCGGTGAGCCTGGTGTCCACCTCAGCCAGCGTCGTCTCGCGCAGCGATCGGACACCGAGGCGTCGCACCGCCTCGGCGCACTCCTCCCGCCGCGCGCGGTAGCCAGCCCCCGCCGTGTCGTGGACCATGGTCGTGTCGATGACGACAATCGTCGCGACGCCGCCGCCGAAGGGCACCAGCTCGCGGGCGAGGTCGCGGCAGTCGAGAAGCAGCGCATGCCCCGATCTGCACTCGAGCACCGCGAGCTGGTCCATGACACCCGTCGGTGCCCCGGCCACGGACTCCTCTCCCTCGTGGCAGAGCCGCGCCAGCCGGTCATTCGTGAGCTCCGCTCCGCTGAGCTCGGCGGCCGCGAGCGCCAGGGCCACCTCCACGGCCGCGCTCGAGCCCAGCCCCGCACCCACAGAAATCTGGGAGTCGATGACGATGTCGAGCCCGGGCACCTCGACGCCGGCCCGCGCCATCGCCCACAGCACACCGAACGGATACCTGGCCCAGCCCTCGACTCGCCCCGGCACGATGCCGTCCAGCGCCATGGTCACCTCGCCGGTCAGCTGCCGCGAGCTGCAGCGCACCAGGCGATCCGCGCGAATCCCAGCCGCCAGCGTGGCCGACCGGTCGATGGCCATCGGCAGCACCAGGCCATCGTTGTAGTCGGTGTGCTCGCCGATGAGGTTGACGCGGCCGGGCGAGGCCCACAGCCCGGCGGGGCGGTGTCCGGTGAGCCGCGTGAACGCGCCGGCGACGTCATCAATGGCGGCGGGCTCGTAACGTCTGTCGCTCACCGCCAGTTCTCCTCTGCAGAGCTCCGCTTCTGACTCACAGGGTAAAGTTCGTCCATTCCAACCTCAGGGCCCTCCTCACCATGCGCCTGCGCTACCTGATCCCTCCCCTCCTCCTCTGTATCGTCGCGGCCGGCGTCGTGACCGCACACGCCGCCGGCGATCGTCAGAGCAGCTTCGCCGCCGCCGCCAGCGCGCTCCGAGCCCAGTGGGACCGGGACCAGGCCCAGGGCGTCCCGGCCTCGAGCCTCGCACCTCTGCGCGCCCAGCTGGCCAGCCAGGAGCCGAGCGCGGCTTCGTGGTCGCCGGCGTGGTTCAGCGATGACGGCCAGGCCCTCCTGGGCCGGCTGCGCGGCCAGACCGCCGCGGCGTGGAGCGCTGCGCTCGACGCCCAGCGCACCCAGGCCCAGGCGCTGATCTCGCAGTGGAACGACTTCGCGCAGCAGCAGACGACGTGGCTGGCGGCCGGTGCCGTTGCCTCGGCCGGGCAGTGGTCGAGCCAGCTGAGCTCCGCCACCACGCCGGCGGCCATCGAGAGCCTGGCGGCGACCTGGAAGGGCTTCCTCGCTCAACAGCGAACCGCGGTGGTCGCGGCCCAGCAGGCCAAGCTCGCTGAGGAGCTGAAGTCCGCCGGCGGCCCCCAGGCGGTGCTGAGCAGCGCCCGTCACCTGGTGGCGGTGGCCTCGAGCGCCAACCTCGATGCCGGCAACGTCGAGCCGCTCTCCACCCAGCTCAGCGACCAGATCGCCAGCGGCGACAACACCGGCGCGATCGCCACCGGCGAGAAGCTCCTCCCGGCCCTGGCCGCGCTCCAGTCGCTGGTCAACCTCAACAACCAGGTGTCCGGCCAGGTGCTGCCGCTGTTGTGGAACGTGGACCAGGCCGAGGCGGAGGCCACCCCCAAGGCGGCGAGCCTGGCCGCTCAGCAGTCGGGCATCGGCGCCCAGTTCCGCGCCGCGCGCACCGCCGACCAGCTCAACGCCGTGGCCGCGTCGGTGAGCTCGCTGCAGAGCCAGATCGCCGCGGAGCTCGCGGCCAACCAGTGCGGGCACGCGGTGGGATCCGGCAAGGTGATCACCATCTCGCTCTCGCTCCAGGAGATGGTCTTCTACCAGGACGGCTGCGTCGTCAAGGCCACGCCCGTGACCACCGGACGGCCGCAGCTGCGCACCCCCACCGGGCACTTCTCGGTGTTCAGCAAGGCAAGCAACTTCACCTTCGTCTCGCCCTGGCCGAAGAGCTCGCCCTACTACTACAACCCCACTCCGTGCCGCTGGGGCCTGGAGTTCGCCGGAGGCGGGTACTTCATCCATGACGCGTGGTGGGAGTCGACCGGGTCGTACGGGCCAGGCGGCCAGAACAACCAGCAGGCGGCCAGCCACGGCTGCGTCCACACCCCGACGCCGGTGATGGAATGGGCTTTCTCGTGGACCCCGGTCGGCACCCCCGTGGTGATCAGCGCCTGACCTCCCAGCGGCCTCGGATCCTTCTCTGAGCAGATTCCCAGCTTCGACGGCAATCATGGCCACATGAAGGAGGCAGCGGAGCCGGTCCGGGTGCTGGTGGTCGACGACGAGCGGGCGATCACCGACCTCGTCGCCATGGCCCTGAAGTACGAGGGCTTCGCGGTGGCCACCGCGAGCCTCGGCACGAGAGGCGCGCACCGCGGTGATGGACTTCCGTCCGGCGCTGATCGTGCTCGACGTCGGCCTTCCCGACGAGGACGGCTTCGCGCTGGTGCAGCGGCTCATCGGAGACGGCATCAAGGTGCCTGTCATCTTCCTCACGGCTCGGGACTCCACCGAGGAGAAGGTGCGCGGGCTCACGGTCGGTGGCGACGACTACGTCACCAAGCCGTTCTCCATCGAGGAGCTCGTGGCTCGCATCCGGGTGGTGCTGCGCCGCCACAGCGGTGGCGCCGAACGGCCGGCCAACCGCCTCCAGCTCGCCGACCTCGAGCTCGACGAGGACACCCACGAGGTCTTCCGCGCCGGCCAGTCCGTGTCGCTGACCAACACGGAGTTCCGCCTGCTCCGCTACCTGCTGATGAACGCCGGGCGGGTGCTGTCGCGCACCCAGATCCTCGACCACGTGTGGAAGTACGACTTCGGTGGCGACGCCAGCGTGCTCGAGACGTACATCAGCTACCTGCGCCGCAAGGTGGACCGCGCGGAGCCGTCGTTGATCCACACCGTCCGCGGCGTCGGCTACGTGGCTCGAGTGCCCCGAGGCGCCTGATGTCGCTGCGGCGGCGGCTCCTCCTCACGCTGGCCCCTCTCTTCATCGCCGGGCTCATCGCGGTCGACGTCGTCACCTACCTGTCGCTGCGGTCATTCCTGGTCGACAACCTCGACAACCAGGTGGTCGCCGTCCATCCCGCCGTGGAGACGACGCTGACAAGCTCCCAGGGCATCGGCGGCGGTGGCGGCGACGGGGGCCGGGGCGGGCCGCCCGCCAGCATCACCACCTTCCCGCCGGGCACGTTCGGCGAGATCCTGTCGCCGAGCGGCAGCGTGCTCGTCTCCCGCGACTTTCCCGGCACCGGCAGCGACGACGCCACCACCTCCCTGGCGCTGCCCCCATCGCTGACCGCGGGCACGCACCTCACGGTCAGGGGCACAGGGCCCGGCGCCGACGTCTCGTTCCGTGTGTACGTCGACACCGTGAACAACGGCGCCTACAGCGGTGACCTGCTGATCGTGGCCCTGCCGATGGACGACGTCGCCGCCACCCTCTCGCAGCTCCTCCTCCTCGAGGTGATCGCCGGCGCCGCCATCACCATCGTCATCCTGGTGGCGACGTGGTTCATCGTGCGCGGCGGCCTGCGCCCGCTCAACCGCATGGGCAGGACCGCGCGCGCAGCGGCGAGCGACCTGAGCCTGCGGGTCGGGCCCGCCACCGAGAAGACCGAGGTGGGCCGGCTCGGCCTGGCCATCAACGACATGCTCGGCCAGCTCGAGGCGGCCTTCGCGGAGCGAGCTGCCAACGAGCAGCGCCTCCGTCATTTCGTCTCGGACGCGTCGCACGAGCTGCGCACCCCGCTGACGTCGATCGGCGGCTACGCCGAGCTGCTGCGCCGCAATCCCACCATGACCGAGAACGACGTGCGGCTGGCGACGCGCCGCATCGAGGAGGAGTCACGGCGCATGGGCGTCCTCGTCGACGACCTGCTGCTGCTGGCCCGGCTCGACCAGGGTCGCCCGCTGGAGCGC
Source organism: Candidatus Dormiibacterota bacterium (assembly GCA_963751755.1). GTDB lineage: Bacteria > Chloroflexota > Dormibacteria > Aeolococcales > Aeolococcaceae > Aeolococcus. Next base: position 30,852 of record CAVVVH010000001.1, on the reverse strand, counting down.
ACCACCGTCGACCTCGGCGTGCTCGTCGCCGACGCCGTCTCGGACGCACGCGCCGCCGACCCGGCGCGCACGGTGACCGAGCGGATCGAGACGAGGGTGCGGGTGGTCGGCGACGACATGCGCCTGCGCCAGGTGCTCAGCAACCTGGTGCGCAACGCGCTCGTCCACACGCCGGCCGGGACTCCCATCGAGGTGGCACTGCTGCGCGAGCGGGACAAGGCGGTGCTCTTGGTCATCGACCACGGTCCTGGCATCGCGCCTGACCACGCTCATCGCATCTTCGAGCGCTTCCACCGTTCGGACCCGGGGCGCAGCCGCGACCAGGGCGGCAGTGGCCTGGGGCTGAGCATCGTCGACGCCGTGGTGACCGCACACGGGGGGAGGATCCGGGTCGACGAGACGCCTGGTGGCGGCGCCACCTTCCGCATCGAGCTGCCCGCGATCGCGAGCGCGCCGACCACACGGGCGGCCGAGGACGCCACGCGCACCGTCGATCCCGCGACCGCGTGAACCGCGCCTTCACAGCAAGCGCACAGCCAGCGCCCAGATCGCACCCAGGGCACTTCTCCAATCTGGTGACATGAACGACACGCTCCTCTGGTACACCACCCGCGGGGCTGGGGCTGTCGTGCTCCTTCTGTTCAGCGCCACCGTGGTGCTCGGCCTGCTCACCAGCTCGCGGTTCGAGACACGTGCGTGGCCACGCTTCGCGACCGCGGCGCTGCACCGCGACATCTCGCTGCTTGCGCTGGTCTTCCTGGCGTTGCACATCGTCACCGCCGTGGTCGACCCGTTCACCCACCTCGGCATCACCGCCGCGACAGTGCCGTTCGGCTCGTACTACCGCACCTTCTGGCTCGGGCTCGGCACCGTCGCGTTCGAGCTGATGGTGGCCATCGTCGCCACCAGCCTCCTGCGGCACCTCATCGGAGTGCGCGTGTGGCGCGCGGTGCACTGGCTGGCATACCTGAGCTGGCCCGTCGCCGTGCTGCACGGCATCGGCACCGGGACGGACGCGTCGACACCGTGGATGATCGCGGTGACCGTCGTGTCGGTCACCTCAGTGCTGGCGGCCCTGGCGTGGCGGTGGCGCGTCTCGCATGACCCGCTGGCCACCGAGCGCCGGGTCGGCCGCGACCGCCTGGCCAGGACCGTCCGATGAGGAGCCTCCTGGCCGGCCGCGACGTGCGCGAGGGCATGGAGATGATCGATGCGCACGCGGCACGGCTGGGGGCACGCCCCCGGGGCGGTGCCGACGTCCTGGCGGCGCTGGATGCCAGCGGCCTGCGCGGGCGCGGTGGCGGCGCCTTCCCTGTGGCCACCAAGTGGCGCTCCGTCGCCGGCGGGAGGTCCCGCTCGCGCGCGGTGCTGGTCAACGGCGCTGAGGGCGAGCCGCTGAGCCGCAAGGACCACGTGCTCATGTCCACCCGGCCGCACCTGGTGCTCGACGGCGCGGCGATCGCGGCGGAGACGCTGGGCGCCGACGATGTCGTGCTCTACGTCGGCCAGGCGCACACCGGTGCGCGCGAGGCGATGCGGCGCGCGCTGCTGGAGCGGCCCGGCAAGGAGCGGCAACGCACCAGGTTCGCGGTGGCGCCGCCGCGCTACGTCGCCGGCGAGGAGAGCGCCGCCGTGCACTGCGTCAACGACGGCGTGGCGCTGCCCACCAGCACACCGCCACGGCCGTTCGAGCGCGGCATCGGCGGCCATCCCACGCTGGTGCAGAACGTCGAGACGCTCGCGCACGTGGCCATGATCGCCCGCTTCGGCAGCGGCTGGTTCCACTCCATCGGCGCGGGCGCGCCGGGCACGGTGCTGCTCACGGTGAGCGGCGCAGTCGGCGACGCCGGCGTCGTCGAGGTGCCCCACGGTGCCAGTGTGGCCGAGGCCGTCGAGGCAGCCGGCGGCCTCACCGAGACGCCACAGGCGGTTCTGCTCGGCGGCTACTTCGGTGCCTGGATGGATGCGCGCAGCGCCTGGCAGCTGCAGCTGGACGCGGCCGCGATGCGCGCCGCCGGCACGACGCTCGGCTGTGGCGTGGTGTCGGTGCTCGGTGCCGACCGCTGCGGCGTGCTCGAGACCGCGCGAGTGGTCTCCTACCTCGCCGACGAGAGCGCTCGCCAGTGCGGCCCGTGCGTCTTCGGGCTCCGCGCCATCGCCGAGGCGGTGCAGCGCATCGCCGCGGGGATCGCCCAGCCCGACGACCTCTCGCGCGCGCGCCGCTGGGCCACCCAGCTCGGTGGTCGCGGCGCCTGCCACCACCCCGACGGCGCCGCGGCGATGCTGCTCAGCGCGCTGGACGTGTTCGCGGAGGAGTTCGCGCGACACGAGCGGCGCCGCGGCTGCAGCGTGGTTCGGCGCGCGGTGCAGGCGGCATGACGTCGCGAATCACCGTCGACCGCATCCGCTGCGACGGGCGCGGTGTCTGCGCTGAGCTGTTCCCCGAGGTCATCGGCCTCGACGACTGGGGATACCCGATGGTCGCGCCGGGCGACGTGCCCGCCCACCTCATGCCGCTGGCGCGGCAGGCGGTGTCGAGCTGCCCGGTGATGGCCCTGCGACTGGCCAGGGCGACGACGTCGCGGCCAGGACACGAGCCGACACTCACAGGCGTTTCCCAGCCACGGGTCACGGTGCTGTAAGGCTGCCGCGTCAGCCTTCTCGGACAGACGGCCCACCCCGTCGGATCGACACCCCGGGACACCACTGCGCACCGTCCCGCCCGGACCTTCCACCCACCGACGCACGAAGGCCCCGGGGTTCGATCCATCCCGCGCTTCGGAGGCACATCACATGGCCGACAGCTTCGACAGCCACCTCGGCGGGCGACGCCGACCTCGCCCCCACCGCCTCCTCCCCCACCCCCGCCTGCTGCTCCCTCGCGACGTCACGTCATCGGGCGCCGGGGCGCCGCCATGGCGGTGGCGAGCGGCCTCGTGGTCGGCGGTGTCGCCGGCGGCTACGTCATCTCCCAGGCGGCCACCCTCGACCCCAGCGCCACCACACCCCCGGGCCTGCCGGCGCGCACGGTTTCGCCGACGGTGGCCCCGCGACGCGCACCCAGGACATGCAGCAGGTGGCCACGCGCCATCGGCATCACCACCACGCAGCTGCAGACGGAGATGTCCGCAGGCAAGACCGTCGCGGCCATCGCCAAGGAGCACAACGTCGACCCGGCCAAGGTGATCTCCACGCTGGTGACGGATGAGAACGCGGAGATCGACGCCGCGGTGTCCGCCGGCACCCTGACCAGCGCCCAGGGCACGCAGATGAAGGCGCAGACCACGCAGCGCGTCACCGACATGGTCAACGGCACCAGGCCCGCGCACGGTCCGGGCGGACCGCGCGGCATGCAAGGCGAGGACCAGCAGGTGATCGCCACCGCCATCGGCATCACCACCACCCAGCTGCAGACGGAGCTCACCGCCGGCAAGACCGTGGCGGCCATCGCCACTGAGCACAACGTGACCGCCGCCAAGGTCATCAGCGCCCTGGTGGCGTCGGAGAACAGCGAGATCGACCAGCGCGCCGCCAGCGGTCAGATCACGGCAGCGCAAGCCACGGAGGAGAAGTCGCAGACACAGCAGCGCGTCACCGACGAGGTCAACGGGACGCGGCCGGCCGGGGGTCCAGGGGGCCCGCACGACGGCATGCCCGAAGCACCGCAGGGGCCATCGACGACCAACTGACCAACGCCCTTCCTCTCTCCGGAAGCCCGCCCTCATCGCGAGGACGGGCTTCTTGGCGCAGGGAGAACTGCGTTCCCCCCTTCCGCGTGGAGATACGTCTGCGCAGGCGACTTCATGTCGCCGGAGCAGACACCGCTAGATGGGGGAGCCCGAGGGGGGAACGCCAGTTCCCCCTTCGCCTCAGAGGTGGGCGCGGTAGAACGCCAGGATGTTGGCGAGCACTGCGGCGCGATTGTGGGTGAACTGATGGTCGTCGCCCGGGTAAGTCCGATAGTCGACGACGCTCGTACCCACCGCCTGCAGCGCGGCGTACAGGTGATCGGAGAACAGCTTGGGCACCTGGGTGTCACCGACGTCCTCGTCGATCTGCACCGCCGCCCTGCTGCCGGACAAATAGTTGATGGGCGAGGCCTGGTTCCAGAAACCCGGGTTGGTCTGCGGTGTGCCCTTGGTGGCGATGAGCGACTGTGCAACCTGCCGCTGTACAGGCGGCGGCGCCGCGGTGGGCGTCGGCGTCACGGTCGACCAGTTGTAGAAGATGTCGTTGAGCGACCCCACCACGGCTGACATGAACACCACCGCCCTGATGTCGGTCGAGATCACCATGGCACGCAGCGCCTCGTAGCCGCCGAGGCTGTGACCGAACATTCCGATGCGCGTGCGGTCCACCCGCGGGTCCGCCGCCAGCGTGCTGACGAGGTTGAGCAGGTCGTACGTGTACACCGGTGAGAGATAGCCGCCCTCGGCGACGCCCTGGCTCTTCCCGTGCCCACGGAAGTCGGGCTTGAGGACGAGGTAGCCGGCCCTTGCGAAGGCGGCGATGAACTGCGCGTACGACGAGTCGTCGGTGACGTAGGTGCGCGGGTCGATGTACCCGTGGCTGACGATGACCACGGGCCACCCTGCCGCCGGTCTCGGGCTGTCGGGGACGCTCATCAACGCGTACTCGGTGAGCCCGTCGGAGACGAACGACACCACCGTGTTGACATACCCGCCCTGGTCGCCGTCGGAGCGCACGTTCGTCAGCGTGCTGGCGGTGTAGCTGCGCGCGCGCATGGCTGCGATGGTCAGCGGGTTCGCAGTGGCGGACGCGGTCGGGTTTGTCGTGACGCCACTCGCCGGTGTCCGGTGCGCCGCGGACACCGGCGCCGAGCTCCCCGCCGCCAGCCGGGTGACGCCGACGGCGGCACCCGCCACCACCAGCACCCCGGCGATCAGCGCGGCGATGCGTGACGTCATGAACGGCCAGCATAGCCACGCGCGAAAAAGGGCCGGCGCGCTGCCGGCCCTCTGACGCTCTGCCTGGAGTGGAGGTTACGGGACGGTGGGCATCTGCCCCGCGTTCTCCTGGGCTTCGCGCGCGGCGCTCTCGCCCGCCTCGTGCGTGGCGTTCTCGTTGGAATGGAAGGTGCCCGCCGCGGGGGCGGCGGGCGTCGTCGTGCTGCCGCTCGACGACGGGGTGGTGGCGGTCGCGCTCGGGCTGGCGGCGCTGGTCGCCGCCTGGGTCACGACGAAGCCGCCGGCGAAGGCACCGCCCATGAGGCCGGCGGCCGTTGCCGCCAGGGCGGCGCGGCGGCGCATGCCGCCAAAACGCGGCCGTTGCACCGGCGGCGGAGGTGGCGGCGCAAGAGGGGCGCTGTTCTCGGTGTCCATGGTGGGACTCCCTGTTTGTGAATGGTTCGGGTGTGGATGGTTCCTGTGAAGTGGATCGCGCGGTGTGTCACCGGATGAGGGCTACATGTGCGTCACCGCCCTTTCTCAGTGTCCCGATCCGCCGGTGACCGCCTGCGCCGTCGGCGCCGCGGTGGCGGTGGGTGCAGCTGTGGCCGGCGCGATGGTCGGCGAGCTCGTGGCGGCGGACGACGACCCGGAGCTCGACGCGGACGCCGCGGGTGTCGCGCCGGGTGTCGTGGTCGTGTTCGTCGACCCGGTGCTGGTCACCGCGGCGGTGCCGGCGTTGTGGCCGGCCGCGAGCAACCCGAATGCGGCGACGGTTGCGACCCCCGTTGCCGCCACCGTGGTCGTCACACGGCGGCGCAGGCGCAACGCACGGTCGCGGCGCTGCGCAGCACCGGCGGGGCCGTTTGGCTCGCGGTTGTTCTTGCTCACGACCCCATGCTCGCCCGCGCCGGTCGGAGCAGCCTGAGCGGAGGCTGGGGTGTGGCTGTGAGTCAGCCGCCTCCCCAGCGGGCCGGGCTCGGGCCACCCCGCGACGCGCACAACCGCGTCGTCGTTGTCGACCAGGCGCGAGGGCAGACGCAGTCCCTCGAGCCACGGCACCGCCGCGGCACCGCGCACGATCGAGGCGGTGGCGGCGGTGTTGGCGTCCACGCAGCTGGCGGCGACGACTGTCACCAGGCGCCAGACGCTGTCAGCCGGCACCCCGGTGCGCGGGTCGATGATGTGATGCAGCCGGACCTCACCGCGCCGCCAGCTGCGCGTCCGCGTGCTCGAGGACGCCACCGCGCCTGAGACCACGCTGACGCGCTCCGCGCTGCTGTCGAACGGTGCTGTGCTGTCGTCTGACAGCTGGATGGACCAGCCTCCCGCCGGCGCCTCCCCGGCCAGCGCGATGTCGCCACCGAGGCTCACCAGCGCACCGCCGCCGCCGAGCGCGTCGAGGGCGGCGGCGGCGGCCAGGTCCGCAGCCAGCGCCTTGGCGGTGGCGCCGAGGTCGAGCTCGACGCCGCGCGGGACGAAGACCGACCGGGTGCGCTCACTGAAACGGACGGTGCGCCAGCCCGGGATGGGCTGCACGGTCAGCACCAGCGGCTCGCCGGTCGCCGCCACCGACGCGAAGTCGACGTCGTAGCCGATGAGTCTCATCGCCCGTCCCACCGTGGGGTCGACGTCGCCGTCGGTGACCTGCGCCGCGCGCAGTCCGTGACCGATGGCCATGGCGAGAAGCGGGCTGACCGTGCGCTCGCTCCCGGCGGCGGCGTTGAGCAGGCTCAGCTCGCTGTCCTCGCGGAACCGGCTGCAGGTCCGGTCGATGTCCGCGAGCACCGCGTCGACGGCCGCACGCGCCGAGGCCAGCCGCTCTGGGCGGGTCACGACCACCACGACGTCGGTGCCCAGCGCGCGGCCGCGGGACGACGCCAACCCTGCGCTGTCCGGGGGGTCTGTCATGTCGCGAGCCACTCGTCGCGGCCTCAGCCGCGCACGTAGATCACCGAGAGCTTGTCGGAGTACACGAGGTGCCAGTTGGGTGCAGCCGCCAGCGCCGAGGTGAGTGGCCGGTTGGGCTCGAACACGACGTAGTCGACGTTGTGCCTGTTGAGGACATCCATCCAGTCGCTGTGCAACCCGACCACCTCCACGTACTGGTTCATGATCGTGTCGCCCATCAGGTCGGCCTCGCCGAAGATGAACACCTTGCGTTGCGGCTCCGGGTAGAACCGGTAGATGAAGTACCCACCCCACGCGTAGTCGCTGAACATGTGCGTGCCGACGTTCGGGTGGGCGTCGAGGTAGTCGGCGGCGCCGGCCGGGTAGTTGTCGAGCGTGCTGGCCGCCTGGTGCGCCAGCAGTGAGCGCAGCACCACGAGCACCGCGATCGCGACGACGGCGGTGACCAGCGCGGCAGCGCGAACCAGCTGCCGCGAGGCGATTCGCATTCGAGCGCCAACGCCCAACAGCCGCCGCCCGAGATCGTCGAGCGATGGCGACCACGCCCACGCCAGCAGCGGCGTCGCGGTGGCGACGAACAGCGCGATGTGACGCCACGACTGCAGGGCGAGCAACAGGCTGACCACGGCCACCACGACGCTGAACAGCGTCGGCCGGCCTTTGCGCAGAGCCAGACCGATGAGCAGGAGGACAACCATCGCCTCGAAGCCGCGCATCTGCCAGCTGTGGAAGTCGGGCGACTGCCACTCCTCGATGAAGGACTGCTGCACGGTGCTGGTCTGCGTGCGCCAGGAGTACACGTACAGCGAGAGGAAATGCGGGTTGAGCAGCCCCGTCACCGCCGAGGCGACGGTGACCAGCGCGATCCGGCCCGCCTTCCAGCGCGCTTCGAGGTCGGCTCGGTCGACCAGCCAGCCAAACAGCTCCACCGCGACCGCGATGCCGAGAAAGAGGAACGCGATGACGAAGCCGCCGTGGAGGTTCGCCCAGGCGACCATGATGAGCGGCATCGCGTACAGCCCGCGATACCCGGTGCGCAGGAACCTCTCGATGAGGTACAGCTCGACGCACACCAGCGCAAAGGTGATCATCTGCGGGCGCGGGCCCCACACGGCCACGCCGGCCACAGCCGCGAGCCCGACCGACGCCGCGGTGGCCACGAAGTGCGTCGGCTGCACGGTGGTCCGCTTGACGATGAACCAGAAGCCGGCCCACGTGATCGCGCCGAAGGCGACGCTGATCGCCAGCTGACCGCCGATGCGGCCGAGCCCGTACATGAACAGCTCCGAGAGGTACTCGTGGTCGGTCCACAGGTGGCTGGGAACCGTGTACGTGAAGAGGTCGTGGGTGGGCAGCGCGTGGTTGTCGAGGATCCAGCGCGCGGTGGTGATGTGCCACCAGTAGTCGGCGTCACCGACCCTGCGCACGATGAGCGGCAGCATCGCGATCATCACCGCGAGGACCACGAAAGTCCCCACCGTCCAGCTCACCCGGAAACGCCTCGCGCTCGAGGGAGGCGGGCCCACGGTCGCGTCGGTCACGGCGCCGAGCCCTCCCCTGGCTTGCTCATCTGCGGAGTCGCGCGAGGATACCGTGACCTCCGCAGGCCGCGCCGCGCGCACTTCGTAGACTGCGGCGATGTCGCGCTTCCTGCGTCGGTCACTCGGCGCCGGCTTCGGCTACGTTCCCGGGGAGCAGCCAACCGACGGCTCCACCTGGGTGAAGCTCAACACCAACGAGTCCCCGTGGCCGCCGGCGCCCGGCGTGGCGAGGGCGGTGAGCGCGGCGGCGTCCAGCCTGAACCGGTACCCGAGCCCGACCGCAGAACCGCTGCGCTCAGCCCTGGCGGCGCACCACGGCGTCGATCCCGCCCAGGTGGTGGTCGGCAACGGCGCTGACGCGCTCATCAACGACTGCATCCGCGCCTTCTGCGAGCCGGGGTCGGCGATCGTGGTCACCGACCCGACGTACTCGCTGCTGCCGGTGGCGGCCCGCCTCCACGGGGTCGACACGCGGCCGGTCCCGATCGCCGACGACGGCGTCCTCGGCGCTGAGTTCGCCAGCTTCGACGCGCCGCTGCGGTTCCTGGTCAACCCCAACACGCCGACCGGCACCTGGATCGAGCCGGAGGCCCTCACAGTTGCGCTGGCCGATGCCGGCGGCGTGGTGGTCGTCGATGAGGCGTACTGCGACTTCGCGCCGCGGTCCTGCGTCCCGCTTCTCCCCGCCCATCCCAACTGGTTGGTGCTGCGCACCTTCTCCAAGTCGCATGCGCTCGCCGGCCTGCGCGTGGGCTACGCGGTGGGAGCCGCCGAGCTCGTCGCCGACCTCGCCGCCGTCGGTGAGTCCTATCCCGTCGATCGCTGCGCGGTGGCCGGTGCGCTGGCGGCCCTCGAGGACGCCGGCCACCATCGCCGCCTGGTCGAGGAGGTGGTGTCCGAGCGCGGGCGGCTCGGCGCGGCGCTCGTTGAGCGAGGCTGGTCGCTGACGCCGTCGCAGGCCAACTTCGTGTGCGGCGTCCCCCCGCGGGCCGGAGCCGCCGACGTCACCGCGGCGCTCCGAGACAAGGGGGTGCTGGTGCGCTGCCTGACGTCCGGCGGCCTGGGCCGTGTGCGCATCACGGTGGGTACGCCGGCGGAGAACGACGCACTCCTCGCCGCGCTGGGGTAGGCGTTGCGATTCATCGCGCCGAGTGGGAGGTGGGACCGCCCGGCTCCGCCGGGTGGTCGAGGAGGGCGCGTCGCCCTCCTGTGAGAACACAGGGGTCCCGGCCAATCGCAGGGAGCGGAGCGACCGGAGATTGGCTGGGGCAGCCCCTCCGTACACTGTCGCGAATGACGGGACCTGGCGCTGCCGCACGACCGGGCGGCTTCGGCGACTGGCTGCCGGGCGCGGCCGCCGAGCGCCGCGCGCTGACCGGTGCCCTGCTGGGCACCTTCGAGGCAGCCGGGTACGCCCTCATCGACACACCCGCGGTCGAGTACGCGGGGACCATCGAGCGGGGCCTGGGACGGGACGCCGGCGACGAGCTCTTCCGATTCATGGACGCCGACGGCAGCATGCTGGCGCTGGTGGGCGAGCGGACGGTCAGCGTGGCCAGGACGGTGGCCACCGAGCTGCGGAGGGGCCCGTTCCCCCTGCGGCTCTGCTATGCGGGGCCGGTTGTGCGCAACCGCACGCTGCTGGGCGGCCGCCGCCGCGAGGCGATGCAGGCCGGTTGCGAGCTGGTCGGCGAGCGTGACCTCGGCGCCGACGCGGAGTGCGTGGCCCTGGCCATCGCCGCCGTCGACGCCGCCGGGGTTCCTGACATCCAGGTCGACATCGGCCATGCGGCCTTCCTCCCCGCGCTGCTGGCCGGCACCGGGCTCGACACCGCCAGCCGGGCCGACATCGGGGCAGCGCTGGCCGCCCGCGACCTCGTGGCCGTCGAGCGAGCCCTCGCCGGGACGGCCCTGGGTGCGGCCGAGCACGCTCTGCTGCTGCGCTTCCCGGCACTGCGGGGCGGCCCTGAGCTCCTGGAGCAGGCTCGGCAGGGGCTCGAGGCACAGAGCCCTCTGCGCGCCCTGGACGAGCTGGCCCGGCTGTGGGAGCTCCTCCGCATGCGCGGGCTGGAGGACCGCGTCCACCTCGACCTCGGCGCGGTGCGCGACTGGAACTACTACACAGGACCGACCTTCGAGCTGTTCAGTGGCGACGTCGGCTTCCCGCTCGGCGCAGGGGGTCGCTACGACTCCCTGCTCGAACGATTCGGGCTCAGCCAGCCGGCGACGGGCTTCGTGGTGCACGCCGACCGATGCCACGACGCCATCACCCGCCGCCGCGAGGTGACCGCTCCCCGCGACGGTGCCGGCCTGCGCATCGCCGTGCCAACCGGCGCGCTCCTCGCCGACGCGTGCGCGTTGCTGCGTGAATCAGGCGTCGCTCCCGAGCTGCGCCCGGAGTCTTTCGATCGCCGTCTCCAGATCGCCGCCGGTGTCCACGAGGTGATCACCGTGCGGCCGGCCGACGTGCCCGTGTACGTCGAGATGGGTGCCTGTGACTGCGGCATCGTCGGCAAGGACGTGCTCTGGGAGTCACGCCGCGAGCTGTACGAGATCGCCGACCTCGGCTTCGGCGTCTGCCGCCTCGTGCTGGCCGCCCCGCAGGGTTCGTCGCTCGCCGGCGGGAGCTGGCCGGCGGGACTGCGCGTGGCCACCAAGTACCCGCGGTCGGCGCGGCGGTTCTTCGCCGAGCGCGGCGGGAGCGCCGAGCTGGTCAGGCTCCACGGATCGGTGGAGCTGGCGCCGTCCGCCGGCCTCGCCGACGGCGTCGTCGACCTGGTGGCGACAGGGACCACCCTGCGTGCCAACCAGCTCTGCGAGGTGGCCACGATCGGCACCTCGACCGCGCGCCTGGTGGTCAACGTGGCGTCGATGAAGACGCGCAGCTCGGCCATCACCGAGCTGGCCACGACGCTGCGCGGGGCCGTGGAGTCGGCGTCGTCGTGAGCGCGCTCCGGCTCATGACGCAGGAGGAGTGGCAGGCGCACACCGGCGGTGGCGAGCGACGCTTCAGCATCCCCGAGCCCGACGCGGCCACCGCGGAGCGCCTGCGCAGCGTGTTCGGCCGCCCCATCTCCGCGGTGGACGCGGTGCGCGAGATCGTCGCCGACGTCCGTGACCGCGGCGACGCGGCGGTGAGCGACTGGACGCAGAGGCTCGACGGCGCGAGCGTGCCCACGTCGCGTGTCGACGTGGCCTGGATGGCACGATGCCTCGACGAGCTCGAGCCGGCGTTGCGCGACGCACTGGCGGTTGCCGCCGGCCGGCTGCGCGACTTCAACCAGCTCCAGGTCGACACCCGGCCGCGCGGTGAGGCACGGCTGTGCCTGCGCCCTGAGCCACTGCGTCGCGCCGGGTGCTATGTCCCCGGCGGGCGCGGCGCGTACCCGAGCACAGTGCTCATGAGCGTCATCCCCGCCCAGGTGGCCGGGGTGGAGTCGATCGCGGTGACCACGCCGGCGACGCCGGACGGCCGCATCCACCCCGTCATCGCGGCCGCCGCTCACCTGCTCGGCGTGGACGAGGTGCACGCCATCGGGGGCGCCCAGGCGATCGCAGCCCTCGCGTACGGCACCGAGACGATCGCCGCCGTCGACAAGGTGGTGGGCCCGGGAAACCTGTTCGTGACGCTCGCCAAGCGCGAGGTGTTCGGGGCTGTCGACATCGACCAGCTCGCCGGCCCCAGCGAGATCCTGGTGGTGGCGTCCGCCGACGCCGATCCCGAGGCGATCGCCGCAGACCTCGTGTCCCAGCTCGAGCACGACCCTCTCGCCTGGGCGGTGTGCGTCACCGACTCCGCCGCGCTCGCCACTGCGGTGCGAGAAGCCTTCGACCGGGCCGCCCCCTCCGCTGCAAGGGCCGGGATCATCGCCGACTCCGCGGGACGCCACGGCGCCGTGGTGACCGTCGCCAGCCTCGATGACGCCCTGCCGTTGGTCGCCTCGTTCGCCCCAGAGCACCTGTCTCTGCAGGGAACCGCCGCCGAGGCGCTGCGCGACCGCGTCCGCGGCGCGGGCGCCGTCTTCTGCGGCACGCTGTCGCCGGTGTCGATGGGCGACTACATCGCCGGCCCCAACCACACGCTGCCCACCCAGGGGGCGGCGCGGTACCGCGGCGGCCTGTCGGTGATGGACTTCGTGCGCTGGCCGTCCGTGGTGGACCTGACCGGCGAGGAGTTCGACAGGCTCGCGCCCGTGGCCCGCGTGCTGGCCACCGCCGAAGGCCTCCTTGGTCATGAGCAGGCGATCCGGCTGCGCATGGAGGGACGCGCGTCATGAGCGAGCGACGTGGGCAGACCCTGCGCGAGACCAGGGAGACACGCATCGAATGCAGCGTGGCCATCGATGGCACGGGCCGCGCCGCCGTCGACCTCCCCCTCCCCTTCTTCGCCCACATGATCGAGTCCTTCGTCAAGTACAGCGGCATGGACGTCGAGCTCAGCGGGCGCGGCGACGTCGAGGTCGACTCGCACCACCTCGTCGAGGACACAGGCCTGGTGCTGGGGAGCTGTGTCGCCGAGGCGCTCGGCGACAGGTCGGGGATCGCCCGCTTCGGTCACGCGTACGCACCGCTCGACAAGTCTCTGGTGCGCTGCGCGCTCGACTACGGCAAGCGCCCGCACGTGGTGTACGCGATGGACGCGCTCCACGGGCGCATCAACGACTTCGACGTCAGCGTGTTGCACGAGTTCGTGCGTGGCTACGCGCAGAACGCCGGCATCAGCCTGCACCTGGACCTGATCCGCGGCGACAACCTGCACCACATGGCTGAGGCGGCATTCAAGGCGCTGGGCCTGGCCACGCGACAGGCACTGACCGTGATCGGCGCCGGCATCCCCTCGACCAAGGGCATGCTGTGAGCGCCCGCGTCGGCGTCTGCGACTACGGGGTCGGCAACCTGCGCAGCGTCGAGCGAGCGCTGACCGCTGCCGGGGCACAGCCGGTCGTGAGCGCCGACCCCGCCGAGCTCGCAGGCTGCGACGGCGTCGTCCTCCCCGGAGTCGGCGCCTTCGCGCAGGCCGCGGCGACCCTGCGCGAGCGTGACCTCAACTCGATGGTCACCCGCATGGCGCGCGCGGGACGGCCGGTGCTCGGCGTGTGCCTCGGCTTCCAGCTCCTCTTCGAGGAGAGCAATGAGGGCCTCGGCGGTCGCGGGCTCGGCCTGCTGCCGGGCAGTGTGCGCCGTCTCGACGTCAGCCGCGGCAAGGTGCCGCACATGGGTTGGAACCAGCTGCGCGTGACGCGGTCGTCCCCGCTCCTCGACGGCGTCGCCGACGGTGAGCGGGTGTACTTCGTGCACTCGTACGAGGTGGCGCCTGAGGATGAGCGCGACGTCGTGGCGACGGCCGACTACGGCGGACCGATCGTCGCCGCCGTCGAGCGCGGTACGGTCCAGGGCACCCAGTTCCACCCCGAGAAGAGCGGCAGCGCGGGGCTGCGCATCTACGCCAACTTCGCGGCGCTGTGCGCGGCGCCGGCCGCCGCCTGAGCGCATCGATGCTGGTCATCCCCTCGGTCGACGTGCGTGCGGGGCGCGTGGTGCGGCTCCTGCGCGGCGACTACGCGCACGAGACGGTGTTCGACGGCGACGTCGTCGGTGTCGTGGAGAGCTTCGCGCACGCCGGGGCGCGCCGCGTGCACCTCGTCGACCTCGACGCCGCGCGCGGCACTCCGGATGAGGCGTCCACGGCCGCCATCCGCGCGGCTGTTGCAGCGCTCGCGCGGCGTGGCGTCGACGCGCAGGTGGGCGGCGGCGTGCGCCATCTCGACGCGGCGCGGGCGTGGATCGATGCCGGCGCGGCGTACGTGGTCATCGGCAGCCTCGCGGTCCGCGACCCGCGAGCCGCCAGCGCCGTCTGCATCGCGCTGCCCCATCGTGTGCTCGCCGCGCTCGACGTCAGCGACGGGTCCGCTCGAGCGCAGGGATGGACCGTGGACGCCGGCGACGCGATGACGCACCTGCGGCGCTGGCGGTCGTGGCCCCTGGCCGGCGTGGTGCACACTGCGATCGAGCGCGACGGGACCCTGCAGGGCCCGGCGCTCGACTCGCTGCGCGCGGTGTGCGCGCAGTTCGGCGGCGATGTCGTCGCCAGCGGCGGCGTGACCACGCTCGAGGACGTGGCCGCCTGCGCGGATGCCGGCGCGGAGGCCGCGATCGTCGGACGGGCGCTGCACGAGGGACTGTTCGACCTCAGGGCGGCGTTCGATCGCTTCGGTGGCGTGGTGCGGTCGTGACGCTCGCCAAGCGCATCATCCCGTGCCTCGACGTCGACCGCGGTCGTGTCGTCAAGGGAGTCAACTTCGTCGAGCTCCGCGACGCGGGCGACCCCGCCGAGCTCGCCGCGCGCTACGACGCCGACCGGGCCGACGAGCTCGTGTTCCTCGACATCACCGCCTCGAGCGACAGCCGCGACATCCTGCTCGACGCTGTGCGTGCCACTGCCGATGCGGTGTTCATCCCCCTGACCGTCGGCGGCGGCATCCGCAGCCTCGGCGACATCGACACCCTGCTGCGCGCCGGCGCCGACAAGGTGTCGCTCAACACTGCCGCGCTCGAATCCAGCGACCTCATCGGCGAGGCCGCCGCACGGTTCGGTGAGCAGTGCGTCGTGGTGGCCATCGACGCCCGTCACGGCGATGGCGGCTGGTTTGTGTACTCGCACGGGGGACGGCGCGACACCAGGCGCGACGCCGTCGAGTGGGCCCGTGAGGCAGCAGAGCGCGGTGCCGGGGAGATCCTGCTCACCAGCATGGACCGTGACGGGACCGGTCTCGGCTACGACCTCGCCCTGACCGTCGCGGTCAGTGACGCTGTGCCGGTGCCGGTGATCGCCAGCGGCGGCGCCGGTGAGCCGGAGCACCTGCGTGCAGTGCTGACCGAGGGCCACGCCGACGCGGCGCTGGCAGCATCCATCTTCCACTTCGACTCTCATCCGCTGCCGGCCACCAAGCGCTACCTGGCCGACGCGGGGGTCGAGGTGCGCCTGTGAGCGGCGGTCCGCGCTTCGGTCCTGACGGGCTCGTCACCGCCGTGGTCCAGGACGCCGGCAGTGGTGCCGTCCTGATGCTCGCCCACATGAACGAGGACGCCTGGAAGCGCACCCTGAGCACGGGCCAGGCATGGTTCTGGAGCCGCTCACGCCACGAGCTGTGGGAGAAGGGCGCCACCAGCGGCAACCGCATGGCGATCGTCGAGGTGCGCCTCGACTGCGACGACGACGCCGTCCTGCTGCGCGTCAACGCGGCGGGCCCCGCGTGCCACACGGGCGAGACGTCGTGCTTCTTCACCGTCGTCGAGCGCGGCGCGCATGAGTGACTCGCAAGACGACCTCGCCTTGGCGCTCGAGCTCGCCGGTCTCGCGGACGAGATCACCATGGCGCGCTTCCGGGCCGCCGACCTGCGCGTCGACACCAAACCCGACAACACCCCCGTGACCGACGCGGACCGCATGGTGGAGGCGCTGGTGCGCAAGCGCATCGCCACGGCCCGGCCGTCCCACGCCGTGCTCGGTGAGGAGCAGGGCTCGAGCGGCGAGGCCGAGTGGCGCTGGATCGTCGACCCCATCGACGGCACCAAGAACTTCGCGCGCGGCGTGCCGGTGTGGGCAACGCTGCTGTCGCTGCAGCACCGTGGCGAGGAGACCTGTGCGGTGGTGTCGGCGCCTGCCCTGGGCAGGCGCTGGTGGGCGGCGCGCGGCCAGGGCGCGTGGAGTGACCTCGGCGCGCTGCACGTGTCGGCGGTGGCGACGCTCTCGGACGCCACGCTCTCGATCACCGACCTGCGCGACTTCGCGCGCCACGGTTGGGTCGCCGGCTTCGCCCGACTCGCCGGCGCGTGCCGGATGGTGCGCGGCTTCGGCGATTTCTGGTCGCACATGCTGGTCGCCGAGGGCGCGGTCGATTGCGGCGTGGAGCCGGTGGTGAACGAATGGGACATCAGCGCCGCGCGCCTGATCGTGCGCGAGGCCGGCGGCACGTTCAGCGACTTCTCGGGCGCCGACCGCTGCGACGGCGGCAACGTGGTCACCAGCAACGGCGTCCTGCACGAGCAGGTGCTCGCGTTCCTCGGCGACCGCGACGACGCCGAGCATGCCGCCGCCCCCAATCCGTAGGCGGCGATCATCGCCACATGCGTGCGGACGTTGTCGTGGTTGGGGCGGGTCCGAGCGGCGCGGCGACTGCGCTGCTGCTGAGCCGGGCGGGTCACTCGGTGACCGTCCTCGACCGCGCTCACTTTCCGCGTGACAAGGCGTGCGGGGAGGGGCTGATGCCTCCCGGCGTCGGGGTGCTTCGCCGCCTCGGCCTGCTCGATGACGTCGTGGCCACGCAGGCGCGCGACCTGCGCGGCGTCACCTATGCACACCCTGGCGCCGGCGTCGCCCACGCGCTCCTCCCGGCACCGCCCGGCGGTGGCACGCGCTGGGGGCTCGGCGTTCGCCGCACCCGCTTCGACGCGGTCCTCGTCGACGCGCTGCGCCGTGAGCCGCGTGCGACGCTCCTGGAGGGCGTGCGCGCCACCGCGCTGATGCGCGAACCCTCCGGCCAGGTTGCCGGCGTGGCCAGCACCGCGGGACCGATACCCGCGAGGCTGGTCATCGCCGCCGACGGCCTGCACTCGCCGATGCGCGCGGCCGCCGGACGGACCCGGCCGGGCCGGCCCGGCGGCAGGTACGGGCTGGCGGGGCACTGGGCGGTCGACGTCAACGACGTTGACGGCATCACCGTCACCTTCACCGGCCGGCAGGAGTGGTACCAGGCACCCGTGGGAGAGAACCTCCTGCTGGTCTCGACGCTGGGCGATCGGCGCAGCATCGGCGCCACCGCCGCGGACTACGCCGCCGCCGCGCGTGCCGCTCTTCCTGCGCTGCGCAGTGCGGAGCTGGTCGGCCGCCCGCTGGCCGCGGGCCAGTTCCGCCAGAGGGCGCGCACGGTTGCCGCCGACGGCCTCTTCCTCGTCGGCGACGCCGCCGGCTACGACGATCCCACCACGGGTGAGGGCATCGGCATCGGCCTGCTCATGGCGGAGCGGCTCGCGTCTCACATCGACGCGCTGCTGTCAGGATCGACCGACTGCCGCACCGCCGAAGCGCGCTACCGGCGCGACCATGCGTGCCTGCGACGCAACGGCAGCCGCGTCACCGCCCTGGCTCTGCTCATGAGCCGCAGGCCGTGGCTGGCGCGTCGTGCCGTGGCCGCGTCGGCCGAGCGACCGCAGGCGTTGGAACGCCTGCTCGGGATCAACTGCGGTTACTGGGGATTCGGCCGGCTCACGCCGCGCGACTGGGGGACGCTCGCCGGGCTGTGACTGTGCCGTCCCGGCAGCGGGATGAAGCGGGGGACGCCCGCGAACGCCTCGCGGTAGCCGGGCAGACGGTCGAGCAGGGCCTCCTCGGCAACGATGCGCGGCCACAGCACGGCGACGTTGGCGAGCGACAGCCACACTGCCGCACGTGGGGCGCCAACCGCCAGCGGCAGGCATGCGAACTCGATCGCCACGGCGGTGTAGTTGGGGTGACGCATCCGGCGATACGGACCCGAGGTCACCACCCGCGTCGACGGCGCGACGTGCGCGGTGACGTTCCAGCTCTCGCCGAGGGTCCGGATGACGCTCAGGCGCAGGAAGGTCGCGCCGGCGACGCCGGCGAGCGCCGCCAGCTCGACGACGAGCGGAGCGCGGCGCGTGCGCCACGGCCAGGCGGCGGTGACGAAGAGGGCGACGTGCGCCGCCACCATCGCCGGGTACGTGCCCGGCGACGACGCTTCCCCCGCTCCGGCACCGGCGCGGTTGCGGGCGGAGACGCGCAGTTCGGCGAGGCGCTGCGTCGCGAGCACGCCGACCACGGCCGTGCGGCGTCGTGGGGTCAGGATCCCCATGCCGAGCTCGAGCAGCTCGACGGTGATGCCGGGACCGAAGCCGAGCACGAGGCCGCGTCCCGCAGGCGCCGGCAGCGCGGCGGCGAGCGCCTCGAGGACGAAGAAGATGGCCGCGGACGAAGTGTTGCCGGTGGTCTGCATCGCCGACCGGGTGGCGGTGAGTTGCTCGTCGCGCAGGCCCAGGCACTGCTGGACAGCAGAGACGATGGCGCGACCGCCGGGATGGACGGCAACGGCGTCGAGGTCGGCTGCCCCGGCATCGCCGCAGAACTCGCGGACCAGCCCCGGGACGGCGCCGGCGAGCAGCTCGGGGAGGCGCCGCGAGAGGATGACGCGGAAGCCGTCGTCGGCGAGGTCGTAGCCGAGGGCCGCGGTGGTGTCGGGCACCAGGACGCTGCGCACCGCACCGATGCGCAACCCCGCAGAGCCGGCGTCCCCTGCCTCGAGCAGCGCCGCCCCGGCACCGTCGCCGAAGACGAGCGCGCTGAGCAGGTTGTCGACGGAGCGGTCGCCGGGGCGGAACGTCAGCGACGGCAGCTCGACCGAGACCACCAGCGCGCTGCGACCGGGGTGGGTGCGCGTCCAGTCAGCGGCGCGCGCCAAGCCGGCCGACCCACCCGCGCAGCCGAGCTGCGAGATGGGCATCCGCCAGACATCGGGGCGCAGGCCAAGCGCGGGAACGAGGTGGGCGTCGAGGCCGGGGAGGATGTAGCCGGTGCACGACGTCACCAACAGCACCCCGATCGTGTCGCGGCTGACGTTCGCCCTTTCGAGCGCCTCCTCAGCCGCCGCCACGGCCAGCGGCAGCGCCGCCCGCGCGTAGCAGGCTGTCTGCTCACCCGGGGACAGCGCCTCGACCATCTCCGCCGGCCCGCGCACCAGGTGGCGGTACCCGTCGCCGGCGGAGGCGAGCAGCCCCGACGTGCGCCGGACCATGTCAGGCCAGACGCGTTGCAACGCGTCGACCACCTCAGCGGGGCTGACGCGGTGAGGCGGCAGCGCCGTTCCCAGCCCGGCGAGGCGCACGACCACCTGCCCCTCCTCGGCTGCGGGCCAGTGAGCGTGGCGCCGCATCGGGATCAGCGCGGTCACCGCAGTTCGCCTGGCACGTGCGCATCGTAGGCGCCCCGCAGAGTCGCCCGGCTCGCCGATCGGCTCGCAGCGGCGATGCCGGTGACGCGCCGGATCGTCCCCGACCCGTACGCTGGACCGGTGATCCGCCCCAGTCTGCGTCGCGCCCGCTCACCCGTCTCGGGGATCGTCTCCGGCTACGGGCGCGAGCAGCAACTCGGTGCGTACGCGACGCTGTTCGGGACGTACGCGGCGGCCACCGCGATCGGCATGCTCACCGGCGTCCACCGCCGGGGCATCCCCAAGCCGACGCTGGCCGACGGCGCGCTCCTCGCGGTCGCCGCGTTCAAGCTGAGCCGGCTGGTGACCAAGGACAAGGTGACCGGCTTCGTGCGCGCGCCCTTCACGGAGTTCGTCGAGGAGGGCGACGGCGCCGAGGTGAACGAGGCGCCGCGCGGCGAGGGCCTTCGCTATGCCGTCGGCGAGCTGCTCACCTGCCCCTTCTGCTTCAACCAGTGGGCCGCGACGGCGCTGGCGATCGCCTGGCTGCACGCCCCCGACGCCACCCGCGATGTCAGCGCGCTGCTGGCGTCGGCGGCGGCCGCCGACGTCCTGCATGTCGCCTGGACCAGGCTCGAGTCGCAGGCCTAGCCGGCGCGTGAGGATCGTCAGCCTGCGCATCGGGGTGACCGCCAACCGCGTCGTGGCCGGCTGACACGTCAGCTGTCGAGCGCGACTTCCGCGTGCCCGCGGCGCAGGACGGCGATGAGGATCGTCGCGACCACCACGTGCATGGCCCCGAGGGTGACCGCCGTCGACACCGTGGTCGCGGCGATGGCCGGCATGCTGAGGGAGAGGAGCAGCACGACCACGGCGGTGCGAGTCCAGGTGGTCCTCGCGCTCGGCGTGCGCCGCTCCATCAGCGCGAGCAGCGCCCAGGCGGCGAGCGACGCACCCAGGCTGACGCCGGCGACGAGCCCGATGCCGATCGTCTGAGGAGCGCTGTGCCCGAAACGGATGACCAGGTGCACGCCGAGCACCTGGGCGGCCACGGTCCACACGACCGCGGCGGCTGCGACGGCTGCCGCGACGCCGGCTGCCCGGATCCTCCATCCATTCACCGTGGACGACGCGCTGTACGCGGACGCAACCGTGGCGGCCATGCTGGTGTCCCTTTCGTGGTTGCCGACCTCTCCACCGACCGGCCCAACACGGGTCCGAGGCGGTAGAATTACTTAGGCGCCTAATCTTAGGTGCCTAAGTATTTCATGTCAAGGTGCCACCGATGAACTACCGCCAGGCCGACGCCCTCAACGAGGCGATCCGCGCCATCGGGATCCGCCACCGCACGCTCGCCATCGCAGCGCTGGCGCCCTTCGGGATCCACCCCGGGCACAAGCTCCTCCTCCTCGAGCTGGAGCAGGGACCGCGCACGCAGGCCGAGCTGGCCGCGGGGACCGGCTACGAACCGCCAACGATCACGCTCAGCGTGCGCCAGCTCGAGGCGGCGGGCTACGTGGCCCGACGCCCGTCGCCGACCGACAAGCGTGCGACGGTGGTCGAGCTGACCGACACGGGACGGGCGCTGCTGCCGAAGGTGAAGGCGGCGTGGCGTGAGCTCGCGGAGCGAACCCTCGCGGACCTCTCGGCTTCACCCGATGAGGTGACCCGCCTGCTCAGCGACCTGGCGGCCAGCCTCAGCGCAGCCACGGCGTCCGCCGAGGACGTTCCGCGCTACGGCCGGTCGCCCCGGCGGCGTTGACCGACCTTGCGGCGTTTGACGGTTCCGGTGGAGGACGTCCAGGCGTCCACCACCGGCCTCAACTGTCGATGCTGGCCATGCTCGCGTAGCGGTCGCCGGCTCCCGCTCCCAGTGGCGCCGCCGCGTCCAGCGCGGCGAGGTCGTCATCGTCGAGCTCAACGCTGAGCGCGGCGACGTTCTCCTCGAGATAGCGCACGCGCTTGGTGCCGGGGATGGGCACGACATCGTCGCCTCGGCTCAGCACCCAGGCGAGCGCCACCTGCGCTGTCGTCGCGCCCTTGCGCCTGGCGACGGCCTCGACGGCGTCGACGATGGCCAGGTTCTGCTCGAGGTTCTCTCCCTGGAAGCGGGGGTGGTTGGCGCGGCCGTCGCCCGGACCGAACTGGGCGGTGCGGAAGCGCCCGGTGAGCAGGCCGCGACCAAGTGGACTGTAGGGGACGAAGCCGATGCCCAGCTCACGGGTGGTGGCGAGGATCTCCCGCTCGGGCTCGCGGGTCCACAGGGAGTACTCCGTCTGCAGTGCGGTGATCGGGTGCACGGCGTGGGCGCGTCGGATCGTCGCCGGGGACGCCTCGGAGAGTCCAAGGTGGCGCACCTTGCCCTGCTGCACCAGGTCGGCCATGGCGCCGACCGTCTCCTCGATCGGCACGTTCTTGTCGACGCGGTGCTGGTAGTAGAGGTCGATGACCTCCACGCCCAGGCGCTGCAGCGAAGCGTCGCAGCACTCGCGGACGTACGCAGGGTCGCCGCGCACGCCGAGGAACTCGCCCTTCTCGTTGCGCACATTGCCGAACTTCGTCGCCAGCACCACCTCGTCGCGACGGCCGGCGATCGCCCCGCCCACCAACCGCTCGTTGGTCCAGGGGCCGTACATGTCCGCGGTGTCGAGGAAGTTGACGCCGAGCTCCAGCGCGCGGTGGATGGTGCGGATCGACTCGCCGTCGTCGCCGGGCCCGTAGGCGTCCGACATGCCCATGCAGCCAAGCCCCTCGGCGGACACCGTCAATCCCTGGCCCAGTGTGCGTGTCTTCATGCGTGTCTCCATTCCGCGGCTCTGCAGCTCCATGATCGCGCGGCGGGCCTCACCGACAGCGCGCGCTGTGGGTATCGGGTGTTCGCTGTCCGCGCGGGTCACGCACCGTATCGTTGAGCCAGGCAAACTGTGCAGGAGAGCGATGCCATGGCAACGCAGCAATGTCCCGCATGCGGCGGGTGGGTCGACGACACGAGCGCCGAGTTCTGTCCCGCGTGCGGCGAGGCCGTCGACCCCGACGCGGCGCGTTGACGTCGCCTGAGGTCAGCGGGCGCCGGCGCCCTCACCCACCGGCAGCTGGGCGTCGATCCACGCCTGCAGGGCGTCGCCGGACTCCCACGACGTGATCAGCGCGTAGCGCGGTTCGGGGCCGGGGTTGTGGACGACGTGCCACAGCCGCTGCGTGTCGATGACGAACTGCATGCCCCTGTGCAGCGGGATGCGCGACTCGGTGGACGCATCCTCCTTGTCCTCGCGGAGGATGAAGGTGGCGTTGTTGTCGGTGAGCTCGAGCCATGAGCGCACCACCCAGCCCTCGCCGTCCGGGTTGAGGCGGTTGTTGTCGTCCTGGTGGAGCTGGCGCACCGCGAAGGCCTCGTCGCTGGGGTTGAGCTTGATGACGCGCACCCGGCCGTACCGGGAGCCCACCGCCTCCACGTAGCGCACCAGCGAGGGTGCGACATCCTTGTTCTTTGTCCAGATGCCGTCCTTGTCCGGCTTGCCGTGGTCCCAGAACCCGGCGCACTCCATCTCGCCGAGCGCGGAGGCCAGCGGCGCGAAGTTGGTGTCTCCCCCGCTCTTCCAGTCCATGTACTCCAGGCCCATCCACTCCTCGGTGGGGATGGGGGGACCCTCGTAGTCGCGGAGGACGACGAATCCCTTCTCGTCGAAGATCGGCAGCTTGCGGTGGTCCATGGGGTTGACTCCTGTTCGTGTGCGGCTCGCCTAGGGTACGACGGGCGTTGCTGCGTGGGTCGCCGGTACGCTAGCTGCGTGCTCGACACATCGATCGCCGCGCTCGAGGAGGAGCTGGCCTTCGCCCACGAGCTCGCCGACGTCGCCGACGCGATCTCGATGGAGCGCTTCCGAGCCCATGACCTGGTGGTCAATGCCAAGCCGGACATGACCCCTGTGACCGAGGCAGACCGTGGCATCGAGCGCGCCATCCGCGACCTCGTCGCAGCGCACCGCCCATCGCACACCGTGCTCGGCGAGGAGTTCGGGGGCGACACGCGCGCCACCGACGGCTGGCGCTGGGTCGTCGACCCCATCGACGGCACCAAGAGCTTCGTGCGCGGGATGGAGACCTGGGGGACGCTCATCGCACTCCAGCACGACGGCCGCAGCCTGGTCGCGGTGGCGTCGACCCCGGCCGACGGTCAGCGCTACGCCGCGGTGCGCGGGGGCGGCGCGACCGTCAACGGCGAATCGATCAGCGTCTCCGCGGTCACCGCCGTCGCCGACGCGATGCTCGCGCACAGCTCGGTGGCGGGGTTCCAGCGGGTGGGGCGGTGGGTCGAGCTCCTCGAGCTGAACCAGCTGGTCTGGGAGGCGCGCGGCCTGGGCAACACCCACTCCCACCTGGCGGTGGCCCGGGGCAGCGCCGACATCGGCTGGACGGCTCGCGCCAACGTCTGGGACTACGCGGCGCTCGCGCTCATCGTCGAGGAGGCCGGCGGGCGCTTCCTCGACCGCTCAGCCGACGGTCCGCTCGGTGGCGTCGGCCTCTCCACCAACGGCGTGCTCCACGACGAGGTGCTGGGCCTGACCGGCGCTGACCGCAACCTCCACCCCTGAGGCGGTCACCGGCGCTCGCGCGACCACTCCGCGGTGTTGTCCTCGAAGTTGGCTCTGTCCTCGTGATTCGACCCCTGGTTGCCGATCTCCGCGGCTGCGAGCTGGTCGGCGTCGGGGGCGTCGTTGAAGGCGTCCTCGCGGTCACCGAGGTCAGGCTGCGCCCCGGGCGGGCTCACCTCCCCGTCAGCCTCGAGCTCACGGTCCGCATCCTCGAGCGACTCCGGCGGCTCCTGCGGCGTCGTCTCCTCGGACGGGCTGTCTGGGTACCCCTCGGGGATGTCGCTGTCGGCCATCTGGCACCTCCTCGTGTGTGCGCATCGTAGAGCGTGGGACACTGGGCCCAGACCTGACGGTGGTATTACTCCGTTTGAGTGAGCACATCGATCCCTGCCGCCTCGCGATCGCATCGGGCCGATCGCGGAGCGCTTCGCCGTGGCAGCGCCCTGTGGTGGACGGCGCCGAGCTTTGCCCTGTTCACCGTGTTGCGCCTGCCCTCGTTCTTCGAGCCGCACTGGTACACGGATGAGGCCAGCTACGTCAGCGTCGCCCGGTCGCTGCTGCGCGGGCGCGTCCTCTACAGCCAGATCTGGAACAACAAGCCGCCGCTGCAGTCGTGGACGATCGCTGCCGAGGTGCGCGTGTTCGGGGCCAGCGAAGCGGGCCTGCACGTGCTCACCTACCTCACCGGGTTCCTCGCGCTCGCGGCGGTGGCCTTCGCAGCGACGCGCCTGCTCGGAGCGCGGCGCGCCTGCTTCGCGACACTGCTCTGCGCGGTGCTGCTCGGCCTGCCGATCATCGATGCGGAGCTCGCCCTCCCCGAGAGCCTGCTGATCGCGCCGGTGACGTGGGCGGGGGCGCTCCTGCTGGTGCGCATCGACCCGCGCCGCCCGGTGGCCGCCGCCCGCCGGCTCTCGCTGTGGCCATTCGTGGTCGGCGCGCTCGTCGCGGCCGGCATCGCCTACCAGCAGACCGTGGTCGCGGAGGCGGCGGCGTTCGCGATCGTCATCGCGGTGAGCCCGCGGACGCGCTGGCGCGACCTTCTCGCCTATGTCGGGACCGTCGCCGCCATCACCGCCGCGTGGGTATCGGTCGCGATCGCCACCGCGGGGGCCAGCAGGGTGGCCTTCGCCCTGGTGGGCTTCTACATCCCCTACACGCGGTCCGTGCTCCCCTCCAGCGGCGCGGGCGTGGTGGCCCACATCGCCGTGGTCGGGGTGGCGGCGATCCTCATCTGCCTGGGCGCCGTCGCCTGCCGGCGCCTGGGCACCGCCACGTGGGCGATCCTGGTGTGGGCGGCCGCCGCCCTGCTGGTGGCGGCAATGGCGGGCCAGCCGTACGCCCACTACCTCACCGCCACGGCCGCTCCCGTGTGCCTGGCGGTGGCGGCCCTCCCGCTGCCGGGGCGGCTGCGCTTTGTCAGTCGGGGGACAGCGCTGCGGCTGGTGCCTGCGGTGGCGGCGCTGGTGCTGGCCGCCGCGCTCGCCAGGGTCACCGGGCTCGACTGGGTGCCCGAGGCGGCGCCGTCACCGGCGCAGAACTCCTCGCGCACGCTCACGCAGTACTACGGGGGGGCGGTCAACGCGGCCATCAAGGGCAACGACAGCGACTGGGACGAACAGTTCGACTCCCACGTGCCCGCGGATGCCGCCGTGGCCTCGTGGATCTCCACCCACGGCTTCTCCGGCGCATCGGCGGTGGTGTGGTCCTCGGACTCGTGGGTGTACTCGCTGGCCGACCTCGATGTGCTGATGCCGACGCCGCCGATCTACAACGACGAGGTGCTGCTCGGCAACAACGGGCCGGTGGCGACGGCCGTGGCGGCCATCAACCCGACGCTGATCATCGTGTCGGACGACGCCGAGAGCCAGTGGCCCGAGATCACCAAGGTTCTCGATGGCGGCGCGTACAGACGGGTCTTCGCGAGTGGCCCCGTCGCCATCTGGCTGCGCTCCGGCTCGTAGACTGTCCTGCGTGAGCGAGGTGGTGGGGGCAGGCGACGGCGGCGCTTCCGCGGTGCGCGCGGCGGCATCGGCGGGCGACCGCACCCTCTCGCTCGGTGCCGCGGCACGGGTCTTCGCCGCCTACGGCAGCCCGCGGATCATGGGGCTGATGGCCGCGGCGGCGCTGGTGGCGCGCGTGCTCGTGGGGGGGTTCCGCTGGGGCGACCTCATCGTCGTCGGCGCCATCCTCGCCGTTGAGCCGTTCGCGGAGTGGCTCCTGCACGTGTTCGTGCTGCACTTCCGGCCGCGCACGGTCGCCGGCCGGCGCATCGACCCGCTCTTCGCGCGGCGGCACCGCATGCACCACCGGGACCCACGCAACATCCCGCTGGTGTTCGTGCCGCTGCCGGTGCTGGCGGGGTTCATCGTGGTGCTCGCGGTGGTGAGCGGCCTGGCGTTCGCCGACCACCGTCTGGGGCTCACCGCCTTCGCGACCATGGCCACCTTCCTCTTCGGCTACGAGTGGTCGCACTACCTGATCCACTCACCGTACGTGCCTCGCACGGCGGCCTTCCGCGCGGTGTGGCGAGCGCACATCCTGCACCACTACAAGAACGAGCAGTACTGGTTCGGCGTCACCAACCCGGTGGCGGATTACGTGCTGCGCACCCACCCCGCCAAGGACGCGGTGCCGACGTCGCCGACGGCGCGGACACTGGGCGTCGACGACGAGCTCACTCTGCTGCCGACGCCCGCCTGAGCGCTTCAGCGCTACTAGAGGTGGATGCCGCGCATCAGCATGCCGAGCGCGTACGCCTCGGCAGTGACCGGCGCCTCCTCCTTGGCCTCGCCGTTCTTGTCCTTGGACCGGCTGCCACTGTCCGGGAGCATGTGGTAGGCCGCGCTCATGATCAGGTTGTGCAGGCCGGGGGCGATCGAGTGGGTCAATTCCCCGAACTTGCCCAGCCGCGTCGACACCTCGTGCGGGCGCGTGATCATCGCCTGCACCACCATCTCCGCGGCCTCCTCCGGGCTGATCGTGGGGAAGTTCTTGTAGATCCCCGTCGGCGCGATCATCGGCGTGCGCACCAGCGGCATGTGAACGGTGGTGATGTCGATGCCGTCGGCCGCGACCTCGGGCGCCAGGCAGCGGGAGTAGGCGTCGAGCGCTGCCTTGCTGGCCACGTACGCGGCGAACCGCGGCGGGTACGTCTGGCCGCCGATCGAGGTGATGTTGATGATGTGGCCGCCGCCGTGCTGCTTCATGCTCGGCAGCGCCGCCATGATCAGCGCGATGGCGCCGAAGTAGTTCAGCTGCATGGTTCGCTCGAAGTCGTGGAAGCGGTCGAGCGAGTCCATCACCGAACGCCGGATCGACCGACCCGCGTTGTTGATGAGCACGTCGACGCGGCCGTGCTCCTCGATGACGCCGTCGAGCATCTCCTTGCAGGAGGCGGGGTCGCTGAGGTCGGTGGGGCGGAGCTGCACGGTGCCGCCGAGAGCCTCCACCTCGGCCTTCATCTCCTCGAGCTTCTCGAGCCCGCGTGCGACGCCGACGATGGTGGCCCCCGAGCTCGCCAGCGCGCTGGCGACGGCGCGCCCGATGCCGCTCGACGCGCCGGTGATGACGATCACCTTGTCGCCGGCGACGCGCCGAACGTTCTGCGCGGTGGGCAGGTCCGGATCGAGGTGGCGCTCCCAGTAGTCCCACACCTTCCAGGCGTAGTCGTGCAGGCGCGGGACACGGATGCCGCTGCCTGCCAGCGCCTGCTGGGCACCGGCGGCGTCGAAGGTCGCCGGGTAGTCCATGTACTCGAGCGCGGTCTCGGGGATGCCGAGGCGATCGAGGACCTGCTGGCGCACGCGCTTGATGGCGGGGAGGTCGCCCACCACCTTGAGGGTGTCGCCGGGGATCATCTTGGTCATGCGCCTGTCGAAGCGCAGCGCGAACTCCGGCGCGTGGGCGGCCCGGCAGAACGTGTTCATGGTGTCGCCGAGTGACAGCGGCGCAGGGTCGACGAGGTGGAACGCGCGGTTGTCGAGGCCGTCGAGGTGGGCGATGTGGTCCATGGCGCGAGCGACGAAGTCCACGGGGACGAGGTTGAGCGGACCGCCCTCGGGACCCACGAAGGGCGCCCACTGCGGAAAGTCGCTGCGCAGCGTCTGGATCAGCTTGAAGGAGTAGTACGGACCGTCGACGCGATCGGCCTCGCCGGTCTCCGACGAGCCGATCACCATGCCCGGCCGGTACACCCGCCACGGGATGGTCGCCTCGTCGCGGACGATGCGCTCGGCCTCGTACTTGGTGGAGAAGTAGGGGTGGTCCAGGTCCTGGCCCTCGGCGAACATCTCCTCGGTGAAGACGCCCTTGAAGCGGCCGGCGACCGCGATCGAGCTGACGTGGTGGAAGCGTGCCGCGGCGATGGCGTTGGCGAACTCGATGGTGTGATGGGTGCCGTCGATGTTGGCCCGCCTGGTGTCCTCTTCCGACGCGGTGAGGTCGTAGACGGCCGCGAGGTGGAAGACGGTGGCGCCGCGCAGCCGGGCGCGGTCCTCGTCGCCGATCGACAGGCCGGGCTCAGCGATGTCGCCGATCACCGCCCGAAGACGCTCACCCTGGGGATCGAGGCGCTCGCGCAGCGCGGCGAAGCGGTGCCGGGAGCCAGGGCGCACCAGGACGTTGATCTCGGCGTCGCGGGCGAGCAGCAGCGGGATCAGCTGCCGACCAATGAACCCGGTGGCACCGGTGACGAAGTACTGCACCACGACCTCCTCCCCGCTTTCGCACAGCGGCCCTGTGCGGAGCGGAGAATAGCCCGCGGGGCGGTTCACCGTACCGTTCGCCCACAATTGACATCCACGTCAACTTTGCCGGGAGGCCCTCGTCGCCATGCCTGAAGCCGTCGTCGTCGCCGCCGGTCGCTCGCCGATCGGGCGCGCCATGAAGGGATCTCTCGTCAACGTCCGCCCTGACGACCTCGGCGCCCACATCGTCGGCAAGGTGCTGGAGCAGGTTCCCCAGCTGAACCCCGACGACATCGAGGACCTGATCTGCGGCTGCGGACTTCCCGGCGGTGAGCAGGGCTTCAACCTCGGCCGCGTGGTGAGCATCCTCGCCAACATCGACGTGCCCGGCACCACCGTCACGCGGTACTGCTCGAGCTCGCTGCAGACCACGCGGATGGCCGCGCACGCGATCAAGGCCGGCGAGGGCGACGTCTTCCTCTCGGTCGGCATCGAGTGCGTCTCGCGGTTCGTCAACGGCATGAGCGACAACCCGCAGAACGAGAACGAGCGGCTCAAGCCGGGCAACCCCGAGGGCTTCCCCGACATCTACATCGCCATGGGCCAGACCGCCGAGAACGTGGCCCGCCGCGAGGAGATCTCCCGCGAGGAGCAGGACAGGTTCGCGCTGCGCAGCCAGCAGCGCGCCGTCGCCGCCCAGGACAGCGGCTTCTTCGCCCGCGAGATCATCCCCGTCCCACTCCCCGACGGCGCCGGCGAGATGACCAAGGACGACGGCCCCCGCCGCGAGACCACCCTCGAGAAGCTCGCCACGCTGGCGCCCGTCTTCCGCGAGGACGGCACCGTCACCGCCGGCAACTCCTGCCCGCTCAACGACGGCGCCGCCGCCGTGGTGGTGATGAGCGACACCAGGGCCCGCGATCTCGGCATCACCCCCCTGGCCCGCATCGTCAGCACCGGGCTCGGCTCGCTCAACCCGGAGTTCATGGGCCTCGGTCCCATCGAGGCCAGCAAGCAGGCTCTCGCAGCGCGCCGGCATGGCCATCGACGACGTCGACGTCGTCGAGCTCAACGAGGCCTTCGCCGCCCAGGTCATCCCCGCCGCCCGCGGCATCGGCATCGACCCCTGGGACGAGCGCTTCAACCCCCACGGCGGCGCCATCGCCCTCGGCCACCCCTTCGGCATGACCGGCGCCCGCATCCTCTGCACCCTGCTCAACGACCTGCGCACCCTCGACAAGACCATCGGCCTCGAGACCATGTGCGTCGGCGGCGGCATGGGCATGGCCATGATCGTGGAGCGCCTCAACTAGCTCGACATCGCCCTGGGCGCACCCTGGATATTCCTCCCTCCCACGGTAGTTAGGGTACGCTCCAAGACGTGACAGGGACGCCGCCAGTCCAGTACATCGACGTCGTCAACGAGGTCACCGCGCCTCTGCCGCCGCTCCCCATCGCCCGGATGACGATGCCGCCGTGGCAGCCACTCGCGGCGCCACTGGCTGAGACGAGGGTGATGCTGGTCAGCAGCGCCGGCGTTCACTTCCGCACCGACCCGCCGTTCGCCCCGGTGGACGACCTCACCTTCCGGCGCATCCCCGCAGACACCGACCCGAAGCTGCTGCGACCCAGCCATCCCAGCCCGATCCGGCGGCCGGGCCTCATCGACCTCGACGTCGTCCACCCCGCACAGCGGCTGGCCGAGCTCGCGGCGGAGGGTGTCATCGGCGGGGTCACCGACCACCACCTCGCCATGCTCGGGGCGGTGAAGTCGCTGGTGCCGCTGGTGACCGAGATGGGGCCGGCGATGGCCGCCGACGCCAAGGCGGCGGGCGCAGGCGTGGTGATGCTCGTGCCGCTCTGCCCGGCGTGCCACCAGGCCATCGGACTGCTGGCCCGCGTGCTCGAGCGCGAGGGCCTCACCACCGTCACCGTCACCGGCGCATGGGACATCACCGAGCGCGTACGCCCGCCACGCGCGGGGTTCCTCAACTACCCCCTGGGCAACTCGTTGGGCCGGCCCAACGAACCGGTGGAACAGCGCGCCATCTGTCTGGAGGTGCTGCAGACGGCGGAATCCGCCATCCTCCCGGGCGAGATCGTCCCGCTCGGCTTCACCTGGCCCGAGCCGTCCTGGACGGACGACATCGTGCAGCAGTACCGCGATGAGGCCGAGACCGTGAGATCGCAGCGGAGCCACGAGTTCAACCACGCCGGCGTGCACTTCGCCGCGGCGGAGGTCGCCGCGGTGGAGACGATGGGGCGCGACGGCC